>DJWM01000002.1 GCA_002441565.1 Candidatus Dependentiae bacterium UBA6230
GGCAACCTGTTTTGAGATGCGCTAAGGTAGATTCCTGTTCAAATACACCGTGCACAGAAGTGAAGAGAGTGATGGTTAAAGCGATGGCGCATAGATGGCGCCCTATTTTTTGCAAAATTATAAAAAACCACATTCTTTGAAACAAATTAGTATGGAGTGCCTGGCGCATGTAGTCCCTCATAAATAAAAATACAAAAACACTGCTTATTATATTGGGGGAAAATCCTAGACATTTTTTGATATTTATCAAGAATAAGATTACATTTCAAAAACATAACCCTAAAACATCAACCAAATTACTGGATCGGCGATATTTGTTGCCCAACAAAGTTCAAGGATCTATCGCATGTTGTGAGTTGGACTATGCACTCAACTCGTATGGAAGCTTTTCTTTTATGTATATTTTATCGACTTAAAGGTTGCTCCTTCAGATGTAAGCTCAGCGTCTTGTTGTTTGCTTGACGTTCCTTGTGATACGGTACTGCATTAAGTAAGTATCAAGACAAGGACGTGTCATGAATGTGTATCAAAAAACTAAACAAGAATTAGCTAAAGAATTTTCGACTGATCTTGAACGAGGTCTTTCTACAAGAGAAGTTGAGCAACGTCTTAAGCAGTATGGGCCAAATGTGTTGCCTGATCATAAGCGAGAATCGTGGTTCATTGTTTTTGTGCGACAATTTAAAAGTCCGCTTATTTATGTATTATGCATAGCCGCTCTTATTGTCTTAATAGCCGGAAAAGAAGTATATGACGCGTTTATTATCGCCGGTATTTTATTCTTTAACGCACTTATTGGAGCGGTACAGGAAGGTCGAGCACGCAATATTCTTGAAGGATTAAAAAGATTATCCAAGACAACATCCATCGTCATTCGTAATGGACATGAAGAGCTTATTGATGACACGCTCCTTGTGCCCGGTGACATTATTGTAATTCAAGATGGCAGCAAGGTGCCAGCTGATGCTCGTCTTGTAGAGGCTCATACTATTTATGTAGATGAGGCAATGTTGACAGGAGAATCAGAGAGCGTAGCTAAAACAGCCCATGCTCTAGAAACGATTGTGCCAATCTATGAGCAAAAAAATATGATTTTTAAAGGAACCTATGTTACTGCTGGTACCGGAAAGGCATTAGTTACCACAACGGGACTTAAGACTGAAATCGGTGCGATTCAAGAGAGCATAGAAGGGATCGAAACTGATATGCCGCTCAAGAAAGAAATTGATCGCATTTCTCACTTAGTGATCATTCTTGTTGCTTTTGTATGTATTATTTTCTTCTTGGTTGGCCTCTGGCACCAGATTCCATTACATGAACTGTTTATGACCTTGGTGGCATTGTTTGTAAGCGCTGTTCCAGAAGGGCTTCCTATTGTTCTAACCATAGCGCTTGCTGTAGGAGCATATCGCTTGGCACAGCGTAATGTTCTTATCAGAAAAATGCAGGCGGTTGAAGGTCTTGGTCGAGTAAATGTAATCATGATTGATAAAACAGGAACGCTTACACGCAATGAGCTTATGGTTTCTCGAGTAGTACTTGCCAATGAAGTGTATGAGATAACCGGAGAAGGTTATTTTGCGAAAGGCGAAGCTATACGGGCCGGCTTGGTTGTGCAGCCAGATCATGAAGTGTTTCAAGAAATTCTTATTGCCTGTGCTTTATTGTCGCACGCACAATTGCGCTATGACAAACAAACAAGAACATTCGAAGTAAAAGGTGACCCAACTAATGCGGCATTGTCTGTGTTAGCACGTAAATTCGGGATTGAAAGAGATAATCTAGAACATGATTATCATCGTTTTTTTGAAATTCCTTTTGATTCGGATTGGCAGTACCATGCTATTTTTGTTGAGCATAAAGGAAAGCATAAGATTTATGTTATAGGATCTCCTGATGCATTGTGCGCAAGCACATCACAGAGCGCGTTGTGTCAGTCATCAAAGGTGCAGGAGATGTTTGAAAGTGGATTGAGAGTATTGGCTGTCGCTACTAAAACATTTAATGCATCATTATTATTTCAAGGTCCAGAGGATACCTACTTTGGTAGTGCTACAAAGTATCTGAAAGAGAACATGAACATCATAGGATTTCTTGGTCTTAATGATGCGATTCGCTCTGATGTAGCAGAAAGTATAGCGGCGGCACGATCCGGAGGTATCCGGGTGGTTATGGCAACGGGTGACCACAAGAAAACAGCAGCTTTTGTTGCGCAAGAAACTGGAATTTTACGACAAGGTGAATCGGTATTGGATGGTAAAGAGGTCGATGCGCTATCTGATGATGAATTAAAAATGCAAGTTGCGTCTGCCAATGCGTATGCACGAGTTATTCCACAGCAAAAAATGAGAATTGTCCGAACATTACAAGAACAAGGAGAACTTGTTGCTATGACGGGCGATGGTGTGAATGATGCACCCGCGTTGATTGCTTCAGATCTGGGCATAGCCATGGGAGGTATTGGTACTGAAGTAGCAAAACAAGCAGCAGATATCATTCTTATGGATGACTCTTTCACCAGCATCGTAGAGGCTATTAAACTTGGCAGGCATATTTTTTATACGCTAAGGCGTGTGGTGTTGTATTTTTTTGCAACTAATCTTGGTGAAATTCTTATTATTATTTCTGCATTACTTCTTCGTCTTCCGCTTCCATTAACCGCAGTACAGATTTTATGGCTCAATTTGGTGACTGACGGATTTTTAGATGTTGCACTGACGTTAGAGCCTCGAGAGCGTGGCTTACTGCATGATCGCTGGTTTTTGCAAAAACCAAGACTTATCGAGTCTTCATTTATTTTTAAAATGATATTCATGTCATTGCCTATGGTTATTGGATCGCTAGCTGTTTTTTATATGACGTATAATGGCAATTTGGTTCGCGCGCGCTCGATGACGCTTTTAGTTATGGCGGCATTCCAATGGTTTAATGCGTTGAATTGTAGGTCAGAAACTAAATCGATATTCAAGCTTGGCTTAGGGTCTAATCGTTGGCTTATTCTTGCAATGGCGGTAATTATTACTTTGCAAATGCTGTTATATTATCAGCCAGTTATGCAGCGCGCTTTTGGTGTTATGTCATTGAGCGCAAGTGATTGGATCTTGGCGCTTTTAATTGCCAGCGTAGTCCTAATTTTGGAAGAGATCCGCAAGGCATATATGCATTATTATCGTAAAAAGCATCGTATATAGCAGTAGATGTTGCGGATATGGTAAGCGAAAGAATCACTGATGAATTTTTATCGACAGTCTATAGATGATATTGCTCAGAAACTTGATGCCAATCTGACGCGGGGGCTTTCTCAGCAAGAAGCGGAACGACGATTAAAACTATATGGCATGAATGAGCTTGTGGGAAAAAAGCCTGACTCATATTTTATGATTTTTATTCGACAATTTCAGAGCCCGCTGATTTATCTTTTAGTGTTGGCAGCGGGTTTTATTTTTTTTATGAGCGATGATCCGACAGATGCATTTATTATCAGTGGGGTGCTCGTATTTAACGCGTTTTTGGGCGCTATTCAAGAAGGGCGCTCGCGAAATATTCTTGAACAACTTAAGCATTTTGCCGGGATTTCAGCGGTTGTCATTCGAGATGGCGAGCAAAAAATTGTTGCGGAGGAAGAAGTGGTTCCTGGTGATGTTCTTATTTTGCAGGATGGCAGCAGGATACCCGCCGATGCGCGTCTTTTTGAAGTAAAATCTATGGTGGTCGATGAAGCGCTTCTTACTGGCGAGTCGGAGAGTGTAAGAAAAACTGCAGAGACTATGGCTGCAGATACATTGATTCTCGCCGATCAAAAAAATATGGTTTTTAAGGGAACTTATGTTGTTGCTGGACTTGGCAAGGCACTGGTGATTGCTACAGGCATTCGAACAGAGATTGGTAAAATTCAGGAAAGTATTCAAGAAATTGATACTGATATGCCACTTAAACGCGAAATTGATCGCCTGGTCCACTGGATGATCGCGGTTATTTTGGTGATATGTGTTGTTTTGTTTGGGATTGGTTATTCAACAGGTATTCGATTATCTGAGCTATTAGCTACTTTAACGGCATTATTTATTTGTGTAGTTCCAGAGGGATTGCCAGTAGTTTTATCACTTGCTTTAGTGACCGGTATTTACCGCATGGCGAAAAACAATATTTTGGTCAAACGCATGCAAGGTGTTGAGGCGCTGGGGCGTGCCGATACGCTGATTATTGACAAAACTGGAACGCTGACAAGAAATGAATTAATTGTATCGCAGATGGTAACACCGCAGGCGCGTTATGTAGTGTCTGGAATTGGCTATTTTAATGAAGGTGAAATTATCAGGGATGGCATAAGTGACGATCTGGGAAATGATGGTTATTTGGTAGATCTTTTGCGAGCGTGCTCACTGCTTGCGCATGCTCAGTTACGCTTCGATGAGCGTACCAAAACATTTACGATAAAAGGTGATCCTATAGATGCAGCGCTTGTAGTTCTTGTACAAAAAGCGGTGTTGTTACGTGATAAAATTCGTGGTAATTCTTACCGGGAATTATATGAAATTCCTTTCGATGCGCAGTGGAAATATCATGCTATTTTTATCGAGCAGCAAGGAGTAGGAATAGTATATCTCCTAGGTTCTCCTGAGATTATATATTCTCGTATGCAAAAAAATTCGATTTTGCAAGATGAATTTAATAGCCTACTTGATCGCGGATTGCGCGTGCTTGCCGTTGCCAAGAAACAATTTGACCCGCGCATTTTTTTGGTGCCTGAAGAACATAAATTAAGCGTTGGAGCTCAAGTGTTGGCGACCGGATTAGAGCTTATTGGATTGATAGGTTTGCAGGATGCTATTCGCCCCGAGGTATCTGCGAGTATTAAGCAGGCGCAAGAGAGTGGGCTACATGTTATTATGGCGACGGGAGATCATTTAAAGACCGCTCTTTTTGTAGCTCGTGAGACCGGTATTTATACGGATTCAGAAGATATTTTACTAGGTAACGAGCTAGAAGCATTGGATGAAAGCCAAGTGGATGAGTTAGTACGGCATACAACTATTTATGCACGGGTTACGCCACGGCAAAAATTATCAATTATTGAAGCATTACATCGTCGTGGAAGATTGGTTGCTATGACGGGCGATGGCGTTAATGATGCACCAGCTTTGATTGCTGCTGATTTAGGCATTGCCATGGGTGGCATAGGTACTGAAGTTGCAAAACAGGCTGCGGATATTGTGCTTCTGGATGATTCTTTCACCAGCATAGTGCGAGCGATCGAGCAGGGGCGACACATTTTTTATACGTTACGGCGTGTAGTGTTGTATTTTTTTGCTACAAATTTTGGAGAAATTTTAGTAGTTATCTTTGCATTGTTGCTCAGAATACCATTGCCCATCACTGCTGCGCAGATTTTATGGCTCAATTTAGTAACCGATGGTTTTTTGGATATGGCATTAACTATGGAGCCACAGGAACCGAGATTACTACAACAGCGATGGCTAAGAAGAGCTCGTTTGGTTAATCCACGGATGATGGCCAAGATGATGTATATGGCGATTCCCATGGGAATTGGCTCGCTTATAATATTTTTGAGATATTATCATACAGATTTAACCTATGCTCGTACCGCAACGCTTATTACCATGGCAATGTTTCAGTGGTTTAATGCATGGAACTGTCGCTCAGAAACAAAATCCGTGTTTCAATTAGGATTGTTTTCTAACCCATGGCTTTTACTGGCTATAGGTGGAGTTTTTGTTTTGCAATTGGTGTTACTTTATGTTCCGTTCATGCAACGCATATTTGATACAGTTCCATTAACATGTGCCGATTGGATTCGTATTTTTCTATTATCTTCTACGCTTTTTGTGATTGAAGAACTACGCAAGTGGTTTATGCGTTGGATGAGTGCATCAAAAAAATCGAGTGATGTTATAATAGGTGACGATGTTAAGAATTGACGATCAAAAGCAAACGCGCTAGGGTTAATACGGCGAATGAGAAATAATAAATCAAACAAAGGGTATGATGATTATGATGAACAAGAAAAATTTAGGCTTAGTTGTAGTAAGTTTTGCATTAGTTGGATCATTGGCGGCTGAACAGATGCAAAAAAATGTACAGCCAGCAGCTAGCAGCCATGCAAAAGCAAAAAAAGACATGACAGTTGAGTATGTTGACGCTCTTGCTGCAATGCGTGAATCAGATGAAGGTAAGCGCATAACAAGCGAAATTGAAACAAAGCGTAGAAAAATGGCTGAAGAGTTGCAAAAAATTGAAAAGCAGCTCATGCAAAGTGCAAAAGCAACGCAAGAAAAGTGGTCGACCATGTCAGAAGAAGCGCGTGAAAAAACACAGCGTGAAATGGCAAAAGCAGAACGCGACTACAAGATGAAAGCTCAAGAATACGAAGAAGAACTACAGCGTGAAATGCAGAAGGCAACTGAAAAACTTTCAAAAGAATTGGATGAGGCAGTTGCGCAATACGCCCAAGAAAGCAAAATTGACGTGGTAATTGATCGTGTAACTGGCCGTGTGGTATACAGCGTAGTTGATCAAGAACCTACCCAAAAAATCACTGAACTTATGAACAAAAATTGCAAACAAACCGTAGTTGCAGAAGGCAATAAAAAGTCTGCAGGAACTACAGTCGCAAAGACAGATAAAAAATCTATGATTAGCTAATACAGCATCTGAGCAATTTAAAATAAATGGCCTCGCGGTTAAATCTGCGAGGCCATTTATTTTTTCGCCTATAAATCCTACGCGAGATAGCACCCTCTTGATTGGTTACAGGTTGGCTATTTTTAGCTTTCTGAGGGTATTGATTTTATACTTCATTTTCAATTAGAATATTTTTATGAAGTTTATTTGGGCTATGAAGGGAGATAGGTATGAAGATGTCTTTAACAAAATTGGTGAGCGCAGCCGTTCTGCTCTTGAACTTACAGGCTTTTGGCGCTGCTGAAAAATTATATGATCAGGCATCGGTTCGTCTTAAAAATAAATCGGGCCAAGAGTTACGTGTTCGAGTTTTAACCGCAGAAAATGATGAAGATAAGGATACCAAATCTCTGCAAGGTAAAAAAAATCAACACGATCCGTTTGATGATGATCAGAAAAAAATTGCTCGAGGATGGTTAATTGTTGGAAAGGGGTCTACAAGATTTACTCAACCAGGCAAAAGTGTCCAGCTTCCTTTTATCGTAATGATTACGAATGCTTTGGGTGCTAAACAAAATCTTCCAAGGCAATATTTTTATATTGGACGAGGCCCTCACAAGAATATAGAACTTGAAATAGAAAAAGGGAAAAATGGTAAGGGGATCACTATTAAGGTTGCCTCTAGCTCTAAGGGACTCGCGGTAGAAGAACTTATTTTTGGTGTTCCATTGAAAATAGAGATTATTAAAAAACACGAACAGGCGCTCAAGGATCTAGGGTTTGATGTTACAGAATATCTTACGGTGCAACAGATTTTTAATCTAACTGATGACGCAACTATTGATGATATCAAGACAGAAATTAAGAAGCAGTATAATCACTACAAAAACAATAAGGTTGCACAGTTTCAAGATCGCGTTGAGCGTATTATTGCGTTACTGAGAGATGTGAACGATAGTTATAATTATGCTGTCGGTATTTCAGATGATGATCTTGAGAAAAAAATGCGTAGTTTGGGTATTTGGTCTAATTAGTGCTGATTTGCAATCGGCGAGGGTGTTGATCTGCACTCTCGCCGATTTTGTTTATATCTTGAGGGGATTTTATGTCATTGTTGCCGATTTGTATGGCTCTGGATGATCAATATGCCTTTGCCGCTGATCTTGCTCAGCAGTTGGAGTATCCATTCTATATGCCCGTAATCACGCGATTTGCTGATGGTGAAATTGAAATTCATGTAGAGCAGGAATTATTATTGCACCAAAGGCATGTTGTGCTTATTATACCTACGGCTCATGGTGTTCATGATGAGTTAATAAAAATATTTTTTTTAAGTTACCTGGTTAAACAGCGTGGCGCTGCAAGGTGTACGTGGGTGATTCCCTATTGCGGGTATGCGCGTCAATGTCAGGATTCTTCTGGTAAATATGCTGGACACATGGCTGCCGTCGCTCGCATGGCAGAGGCTTCTGGTATTGACGAAATTATCGTGATTGAGCCACATGATCATGCATTGTCTTCGCTTTTTTCTATACCAGTACATATGGTGAGCATGCATGAAGACATTGTACAAGCAATACGTGATCAGAATATTATGCTCAAGGAAGCATGCATTGTTGCTCCTGATCAAGGAGCGGTTTCAAGAGCTAAATTGGTAGCACAAGCACTTAATGTGCCATTGGTAAATGTGGTTAAAGAGCGTTTTGATACTGACCAATCCCGTGTACTCGGCATTCATGGGTATACCGGTTTTAAAAGGGCAATCATCATAGATGATATTTTGGATACTGGAAGAACCGCGCTCACGGTGGCACAGGCATTATTTGATCTTGGGGTTGAAGAGATGCACGGCATTTTTGTGCATGGAATTTTTTCACGTGGTATACAAGAAATTATTTCGGCATCTTTATATCGTACGATAGGGTGTTCTCCAACGGTGCCATTACCTAAATTTGACCTTCATGATACACTGTCTGTGTTTTCTGTTCCGCGCACCATTGCAGCAATAGTGCGTATTATACAAAGTCGTACTTAAGGTAATTTAAAAGAGGTTTTATGCAAACTCAAAAGATTCCCGTAATGGCCATTATTGGGCTTGGCAATCCTGGCCCACAATTTAAGCATACAAGACATAATGTAGGATTTCTTGTGCTCGACAAGATTGCTGACAAGTATGGGGCGACGTGGCAGAACAAGGATATGATGGAAGTGGCTACTGTACGGATTAATGATAAACCAATTATATTGGTGAAGCCGCAAACCTTTATGAATAGTTCTGGTAAAGTAGTCCCTCAGCTGCTTAAAAAAGGTATCAAGCCAGAAAATATATTGGTGGTACATGATGAGCTTGAGCTACCCGTAGGTAAATTAAAAATTCGTTTGAGTGGTAGTGCCAAAGGGCATAATGGGCTTAAATCTATTATCGAACAATGTGGCGATACATTTGCTCGTTTGTCATTTGGCATTGATCGTCCGCTTAATAAAAGCGATGTACCCAATTATGTGTTACAAAAATTTTCATTGGGGTTGCAGGAGTTAGAGCAGTATCTTGAACCTGCACTTGAATTAATTGAGTCAATTATCGAATAAATAACAAGAGCTTCGCCCAGCACGACGAAGCTCTTTACGCTAGCCTAGTAATTTATTATTGCGTTATTTCTTAGCCTGAGCAGGCTTTTTTGCTTCTTGTTCTTTTTTAGCGGCAGCTTCTGCCTCTGCTTCTAACGCCTCAAAGTCAATTAATTTTTCACCAGAAATTGCTTCTAGACCGGCAATGCTGATTCCCATGATAATACCAAGTTGCTCCAGGACTCTTTCAGTTTCACCTGGAGACTGTTTGGCAAACTTTTCAGCTTCTAAAGCAAAATCGTGCACGTTCTTTTGGATATCAGCGGCCTTTTGGTAAAAAGCGGCAGTGACTGCTGTTTGTGCAGGTTGAGCAGTTTTTGCGGCGATTTCTTTGGTTTCAACTGGTTTCACGGTGACTGCTTTGGGTTCTGGTGTTATCGGCTTTTGGACAGACTTAGATTCAACCTGTTTTTGAGGTGTTGCTGGTACTGGTGTTTCCTGAGCACCGGGAGTACTTTTTTCCGATTTTGCCGGAACAGCGGCTGCTGATTTTTGATTTTTGGTATCTTGTGTCATGGTAAAGGCAGGGGTAAGAAGCACAAGGCTTAGCATAAGTAGCTTTTTCATAATTTATCTCCAATGATTTAAAAAAACGTTATATCTACGAATTTACTATTTTCAGCGTACTGATTAGAGGTTAATAAAGTAAATATTTTACTAGATGATTAATTGTTTTTGGGTTAAAGGCTGATGTAGGTCTTTAGATTTTGTGACACGGGCTAAACAAGGCGAAGCCATAGTTCAAGTATGATATAAGCAGCATAGGTACTTATGAGAATAGCTCCCGTGATTTTTGACAATCGGCGATATCGAATCATTCCAATTGCCAGTACTCCATAAGCTATTGCCTGAAAATACGCCATGTGGTGTATTCCGGTTAAAGTGATGGATGTTGAAGATGTAAGAGCAAGGAGGCCAAGTACCACGGTACCAACTCCTAGGATGGAGCCAAAAGCGTTTCCTAGAGCCAGATCGTATTCACCTTTACGAAATGCTTGAATATTAAGGGTAATTTCGGGCAATGAGGTGCCGATTGCCAGTATGGTGGTTCCGAAGTAAATGGGCGCAGTACTGAGTTTTTGTACGATCAAAAGAGAATGCGTAACAATTAGTCGCGTAGAAATAAATAATCCAATCGTGGCAATAAAAAACTTTATTATGAGAGATAAAGTCGTTTCGGTGGAGAGAAGAGAATGATTGCGGTTGTTGATAAGACGTTCATTGCGGCTGGTCAGCCATAATAGAGCCACAACGATTGGATAACAAATAATAAGAAGTGATGCGAAGCGCGGTGTGATGGTGTTTTTGATAAAAATAGCCGCCATAAGACCAGCAGTACACATAAGCAGCCCAACTTTTTTTCGAAATACTTCTTGCTGAATCATGATGGGGCCAAAAATGAGTAGTGGAATGCCGATTGATAGGGAGATATTTACAAAATTTGCCCCAATGATATTGCCAACTGAAAGAGACGGCCTTGCATGAAAAACTGATTGCAATGCAATAGCAAGCTCTGGTAATCCAGTAACTGACATGATAAAAAAACCAGCAAAAAGATGTGAAAGTTTCCAAATTTGTGCCAAGCCACGTGCGCAAGAAACAAGATAGTCACTCGCTATCCATAAACCTACAAATCCTAATACTATTATAGCCAGAGCGATAATCATACATTTCTCCAAAGGATAGTATTACCGAGCATTCTAGCAAAGAGATAATATCGGCCACCAGGTATTGAGGCTAGAAGGTGCACAAAGAGCTGCTAAAAAGAGTTCTTAACGGGGGGCAATTTTTTGTAACCACTCCTTAATTGATGCTCCTAGTTTGGCATCAAATTCAAGTCCTCCGCCTTGTAGCGATGTTTCTTTTCCTCCGCCACGCAATTGGTGTGTTTCTTGTAGCCATGTGCCAAATTTTTTCAAATTTATGCTATTCGCAAAATGAGTTGTGGTGCCGACATAAAAATTACAGCGTTGATTATCGGTACTTATAAGGAAGTAAAAACCAGGCTTTTTATCAAGCATCTCTTGTGCGATGTCCTTAAGTTCCTCAGTGCTGTAGTTTTCAAGGGCTACAAAACCGAATGGAATCTGATTAATCGTTTCAACCGCTTCTAGCCAGGTTGGAAGCTGAGCTTTCCAATAATCTTTTTTAAGAAGCTTTATGGTGTGTTGGAGTGCCTTGATGTGTTCGCGTTGTTTGTCGACAGTAGTGACAATATCTTCACGCTTTACTTTAAATTCCGTACTGAGCGCCTTGGTGATATCAAAACATTCTTGATAGAGCTCCAAAGCCCTAGGGCCTGTTATTGCCGTGATACGTCTATGACCTGCAGACAGTGCGGATACTTCAGTAATTTTAAAGCATCCAATATCACCAGTACGTGGTACGTGAGTGCCGCCACATAATTCAACAGAAAATCCAGGAATTTCAACCATGCGAACATGTTCAGGATTATATTTTTCGCCAAAAAATGCGAGAGCGCCACGCTTGATTGCTTGAGGTAGTGGTAGATATTCAATATTGACCGCGATATTTTCTCTAATTTTTTCATTAACGAGTTGTTCAACGCGCTTGATATCTTCATTATGCACATTGGTGTGGTAGGTGAAATCAAAACGCAAATAATCTGGTGCAACGAGAGAGCCAGATTGCTTTATGGTATTGCCGAATAACGTGATGAGTGCAGCCTGCAGCAAGTGGGTTGCAGTATGGTTTTTCATGGCATTGATACGTAGTTCTTTATTCACGGTAGAAATAATGGTATCGCCAATGGTAATAGAAGTGGGCGTTTTAATGCGCGCACCGATCGCATTTTTTATGTAAGCAACTTCTATGATCGGCGTTGTTGCTTGATGTATGGTTAACCAACCTTGATCTGGTACTTGTCCTCCACCAACGATAAAGAATGGCGATTTTCGTGTAATCACCCAGCATTCATCGCCAGCATCAACCTGATCAACGAGTTTGTTGTCTTGGACGAGAGCGATAATTTCAGACTCGGTTTCAAGTTCTTGATAGCCGGTAAATTCGGTGGTAACTGATTCATCAAGTGCAACATGTACCGTGTCTTCTTTTTTCTTACCTGATTGCGCTTGCTGTTTAGCCATCTCCTCTTTAAATCCCTGCTCATCAACAGAAAACTGATGTTCTTGGGCGATAAGCTTGGTGAGTTCGATGGGGAATCCATACGTATCATAAAGTTTGAATGCCTGCTCGCCAGTCACCAGGTTGTTGGTGGTTTGAGCAAAAACTTTAGCAAGTAGTTGTTGGCCACGAACAAGATTCGCAGCAAATTTTTCTACTTCGCTTTCTAGAATGTTATAAATCAGGGTTTGGTTGGTAATGATATCAGGATACACCGACCCCATTTCTTTGATTACTACCTTTGATAATTCTGGGAAAAAGTTTTTTTGCATATCACGGTTAGAAGCTTGTGCTAATTTCTGGGAAAAAAGCGCTGCGCGTCTGATTACTTTGCGTAGTACGTAACCGCGACCTTCATTAGAAGGAGCGCAGCCATCAGCGATCAACATAGTTACTGCGCGTACGTGATCACACAAAACGTGAAATGCGGCTTTAAGTTCAGGTGATTGTTGTGCGTAGACAAGCCCGGTATGGGATTCGATGTCCTTGATGATTGAAGCGAACACGTCGGTTTGGAATACTGAGTCGACATTTTGTACAATGCTGCATAGTCTTTCAAGTCCCATGCCAGTATCAACGCCGGTTTGCTTAAGAGGTAAGTCAGTACCGTCAGATTGTCGATCAAACTGCATAAATACCAAATTCCAAATTTCTAAAAAGCGATCGCAATCGCAAGAAGGATCACACTGTGCGCAACCAAATTCTGGGCCGCGATCAATATGAATTTCGGAACATGGGCCGCAAGGTCCCATATCGCCCATTTGCCAGAAATTGTATTCTGCGCCGAGTTTATGGATTCGTTCAGTAGGTATACCGATCTCTTTGTGCCAGATATCGTAGGATTCGCTATCGGTTAAGTAAACGGTTGCATGAAGTTTGGAAACATCAAGACCGATTTCTTTGGTTAAAAAATCCCAGGCAAAGCGAATTGCTTCGCGTTTAAAGTAATCGCCAAAAGAAAAATTTCCCATCATTTCAAAGAACGTGAGGTGGCGCTTGGTAAATCCTACATTTTCAAGATCATTATGTTTACCACCGGCACGCATGCATTTTTGAATAGAGACTGCTCGCTTGTAGGTGCGTTGCTCTTTGCCAAGAAAAACATCCTTAAATTGATTCATGCCCGCATTGGTAAATAAAAGCGTTGGATCTTGTGCGGGGATAAGCGATGAACTCGGTACGGAGGTATGGTTGTGTTTGGCAAAAAAGTCGAAGAATTTTTTTCTGATGAGTGTGGATTTCATGCAAAATCCTTACGTTAATAGTATGAGTAGGGGTTTTTAAGGTACAAAAACAAGCGTACCGACAAATTTATCCCTAAGCAAATCCGCGTCTGTTGATTCTGTTACGTCTTTGTCGAGAACTAGCTCGTTTTATGAGTTCTTTGTCCGACCCATTGTTTTTTATATTTTATAATTGTAAATTTTTATTAAGGGCTATTAGTAATAAATCAGCGAGGTTATGAGTTTATGATTAAAAAAATTAAAGTTTTTCGTGTGTATTTAACAGTGTTCCTGGTGATGTTGATGGTATGCTTGCCATATGATTTACGTGGCATGGGCGTAGCAGCGCGTTTTGGAGCCAGAGCGACTCGAATTGGTCAAGGCGTTGCATCACAATTAACTAGGGGAACGTCTGCAGGTGCAGTAAGGCGTTCTACCGTTAGCCCTAAGGTTCCTCTAACAGGATGGAGGCCTACATCGGGCACTGGAGTTGCGCAACCAACTGCCTCGGGAGTAATGCGACCAGAGGTTACCGGAAGATTTTCCCAACTTCCCACATCAACGCAGTATGCGATTTTACAACAATATAGACAACAGCAAAAACCTATGTATCAAGAAAGCATACTCGGTACGGAAATAGAAGAACCCGCGCAGAAGCCGACTGTAACTCAGGAAGCGCAAGAAAGTTCAGAAGATATACAGTTGTTTCAACAACAACTGGACCAGCTTCTTCAACAACAATATACCGAGGGTCACAAAGAGGGATTTTCAGCTGGTGGCAAGGCTATGCTTAGTATATCCTCCCCATTATTTAAGGAATTGGCGCGTGACAGCAAGATGAAAGAAGATGATATTATCCAATTTATCAAAGATCCGAAATCTGTTTCTCAATTGATAGCGCAACGAAGAGAAAAATTAAATCAATTAATGGCTCAATCTGAGCAATACCGTAAAAAATCTGAAGAACTGAGCCAAGAAATATCTTCGTTAAAATCAGAACGTACGCAAGTAGAGCAAGGGCTTGCAGCGCTCAAAGAAAAATATGAGCAAGATGTCACTTCTGCGGTTACACAAGCACGTTTGGCCATAGAAGCAGAAAAAGCGCGTACTATAGAAGAGCTTAAGGCAACCTATGCAGAAGAAATTAAACGTGATGTGACTCAACAAACAGAACAAGACTATGCAGCAAGGGTAAAGCAAGTTGAAGAAAAAGCACAACAAGATTTGGCTACGCAAGAACAGCGAATACGTGCAGAATTATCTGCTGCTGTAGAAGCCAAAGAAGCTGAATTAAAGGATATACGCCGCGAACTCAATAATGCCCAAGGTAAAGTACGCTACGCTGAAGACAAAGTACAGGAGATAGGAAGTCAGCTTGCTGAGGCGCAAAAGAAAGTGCAAGAAGCTCAAGAACAAGCAAGTTCAGCATTAAAATTACAGGAAGCATTTGCCCAAGCAGAAAAACGTATGCAAGAATTAGATCAACAGATAATTGCAGAGCGTGAAGCAAAGCGGATTGAGCTGGAAGAATTATTAGGCACCAATAAACAGTTGCGTGATGAAAACAATATATTACAGCAAAATGCGACCGAACTAGTGACGAAGCATGCGCAAGAATTAGCGCAATTGCGACAAGAGTATGAAAGTCAACTAGTGGAAGAAGGAAGAAAGACGAGCGAATTACGCAAGGCTGGGCAAGATGTAGTGCAGGAGTTGAGTGATTTACGAGATACGGTTAGTGATTTAACTCAAAAAAATACGCAACTAAGTAGCCAGTTTGCAGCACAAGAAGAAGCCACACGTAAGCAACTCGAACAACAGCAAAGTCAATCAGACGCGGAATTGAAAAGCGCGCAAGAAGAGTTACAGGCAGCGAAAGTCGACATAGGAAATCTGCAGCAGCAATTAGCGCAAGCCCATCAAGAGGCAACGCAACAAGTTGAATTGGTACAAAAAGAATTGGCAGAGCAATCAGTATTACGTGTTGCAGCCGAACAGAAAGCACAAGAATTAGAACGCGAGCTTTCAAGTTTACGCGTAGCAACCCAGGAACTTGAAAATCAGATAAATCAATCGCAAGAAGTCGTAGCTTCCACGAAAGAAGAATTATTGCTAGCAGGGGAGAGAATTCAAAGTCTTACCGAGCAAAAAAGTACAGCGCAACAAGAACAAAATGCCATGACTACCCAGCTTGATAGCCTGAAAAAACAATTGGATGACGTATTATCGCGTAATAAGCAACTTGAAGAAAGTGCTACACAAAGTAGGCAAGAGCTTGCTGTGTTACAACGAGAACGTACGCAATTGCAGAATGAAATCGCGCAGAAGATTGCAAGTTTGGAAAGTGCGTTACAAGGAGCTCGACAAGAGGCCCAAAGTCTAGTGGAGCAACATACTGCTGAAGTTAAACAACTACAAGAAGAACGTGAAAACTTGGCGCAAGAAAATCAAACGTTAAAGGGTTCGATGCAAGAGATGAGTGGTATGCAGGCGACCGTTGAGCAATCAAAAGCAGAGCTTGCACAAGTAAGAGCGCAAGCTGCAACATCACGTGAGCAAGTTGCTCAACTTGAAAAAGAGTTGGCGAGAGCACAAGAAGAGGCTACAAAACAATTGGCTCAGCAAACAGCGCTATCTACAAGGGTATCTGAGCTAGAATCAGTAGAAACGAAATTAAAAGAAAGCGAATCACAGGTTGCTCAGCTTGAAGAAAACAATGCAGTATTACAACAAACAATTGCGAAGCAGCAAGAATTAGTTGATACATTGCAACAAAATTTAAAAGCATCAGATTCTGCGAAAGCTATAGTAGAACAACAGTTAGTGCAGCTTCAGAGCGAGAAGGATGTACTTACCCAAAGAGCTTCGCGACTTGAAGAAGAATTGGCAGAGCAGGCAACGCAGCGCGCTGAAATTAGGCAAGATATCGAAGAGCTTGAAGAACACATAGCTCAAGCCAACGAACAAGCTGCTTTGGCCGAGCGGAAGCTTGTGGAAACTCAACAGCAACTTGTTGGAAAAGATGAGGCGTTGGCGCAGCGCGAGCTAGAGTTAAACCAATTAAGGGAAGGGCGTGATCAGCAACACGCCCTGCGTGAGCAGTTGCGAGCTGAACTTGAACAAACACAACAAAGATTACAGCAAGAAAAAGCCGATTTTGAAAGACGTATACGTGAAAGCGAGCAAAAATCAGGTGAGTTGCAAAATCAATTACAAACCGTACGCGGAGAACTGGCACTGCGTGAAGATGCCCTCATTGAACGCGAAAAACAAACAACAGAAATAAAGGAAATCGCAAAAAGATCATTGCAAAGTATTGAAAACAGAGATATTGGAACATTTAGCAAATTATTCCGTAATCTTCTTGCTCTTCTGGGAATTCGTGCAGGCGATGAGATGTCTGACGTAGAAAAAACATTCACACAATTAATGCAGCCATCGTTTGAACAACAAGAGGTAGCTGCAGAGCGACCACCTCGCCGTACTCGCGTCATTGATGTTACGCCATTTCCAAGGGTAACCCCGTCTATTCCAACAATAGTGCCCGAACAGCAACCAACGCAAAAACAAGAAGAGCCTCCACTGGCTCGAGAACAAGAGCCTGCTGAGAGAGAAATGCCGGCGCCTACGCGCCCTCAACCGGGTTTAATGGAAGAGCCAAGTGCATTGCAACCAATCGAACAAACTTCATCTCCGGAGCCTATAAGATATGGATGGAAGCCTACGGTACGACCTTCTGAACCAGATTTTTTTTATCCTGATACTGAGTATAGTACAGAACCTTTTTTGGGCGGCCAGCCATCAGAGCCATCATACCCAACGGAGCCATTTTTGGGTGGAACAGATTTTCCACGTAGTGCTCCTGCCTTGCCGCAGCCTGCTCGAAAGCCAGTTGAGCCAGTGGTGTTAGAACGACCTCGAGATGTTGGCGGTGATAAGCCGATGGATCCTCTTGCTGTCGTAAAACATCTTAATTGGAATAATTTGCCACGAAAAGCTCTCCGTGCAGGAGCCCAATCTTTAGGCCATTAGGTGAGCTTTCTTGGTTATTGTGTTGTGTTTAACGACATAAAATCATTATCTTAATAATGGGTTACACAAAAAGAGGGGGATAGTAGGATGGCAAGATTTAAAATCTTGATGGGGACGTGGTTAGCATGCATAGGGTGTTCTGTAGTGGGAAAAACCTTAGAAAGTGCGGCCATAGATCAATTACGTAAAAAACACACACAAGACCTTTTTGAACAGAAAAAGGTTCTAGAGACGCATTATCTTGAGCGTGTTGAGCGTCTTACTCAAGAACGCACTGCGCTTGCCGAGCAATTAGCTGATGAACGACATGTTCGCTGTTCTCTCGAGGAATGCAATCGCTGTTTTGAGCTGAAAATGCGTGAATTTGAAGGAGAGATTACAAAACTGAAGCAACAAGTTGACAAGAAAAATGTTCAAGAAGAAAAACAATGGTGCAATCTTTATCAGTCCAGCATTCAGGAATGCTCTGCGTTGAGTGCCGAATGTGAGGCACTTAGAGGAGAGTTACAGCTGGCAATGCATGATATTCATGCGTTAAAACATGCGGAGCAGACGTATCAACGAAAATATAGCGAATTACTAGCACGGCAACAAAAAATGCATGAACAACAAGAAGCATACCAACGGGTTATAAGTGTACTGGCAACTAAAGACCATGAATTAGTTGGGAAAGAAAAACTCATAACTGAGCTTACGGGATCCTTGTACAACAAAAATGAACAAGTCGCTTCCCTTGAATATACCATCAAAGAATTAACTGCCACCGTTGAACATGAGCGAGCAAGTCGTCAGCAGGCTAAAGAATATATTAAGGATCTTGAGCTCAGGCAGGCTGATGCGCTACGAGCAAAAGAGCAGCTCACTCAAGAACTCGCACTGCTTAAACGCGAGGTTGGTGGTGGTATTTCTCACCCAACCATCACGGCTAAAAAATCACAAGAACACCTTATTGCCGATACTCAATGCGTTCAAAATAAGGTTTAAGTTTTTGGTAGATAGTATGTAAGTCAAAGGATATCACCTTTGTTTCAGCAAGTGTTGGCATAAAATTTGTGTCGCCAAGAAATCGCGGTAGAACATGAGTGTGGATATGACTAGGAATACCTGCGCCAGCTGCTTTACCAAGATTAAGGCCAACGTTGATACCATGAGCGCCAAGTGCTTGTTTGAGTATCTCAACGCAGAGTGTAGTGAGCTCGATGAGTTCGGTGCGCGATTCTGCGCTGAGCCTTGAAAGAGTTGCTTGATGTTCAAGGCTTATAATAAGAAGATGGCCGGCATTATAAGGATATAAATTAAGAATGACCATGTGATGGTCAAATCGCTTAAGAATAAAATGCTTTTCATCTTCCTCTGAATGTATTTGTTTACAAAAAACACATTCGTCCTGTGCCTGATTTTCATTGTTCTTGTGTGCACTTCCTGTGGTGTAGTCTGCTCGCCAGGGAGCATAAAGTTTTTTCATAGCTTATTCCCTTTTTGGTATTCGATAATTTTCTATAGTATAGAGCGTTCATTTTGAAAATGGCTTAATCAAAGAAATTTATAGTTAAAATGCTCCTTGTTTAAAAACTGAATGAACTGATCGATAGCTTTATCAATGTTATCAATGAACATGTTATGAGTAATATGATTGCGACCACGTGTCCAGACATATTATTTGAGGGTCATTATAGTTTTGTGCGTTCGGCAACTACTCTCCGATTGTAATTAAAAAAAAAATTAAAATGATATCACTTGCTTTTAAATAATATGCTAGAGTTTTGCTAGCAGTGTATTTTTAATCATTTTTGCCCCAGGGAGCAAGCCATGTAGGCATCCTTCCAAGATCCATAAACTTTGTTATGTTAGGGTCATCAATTCAGTAAAATAGTTTAAAATAATGGTTTGTAAAGCATGAAGGAGCTATCATGCAACAGTTATTGTTAATGCTTGTTATGGTTTATTGGTCAGCGCAAGCTATGTTTGAATGTAGATTAGCCTGCGATGTTGATGTGCCCCAAATACTGTCTCTGATGAATGATGAGGCTGTACGCGAAACAGAGAAACTTGTTGTATTGCCCAAAAAATTCCGGAAATCGTTTGTGCGAGAAGCTGTGGATAGGGACCGACTTTTCGTGGCAACAAAAAATAATCAAATTGTTGCCTACAAAAAGCTTTTTCTTCTTACCGATGAAATCGAAAAACATAATATTCTCACGAATGAGCTCCGTTGCGAGGGAAAAGAATCGCAATGTGTTTTTTCTGGATTAGTTAATCAGGATGGCTTGGTTGTGCGATCTGAAGCGGCAGATAGGCAACCAAAGTTCTACCCCTATGACGCTTGTATCTACGATGAACTTGATTTTACAAAGAATGCATTCCGCGGAATGGGAGTAAATAGGACATTAACAGAGATGGCATTGAACACTATTACGCCTCAGGTCCATGACATGCTATCCAATCGAAGAGCTTCAAGCGTTTCACTACTCTATGGCCTCACGAATTCCAATGCAGGCGAACAACCCGGAAAGTTACCGGATCGAACAATGAGCATCGCCAAGTCATTTCAGAAATTCGTACATCAGCTTGATGGACCAAGTGAACCAATAATTCTCGAGTATTACCGCTATAAAGCGTTTGTGCCAACATTCGATCCTGACGACTTGGATTGCATTTCTTTACCAGATGAAAAAGCAATTCCGGGTCTTGGCTGTGTGTTAACCTATCGGCCACGAGAACGCTATGTATGAACTGATCAGTTTTGTATTATTGCTTGGTATAGGCATCCTATTGCTGTCAGCGTTTTTATTTTATCCAGTGAGCCCTCAGGGCTCACTGGATAATCTTTTTGACGACGATTTGATTATATTTTTACAAAAATACATTCAAATAAACACAAGTCACCCGCACCCTCATTACAAAGAAGCGCTTAATTTTTTAAAGAAAAACTCAGAAGCCGATGGATTTTCCTATCAAGAAATAAAGTTACCCTCTGGTGGGACAGTAGCAGTTATAAGCTATTTGGGTTCAGATGAAAAACTACCAACGCTCTTGCTTAACCACCACCTTGATGTTGTCCCCGCAGAAGCGGAGCAATGGACCCATAAGCCGTTTGCTGGGGCTATTAAAGACGGGCGTATTATTGGCAGAGGTGCGCAAGATATGAAAGGAATTGGCGCTGTACATTATGGGGCACTAAGAAAAATGAAGCTTCAGGGAATAAAACTACGACGCACAATTCATCTTGCTGCGGTTCCAGATGAAGAACTTGGTGGGTTTACTGGCACCAAAGAATTTATTGCATCAGCAGCATTTGAACGCTTGAATGTTGGATTTGTCCTTGATGAAGGGCACGCGTCAGGGGACGCTCATGCACTGGACATCAAAGTTGCAGAACGCAAAGTCGTCCAAATTGAAATCGTTGGCGAAGGAGAAGCCTCGCATGGTTCTCTCCTGCAGAGCTCAAATGCAATACACCAGCTTGTGGAAGTTTTGTTTGGATTTGTTGCTATTCATAATGAGCAACGGAAAAAAATTGGTGCCACTCAGGCCGGAGAGTTGCTTTCCTGCAACATTACGTCATTAATAGCAGGAGCTAGAAAAAAGGATGGCTCTGCAAATTTGAACGTAATTCCAAAAATAGCACAAGCTACAGTTGATATTCGAATTCCACCAGCGTATAAACAGGAAGAAATCATACAATTTTTTCACACTCAGATAAGCAAAATTGCAGGGGTTAATTTCACCATTTTGGCACAATCAAACGAGGAGTGTGCCATGCACAATTTCCAAGGAACAATGCTTTATGGTGCTCTGAAAAATGCTATAGAATATTTTAACCTGCAAGCGCGGCCGCATTTTTTTGAAGCTTCTAGCGATTTGCGCTTTTACTGGGCGCGAGGATTAGAAGGTGTTGGATTAACTCCGTTTACATGCAAAGATACCATTCATAAAAACGATGAATTCGTTCCAATTGACCAACTCATTTTTGGCAGAGACTTGTTTTTTCATTTCTTAAAGGATTTTTGTCTTTAAGTAGACGTATTTTTACAGAGCACAGGCACAAGCTGTCTTATTTCAGCATGATCCTTGAGCAACTCATGGTAAAAATTTTTGCAATATTGCCTGATTAGTTCTTTTTGATGAACAACGAGAATGATTGTTATTTGGCTGCGATCAGCAAGCTCCGCAAGAAAATTTATCACAAGTCTCGCATTTTCCTCATCCATGGTAGCCGTTGGTTCGTCAAGAAGCATGATCTTTGGAGCCTTTTGAATTGTCATAAGAATGGATAATATCTGCCTCTGGCCTCCTGATAAGGACGAAATGGGAATTTCTGTGTTGATGCCATATTTTTTAATGAATGGCGGAATGGCTGGGCAAGGAGAAAGGCCTCTCAATTTTGGTATCTTGCCCAAAAGTGCACATTGCAAATTCTGGCTAAAGGAGTAGGAGCTCAGAAGAATATCATTAAAATTTTGGGGTACCATTCTGATTGCATCTTTGATTTCGTAGGATTTTTCAAAATTATACATTGTATTTTCCACATGCAAAGTACCCGTTACGCGTTCTTGAGGTAAGAGCTCTCCACACATAATTCTCAAGAAAGTCGATTTTCCTATGCCATTTTTCCCTTGAATAAAATTGAGCGAATTACATAGAAAAGTAGAATTTAGTTTATAAAAAAAGGGCGTAGTATCTTTCGGAAAAAAAAAGGTAAGATCCTTAATGTATAAATTGTCCGCTTCGTGCATGTTAAACTCCTAAATGATCAATTTTTTTATCTAACTTTTTGTAAAGCAAAAGTAAGAGAATAAGAACGACAAGTGCTTGAATTGCAGTGAAATATTTCAAATTAAATCCTATCCTGACCAAAGACTGCTGCAGCAAAAAGTAGGAAACGGTTCCACAGAGAGGAATGAGTATTGAAACTGATTTCTCGATACAAGTTCTTCCCAAAATAAGCGCAGATATACAAAAAAGAGATTTGCCAACCCCCATGTTTATTTCTACCAAATTGTTAGTTTGGGCAAAAAAGTATCCCGCGAGTCCAGCTAATGCATTTGCAGATAGGATTCCTGCCAGAAAAACGTAGGGGATAGATATTCCAAAGTGTTTTAAAAATAATGAATTGTTGCCAAAAATGGAAAAGGTATAACCTAGTTGCGTGGAAAAAAGAAACGTAAGTCCTATGGAGATCAACACGAACAAAAACGCAATCGTACAAAGCTCTGGGTAAGTTTCCAAACAAGAAATGGCAGCCAATGAATTTTTATACTGCGAAAGAGAGGCGTAGGGCTTTGAGAACATATGGAAAAGACCATGATATATTCCTAACGTTATAATGCTTGAAAGGAGGTGTGGTATTTTTCCAAAAATAGTTATGCAGCCAGAAGTTGCTCCAACTACCATGCCACCAGCACAGCTTATTAAAATCATTGCAAGAAGCAAAGCGGGCGCAGGCCATTCTTGCATAAATGGTAAAGCCATTCCCGCGAAAAGACCGCCAAAAAGATACGCGCTTTCAATGCTTAAATCGGGGAGTTTCATTAAAGAAAAACTTATGTAGGCACCAGCCACAAGAGGGAAATAAAGAAGAGATTGCTCTATGATTATTGGAAAAAAATGGTCCATAATGAGAACTTTCGTTTTAATATAGCTCAATAGATGTGAGTTCAGAAATTTTTTGTAAATCGACATCAAGCCCTTGAACCGATGCTGCTTTTTTGTTGATAAGCATCTTTGGCGTTTCAATTGATGAGACTGCAATTTCTGAAGGATTTTTTGCATGTTCAAGTATGAGTTGTGCCTTTAACGCCGCCTCTGCCCCGGAATCATATTCACGAATTCCATAAGTAAGAGCAGCTCCCTTCATTCCTGAATTAAGATCGCTCGCAAAAAGCGGCTTACGACGTCGATTGCAAAGCTCAATAATACTGTCAATCCCAGAGACTGCAGTGTTATCTTTCAACACCATTACAACATCCGTCTTGTCTATGTGAGAAATCATTTTCTGAGTAATTTCCGAAATAGACTCAATTTCTACTGCTGTTAATTTTAGATTTTTTTCTTTCAAAATGGACGCTATTTGTTCTTTGTCTGACTCAAGGCCTGAACCTTGTGTTGGATCGTAAACGAGTAAAATGTTTTTGATATTTGGCATAAGCTCGGTTAGTAAAGATATTTGTTTTGGGTAGTTTGATTGTGTTGAGATGCCGGTAATCATAGCTCCGACAAGTCCAAGCTTTTGAGGATCATCGACACCAGTAAATACTATAGGAGTTAGACTCTGTTTTTTGATGGATAAATTTTTAATGGTCAAAGAACAATCAACACCAACAGTAAAAATAAGATCGAAAGTATCCTGTAAAATTTCTTCGGCGAGTGATCGCAGAAGAATCTTATTGCCATTGGCATTAAACCTTTCAAATACATAGTGTCTTTTTGATTTTGCCATTGTTTCAATAAAGCCCTGAACAATTTCGTCCAAAGCAGGATGAGTTGCGGGTTCAAAAATTGCTATTCTGATCGCTGAATTCTGGTGCCCAGATTTTTTATCTGTCAAATATACCATGCCGCTCATCATCAAAATGGATAGCATTATAAATAAAACTTTTTTCATAGTTATTTTTCCTGTAAAGCAATAAAGGAATTAGTGTGAATAATGCGAAGATGTTCTGAACTAAATTACTTGAGAGAAATTGTAATAGCGAAAGACAATTTTAAGGCCTGCGCGGCCAACACAGGAGGAAATAATATAATCGATTCAACAAGATGTAATGAATGCTGAGGCATGGATAACCAACACAGAATGCTATGTTTGAGAAGAATTTTAGGTAATAACCAGATGCCATGATTTTCATAGCAAGCCCTCTATAGTGTATGAATAGTGATTACAAGCTACTAAAGTTATTGCTTCTTTGTCAAAGACCTGATGCCATAAAACTGATTAATTTGAAATCAAATACGTTGAGAAGGTTTATAAATGTTACTGCTTGTTAACCTTCTCAATGTATTTTGTTAATAACATAAAGCCACCACGTTAGCCCCATGATAATAAGAAGTGCTTCAATTGTAATTCGTAGTCGCGCATAGCCAAATCCACCAGTCATCCAAAGAACTGCAATAATTAAAAAACAATTGCAAATTGAGATTCTGGTTTAATACAATTAAAAATGGGCTTGGAAAGAGTAATTTGAGTAATTGCTGTTTTGTGGCGGCTTGAAAAATTTAAATAGGATAATTAATCCGAAGAAGAGGATATGAAGAAAATAGCATTGATGGTTATGGTATTATTGGTGGTGCAAGTTGATTCCGCATTCGCTACTATTGTGCCTATGAAGAATGCTCGAGCAGAGGGGACGATTTCTGTTATTGTTTCTAATAAAACAGCTAAGCCTTTGCAGGCGTGGTTATCATGGTCATTAGATAATTTGAGTTGGCGTTCAACTCAACAAATAACTGTTGATAATAATGCCACTCAAGAACTTGCAGCAGCTTTTCGGTTGTTACCTATGAGGATAAATTTAAGAGCTCTTTTGCATGTTTCTCAAGAAGGTTACCCTGAGGCAGTAAAAGAGATCATTAATCAGCGGTATCAAGCAGATTCCTATGGAGTGTACGTGGGGATGCAGAAAGTTTTTGGCCCCTTTAAAACCACGGTTACACCGAATAGTGATGGCACATTATCTATAGATCTATAAGAAGAAAAATGTGAATTTTTACTCCATTTGATTTGAGTGAAGACCTCTAGAAAGAAAATCTCTTGATTCGAATATGAAGGAATAATTGGAAAGATCTTATGGGTTTGAGGAGACGATGCCATGTTTAGAAAAGGTATTTTTTTGGGGCAGTTGATGCTGTAGTGCTGAACGCAAAGAACTATTTTGACAATTATCAGAAAAATATAGAAATTTTGGATAATCCACAGCTGGATCAAAAAAACCTTTTTGAGAATGCTCGTAAGTATGCTAAAGGTGTAGCCGATGCTTCTGTAAAAGCATTGAATTTTCCTATCCGAGAGATTGCGACACCAGAATTGTTTAACAAAGTACGAGGTAAGGGGATTGAGCTATATCGCGAATGCTATTTGCGTGGAGAATGGGTGAGAAAATATCCTTTACCCGATAGTGCGTTTAGAATTTTAACCGTAGCCCTTGATAAAATATATTCTTCATTAAGCGAATCTGATCGGATAAACGTTAATAAGCAACTAGAACAAGATATAAAAAAATACGAAGGTGTGATGTCTGGTTTTTTTGACCATATTAAGAAAGTATTCATTCCGCTTGCTTTAGTTAGTCGATATCCAAGCTATTTTTATGCTGAAAATGTAAAAATGCTTAACGATTGGGTAAAAAAATTTGATGAGGATAGTGCATCTAATCGGTCTAATATTATATTGGGACAATCTCTAGCAGTTATTTCGGCAATGAATGTGCTACGAGGTTCACCCAAACAATATCGTTTATTTCCTTTCTCTAAGGGGAATACCTTTAAAGCAAGTACACAATATTTGTCACCTGAATCCATCCAAAATTTTTTGATTGGAGCTGAGCGAGAGCTGGTAGTAAGCGAAAATGCAACGGCATTAGAGCGTTATGTATTTGGACTTATGGTTGATGAATTTAAGTTAAAAAGTGGTGATTTCACGCTCTTCGATCAAGTTGAAAGTATCGCTTCAATGCAATCACTATTAAGTTTTTTCCGTAGTGCTGAGGTGGATGATTCTAAAATAAGGTATGTTTGGCAGGTTTTTGATGAGAAGACATGCCCACAATGGGTTAATATGTATAGGTCTAGTGATCTGTACTCCAAATTACAAGACCGTGTGGTCATTTTCAACAAAATCAATTGTGAAAATAAGAAAGAGCAAGAACTGGTCGCAAAAATTGTTGCAAGGACTGGTGAGAGAAATCGTCTTGTTCCGCCAATGGCGCCAGAACAATGGCTTTTTGGCATACCAGCTGTTACTGCTCAAGGCTCTAAAATAGTACAATATTCATTTCCTGCTATTGCTTTAATAAAAACGTATCTGTTTTTTACTCAATGGCAAAAAATGAAAGCGGTTCAGAAGGGGTTTGCGGCGACGAGAGTGTTTCCGAAAAAATAGATTCATCAAAATTATTGGTTTTTGCGTGTGGGTTATTTTATTTGTTGAGAGACATATGAAGTTGCGTAAATCCACCACGTCAGACCCATGATAATAATGAGTGCCTCAACAGGAAGTCGTAGGCGCGCGTAGCCGAATCCGCCTGTCATCCAAAGGACTGCAATAATTAATGGTATGGTTTGCCACCAAAGCTTGTGTAGTTGTTGAATATAGATGGGGATATGATGTCTGTGAAAAAATGGCATGATCATAAACCATCCTATACCCCCGAATATGCCAATCCAGAGTATAAGTGAAAATAATACTTCAAAATAACAGATTATGCGCATCCACCAAGGCATTGCTTGCTGATACAGACAGGCAGCCAGTTTCTCGGTTAAAAATTCTTCCAACGGATCATATTTAAATGTTCCAGCGGCTAACGCTGCCAGTTGATAGGAATAGAGGTCAAGGGTGGTTTTGATAACCTCTCTTGTCCAATCTTTCAAAAAAAGCCACGGATGTTCTTTGATGATCGGGAATGCTATGGCATTGCATTCCCATTCTTTTGATACCACATAGCCAGTTTTGACGGCGTCACGTTGCGCTTGTTGAATTCGTTGGGTTGCCTGACGATGAAGAATGCGTATGCACTGTTCCAGTGGAATGCCGCGGATAGTTCTTAAAATTTTTGGTGCACAAAAGGAATTGAGGTAGGGACCGGACATAGGGCAAAAAAACCAGTGGCCAGTAAGTACATGATTTCTGATGTACCAGGGAGCGATAGTTAACAAAAATACCGTGAGAAAAAGTAGTGATTTCCTAAACCTGGTAACCCAATTCCCCTGACCTAACATGATCCAAATGCCTGTTACGGCTATGGCTACAAATTGTCCCATGGGACGAATCCAGGTATAGATGCCGAGTGTTAGAGCAGCAATGATGATTGTCTTAGTTAAAAAATGTTCTGAACGTATGGCTTGATAGAGTGAACACAAAAACATGATGAACAAAAGAACCGCAAGCCCTTCTGTCAAAAGGTACATGCTTGCTAGCACAAATCCGATGTGAAAGACGACAACCCAACCAGAAATAAGCGCAATCTTAGGACTATAGGTAAGAATAAGGGCAAGATGTGCCACCAATAGTGGTACCAAAGAACAGAGTAGAATTTGCACAATAAGCGCCCAAAAATGTGCAGTACTCCAGTGGTCAAATCCAAATTTTTTGCTTGGAAATAAGGTGTAAAA
This sequence comes from Candidatus Dependentiae bacterium UBA6230, assembly GCA_002441565.1. GTDB lineage: Bacteria > Babelota > Babeliae > Babelales > Vermiphilaceae > UBA6230. The sequence goes on from DJWM01000002.1 coordinate 27,993, forward strand.
AAAGGATAGGTAAAAGGGGTATCCAGGTGTACGCCAGAAAATAGGTTCATGAGTGTCTATGCGATACATTCCTGCGCCATAATAAAGGCAGAGGGCGCTGTTGTGATAATCCATACTGTCAGGTTGCTGATAATGAGTTTCATGAGAAACATACCCCAAGAAAAATAAAAGTCTAACCGCAAGTGCAGCTAAAAACAGGTAAAAAAGGTGTTTTTTTGCTAGGGAGAAGTTGGGTTTACTGATTATCACTGGACTCCTTCTTTGGTTATTGCTATCTGGCTATTTCATAAATCAGGTATAGAAAATTGTCAAAAATATATAATTGACAAACTGAAAATTAAATATAAGCTTGTTAGTAGAATAGGTTATAAAAAAATGGAGGTTAAGATGAAAAATTTAATAAAAGCTTTGACGGTAGTTGTTTTGATGAGTTCTTTCGGATTGCAAGCTGGCTCAGGTAAAATATTTACTACCTGGTTCAAGATCAAAGCTGCTCTGACAATGGGTACGCTAGGTTACGGAGCCTATATGGCTCAAATGCATCGTAAAGAAATAACGGACTCTGCAAATAGCGTAAGAAATTATTACGGCCAAGTGACTAATGCAATGCATAAAAATTCCTACGCCCTTCTTGGTACATCATTAATGTGGGGAGTGCCCATGGTAGCAGGTGCTGTTGTACAGAGTAAAACAACTAAATCATGGTCAGGAAAAATTAAACCATTCATATCGGTTGTTGGCACCACAGTGGGAGCAGCTGGGCTTTATGCAGCTAGTTTGAGGTATCCAGGTAATAAGTAACAAATAAATTAGTTGAAATATATTAAAGAGCCGTGAGTTGAAATTCGATTCACGGCTCTTTTTTTTGTTTGCGTTTATCCGCTGTTCAACAGGCTGCTAATAGAGCAAATGTTTCTCTTGTAAACCATACCCGATGTGCTATGTTTATGCCCAAAAAGAGCCTGGTGGGATTTCGGATTGAGAGAGTTATTATGAACGTACAGGGGAGTCGGCAGCCCGTGCTTATGGTTATAGGCACGCGTCCTGAGGCGATCAAGATGGTGTCAGTGTACCATGCACTCAAGCGTGAGGGTATCAATCTTTTTTTGTGTTCTACGGCTCAACATACCAATCTTCTCCAGCAAGTTTTTGATCTTTTTTCGATAAAACCTGATGCCGATTTGGCAGTTATGAAGCCAGGGCAAAATCTCGCCTATCTTACCAGTACTATACTGGAAAAAACCCAACAACTTTTTCAAACCGTTAAGCCATCGATTGTTCTTGTACAGGGCGATACCACAACGAGCATGGCAGCGGCGCTTGCAGCATTTTATCTTCGTATTCCTGTTGGTCATATTGAAGCTGGATTACGCACCTATGATGTTGACAACCCCTTTCCTGAAGAAGTTAATCGTCGATTTATTGGCACCATTGCGCGCTATCATTTTGCACCTACAACTCAAGCAGCAGCTCATTTATTAGCGGAAGGTGTTGCCCGTGAGAGCGTTTTTTGCACGGGCAACACCGTTGTTGATACATTGCGACTTGTACAAAATAATATTGTGTGCGGGCATGTGAGTATACGTTCCGAATTACAAGAAGTCGTGGCGCGATGCAAGCAAGAGGGTAAAAAAATCATAGTGTTTACTATGCATAGACGAGAGTCTTTTGATGGTGGTTTTGTGCGCGTTGTTCGTGCGATAAATAAACTACTTCTGATGCATAACGATCTTTTTTGCTTTTACCCTGTGCATCCGAATCCAGCGGTTACTGAAGCCTTGCGTGAAATACAAGCGCATGATCAGTTTGTCATGAATGTATGCGAGCCATTTGCTTATCAAGATTTGGTATATGTGCTCACGCATGCTGACCTGGTTGTCACTGATTCTGGAGGATTACAAGAAGAAGCGGTAAGTCTTGCGAAGCCTGTAGTGGTGACACGTGAAAAAACCGAGCGCATGGAGGGGGTTTGGGCTGGGCTTGTAGATTTGGTAGGTACTGATGAGCGTTTAGTACAACAAGCAGTGCTTACGCGACTTTATAAATCATCGACTTGTCATGCGGATGTTACATCGATTTATGGTGATGGTGATGCTGCACAAAAAATAGTGAACATTCTCAAAGAATGTGTATTAACACGGGCTTATCAACAAAATGGTGAGCATACTGTTGTAGAAAAAGGATTGTAATGAAAAAAGTGTGTGTATTGGGCTTGGGTTACATAGGATTACCGACAGCTTTGGTACTAACAGATGCACATTTTTCAGTGATCGGATTTGATGTTGACACTGAACGCGTAGCAAGATTATGTGCGCATGATCCCGTGATACAAGAGCCAGAGGTAGGTGAGCGATTATTGCAAGCATTGTCCTCGGGAAGACTTATTCCAACAACAACTATACAATCTGCTGATTTTTATATCATTGCGGTACCAACTCCGTTTAAGGATGAAAAAAAGGCTGATCTTTCATATGTTATGGATGCCGCACAACGGGTTGCCTCAGTACTCAAAGCTGGCGAAACGGTGATTATTGAATCAACGATTCCCGTAGGAGCAACGCAGCAGGTGGCCGACTATCTGCAAGCAAAGACAGGATTAAACGCAGGGACTGATTTTTTTGTTGCCCACTGTCCAGAGCGTGTTTTACCGGGAAATATTTTTCATGAACTTGTGGCAAATGATCGCATTATTGGCGGTATCAACGAAGTATCCACGCAAGCTGCTAAGCGACTATATAAAACGTTTGTCAAAGGTGATTTATATCTCACCAGTGCTGCAAGTGCGGAAATGGTCAAATTAGTAGAAAATAGCTCACGTGACGTACAAATTGCTTTTGCACATCAGGTTGCCGCAATGGCTCAATCGGTCGGGCTTGATCCTTATGAAGTCATTGAACTCGCCAATAAACATCCTCGAGTAAAACTGTTGCGACCTTCATGCGGAGTGGGTGGTCATTGTATAGCGGTAGATCCATGGTTTTTGGTTGAAGGATTTCCAGAAAGCACCCAGCTTCTTAAAGCGGCACGACAGATTAATGATAGCCGCCCTCAGGAAGTTCTTGCGGCCATTAGGCAGAGGGTTGATGAGTGGTATCAACATAATACAGGAATGTGTCGCATTGCTTTGTTTGGTGCAACGTATAAGGCTGATGTAGATGATATTCGCGAATCTCCGGCATTGCATATTATCAAGAATGTGTATTCATGGCGTGATGTTACGCCAATAGTTATTGAACCACATCTTAAAACGACCAAGCTTGAATCATTCATAGGGATTTCTGGTGTGGAGCATCGTGATAGTGCAGTGTTAGGGCATGTGGATTTAATGGTGTTGTTAGTTGCGCATACCGCATTTAAACGTATACCATTCCAAAAAATTGATAATAAACAAGTGATGGATTTTTGTGGGCTACTTCATCAGGCAAAACAAAAAAGTTTAGATAATGAATACCAGTTTTGGCCAGCTAATCGCGCTGATGAACAACAATTTGTAAGTAATGATCAACAATCATGTAATAACAGCAAGGAATGTACATGAGGCAAGTTTTTCTAGATAAAGGTCTTGTAGTTTTAAGACAGGTGTGTGAACCACTGCTAGAAGACCATAGTGTTTTAGTGCGAGTGCATTATTCATTCATCAGCTCTGGTACAGAGATGGCAACTATTTCTGGTGCACAGCAAAGCCTTTTTGCCAATATGCCACAGAAGATCAAAAAGATTCTTGAATCAGTGGCAACTAATGGCGTTGAAGCAACGCGAGCATTAGTTTCTGGCAAGCTTAAGGGTTCTGTGCAAGCGCTTGGATATTCCTGCTCTGGGCAGATTGTAGCGGTTGGCAGTAAAGTACGTTCATTGCAGGTAGGCGATTTTGTGGCCTGTGCTGGTTCCGGTGCGGCTAATCATGCCGATATTGTGTGTGTGTCAGAAAATTTAACGGCTAAATTAAGCAGTGATGAGATACTAAAACATGCGAGTATCACCACACTCGGTGCCATTGCATTGCAAGGTATCCGTCGTGCACAGTTGCAGCTTGGTGAGCAAGTTTGTGTTATAGGGCTCGGCCTTTTGGGTCAGATTACCGTGCAGCTTGCAGCACAATCAGGATGCAAGGTTTTTGGTGTTGATTTAGTACCTGAGCGATTAAATCTTGCGCATCAACTTGGCGCACATCATGTGTACGATGCACGAAATCCGCAATTTATCCAGGATATTATTTTTGCAACGCAGCATCAGGGCGCTGATGTTACCCTTATAACGGCTGGATCAAAAAGTGATGTACTTGTGCAACAGGCTATGGAAATTACCCGCAAAAAGGGACGTGTAGTTGTTGTAGGTGACGTGGGTCTTGGATTACAGCGCGAGCAGCTTTATAAAAAAGAAATAGATTTTCTTATTTCCTGTTCTTATGGTCCCGGACGTTATGATGTGCAGTATGAGCAGCAAGGTATTGATTATCCTTATGCCTATGTGCGCTGGACTGAGCAACGCAATATGCAGGCATTTGTTGATTTGGTTGAACGTAAAAAAATAGTCATTGACCCTCTTATTGGCGTTGAAATTTCAGTTGATCATGTTGAAAAGGCTTACGAACAACTGGCCCAACAAAAAGGACTTGGCGCTGTGCTGACTTATGATACCAAGTGGTCTGATAGTGCTAAGCCAAAAATATCGTGTGTAAATACCAATATTCAGTTTATTCCGGCTATTCATGATACGCTGCGTGTTGGCGTTGTTGGTGCTGGGGGATTTGCAAAAATTAAGCTTATGCCTATTTTGGCTAAATTACGCAATATTCAGATTCATGCAGTTGTTGACCCAGATGCAGCAAATGCGTTGAGCGTATCCCGGCAGTATAATGCTCGTTTAAATCTGAGTAGCGATGCGGACCTTTTTTCGCAGGATTTGGTCGATGCGGTGGTTATTGCTTCTCCTCACAAGTATCACACTGAGCAGGCACTCAAGGCTTTGGAGCGAGGTAAGGCGGTATTTTTAGAAAAGCCGATGGCGACAACCCTAGAGCAGTATCAACAGCTCTATGAATTTTTAGAACATAATCCACAGGCACGTTTTTGTGTTGATTATAATCGATCATTTGCGCCATTTATACGAAAAATTAAAGAAGCAATAAGTGAACGTTCAACGCCAGTGATGATTCATTATCGGATGAATGCTGGATTCTTGCCCAAAGATCATTGGGTGCAGATGGAATTAGGCGCTGGAAGAATTATTGGTGAAGCGTGTCACATTATTGATCTATTTTATTATCTTACCGATTCTAGGCCTTTATCGATTTCCGTGGAAACACTTGGTGCACTGCGCAGCGATTTGTGTCCGACTGATAATATTTCGGCGCACATTCGTTTTGATGATGGATCCGTATGTTCGTTGCTGTATACCGCCCTTGGTAACGCAAGGATGGGAAAAGAGCGTATGGAAGTTTTCTTTGATGGTAAAAGTATCGTGATGGATGATTATGTACAATTGACAGGATATGGTCTTGATCGATCATTTGATCAAGTAGTTCGCACGCCAGATAAGGGGCATGAAGCATTAATACGCATGTTTTTTACCCAGGTGCAACAAGAAATATTTGCGCCCCCAATACCATTTGATCGATTGAATCGTGTTGCGCAGTTAACGTTGCTAATCGATGAGCTTGCGTGCAAGGGCGGTGGAGAAAAAGAGTTGTAGTATAAAATGTTGATTGAAAGAGTCGGTTATGAAGTATGAGCTGTTGAGTGGTATTATCAAAGCAAAGAAAGATACTGTTTTTTTTATAGCATGCATCGGTGTATACGTATTGCTTTCTAGCATTCTGTACTATGCTGCGCCACAAATCAGCTCGCATCTTGATATAGATTCTTTGTGGTACGACAAGTATGCATTCCATTTTTTTCAGAGCGGAAGTATCACGGCACCACACAGCCCAACTACGGCACCGGAGCACACCATTGGTTATCCTCTGATCATGAGTTTGATATATAGCGTGTTTGGGTATACGTTTACGCCCATCATCTTGATTCAGATAGTCTGCATGATCATACTTATGTGGGCTTTATTTAATATGACGTATCGCTTGTTCGGCCCGCTATCGGCACGAATTGTTGCGGTATTGAGTATTTTCAATGTTGGAGTTCTTGTATATCCGCAATTTGTGCTTACTGAAACAATAGTAACGTGTTTGATCGTCTTATTTCTAGAACGTTTTACTCAATTTTGGCAAACCGGTTCACGCATAGCCTTAACAGTTGGTGCGGCGTTTTTAGGGGCATCGCTTATTGTCAAGCCGGTGGCTCTGTATTTTATTCCTGTTGCCGCGTGCTTTGTTCCGTTGTACGTGCCGGGAACTCGTAAAAAGCTTATGACGGTGCTCTTGTTTCTGACGATTGCGCTGACACCACTTGTAGGCTACATGACAAGAAACAAAGTGTTATATAATCATTTCCACTTTGCTCCTGTGATAAGTATCAATCTCTATGAATGGTATTTGGTTAAAGTTATTGCTGCGGTGCATAATATTACGCCATCAGAAGCGGAACGGATGATCCCTCCGTTTCAAGCGAACAATGGACTTGATGAACATGGCTGGGAGCCCGCTAAAAAATTATTGTTAAGATACCTTGCGCATCATCCGTTTACCTGTATTTCTGTGTGGATGAAAAATGTGATGAAGACAGCTTTGGGCCTTTTTAGTACACATTTAAAACTATTGCTCAATCCCATGTTGCGTGGTGGTGATATCACTTTTTTTTCTGGTACCGGTTCTTGGTGGGACAAAATAGTAACATATGTCAGTTCTGGTGCTCCTAATAGGCTAGTTGTTGTAATTTCGGCAGCGGAAGGTATATGGAGCATTTTGCGGTGGATGCTTATAATGTCTGCCAGTATGTTATTGTGGCTACGTAAACGATACGCACTACTTGCATTTTTTATGCTTTTTGTTTTGTACAATCTTATGATTACTGGTCACGATGGTTGTGGCCGTTATCGTTTTACCATTGAGCCTGAACTTATTATGTTAACTGCATTTTCATTAGCAGCATGGTGGGATATTTTAATGCAGCGACGAGTTCGTGAGGTTGGTGTATCAGCTTACAACCATTATGCACCTATGCCTGTGGTTTCCTATCAATCAAAGAGTCGTGAGCGTTAAAAATGAAAAATTTATTGACGATTATAGTTGTTGGATCTCTGATGCAAATAGCTTGTGCGAATCAATCATCGACTGATCTGAAGAATGTGTATGCAGTAATTTTGGCTGGAGGAAGTGGAGAGCGGCTCTGGCCGTTGAGCCGCTTGCAGTTTCCAAAGCAATTGCTGTCCGTAGAAGAACAAAAAACGTTCTTGGATCAGGCGATAGAGCGCGTTTCCACTTTTATTCCCACATCCCATATTATGGTTAACACTACGCGCAATCATGCAGAACGTATTAGCCATGCAGTGGGGAATCGAGTAGGCGATATTATTATTGAACCAGGGGCGCGTAATACTGGGCCCGCGATTTTGTATTGTTGTTTACGTTTGCATCAACAAGATCCGGATGCTGTTGCGGTATTTTTGCCGGCAGATCATTATATTTCTGTAAATGCTAAATTTGTTGAATTTTTGGGGCATGCAATTGCCTATGCGATGCATCATGATCGCATTGTGCTCATGGGGCTTCAACCCAAATATCCAGCAACAGGGTATGGTTATATTGAATATGATCCAGCACTTGTATCCGAGTACAATGGCGTAGTTCCAGTTAAAAAATTTCATGAAAAACCCGTATATGATATTGCACAGGCTTATGTAACTGCAGGGAACATGCTTTGGAATGCGGGAATATTTTGTGCTAAGGTATCGGTATTTTTGAACGAATTTAAGACTCATGCACCGGAGATGTATCAGGGAGTGATTAAATCGTTAGATGACACCGATTGTTATCACCAGGTGGTATCTGAGTCAGTTGACTATGCCATCATGGAAAAAAGTGAACAGATCAGTGTGCTTCCGGCGGATTTTCCTTGGTGTGATATTGGTAATGTTGAAATATTTTTATCGCTCAAGGAGCAAAAGCAATCTACAAACAGGCGGGTAATTACGTATGAATCACATAATAGCCTTGTTGATGTTCCAGATAGATTAGTTGCTCTTGTTGGTGTTGATGATTTGTGTGTGGTTGATACCGGTGAAATTCTTCTTGTGGCCAAGAGACAAGAGGCTGAAAAAGTGAAAATGATTGTACAGGCGCTCAAAGATATGAAGGCGTATGAGTATTTGTAGTATTCCAGTCAGGTGTACATGAGGTATAAAAAGAGGAGCTTTTCGTGAAACGAGCGTTAATAACGGGTATTACCGGTCAAGATGGTTCGTATTTATCGGAATTATTACTGGCGCAAGGCTATGAAGTGCACGGTATTAAACGTCGCTCCTCGTCATTCAATACCAGTCGAGTGGATCATTTATTCGAGTCAATGCATGCGCGCTTCTTCTTGCATTATGGTGATATGACAGACGCAACCAATCTCATTCGCATTGTTCAAGAAGTTTGTCCGGATGAAATTTATAACCTTGCAGCACAAAGCCACGTGGCAGTTTCATTTGAAACGCCTGAATATACTGCTCAAGCAGATGCATTGGGAGTATTACGATTACTTGAAGCAATACGCATTTTGGGTCTTGTAGAAAAAACACGTTTTTATCAAGCTTCAACGAGTGAACTTTTTGGTAAAGTACAGGAAATTCCTCAATCTGAATCAACTCCTTTTTATCCTCGTTCTCCTTATGCAGTGGCGAAGCTCTACGCTTACTGGATCACTAAAAATTATCGAGAAGCGTATGGGTTATTTGCCTGTAATGGCATATTATTCAACCACGAATCTCCACGTCGTGGAGAAACGTTTGTAACTCGTAAAATCACACGTGCTGTTGCACGTATTCATTGCGGCATGCAACAACGTTTGTATTTAGGAAATCTCGATGCGAGGCGTGACTGGGGGCATGCTGAAGATTATGTGCGTGCCATGTGGCTTATGATGCAGCACAACGAACCACTTGATTTAGTAGTTGCAACTGGTCATACACATTCGGTGCGTGAGTTTGTGGAGCGAGCATTTTTAGAGATTGGCATCACCATCATGTGGCAAGGAGCTGGAGTACAGGAAGTGGGTGTCAATGCACAGACAGGTACAACACTTGTTGCCGTTGATCCACGGTATTTTAGGCCAACTGAAGTAGATGTGTTACTTGGAGATGCACGCAAGGCGCGAGAAATTTTGGGATGGGAACCACGCGTTTCGTTCCAGGAGCTTGTGCATGAAATGGTTGCTGAGGATTTAAGAGCATGCATTGAGCAGAAAAATACTATAGGTGATAGTGCTACATGTTATGAAGTGAGATAGAATATGATGCTAAAAGTAGTAATGATAGCAAGATGTGCGGTTTTTTTGCCATTGGTGATGTGTTTAGATTTGTCTGCCAAAGTCGCCTTAATACTAGGAATAACGGGGCAGGATGGATCATATCTTACCGAATTTTTACTTGAGAAAGGATACGAAGTTCACGGTATTAAACGCCGCTCTTCATCTTTTAATACCTCACGAATAGATCATGTGTATAAAGATCCCCATGAGCGTGTATCCGGTCGGGGACTGGTACTTCACTATGGCGATATTACTGATGCTGCCAATATGATTTACCTTATTGCAAAAATAAAACCGGACGAAATCTACAATCTTGCGGCTCAAAGTCATGTTCTGGTTTCTTTTGAACTCCCTTACTATACTGCCCAAGTTGATGGGCTTGGTACGTTGAATGTGCTTGAAGCGATTCGGTCGTTGGGATGGGAACACCAAGTGAAATTTTATCAAGCATCCACCAGCGAACTCTATGGTAAGGTGCAAGAAATACCGCAATCAGAATTAACACCATTTTATCCTCGATCTCCTTATGGTGTTGCGAAATTATATGGTTTTTGGATTACCAAAAATTATCGAGAAGCTTATGGTATGTTCGCATGCAATGGCATTTTATTTAATCACGAATCACCACGTCGTGGAGAAACATTTGTAACACGCAAAATTACCCGTGCTGTGGCACGTATCGCACTTGGTTATGATGAAATCTTATATCTGGGTAATCTTGATGCGAGGCGTGATTGGGGACATGCGCGTGACTATATTGAAGCGATGTGGCTTATGCTGCAACAGGACGAGCCGGATGATTTTGTTATTGCAAGCGGACATATGCACTCAGTTCGTGAATTTGTTCAGTGTGCATTTCATGAAATTGGTATTACTATCGCATGGCGTGGAAGCGGATTAGAGGAAGAAGGATGCGATGCTAAGACCGGTAAGGTTTGGGTAAAGATTGATCCACGCTATCTGCGACCTTCAGAAGTTGAACTGCTTATTGGTAATGCAAGTAAAGCGCGAGATATCTTAGGTTGGGAACCTAAGATATCGTTTTGCGAACTTGTGCAAGAAATGGTTGCGTGTGACAGAGAGTTGCTACATACAGAGCCGCGGATGCGCAGTGCTCAGTAGAAGAGGGATACGCTATGCAAAAAATAAATATGGCCATTGTGTTGATATATCTTATGATGCTAGTAACTGCTACCGTGTATGGTGAGAATTTTCAGATTGATAAGGTATCACATATGAATGATCAGAATGCCAAAATTTACATTGCAGGGCATGGTGGGCTTGTTGGCAGTGCATTATGCAGAAGGCTGCGCGATCTTGGTTTTTGCAACATTATCACTCGAGGTCATCAAGAGCTCGATTTGCGAAACCAACAGGCTGTCGATGATTTTTTTGCGTGCGAAAAGCCAGAGTATGTATTTTTGGCAGCCGCTAAAGTTGGGGGAATCGTTGCAAACAGCTCGTATCCGGCTGAATTTATCTACGACAATCTTATGATTAGTGCCAATGTAATTCATGCGGCGTATAAATATGGCGTTAAAAAATTATTATTTCTAGGGTCTTCATGTATTTATCCACGTATGTGTCCTCAGCCGATCAAGGAAGAATATCTACTTACCGGACCTCTTGAGTGGACAAATGAGCCGTATGCGTTAGCAAAGATCGCCGGTATTAAATTGTGTCAATCATATAATAAGCAGTATGGAACCAACTTTATCTCCTGTATGCCGACCAATCTTTACGGAATAGGCGATAATTTTGATCTACAGAATTCGCATGTTATTCCTGGGCTTATAGCCAAAATTCATCAAGCCAAAATGCGTGGTGATCGTAGTGTTGTGTTGTGGGGTACTGGTACGCCACTTCGTGAGTTTTTGTATGTGGATGATTTGGCAGAAGCCTGTATTTTTTTGATGCATCATTATGATGGGCTTGATCATATTAACGTTGGCTCCGGGCAAGAAATTTCAATTGCAGAGTTAGCTGCATGTGTTAAGGAAGTTGTTGGCTTTGATGGCGAAATCATCTTTGATACAACCAAGCCAGATGGCACACCGCGAAAACTGCTTGATACGACAAGACTTGCACAACTTGGTTGGCGTGCTCAAGTTAGCTTGCATGAAGGATTGCGAGCCATGTATGCATGGTATCTTGCGCAAGACATGGTCAGGGGCGAGTCGTCATCACGATCATCATGTGCTCAGTAAAAGTAATAATGCACGGCCCTAGTTTCAACTCACTACCGGTTTAATGCATTGCTGTAATTACCTGTGTTATGCTAGCGCGAGAATGAAGGCAACAAAGGAGAGTGAGGTATCTCATGATTGGAGTTTCGCTCATAATTTTTGGTGCAGCAGGTGATTTAGCCAAGCGCAAATTGATTCCTGCGTTATATGCATTATTTAAACAAAAAAAATTATCCTCATGTGTTATGATTGGCTGTGCTGTTACCAATACCACGGCACAAGAAATTCTTCATGAAGCTAAGAAATTTGTGGGTGAGGTTGACGAAGCCATTTGGCACGCATTTTCCTCATTGTTTTATTATCAAGCGGGTGTTCGTTTTACTCGAGAAGCTGATATTGCTGCATTCCATCAGTATGTGTGTGAGATAGAACAGCAGCATAATCTTGGTAATAAGCGACTCATATATTGTGCGTTTTCTTCTGATTATTTTTGTGAACTTACCCATCTTATCGGAAAAACAAAATTGGCTCAGCGATCTTGTGAGGTGCCTCTCGGCTGGCATCGCATTGTGTACGAAAAACCTTTTGGTAAAGATTTAACATCAGCACGTGAGATTAATAAGTGCATAGCGCATTACTTTGATGAAGAACAAATTTATCGCATTGATCATTATTTAACTAAAGAATTGGCAGGAAACATTGCATTATTGCGTTTCACCAACTGTATATTTGAGCCACTCTGGGATAATCGTTATATCGATAATGTGCAAATTATTGTAGATGAGTCCTACACGGTATCTGGGCGAGGTCTTTATTATGACAAGTATGGTGCGTTGCGCGATATGGTACAAAACCACATTATGGAATTGATCGCACTCATTGCCATGGAGCCGCCTACCAAATTAGAAGCGGAACAAATTCGCTCAGAACGTGCGTACGCATTGCAATTCATTCACTATGTTGACGGCATACTGGGTCAATATCAGGGATATCGCGATGAGCCAGGTGTTGACCCCGATTCAACGACAGAAACATGGGCAAGTTTAATGGTTGCTTTGGAAAATCCTCGCTGGTCTGGAGTTCCTTTTTATGTAAGGACCGGTAAAGCTATGCAAAAAAAAGAAACGGTGATTCATATCGTGTTTAAATCAGTTGAGTGTCTGTTGGTACATGGTTGCCCGGTACCGGCCAATTATTTGACTATTCGCATAGATCCAGACGCTGGTTTTACATTATATCTCAATGCAAAAAAGCCAGGATCTATGCAAGAAATAATCCCGGTTGCTATGGATTTTTGCCATAGCTGTTTATATGCACAGGCAACGCCGCGCCCGTACGAAATTTTATTAGAAGAAGTGCTGCGTGGTACGCAAACAGTGGTAGTAAGGTTTGATGAAATAGAACAAGCTTGGCGTATTATCGATGAAATTAGAGCAAAAAATTTACCCGTCTATCAGTATGCACAGGGTAGTTGCGGACCAAAGGAATTTCAGGAATTTTCTCAAAGACATGGCATAGGATGGCGCTCATGAATATTGGAATCATTGGCTTAGGAGTTATGGGCAGTGCCATTGCTCATAGGGCGATAAAAGCAGGTTTTGATGTTGTAGGATTTGATACGCATATTGAACACGCACGGCGTGCACGGATGATGGGGGTAAACATTGTGGAATATGCGCCGCTTGTTGCCGGCAACGCACGAATTATTTGGTTAATGTTACCGGCAGGGCCCGTAGTTGATCAGGTAATTCAAGAATTGCGGCCAATGTTACATGCAGGCGATATTATTATCGATGGTGGCAATAGTTTTTTTCAGGATTCTGTACGTCGTTATCAAACATTACAAAAAGATGAAATCTTTTTTGTTGATTGTGGTACGTCTGGCGGATTACATGGCAGAGATAATGGCTTTTGTTTGATGGTTGGAGGTGATTTTCAGATCTTCGAACGATTAGAACCGCTTTTAAAAGCTATAGCTGCGCCAGATGGGTATGCGTATGTTGGTCCATCCGGTGCAGGTCATTACGTTAAAATGGTACATAATGGAATAGAGTATGCGCTTATGCAGGCATATGCCGAAGGCTTTCATCTTCTTAAGGATGGCTATTATGCGGATCTTGATCTTGCAGCGATTGCGCGTGTGTGGGAGCATGGCTCTATTGTCCGATCTTGGTTGCTACAATTACTGCGTGAAGTCATGCAAGAAGATCAGGATTTGCATGAAATTTCTGGTCGTGTTGATCAGGGTGGCACGGGAAGATGGACGGCACAAGAAGCGCATGCACGCAATGTTCCTATGCCGTGTCTCGAACGAGCTCTTGCTGTGCGTAGTTGGTCACATAAAACAACCGGCAATTATACTACTAAACTTGTAGCACTTATGCGTAATAAATTTGGTGGACATCGTGTGTATAAAAGAAGTGAAGATATTCCTGTATGAAAAATTATATCGATATCAGTTGGCCGATACGTGCCGACATGGTTCAGTACAAAGATGTGCCAGTCTTAAATGTTACACAAACTAAAAATTTTGCTGATCACGGCATGTTTCAATCTGAAGTGTGCTTGAGTTCGCACACAGGAACTCATATTGATGCACCATTTCATGTTCTACCAGATGGTCAACGAAGTGAAAGTTTGCAAGTGATCATCGGAGCAGCATGTAAAGTGCTTGACTGTACGAACGTGCAGCAAGCAATTTCTGCTGATGATTTGCGCATGCATGCTATAGAAGCAGGTGATATCATTCTACTTAAAACAAGTAACAGTTTTTTACCGGCAACAGGATCTTTTGAGTATCAATTTGTGTATTTAGCCGCGAATGGTGCTGAATATTTAGCATCTAAACAGGTAAAAGTGGTTGGGATTGATTATCTTGGTCTTGAGCGTGAACAACCTGGACATCCTTCACATAAAGTATTATTAAGTCAGGGTATTGCGGTTATAGAAGGCTTGCGCCTTGAACATGCGCAACCCAGCGAACGTTATATGTTGTTTTGTTTTCCGTTGCATGTGGTCGGACTTGAAGCAGTTCCTGCTCGTGTGATATTAAAGTAACTGTTCGGCCTACACTCAGAAGAAGCGGTTTCTTTATCTGAGCATAGGCCGATCATCCAATAATCGATAGATTACTTATTTTTTGAGCTCAAGTGTGATGTCATCACCCGATCCCGTTATTGCTATGGAGTTAGAGTTTCCTAAGTCATCGAATTCTGTCAACTCAGCACCATCGCGTGATTTAATTATGATGTTTCCACCGTCCTTAGCCAATCGGCGTCGCTCTCCCGGAGCGAGTGTTATAAGATCACCACGGCTATTTTCTATTACTAAAGTGCTTCCAATTCTATTCCTGATCGTCCAGGTATCAGAAATAGTTGGTGCTGTTTGTACGTATGTCGTTGTGGTAGGTTCTACATAGACGGTACGCGTTGGACTGTAATATCCGCTACGCCAGCCTGGTCCACCCCAACCCCAACCACGTCTACCACCGCCGAATCCAAAACCAATTCCTATGCCCCCTCGGCCGCCTCGACCCCAACCACCTCGACCACCCCAGCCCCGTCGGGCTTCAAGGGTGATTGCTTGTGTTGCCATGATTCCTAGAAATCCTAAGGCGATAACTTTTTTAAGTGTTATCCAATTCATAATCTCTCCTTTCTATTGATTCCATGTTTCAATTTCTATGGTGCCAACTTCAGCATCGCGAACGATGTTAACGTGATGATCGCGAACATCCTTGAAGGCCATGCTTGCACCATCTGCAGTTGTAACTGTTAGATTAAAATTCTCGTCGCGGTACAATTTTCTGGATTCTTTACCAGCCGGAAGTTTGAGAGCACTGGTATCACTTGCGATCGTGAGGTCTTGATCAGTTGCATTGGTGATTCGCCAGAAATTTTTTCCTTGGCGATCCGTTTTTTGAGCCGGTTCCTGTTGTCGTGTGGTGATGTATTCAACCTCTACCGGTTGCGTTGTTGGTTCTTGAGCTACATAAGTGGTGCGAGGATAGTAGCCGTATCCCCATGGCCGATAATAACTTCCCCATGGTCCATATCTTCTTCCGTAATAGCCATAAGGCCCGGTGCCAACACCAAAAGATACGCCGCCACCTCTTCCCCCAACACCAAATCCGAACCCGATGTTCTGTGCATTTAAGGCAGGGGTAGTTGGCGCCAGTACTGCAGACAAACTGATAATTGCAAAAACTTTTCTTATAGTCATGTTTATCTCCCATAAATTCTGTATCTTAGCATCTTTTTTCTATTCTCAGCGTAGCACTGTAGTTTTCAGTTTGTAAATAATTTGATGCAAAAAAGAGCGGAAATAAGGGTTTTTTAATAACCCTAAGGTTTCCGCTTGCTACTTATTTGGTTGGAATGTTTAGAGCGTATGGTAATACATGAAGACAAGATATAGATGTATGGTATTCACGAGGCCTTGAGTACGCGAACAATTTCTTGCCCAAATGCTTGTGCAGTGTCAGGACCGGTTGCAGTAACAACTTTTTGATCAGATACGACTGGCTGTTGTAGATAATAAACACCATATTCTTGGTAGATGTCAGCCAATTTCCCATCACCATCCCATCCGGTTGCACTGATACGTTTTAGTACATTGGCATGAGCTAAAATACGTGTTGCTATGCAAATTGCTCCGATGAGGACTCCAAGTTTATGTGCTTGTTGTATGATGCCATAGCTTATTGGATTATCGAGACACTCTAAAGCTCCCGGTCCACCAATAAAGAATATGCCTTGATAATCGTTTGGCTTAACCATGTCTAGGGTAAGGTCTACCGATGTTGTTGACTCATCCTTTGCGCGCGCAGTACCAGTGCGATCGCTTGCAGTCACCACGTGAAAGCCAGCAGACCCAAGAATCTTTTTGGGAGTGCGATATTCAATGTGCTGAAAACCTTCATGTGCGATAACTAATAGAATCTTGTGGTGTTGCATATTTTTCTCCTCGTTTTTTAGGCGTACCCAGATAGTGCGCAGCATAGTGGGTGGCGAGTGCGGTGTCAACGCATGGTTTGTTAAGGAGAACTGAAGGCATGACTGTTGCGAATATGGTTGCGGCATTGCTTTTTAGCCGATGAATTTTCGTGTGTTCTTGTTTACATAGGTGCTTAAGACGCATAAAGGTTCGCGACAAGGTTTTTGAGTTAGCGGGCTGCTTTTCCCAGAATGGAATGTAGAGGTGATGGATTGTAGCCTGGCCGATAAGATGATGAAGCGCTTTAAGCGTACGCACCGTAGGACGCATGATGATGTAGTGATCTATGTTCATGGATCCAGTTGTTTTGATTATGGTGGGGAGTAACGTGTAATCAATCCAGTTGATGGGATCATTAAGTCGAGCACTGTGTCCTGGATCAATCAACCATGTTGTTTCGTGTGCTCGGATTAAGGTAACGTATCCCCTGGAGCAAGGAATTGTGCGCAGCACGGTGTCAGAGATGTGTGCCAATTTAAGATACAAGCATGAGCCGAATAATAGGCCACTGAGTAGGATGACACTATGTATTCGTGATGTGGCGTATTTTACGCTCATAACAGCTCCTGTGAGTACCAAAAAACACCACCACCAGGGTGGTTGTGGAAGCGCAATGAGCCAACTCTTGTACGAATTACCCAGAAGCCACAGCCAGGAAGCACTGAGCAGATCGAGTAGCTTGACGAGCACCATATTAGGGATACCGCAGAGTGCGGTGATGACCACCAGTGAGCTCAGCAATAAAAAACCGCTTAAAAAGGGTGTAAAAATGATGTTGCCAATGAGGGTAAACCAGGACGTTGGAACGCCCCAGTTAGTAAGTATCGGCAATGATACTATGGTGACAAACAGTTGTATCTGTACTACGCGGATAAGCCACCGTGTAGCGGTATGGTATACACGAGTAATTTTTTTATGGGATAGCATGTATACCAGCATAATTAAATTACTGTTTTTGTCATGAGTAAATTATGTTTTTGTATAAAAATGCAGTCTTGATTTTATTTTGTGCGGTGTGCTACGTTAAACAGTAAGACAATAGGATGGTAATAATGTGCTTAAGGAGTAGTTTTATGCGTTATGAAAAAGACCATCAAGACCATGATCCGAAATTAATGAAGAATCGTGGAAGAACCCGTGTGCGGCAGGCGTGGCAAAGTTTGTATGATTCCACCAAAAGAAAAATGTCACGTGGTGCGCAGTTTATTGCTCGCATGATTCCTTGGGCGCGCAATGAAAATTGGCGGGGTGCGGCTGGTCACTCTGCTGACAAGAAAAAGAAATAGACGCCAAACGTTGCGTCTTAGTTTTTTAGTGTGGCATACTCCAGGAGATTATGCGGTTTGGCTAAAAAATAAGGATTATACGCGACGTGAACGAATTGATGCGATTTCTTGAATACAAAGCATACAAACTTCGTGAATCTTCACTTATTATGACATCTCTTGCTGCTTCTGGTCATCCAACATCGTGTCTTTCTGCCGCAGATCTTGTTGCGGCTCTTTTTTTTACTACCATGAGCTATGATCCTCATAATCCTGACAATCCTGACAATGATCGTTTTGTGCTTTCCAAAGGCCATGCATCGGCCTTACTCTATGCTGCGTACAAAGAGCTTGGCATATTCACTGATGCAGATTTAACGACCTATCGCGATTTTGGTTCCACTCTTGAAGGCCACCCTACGCGACGATTTCCGTATGTACATGCTGCTACCGGTTCACTAGGAATAGGACTTTCTGTAGGGGTAGGCATGGCGCTTGCAGCAAAGCGTGATCAACGATTATATAAAACGTTTGTGTTACTTGGTGATGGCGAACTTGCTGAAGGTTCGATTTGGGAAGCCGCTGAAATTGCGCATCATTACAAGTTAGACAATCTTGTAGCCATAGTTGATATCAACGGTCTTGGACAGAGTACTGAAAGTATTCATGGGCACCATGTGCATCGTTATGAAGAAAAATTCAAAGCATTTGGTTGGCATACGCTGGTGATTGATGGGCATAACATGCAAAGCATTGTTGAGGCTTATGAAAAAGCAGTGCGTTATGAAGGAAATCCCATCGTTATCATTGCAAAGACCATAAAAGGCTACGGGGTGATTCAGGCAGAAGATAAGCAAGGGTTTCACGGAAAAGCATTTCCAAAGGAGGAGCTTAATGAAGTTTTACAACAACTCTCAGCTCGCTTTGCTCAAGCACAAAAGTTCGAAGAAAAAAGCTATGTTTGGCGTGCGAAAATTCCTGCATCATCAAGTAAACTACGAACACCAGAGTTTCCCCTTAGCTTACCTGATCCCCATTATAAAAAAGGGGATTCGATCGCTACCCGTGAAAGTTATGGCCAAGGGCTTGCAGCGCTAGGGCGAGTTTGTACGCAAGTAGTAGTGCTTGATGCAGAGGTGAAAAATTCTACGTATGCCGAACTTTTTGAACAAAAATTCCCCGATCGCTTTGTACAATGTTTTATTGCTGAGCAAAACATGATCGGTATGGCTCTTGGATTTGAGTCCTGCAAAAAGATACCGTTTGCATCAACATTTGGTGCGTTCATGAGCCGTGCGCATGATCAAATTCGCATGGCGGCAATCTCTCAAGCGGCATTAAGATTGTCTGGTTCGCATGCCGGAGTATCTATCGGTGAAGACGGTCCTTCGCAAATGGCGTTGGAAGATATTGCGATGATGCGGTGCTTGCCGGATTCGGTGGTGTTGTACCCCTGTGATGCCGTAAGCACCTATAAACTTGTTGCTGAAATGGCAAATTACACAGCAGGTATTAGTTATATACGTACCACGCGTCCAAAAACTCCAGTGATATATGATGTGTATGAAGAGTTTCCGATTGGTGGATGTAAGATTTTGCGCCAAAGTGCAGATGATGTTGCATGCGTAGTTGCGGCAGGTATTACGGTTTTTGAAGCACTTAAGGCGTATGAATTGCTTCAGCAAGAAGGTATTAGCATAGCGGTTATTGATCTTTACAGTGTAAAGCCTTTAGATGTGGCAACACTGGTACTTTTAGGTAACAAGTCCGGCGGTATGTTGATAACAGTTGAAGATCATTATGCACAGGGTGGCATTGGTGAGGCAGTAGCGATAGCTGTGTGCAATGAAAAAATTCACGTGGTAGCGCTCGCGGTATCACAACTACCACGTTCAGGTTCTCCAGAAAAGCTAATGGCCTGGGCGCATATTGATGCCCAAGCCATTGTTAATTCAGTGAAAAATACGTAGCGTCCAGTTTCGGTATATTCTTGAAAACACCCCACTCAGTGCAGTTCTAATTGCTCATTATTGATGATCAAGCAGATGTTCAAACGATCTTTTGATGTTACCCGAATATCGCCCATCCAATAAGAGCATGTTAATGACAGCTTGGTAGTTTCTACGATGGGTCGCTAAATCGTTAAGAGGGTCTCGCCGCTCTTTGTTTTGAGATGCTTTATCTAGTGGAATTCTGCCTTTATGATCGCGAATATCAGATCGAGCACCATGCTTGAGTAAGAATTTGACTATTGATGGGCTGCATCTATCGAAACTTTCGCCTTTTGAGCAAGCATGGTGTAATGGTGTTTCTCCCTTATTATTCTGTAAGTCTATCAGCCATGGAGCATGGTCGAATAGGACTTCTGTTGTCTTGCCTCTTTCAAAGCACATAGCAGTCAAAAGTGGATTTTCACGGCAGGTTGACCATAACTTGGCGTGTTTTTTTACAAAATCGTTTTCAGGAATGCTGTCTAAATAGATCATTTCGGAAATTATCTCGCAGGGTCTTTCACCATCTTGGGCTAAATCACGCTGAATACAGAGGGACCTAGAAAAAGGTTCACCGTAAAGAGGGTTAGAGCAAGAATATCGTTCATTCATTTCTAATCTAAAGCGGGGGCGGATGGTGCAGGACCAATTATTAGAAGAAGGGCCCTCCCAATAAGGACCTGAGGCAAGCTCGCCGCTATAAAGCGATTGCTGTATGCTCATTGAGCTCATGACAGTAAATTACCGCCAATAGGTATGGCGCACCGTTTTTTAACTTCATAATGACCTTATTGTTATTGATATTTGTTAATACAATTTTTCATTTAGTGCTATCAAGATAGGCGAAATTGATCCATTGTAAAGGACTTTTTATGCGAAAAAGTATGCGCTAATACTTGATTTTTTTTAGATCATCCTATGGCAACTTTTCTTTTTTTGTGCATTTCAGAGTTGAACCTAGGAAGGGTAACGGTAACAAAAGCGGCTAAAAAGAACAATAGGTTGTTGACTAAGGTATAAATGATGGGTGGTTTAGTTGATGCCGATTCATACGTTGAAGAGAGTGTCTTTAATGCATGTTTCAGGAGGGTACGACGAACAAAGAAAATTTCTATTTGAAATATTGACATCTGGAAGCTATTATCTTTATGCTGACTGATAGTGGAAAGTAGTAGTATATGACTTATTTTAGATAGAGATGAGGAGTGGACATGTTATATTTTAAGCGATTTTTACGATTTAATTTTTTGTTAAGTTTCTGTTTTATCCTGGTGCAAACTTTGTGTTTAGCTCAGGATTCTGCATCGAGTGAAGCGTACTCAGATGTGGAGTATAGTGCAGCAATGGACTGGAGCGGAGGAGTAAGAGGAGTAAGATTTTTGGTAAAATCCATGGATGATGCGCTTGGTGCTGCTGGTAAGATAAATGAATTGAAGCCAGATATTCTGGAGATAGATTTAGACAGACAGCTTGCTGGTTCTGTGCAAGCTGTTGAGTGCATTCAAGCAATTATTGAAAATTTGTCTGTCGAAGCTAGAAACGCTATAGAAGTTTTGTCTCTGGTTGACAATGGTTTACCTGATCTTCCGGATGTGAGAGAGCTTGTCAATTTAGAAATTTTTGATGTAAGTGAAAATTCAATGATTTCTCTTGGAAACCTTGTTAGTAGAGTTCCGTCTAGATTAGAGGTTCTTTCTTTTCGAGAATGTAATTTAACGGTATTTCCTAATATTGTTGGGTTGAATAATTTAAAGATTATTCGTGCTTCTGAAAATCAATTTACGCAGTTACCCAATATATCTCATCTTAGCGCACTTGAGGAGCTTGATTTAGGAGGAAGTAGGCTGAGTAGCCTGCCAAATTTGGATAATCTGATTAATTTAAAGGAACTAGACTTATCTTCGAATGGATTGGCTACACCGCCGAATTTAAGTCGTTTGGTGCGCTTACAGCATTTGAATTTAAGTAATAATAATTTAACAGTGCCACCCGTTTTAACAGGATTGATTAACTTAAAAGATCTTGATTTAAGTGATAATTTGCTTACTAGTGCTCCGAATTTGGATGGATTGATCAATTTGCAGGAGCTTGATCTTGCTAATAACCAAATTGTTGTACCGCCATTTTTATCAGGGTTGTCAAACTTGAAGTCTATCTGGTTTACGAATAATCAGCTTACTCTTCCACCGAATTTAACTGGTTTATATAATTTACGGGTTTCTGAGGAAAATTTTAGTGGAAATCCATTCATGGCTGATCCTAATCTGAAGGGCCTGTTATTGGATCAGCTGAACCAAATTGCGGAGGTTCAGCGAACCGGGGTTATTCCAATGATTCCTTCTACTTCTCGGGCCCCACAAAGAAGAGATGATGATGCCCCAGCACAGAAAAGAGCTCGATCAGAATAAAGGTGATAAAAAATAATATCGCGAGCGGTTTCAGAGATGAACTGCTCGCGATTAATATTCGCTCCACATGCGATGAGATGCTTTATCATTTCATTTTAAACATTCTCCAGAATTAATCTGCTAAGAGGTTTTTTGATAATGTGATCAATGGCCCATATAGGGCCACTAAGCTCATCTATTGTGAGATTGGTAGCCTTGTCTTTTATTTGATCGATATATGATGAAGCCATTACTTTACTGAGATATGTATTGAGGCGTCTATCGCCTTTCTTGGGTGCCTTTCCTTGTTTTACTATATTTGCTACTTGACCGATATCGATAGCGTCAATGGCGCGGAAAAAATCATCATGATTGTTGTGTGCTTCAATTGCAGGATTTTCTACGCAGTCATTTGTAAGCATGCCGTTTAAAAAACAGTTGCTTAATGTGATCATGGTTATTATAGCTGCGAATGCGATTCTTTTAATCTTATTGAAATGCATATATTTTATTTCCTTAGTGTTTATAAGTTAATCAAAGAGTCCAAAACCTTTTGATCCAGCAGACAAGGGAGATGTAGGAGAGAGTTCTCCTGCATGACTCATCTCGTCTTGAACTTCTTGTATAAGTTGTGGAATGTTGAAACTTTCTAATAGATCCTTTTTTCCTGCACTTAATAAGCGAGCCACAACTATCTCTTTTTCTGGTTTTTTAAAACGAGAAAGATCGAGCTGCTTGCCTGTAGCCACCTCATCAGCATGTAGTGCTGCATCAATCGAACGCTGTAAGCGGTCGGTATGCAATTGTCTTTTCCATGAATATTTCTTGTATAGCGCGTGTTGATATTCGATAGAGGGGTTATCCGTTGGGATATGCTCGCTACATTTTGGGCAAGAAAGTGCATAGTTGGTACATAACGAACAAAGGAGCTCGTTACAACAAGTCATGCGTTTCATAAAATCGCCAGTTCGATGTTGTGAGCAGGTAGGGCACTGTTTAAGTGGTGTTAGGTCAGCATTATAGGACAAAAGATAGCGGATTCTTTCTAAGCAATTACTGTCATCAGCAGAATGCCAGTTGGTTAGACTATTATAGTCTATGATCCACTGCTCGAGATCATGCAATGCCACCTCGAGTGGTGTGCATTTTGTATCATGAGTTCTTATATTAGGATTAGCACCATGGGCGAGTAGCATACGGCATGTTGTCGGATGAGTAGCGAAGTGCAATGGTGTGTTTCCCTCAGAATCGCAAAGATTAGGATTTGCTTGATGTTGTAACAGAAGATGCATAACGTCCAGGTGGTACCCAGGCTCTGCCGACTTAGTTGCCCTTAATAAGGGAGAGCGGCCAGAACTATCGCGCTCGCCATTTATATCAGCGCCCTCAGAAATTGCGTTTTTTATGCCCGCAATATCCCCTTTTTTAACTGCAATATGTAGCATAAGAGTCGCTTTATATATTGGGCTCAGGAGTTCCATAAACTTTTGTTTTAATTCGCCAAATTCATCGCTTGATTCTATTTGTATAACTTTGTCGAATAAATTTTCTTCAGTCATTCTTGTTTTTTCATCATAGAAACGCTGCCAAAGAGGGAGGCCTGGACGACTTGTGAACCAATTTCTCATTATTTCTACTTCAAGTGTACGGCGCGGAAGTTTCAAGTTGTCTACAATATCTTCCCTGCCGGCAGAAAGTAATCGCCATATAAAGAGCCATTGATGTACAGTATCTAGGTGATCAATACGCGGTTGTTCTTGCCCAGTTATGATTTGATCAGCATGGTGGGCGGTATCAAACATTGTTTTTAGGTACGTAATATCGAGTATTGAGTTACGATGTTCGTGTCCGAGCGGTTTATCTTGAAGGAATTTATTTGGATCTGCTCCGTATGCAAGGAGCATAAATATCACATTTTCAACTTGATGCATGCTGCTAGTGAGTTTGTCATAAGTAGAAGGTAGAAAGTTATAGTATTCGTGGCCAAAACGGTTGCATATTCTTTCCCAAAAATATTTATCTTCAGGATCCTGCATAAGCGCATCAAAATCATCCTTTAGCGACATAAGGGGGATGTTGCCAAATTTCTTCTTTTTTATCCGTAAGCTGTGCACTATAAGCGAGAAGTACCTGCATGACTTCTAAATTTTTGTTGCGCGTAGCTTGATAGAGAACAGTATCGCCGTCCATATTAAAAGTATAAGGACGATTTGTAAGATGACGGGCAAGCAGCATGGTTACGATGTCTGAAGGCGTCCTTTTTACAGGGGGGATTATATCGGCACCATGTGCGAGAAGATAGCGGATTGCAGCTAGATTATTTCTAGCTGTGTGAATGAGACCATCATCTACATCTCCTCCTGCCAAAACAAGACTGTCGAGTATTCGCAAATTGTTGGTACAGATGGCTTTTTTTAGTGGTTCGGCCAGATGGTATGCAACGCTTTTACCAAATAGTAGCCTCTCAGTATCCAAATAACGAACCTCGTTAAGAAGGTCTTCTATTTTTTTGATATCAATAACCGGTTTACAAATTTCACCACAAAGCTCATCAGATACTTGGACATCATCATTGAACCGTAAGGGGTAATGATCTTTTGCGGAGGTGCGGAGCATGCCGTGCAGAGAAGTAAAGGATGGCGGGAGAAGGAAGAATATACATAATAATGTTGTAATAGCACCTGTTGGCCAATGAGGCATGATTACTCCTTTTGTGATTAATGCCGTATCCATTGATTTGTTTGGTGAGCAGAATACTACATGTGCCTGATTAAGATAGGATTGTTCGCTGCAGACTACTTTCGGCGTTATTATATCTAAATTTCAGCAATTTTTAAAAACTCAACAGAACCTAGCAACACCAATAATCGTCGCCATCACCATCATCAAGGCCGTGAGAGCGAGTATTTCGTTCATTTTCGCCTTTGAGCACGCGTTCCAATTTCTTTAAATCTTCCCGCTGGTGACTTAGGGAGTCATATTCTTTGGCTTTATGTCGGATACTGTTATATTGTTTTTCGTGACGAAACATGTAGGCCATCCATAGGTCGTTTTCAGGTGTTTTCAGATCATTTATGTTGCTCTGTGTGATATTCAGTTCATTCTGAACACGGTCGAGCGGAGTTCTATCATTCCTATCTCTAATAGTCCTGTCAGCTCCCTGGTTAAGAAGTTCTCTAATCATTGACATAGTACTCCGCAATGACTCTATTTTCTCTATCGTTAATTCTTTCTCAGCTGCTATGCGACAATAACTTTCAACGGCGATATGCAGTGGGGTCAAGCGCTTAGCGTCTCGACGATTTATATTAGATTTTTCAAGCGCCGCATGAAGTTGTCCATGCTGATTATCCATGCAATTGGTCAGAAAGTAGTTGCTTAGTGAAAGAATGGCAATAACAACGGTGAGTTGGGTTGAAGCGATAGGGCTATGTTTTTGATGGGTAGAATGCATAAGTTTCCTTTTTTCAGTATATGAATTTTTACCACAATTCGTCTGGTGAAAAAAGTTAGCATATCTACGTGGCTAATGAAAGCTAGATTAGCGGGCGATGATCCACATTTATTGAGTATTGAGTGCCGTATTTTGTGCTCATTTAATATTTGACGCATGGATATAGGACAAGATATGACCTCCAAGTTCATTAGGTATGGATGTTTCCGGGCTTGGAAGAGCTTCAGTGTTTATAGTAGCATCTGGTTGCTTGGATATGCGCCATGTTTCTTGTATCCCGGAACATACTATACCCGCAAGTAACATATTGCCTATTTTTTTGAGTTTCCATTCTTTGGCAAAATAAAAAATTTTCGCGAGTACTGCGGGTTTTATGAGTGTAGTTGGTGAGTGTTTTCTTATTGAGGCTAATTCATCTCTATGGGAAAGGCTGAGTTTATTTGGTGCTATTTTTTCTAGATACACAAGTCCAAAAAGTCGAAATACTTGGGGATCGAAGTGGTATGCAGGAGACCCAAGAATAGTTATAAGCAAAGTATGAGCAGATTCTTCGCTGTCTTTTTTGATATCGACAAAGGTAGGGGAAAAAAGACTACGTGGTAATTTTTGTTGATGGTGAAGAAGAGAGAGCAGCTCACGGCGTTGATCATGATCGATTGATTGAATAATGGTTTCAAGGAGTGAAGAAGAAATTTCTTCACGTGGATATTTCCGCAAATATTCTATGCCATAGCGATGCTTTTTGGGTTTTTTGCTTGATACTAGATGTCTTGCAACAAGTGGCTCGCATATTGATTGTCGCTCAAATGAAGAAACTATCTTGCGATAAACAAGCCGATCAAGAGTATCCAGATGTTCATTTAGGAGCAGCCGCCCAATAAGGACCTCAGTTTGTGCACGAGAGAAAAATGTTGGGCTGATAGTAGAGTTGTCTTGTGTTGCATGATCTGCAAGCAGGGCAGTGTCGAGCAGCATTTGTATAGGTTGCCCCAATTGCTTACTGCTTGATTGATCAGCTGATATTTTTGACGTTAGTTGATCGATGCATTGTGAGCATGTTGCGGCGTTATTATTAATGATGCAGTGCTTGCACATAGTACCGCAGCATGGCGTTTGTTTCACAAAATGCGGAGATTTGGCTTGTGAGCAACAAGCGCATTGTACTAATGGTGCGCCATGAATAAGAAGAAGTTTTGTTGTAGCAAGAACTTTTTCAGAATCTACGGCGGTAGTATCTTCTTGACACAATGCTATATCAAGAGGAGTTCTCTCAATTATATCCTTTAGCCCTGTATTGGCGCCGTAGTGTAACAGTGTTTCAATCAACATGGAATTTCTTATCATTGCTGCGTTATGCAGAGCGGTTTTTCCAGATATTATATCCTGAACTTCTACGTTTGCTTCACGTTGCATAAAAAATTTAACGATTTCATTGCTCGTCATGGTTGATCCTGTGACCTTGATAGCGTTCATTAGTGCGTATGATGGATCAGCGTCATTTGTCTGAGCAGATGTTGTCAGTAATGGTTCTGTTGGATATGCCGGGAATATTGTAGATGTTGCCAGTATTAGGAGAATACTGTTAAAGAATAAGCACATAAGGCTTTTGTAGTATGTCATGTTATTATATTTTTTGTCCTGATTATATGTCTGATGCAGTGGTAATAGAAATGCGCTCATTATTTTATTTTCGAATGCCTAATAGCGTAACGATGATTGTTTTTTTTTGCAAATATTGGTTTGTTGGAAAGAGTTTTTATTGCTGAGTGATATCGATTTGGTGATCAATAATTCTTATAGTCACATCTTTTTCGGATGGCTTAAGTTGTTCCAAGTTATTAATGATAGAAGGAAGTGCTGCAACAAATGTTTCGAGCATAAATTCAACATGTAAAATACCGCGACCGTGCATAGTGACGAGAGCTTGGATTAGTTTTGAGGAAGGGTTAAAATGGCGTGCAGAAAAAAGTGGCTCTTGTTCTATCGAGTGAAAAAGATTTTTAAGTTGCTGAATTGACCGTATAGAAAAAACTCCACCGAGTGCTTTTTTTAGCCCAGGAAGGCCTTGTGGGTCAGCGATTTGTACCATGTCCCAATGAGAGTGTAGAGAATAAATTTTTTTAAAAAGTTGATTTTTAATGAGCGAAGCGGTTGATTTTTGTACCGGACAGGCAAGCAGCACCAGCTCATCAATACCACATGAAAGAAAGCTTGATGTATCGCTATCAGCCAAGTGAAGCGCCACATTGCCGCCGTGGCTATGGGTTATGATGCGAATAAATGGCTTCTGTTGATAAGTGCCTTCATATTGATCTATTAATTGTTTGAGCGCTTTGTGTAGTTTTTGCGCAGCTTTTATTCTTTCATCCTCACTTAACATTCCTGACCAACCAAATAGATAGAGCGTTTCCCAGGGAAACATAGTTGGTGCATGTTGATGTAATATGGTTGCAAGGTGATGGTGATGAAAAGAAGGATCTAGTGTTTGAGCAAGATGAAGACCTGGCTCGCAGTGCATAAAGCGGTGAAGTTTTTCTATGTGGATATGTGATAGCGGGGTAGGTAGGATGTGCTGCGGTTTGGTTCCATGAATCCATATGGTGATAGGTGGCGTGATCATCGTGTATTCCTCCCCATGAATGATACTTATGTTAATACTACAACTTTTGCCTTATGTGGCCAAGAGGATTGGCGTAGGATAATGGGCGTTTCATTGCAAGAAACACTTGTTACCTTATACTTTAAGCACCAATTTAATTATGAGGCTTTGTATTGTTTATAAACAGGGATAATTATGCGTATTTTAAGAGGCATGAATAGTCTAGTTGTACAATGTATAATGCTGAACATTATGGTGTCATGTGATGCCATGATTTTGCACAACCAACTATCGTCTGATGTGTCGCATGGATCATTACGAGATGCTATTATCAATGATCCATGGAGCGTTTATGATCAGTGTTCTGCATTGAAAACAAAATTTTTACGTGAGTTGCATGAGCAACATATTTTTGATCATAAACATATGAGTCCATCGCAGGCAGTACAAACATTCGAGGAGATGTGTCGAATGTTTGAAGCAGAAAATCCCATCTTTTTGCTTGGTGAGTCTGATGCGGAAGCGAAGAATTATGGAGTCGATATGAAGACATCTGTAGTTCAAGAAGCGCAAAAAAAATATGAAGATCTCATTACCGGTGCAACAATGAAAGCTAATCTACAACAAGGATCAGTGGTATATACCAATTTTGGTGCGAGAAAATACTTTTCTGATCTAAGAGCGTTATCGAAAATGCTGGTATGTTTCCCCTTATCAGTACTTGCTATTCATAGTGTAGGCGATTTAGATAGATGTAGTACAAAATATAAGGATATGAAGTTCGGTTCACGGGAAGTCTTTTCGCATGAAGTATGGTATGAATTAAGTGATGATTTAGCTCCTGAGCTAAGATCGGAAATAGTTGATGAAGTAACTCAATACTTTGATCCACATATACTTGATGATTATGTACGAGAAGATGTTCTTTTGAGATTGGCACAAAAAAAGCAAATGATACGTTGGCTTCGTAATGAATTTCCTCATGCAACTACCAGTCTTTTCATTCACCATAACATTGAAAGTTACCTGTGCTATCTAGCTGGTCACGGGATGATGTTGCCTAATGTATTAGTGTCTTCGGATTCTTATGATAATGGGATTGATCAGATGTCTAAACATTACAAATTATTAGCCCTCATAACGTTGCTGTATAATAAAGATGCATCCAATTTATTGCTTCATTATGAACATAATAGGCCCATGGTTGCTTCGTATTCAATAGAATCTGCTGGAATCAATGTAGTACAAGAGCCAATCATGCGATTAAATCAAATCCCCTTGAGTTAATGATTCATGAGGAGTGCTTTGTGTTATTGAATGAGGTAAAATTGATCTGATCCACTATATTGCGCAGATCAGGATAATTTTCATCATAAAAATCAACAACAACAAAGTTAGGTATTTTACCATTTTTTTCTTGAAATTTATTGATAGTCATTTTGAGCATTGGGTGAGAATTTACTATTCGAGCAATCGAAGCGCTACCTGATATGCCAGGGATATTTGAGGCAATAGGTGGTGTTACAAAATGATACATTAGATAGAGCGCCATTTCTCTATTGACGCCAATATGCCCAGTAGATCCTGAATCATTAATCAGTTTTTCAATTGTTTCAAATGTCCAATGATTTGCTGCAATAAAGCGATTTGTACCATGTAATCCTTGTGCCCATGGAAATTTGATTAATAATTCTTCGGAAAATTTTTCATCAAAAAAAGTGATTAAACGTTTATTTGTTTTGCGGAGTGTCCCCAACAACGGCCATGGTTCATTTTCATTTTGTATATGGAGATAGTTGTAGGCACCACTGTCATAGAATGCGCGAATAAAATTTATTTGTGCTTCTGGAGCTATGTGGACATCAGAAAATAAGGTGATGATCGCTTGCGGATCTCGTTCAAGTAATTGTACAACTTGAGTAAGAAAATGATAAAGCGGGATACGTGTGCGATCGACGCGTTGTAGAATAAACGTTGCCTTATCTTCCAAAATTTTTCTAAAGGGAAGTGTTTTTCCGGTTACGTTACGTTCAATCCATCGTAACAGAATGTCTCGTTCATTATATGATTGGGTATGCATAATCATGGGAGTAGTATCGCCATAGGTATGAATCGGTATCTTAAATACATGGATACCATTAGCATATTGTTGCTCCAACGAGTGGTGCTGATCAGCAGAAAGATTGAAGCGCGTTACTTGCTCTAGCATTCGTGTAAGTCTTTTCCCCAATTCAATTTGACCATATATGGGAATAAAGTAAACCGGATCAATGAGTCGATCCAACATATCCTTTATATCCCATAAATTGGTACCAAATGACGTGGCATTGTGAGTAACAAGCCATGTTGTTTCATTGTAACGAAGTTCATCGGGGAGATGGATAGACATAACAGATCTATTTGCCATCAGCATAGCCACTGCGCTGATGCCATAACATAGCTTTTTTATGAGCATAGCTAAATTTCCTTCTTATAACTGGAACAGTATTTCTTTTAGACTAATAGTTTTACTTGATTCCAGTAAAGTAAGCGATATGAGATGAGGTCTATGGCGTTTAATTACGCATTATTTGATAGTTGGATGGGAACCTGATGAATAGTGAGTTTTGTGGTTGCTAGATCAAGTTCTCCATAAGGAACGTAGTGATAGTCGTATACTTTCCCATAGCCTGAGAGTGGCGCAGGTGCAACGGTTACTACATCGCCCTGCCGAAGCAGTATTGTTTGAGATGTAGTGGGCAATGATGAGGTATCTTGGTTATCATGCTGCTGAGAGCGCCAGGCGCAATAAGCTCCTCCGTGTTGTTTAATAATCGGCATAGTATGCTCGGTATGCTGGTGGCCGCGTACAATGGCAAGTAGTAGTGCTTTGTCTGACGAAGCAGCTGCACAAAGAGCGTGTACCAAATCTTTGCCATATTCCACCGATAATGCGCCGCGGCAGCTTTCTTTCATGATGCTATTTTGCGCATCTTCAAAAATAATATCACCCCACACGTCTCCCAATTGACATGAAGCAAGGGAAGTGAGAGTAGCTATGTCTCTAATGTGTCGCGGAAAACGGTTTGCAAGGTCTGCTGGCCTTCCTATAGTTTGCTCTAAAGATGGTACTTTACAGCATAAAGTATGAAGATTACAGAGTCTGTCAAGGCTTGTGATGCGTGCTAAATCGTACTTATTATCAACATTGAGTAAAGCGTGTGGAGTAGAACCAAGATCACATGCTCCATGACAAAATTTAATAAATTGAGTAGGCAGGGATGGCTGGGCGCTATGTTTGCCGCCAACATAGAATGCCGCAGGAAGAACTTCGTAACAACTATACACCTCTTGAAGACAACGAATATGATCGGGACATTCTGATTTTAAATGAAGCTTTTGAATTAACTCTTTGTGGAAACTATTGATTCGATTCACTGCGTAATCTTCATGATTGCCACGTACAAGTACTACTTGATTAGGATTGTGATTATAGAAATCAAAAACGAGTTTAAGTGTCTCTACGCCATATTTACCACGATCTACGTAATCTCCAGTAAATACGAATAATACTTGCGGATTGGTGATGGTTATGGTTCCATCCGGATGTAAGCGTAGAAAATTTTTTTCTTGAAAATGCTCAAAGAGGGCAATGAGTGATTGTACGTCTCCATGTAGATCGGAGATGCTGATGATTTTTGTGCCAGTATTTTCGGCATTATCAAAGACTTTTTTCTGTATATAGGGTGTAAAAGGAATTTCTGTAATTTTTTCAAAAAAATCTCTTAATGGCGTGATGCCATTGAGCCAGCGATCGTCTTGATCTAGTTGTTTTTTATGAAGCGCTCGCATGGCTGTGCAGGTATCTCTTATTTGCTGCATGGTGAACGGTGTTTGAACAGTAGAAGCGGGATGTTTAAGGTATTCAAAAATATTGGACGGTGTTAACCAAGGATTTTTTGTAGGGGAAAAGATACGATGAATTTTTTCTTTTACGAGCCGTATAAGCTGGCGAGGTGTTTTGTCAGAGGTGCGCAGTGATTGTTCTGTCGATGTTGATGTCGACGTAGATGCGCGTCTTTGTATTATTTGATGTGGAACACGTATGTGATGCGTTGCATTTGCGACCATAGAGTGGCTAAGTATGAGTATACTGACAAATAGCGTATGGCGCATAGCTGGCATAGTATAATTTCCTCGAAATGTATCAATCTTTGAGGTCGATAAGACGTTTATTTATGAGATCAATTTCTTGCTGTAGATTTTCCCATCGTTCCATAGTGGTTGCAAGATTTTTACGTAATTCGCTCAACTGATCTACGTTGGCTTGATAATCTGTAGACCCGTACACAAGGTGCGTGAAGTGCTCTTCAAGATCTTTGATTTTATGTTCATAGTGCTCGATTGACTGTTCGAGTTTTTTAATGTTTTTGCGCATCTCAAAAAGCGCTTTATTGTTTTCGGCAGATGATTTGCTTGTTGGCGTGAGTGAAGCTGGTGCGTTTGACTGAGCAGGTATTGTCGATGGTACTTGATGTTTCTGGTAAAGATATTCGGTGTAGTTGCCCTGATAGCTAGTTATTTTGTCTGGGGTTAATTCCAATATGCGTGTAGCAAGCTTATTGATAAAATCATGATCATGGGAAACGAATACCATGGTGCCGTTAAAATTTAAGAGTGCTTTGAGTAATATTTCTTTTGATTGCATATCGAGATGGTTGGTTGGTTCATCGAGCATGAGGAGATTTGCATCTTGTAAAAGTACGGTAATCATGCTCACTCTGTTTTTTTCACCACCACTCAAAACGGATAGTTTTTTGTTGATGGCATCATGCGAAAATAAGAAAGCTCCCAAAATACCTCTGATTTCTTGTTCCGTCTTTGTCGGGCATGAAGCGACCACGTGCTCAAAAATAGTTTTATGTGGAGGTAATACGGTATTTTGATCTTGCGCAAAGAGTGCATGTTTGACTTGGTGTCCAAACGTAACGCTTCCCGCTTCTGGCCGATACAATCCCGCAACCACGTTAAATAATGTTGTTTTTCCCGTACCATTTGGTGCGATGAACGCGACCCGCTCTCCTCGATGTATTTCGAAGGAAATATGTGAAAATATTTTTTTAGGTCCAAAAGAAAAACTGAGATTTTCTGCTTTAAGTACTATTTTACCTGCTCGGGTTGCTGATCCGAATTGAAAATGGATAGTTTTTGGTGAAGGTGGTAGTGTGATCCGCTCAATTGCTTCAAGCTCTTTAAGCATGCTCTGTGCCATTTTTGCTTTTGATGCAGATGCTCTAAAGCGTTCAATGGTTGCTGTTTTGCGAGCAATGTCACGTTGTTGTTGCTCGTATGCTTTTTCTAATGCCTGTTGAGCATGTTCCTTTTGTTGTTCGTATGCAGTGTAGTTACCCTTATACCAGGTCGCTTGTCCATGTGCTAGTTCAAGAATGTCGGTACATAATGTGTCAAGAAAGTAACGTTCGTGGCACACGAGTAAAAATCCACATTTACTTGTCGATAAAAATTGTAAGAACCAATCTTTGGCGACAATATCCAAGTGGTTGGTAGGTTCGTCAAAAAAATAGAAATCTGCTTTTTGTAACAGCAGTTTAGCCAGCACAAGGCGCATTTTCCAACCAACGCTCAACGTGTTTACTGGTTGTTTTTGTTGTTCTTCAGAAAATCCAAGACCAGTAAGCACCTTGTCGATTTCTTGTTTGACGCGCTCAATTCCTAAATCCATAAGGCATTGTTGTGCCTCACTGTATTCATCAATGCGTGCTGTATCAAGTCCCTGAGTAATGGTTGATTCTAATTCTGTGACGACACGTAGTGCTTGGTAAAGTTCTTGAAAAGTAGCAAGGGCTTCATCAAAAACACTCTTGGTCGAATGAAGTACCATGTCCTGAGGCATATAAGCAACCTTGCATTGACCGCTTATTACGGTGGTTCCTTCATCGGGTATTTGTAAGCCGGTCAGTGTTTTTAGCAGAGTTGATTTACCGGCGCCGTTGGCACCCACAAGGCCAATTCTTTGATGTGGTTGTATGATGAACGAGAGATTGTCAAATACGGGCTGTTCACCAAAAGAAAGGCTCAGATTTTTTGCTTGAATCATAACAGTAGTTTAACGCCATGTATGGGTTGCTCGTTGTGATGCTTTTGTAATTGTATTGGTATGTTGCTGTAAAGTATTTATGACAAATTGGCTCCATGTTTCCATGCGATCATAGAAAGATATACAGGCATCAAGTGTAACAAGAGATCCACTTTTGTGCTCATCTTTGATGCTAATATCTGGAGAATCGCCTATAAGTAAAAGCGCAAAGCCAATATGCACTTGTCCGATCGGAGAGCTATCATCATTAATGACTCCCAAAGGCTGTATCGTAACCGAACCACGATAATTAACCTCTTCATGAAATTCGCGTTGAGCCCAATCAAAAATCGAGTTATGGATCATATCTTCTTGTCGTATGTGTCCACCGATACCCAATGAAAATTTATTTTGTAATGCTTGAGCGGAAGCATCTGCACGACGTTGCATCAAAAAATAGCGATCCTGGTGCTGAAATATGAGGTAGGGGATGATCTGCTTAAACGTAGGATCTTGTTCCATAGCAGATCGCCAATGGAACTCCTTGTGAATATCGATAATTGTTTGAAAGTGAGTGAAATCGCCAATCTGCATACCATGCCATGCATTGGTGGGAAAAAGATGTTCGCGTCGAACCACAAGAATGCGTTCGTCGTTATGATGAGCGGATGATTGAAGTGGTGTATGTGCAGACACGAATGGTTCCTCACAAATGGCGTGACTTGAAAAAAAGATTGATGCTTATTGGTAACATTACATGTTAGATAGTGGTGCGTCAATGATCACGAGGATCATGTTTTTGCAAAATAAAAAGTCGCCATTTGGGGGTAAACTAAGGTTTTAGGTCAAAATGACGAGTGAATTTTTTATTTTGTTGAAAATGGGAGCTTTTCACGTTGCGTTTGCGGGAAAAGGCGCCTTGATGCGATGAAGTGCATGTCATATAATTTGGGATCAGAACTTTTACTTATTTTGTGAGGATTTAGGCATGAGTAATAAAATTATTAAAGTAGGATGCGAAGTTTTTTTGATAAAAGAAAATACCATTTTATTGGGGAAAAGAAAAAATTGTTATGGTGAAGGCTGTTGGGGTTTGCCTGGTGGCCATTTAGAATATGGCGAATCTCTATTGGAATGTATAAAAAGAGAACTTAGAGAGGAACTTGGCATAGAAGGCGAAGAGCTTGAGCTTATGACTACGGTAGATAATATTGATGAGCGGGGGCATTATCTTCACATGTCTTTTCTATTGAAAAAATTTTCTGGTGAAATAAAAAATATGGAGCCAGATTTATGCTACGAATGGCAATTTTTTGATGTTTGTGATTTACCAGAGAATGTATTCAAGCCTCATAAAAAAATACTTAGAAATTTTTTAACAAATCACTACATACCTAAGTTGTGACCTTTGAATTGATAAGATATGCTCTTAGTAAAGCAAATTTATGAGGCCACAACTGAGATATAATGATAATATCGCGCATTGCACAGGGGTTTATATGCAGTATGATGTGCTTAAGATAGAGAAGAAATGGCAAGACGTATGGGCTAAGCAACCAGATGGTCAGTCATTACCAACCGGCTCGGGAAAAAAATTTTATTGTCTTGATATGTTTCCCTATCCATCTGGCTCTGGTTTACATGTTGGTCATTGGCGAGGTTATGTTCTATCGGACATCTATACGCGCATTAAATGGTTAGAAAAATATAATATTTTACATCCTATGGGTTGGGATGCTTTTGGACTTCCTGCTGAAAATGATGCCATCAAAAAAGGGATTCATCCTTCAGTAAGTACTGCTGCAAATATTGCTAATTTTAAACGTCAGCTCAAACAGATCGGCGCATTGTACGATTGGAGTAAAGAGCTTAATACTACCGACCCAACCTATTATAAATGGACGCAGTGGATCTTTTTACAAATGTTTAAGGCTGGTCTTGCGTATGAGGCTGAAACGCCTATTAATTGGTGCCCTTCGTGCTTGACGGGTCTGGCGAACGAAGAAGTGATTGCCGGCGCCTGTGAACGTTGTGGCACGCAAAC
Organism: Candidatus Dependentiae bacterium UBA6230; assembly: GCA_002441565.1. Classification (GTDB taxonomy): domain Bacteria; phylum Babelota; class Babeliae; order Babelales; family Vermiphilaceae; genus UBA6230. The sequence goes on from DJWM01000002.1 coordinate 64,394, forward strand.
GATTCAAAAAAATATACGCCAATGGATTCTGCGCATTACCTCATATGCGGAAAAACTTCTTGAAGGGCTTGATCGACTCGAGTGGCCAGAAAAAGTAAAACTTATGCAGAAAAACTGGATAGGTAAAAGCGAAGGGGCTGAGGTCAATTTCAAGGTACACATCCATGGCAGAGAAATTACGTTGCCTGTATTTACTTCACGACCAGATACCTTGTTCGGCGTGAGCTTTCTTGCCATCGCACCAGACCATAGTTTAGTGAACGATCTTGTTCCTCAAGAGTATCAACACGCGGTGCGTGTATATCAAGATATGGTACTCGTAAAAACAGGCGAGGCCGATGAAAAAGAGAAGAGTGGCGTATTTTCAGGAGCGTATGCGCTGCATCCTATCACGCAACAACGCATTCCTATTTATTTAGCAAGTTATGTACTTAAAGAGTATGGTACCGGTGTGGTGATGGGAGTTCCTGCGCATGATGAGCGCGACTTTGCGTTTGCCGTGCAACACGGATTGCCTATTATTCCGGTAATTACTCTGCCCCAAGAATATTATGATGAGCAGGGAAACGTAAAAAAAGCGTATCAAGAATCTGGCATCATGATGAACAGTCAATTTCTTGATGGCTTTGATGCAGTAACGCAGGGAATGCCAAAAATTATTGATTATCTGATTGAACATAAACTAGGCACACGTCGAGTACAGTATAAATTACGCGATTGGGTGTTTTCACGGCAACGCTATTGGGGCGAGCCGATTCCACTTATTCACTGTAAACGGTGTGGAGTGGTTCCTGTTCCGGAAGACCAATTGCCTGTTAGGCTGCCTCCCGTTGATCGCTATCAACCAACCGGGACGGGTGAATCGCCATTAGCGGGTATTGCAGAATGGGTTAATACTATATGCCCTTCATGCTTTGGTGATGCAGTACGTGAAACAAATACCATGCCGCAGTGGGCAGGTTCATGTTGGTATTTTTTGCGTTATCCAAATCCTAATCTTGAAAACATGCCATTCAGCCCTGAAGACATGAAATACTGGCTGCCGGTAGATCTTTATGTCGGTGGTGTTGAGCACGCCATTTTGCATCTTTTGTATGCGCGTTTTTATGTCAAAGTTCTCTATGATTTGGGGCATTTGCCATTTGACGAGCCATTTACACATCTTTTTAATCAGGGCATGGTGTGCAAATACTCAGAAAAAACCGGTCATGTCGAAAAGATGTCTAAATCCAAAGGTAATGTCGTCAATCCCGATGATATGGTGGATCAGTATGGTTCAGATGTTTTGAGATTGTACATGATGTTTATGGGGCCACCGGAGCTCGATTGTGAGTGGCAAGATAGCGGCATAGAAGGGATCAAGCGATTTATGCATCGTTTATGGACTTGGCTAACTGATAGTTCTACGTTGGTCGCCGATGACCAAGAAACGCTGGAGGCAAAAAAACATGTCCATCGTTTTCTTAAGACGTATCAAGATCGTTTGTTACACTTCAAGCCGAACACTGCCATATCTGCTTTTATGGAATTTCTTAATGAAGCAACTTCGCAAAATATGCGTATAAGCCATGGAAGCATGGAATCGTTGTTGGTTTCTCTTTCTGTACTTGCTCCGCATGCAGCCTGCGAACTTTTAGAACTGCTTTTGCACAAACAGCTGCATGAATGTTTATGGCCGCAGGTTGATGAACAACTTGCTCAGGAAAATGAAGTGACCTTAGTGATTCAGATAAACGGAAAAATGCGTGCGAACATGGTAGTGGCCAGAGGTTCTTTGCAAAAAGATGTTGAGCCGCAAGCTGCGCAAGCGGTAGCAAAGTGGTTAACGGGTCAGGTAGTTAAGGTGATTTTTGTTCAAGATCGTCTGATCAATTTTGTTATGAAATCATAATTCTATAGAATTCAGGTGCTTAGCTATGATGCTAGGCGCCTGAGTATTTTTTTGTAGTTCGTGATTAATTGATAAATCGCAGACATTTTTGCGCAGGAAGAAATGTGCTTGGACAATACTGCGCTATCTGACGAGCTAATTTTAAGTGTTTGTCCGCACTCATCCCACCCAGGCTAAGTTTTTTACCCTTATGGGTGGCATTGCATTGAATTTTAAAGGCTGCAAGATACACTTTAGACATAATAACCTCCATTTCCATGAAGATAGCGTAGCATATATTTGCAATTTGTCAATTGATTGGCTGATGAAATGACCAAATTTATTACCATAACTGATGTCCAGACAGCACAGATTGCTGCGGTCGAGTTAAATCGATGCTCATTTGAATTAGCTTTCTTGGGTGCCACGCCAGGGGCACATATCGTACATAAACCTGAAGTTACCTATGTTGCTTCTGGATTTCCTGGTGTTGCTTTGAATAAGGTATGTCGTACCCATACGGATGATGATCATGTTATCTCTGTTATCGATGATGCATTGAGTTATTTCAAGCAGGATGAAACTCCGTTTAGTTGGATTATTGGTCCAGGTTCACGACCACTCAAGCTTGATAAAGCGCTCAAATATCACGGCTTTTTATATGATCACGATGAAACTGGGCTTATCATTGATCTTGCACAGGTAGCACGTCACGAGGTGTCATCATCTTATATGGTTAAGCGATGCGCGAGCAAAGATGAAATTGCTGACTTTTGCTATGTGCAAGGATGGGCAGGGAGTAGTGAAGCTCATCAAGCGCTGTGGAATAGGATGCTGCATGTTGATTGGAGTGATTTACCATTACTGGAACGGTATGTGTGCTACCGCGATAATGAGCCAGTTGCTGCCGGCATAGCGGTGCCATATGCGGGGGTGATGGGGTTATATGCTGTAACCTTTCTTGATGGTGAACAAGACGCTGGTCGTGCGCTTATTCAAGAAGTCCTAAGTAAATCGCAAGGACGAGGCTATCAAGTGGCCGTAACGTATACCGAACGGGATCTATTGGATGTATACAGAATAGTGGGATTTAAACCACTGTGTGCATATCAGATATGGATTATGCAGGAATACCGTCAACAGTATGAGTCTCACTACCGGTAAGCTATTTCCTTGTTTTGTATACGCGTGTCGACGTAAGGTAATGCAAAGTTAATAGTACAAAGAATGTGAGGAGTTTAGTACTTGAGTAAGCAAGAAACCGCTCATAATTTGCCATTTGGTCGACGTCAGGTCGAAATTACATTCCCCAATCGTGTATTGTTTCCACAAGATGCTATCACGAAACAAGAATTGGTCGATTATTACGTGACTCATGCAGCTATTCTATTGCCATATCTTAAAAATCGTCCACTCACGATGCAGCGATACCCTGAAGGCATTGACCATGAGGGCTTTTATCAAAAAAATGCTGCTTCCTATTTTCCATCGTGGATCAAGACGGTGTCAGTTCAGCATGAAAAACGAGTTGTGAATTATGTGGTAGGCAATAATGTTGCCACACTTGCTTATCTAGTGAATCAAGCGTGTATAACGTTTCACATTTGGTTAAGTAAAATTGATAAACTTTATGTTCCTGATCGCATGATTTTTGATCTTGATCCATCCGGCCGCAATTTTAGTGATGTGCGTTTAGTTGCACAAGGTGTGCGTACTTTACTGGAGCGCGAGCTCGGTTTAGTAGCGTTTGTCATGACAACAGGGTCAAAAGGTTTGCATGTTTGGGTGCCGCTCAAGCGCAAAGATCATTTTGAGGTAGTGCATGACCATGCTCATGACATTGCCCGCATTATACATACTCGTTATCCAACATTGACGACACTGGAAATTCGTAAAGAAAAGCGTGCGGGGAAGATATTCATTGATTATCTACGGAATTCATTTTCAGCGACAGGAGTTGCTCCATACGCAGTGCGCGCACTCCCTAAAGCTCCTGTAGCAACGCCATTGCATTGGGATGAGGTGAGTGATCGAGACTTAAAGCCGCAACGTTACACACTAAAAACAATTGGCAAGCGCTTAGAAAGTATGGAAGATCCGTGGCAACAATTTTATGCTCATGCGCGAGCGCTAACCGTTGCCAAAAAAGTGGTAGCAGAGCTCCTTAAAGATATTAAACAATAATGCTATGGAGACATAGGTATGAAACTCTTTCTTGATACGGCGCATATTCCATCAATTGAGACCTGGGTTAATAGAATGATTATTGATGGTGTGACGACTAATCCGACATTGCTGAGCAAAGAACAGGGTGAGCCGAAAATGGTGGTGCAAGAAATTTGTGCTTTGTTACCTCATGGGGTGGTGAGTCTAGAGGTAACTGAACAGGAACCAGAAAAAGTGTATCAGCAGGCACTTGCATTGGCGGCTATTGCCAAAAACGTAGTAGTTAAGATTCCATGCCATGTGCGTTATTATGAAGTTATTGCGCGACTTGTTGCACAACATATTCCCCTAAACATCACGCTTGTTTTTTCGGTTGTACAGAGTTTGATGATGTGTAAATTGGGGGTACGCTATATTTCGCCCTTCGTGGGACGCCTTGATGATAGTGGGGAATCCGGTATTGAGGTTGTTCGTGAAATTTGTGCTATGATAGATACCTATGCATTTGCTACAGAAGTTATCGTTGCTTCAGTACGCAGTGACGAACATTTCAGGCAAGCGATTGAGATCGGTGCGCATGTAATAACCGTTCCTCCTGCACTACTTGAACAAGTAGTGCAGCACACACTTACCGATAGTGGCATGGAAAAATTTCTGCATGATTGGAAGAAATTAGGATTGACGCAGTTTCCGTAAGACAACATGGTAGAAAAACCGCTAAATATTTTATTCGTTACTAATAACTACACGCCTTATTCAGGTGGAGTGGTAAGCTCGATTAATGCTATTGCGCAAGAGTTAATGCTACAGAGGCATCGCGTTACCATCATAACGCTTGATTTTTTGGGTGATGGACATGGCGATGATCCAAGTTATGTGCGTCGCATCATGTGCCCTATAAAATTTCGCTATAAAAAAAATTGCATGGCGATTCCGTGGCGTATGGATGAACAGCTTATGGCTCATGTCACGGATATGCAACCCGATATTATCCATGCCCATCATCCGTGGCTACTTGGCGGTGCGGCATTACGGGTTGCGCGTACTGTGCAGATTCCTATTGTTTTTACGTATCACACCTTGTACGAACATTATGCACATTATGTGCCTCTTCCACAGTGCATTACGCGGATAGCCATCAGGTGGTTGGTCAAATACTATTGTAAATCAGTGGACGGTGTTATTGCACCGAGTATTGCGGTTCGTGCCTATTTGGACCTCTTGGTTCCTCGCGTTTCAGTTACCACCTTACCAAGTCCTGTAGCACATGATTTCTTTACAAATCGGTCTGTTGGCGCCATTCAGAAATCAAAACAAGTTTTTAGATTGTTGTATGTTGGCAGGCTGGTGCAAGAGAAAAATCTTCAGGTGCTTATTGATCTTATTGCGATGCTATCACGAACAAAATCGATTACTTTTACATTAACTCTCGTAGGATACGGAGAATATCGAGAGCAACTCGAAAATTATGCATATCATATTGTAGGATTGTCTCATGATGAGGTGATGTTTCTTGGCAAACAAGAGCGACAATCTCTTGCAATGCTTTATACGCACTACGATGTTTTTGTATTTTCTTCGCAAAGCGATACGCAGGGTCTAGTTTTGGCAGAAGCAATGGCTTGTGGTTTGCCAGTCGTTGCGTTAGATGGTCCAGGGCAACGTGATATTATAGAACATGGAAAAAATGGGTTTCTTGTGCATTCACTTGCAGATATGAGCAAAATGATTCAAGATTTGGCCAACAATCACAATCTTTATTTTTGTTTGAGCGATTATGCACGCAGAACGGCGACTCGCTATGAACCTCATCATATCACGCAGGCTCTACTTGATGAGTATGATAATTTCGTGACGGCAAGAGCTCATAGTCGAAAAAGTAATTCTTTGCTATAACTATTTAATCGTATCTAACGAAGACTTATTTAGTATAGGAGATTACTATGCATATTCGTAAAAAAATGGTCATTGGTTGTGCACTCGCCTGCTTAACGAGTACCGCGCTTTTACCTAGACAGGAAAAAAATTATAGCGAGAAGAATGCGTTACAAGCGTTTGGTGCTTTTGTTGGTGGTTTGGTTGGTGGTACTGTGTCATTCTCCTTGATTCCTTGGCTTTTTAATGACACCTGTCATCTTAATAATTTTTCCCGAGTAGCTTCATTTGGATTAAAGAGTTGCGCAACAGTAGTGTCTGCTTATTGTGGCGCCAAACTTTTTTGGTATCTGACCCCTGAAGGAACTATTGAGTGGAGCCGATTGACAATCGAACAATATGGTCCAACATTGGAATCGATGGTAGCTGAAAATTTCTATGAAAATCTCAATGTCGTTTTTGTGAGTGAGCATATGCCGCTATTTGCTGCATTTAACTATGTTAAATGTGCACGTATTGCGCTTATATCTCGACGCAATTCGCTCAATAAATTGAAAAATCGCAATGAAGATTGGAAAGAAGAAGTTGATGAATTATTACCAAGAATAGAGCGGCTTTTGAATTTAGCCGATCGTTCTTTAGCTTTGATTACAGGTCATCCTGATTGGGCGCGATATCTAGCTATTGAAGAGATGCGGTTAGCACGCCTTACGCCTCAAGTGCATTATGTATATCGTTAATATGGCGATATGAAATAGAAATTGCAGGGAGCACAAATAGGTGCTCCCTGTTTGTTTTGAAAGCATGATTTTGATTAACGAAGTAATTTGAAGTGAGTAGGGCTAATCCTTAAGTACATCTTTTTATTGTCGCCCTGATAAACTGCATTAAAGGGCGTAAGAGTTAAAGTGTCTGGCAAATCTCTCCCCTCAACAACAACTTCATTACCAAACATATCGAGGTAATGTTCACTTGTCGGATCTTTTTTGAGTGCCCGCGTATGTGGAACAAGATAGATGCGTTCTTCATCTGAAAACTGCGCTTTGCTGAATGTGTTGTTACCGATGGCGCAGTGTCCATGAGATTGTAGACAGGTGCTATTCTGTGTAATAGCAATCTCGCGTTCTTCGAGCGTCAGAGTAATTTTCTGAGGAGTTTGGTGATTTTGCAGGATCTCAAGATATCGATCTTCTAATTTATCGATAATTTTGTAGGTGTTACCGCGATTATCACGGTAAGTTACATTTTTCTCTTCTGGCATGAGGCGTAGGTTTACCTGAAGTGGCTTGAGTCGATACACGTGTGGTATACCATGTTTATGGCTGATTCCAGCGGTGATTGTGCTTGGTGAACATGATGCATAAAGCATCAGACTAAAAAATATCCTAAATCTCATATTCCTTTTTACCTCATGGTATACGGTTTCTGCGTAATTTATCCCTTTTTGTTAAGTATAGCGTGAGAACATGTTCAAAATATACAGATACGCATTAATCGCTGGAGAAAAAAGTAATAACTTAAAGTAATCAAGTATTATTTTCTGTAAATTACTAGGCTAGGCGAATTCGTCTGGTGTGAGTTCTGAGAAATGTCTGGAAGATTTGAGGCAATATTCTTTTTTGTTGGCATCATAGTATATGTCAATTTTTGGTTGTACAGAGATTTTCGTTTTTGTGCAAAATTGTAGTACCTTGAAACTAAAAAATGGTGTTGCTATGAAATCGCTTTTTAAATTACATGCCCCGTTCAAACCCGCGGGAAGTCAGCCAGAAGCAATTAAACAACTCAATGCTCAACGCGCTGGAATATCAACTCTTTTAGGAGTTACTGGGTCTGGAAAAACGTTCACACTCGCCAATGTTATTGCTTCCCAAAACAAACCGGTACTTATTTTATCACCAAACAAAACGCTCGCCGCTCAGCTATATGAAGAGTTTTCACTGTTTTTTCCTAAAAACAAGGTGTGTTATTTTGTTAGCTACTATGATTATTACCAGCCAGAATCCTATTTACCTGCACAGGATATCTATATTCCTAAAGAAACTAAGATCAATAGTGAAATTGAGCGATTGCGAGTTGAGGCAACCGCTTCGCTTATTAATCGTCCCGACACTATTATCATTGCATCAGTTTCTTGCATCTATTCACTGGGTAATCCAGATGATTATCGCCGTTTAGCCCTTCCTCTTAAACTTGGTGATACCATCAACAGAGCCGATTTACTGCGTAAATTAATTTCTATCCAGTACAACCGAAATGATATTGAGCGAGTTGCAGGAACCTTTGCAGTGCTGGGAAACTCCATAGAAATACTATTACCCTACCAAAAAGATAAACTACGTATCGAACTATTTGGCGACAGAATTGATGCGATGCAATGGGTAGATCGTCAGAACAATAGGGTGCTTACTGAGCTTGATAATGTACTTATTTTCCCCGCAAAACATTTTGTAACTACTCCGGAAAAACAAGAAAGAGCGATCCAAAGTATCCAAGCGGAATTAGAAGCATGGTTACCAAAAATGGAAAATCCATTATATCGTGATCGGCTTGATCGTAGAGTACATCATGATCTTGAGATGTTGCAGGAGACAGGGTATTGTTCAGGCATAGAAAATTATTCGGTGCATTTTGATGGTAGAGTTTCTGGTCAGCCGCCATTTTGTCTGTTTGATTTCTTTCCACAAGATTTCTTGCTGATCATAGATGAATCTCATATTGCAGTTCCACAACTTAGGGGTATGTATGCTGGTGATCGAGTACGTAAAAAATCACTCATTGATTTCGGCTTTCGTTTACCTTCTGCCTATGACAATCGGCCATTAAAATTTGAAGAGATCGAGCGCTACTTTAAGGATGTTATTTTTGTGTCTGCCACGCCGAATGAATATGAAATTTCTTTATCGCAGCCAATAGTAGAGCAAATTATTCGTCCAACGGGTTTGTTAGACCCTGTAATAGAACTTCATCCGCGCGTAGGGCAGCTTGATCACTTAGAGCGTGAAATCAAACGTGTTGCAGAACGTGGCTTTAGAACATTGGTGACCGTGTTAACCAAGCGCCTTGCTGAAGAATTAGCTCGTTACTTAGAAGAAAAGCAAATTAAAGTGTGTTATTTGCATAGCGATTTAAAAACGCCACAGCGTACAGAATTATTACAGAAACTGCGTTTGGGCGTCTTTGATTGCCTGGTCGGAGTGAATTTGTTGCGTGAGGGGCTCGATCTTCCTGAAGTGGCATTGGTAGCAATCATGGATGCGGATATTGAAAGCTTCTTACGCGATCGTCGTTCGCTTATCCAAATTATAGGCAGAGCAGCCAGAAACGTAGATGCAAAGGTTATTTTGTATACTGATGGGATGACAAGGTCACTTAAAGCAGCGATTGAAGAAACTGAGCGTAGGCGTGCGTTACAGCAAGCTTACAACAAGGAACATGGCATCGAGCCAAAGACAGTCACCAGAGAAGTAGTGAAAAGTATCGCCAACATTCAACAAGCAATCGCGCAGGCTTCGGCTCAAAAGCGCAAGAAAAAACTGAATAAAGATCTTGAGCGACCGGCAGAATTTGATATGCACCAAGTAGCTCAACGTATTACAGAATTGGAACTATTGATGCAGGAAGCCGCGCGCAATTTTGATTTTGAACGGGCAATCGAGTTGCGTAGGGAATGGTTTGAGCTTAAGAAAATAATTGATAGAGCCGACTGACGTAGACGAGTCGGCTCCGAGTCGGCTCTATGTTTTAAGTTGCGAATACACTAATTTTTTTGTTCAAATCGAACGGTTCGGAATCCTGGGCATGAAATGCCCTCTGTTCTAGGGTCAGCAAGACACATGATGTGACGAATCACAAATTCTATGCGCTGGCATATAATGATGAGCTGATCGATAAGAGTATCCATGACATCGCGGGCATTTTTCTTTCCAGGAAGATAGAATGTCTCTGCATCAATTTTCTTCTTACCAGCGCGAAGCTGAGAGATAAATTCTTGTATTTTTACCAAACGAGTATCTAATTCTTTTCCTGCACCTTTGGTATAGTCAATATTTCGTTCAAATGGGCTTTCGAGGGTTTTTCGCACTTTTGGCAGAAGGTTATGCACGATATCTACAAGTAAGATTGGTTCACGCAAAATTTGATGGTAGAGTGCCCGAAGCTCGATCATTTGTTTTTTCAGAACAAGAGAATCGGACATGTTGTTTTCGATAAACTTTATGGCCTGACCAATCGTCTCAAAGAGTTTTACGTTGAGTTCAGTTTTTTTAAAAAAATCTTTGCTATCAACGTAAATTATATACGTTTGTTTTGGTCCAAAAATTGCAGATGTTGTTTCGCGGAGTCTTTTTATGAGATCGGATTTGGATAGTCTCTTTTGTATACTTTCTTTTTTCTCTTCGGGCTGCACAATAACTTCCCAGGGCTTCACAATTTCCCAGTCTTCATCATCCAAGTCCATTGCTTGTGAGTGTTGAATATTTATTAAACAGAGCAGGGTAGCTAATAGGGGTAGGGATCTCTTAAATCTATTCATTATTTCTCCTTGGCGGTATCTGTTATCCTATTTTGTAGTCTATATTTTATTATATCCAAATAGCAATATAAGGCATTCTTATAATCTTGACGGTAAAAAGCAAGAGTTAAGAAAAAGCTTAGAAAGTGCTTTTGGAATAAACGTCGGGGTTTCCAGGCTTCAGGAGGCTTTTCTATGTTTTACAAATAGCCGCTTACTTGAGGTGTAAAAGTATTATTCGACAGTGAATTCATCATGCTTTAGGATGGTTTTTCTAATAGCGGTGATGAGGTGTTTTTCGCAAGATTGAATGATTTTTTTACGAACGCGAGGAGCAACATTGTGTTCGATTAAACTTTTTTTGAGCGCTTCTGCAACTATGTGACCTATGCCGGTGATAAGATTGCCCAAATTTGTCGCAACATGTATGGGATTATTGGGATCCTGTGCTATGGTGACCAAATTACCGATCATACCTGCAAAATTGTTAAGCATAGCAGCAACTGTTTTTGCTTCTTCCTCGTCACCGTCGGCAAGATAATTGCTCACCTGATGAATAACTCCTGGTTTTTGCGAAGGCTCAGAAGTTTGGGGCGTTGTTCGTGGTATTCCAATGAGTATAGAGTTTAACGCAAGCATGAAAGCCAGCAAAAAAACTATCGACCGTTGCATAACATTCCCTCGATTTTAGCGTTAAGGCGGTGTGAGAATCAGTCACACTATACTGAGGGGCTATGCTTTATAGCAACGGCTTTATACAATAGGTTCGTTTTTCTCTGCAAAAATCAACACTTGTTGCACGCGTGTTGGACTTGCTTTTTGTACCTGAAAGCAAAAGCCTTTGTATTCAACACGTTCACCTTTTTTTGGCAAATGCTGAAGCGTTTCAGTCAGAAATCCGCCGAGGGTGATGGCATCTTCAGTTTCAAATTCAATGTCCAGAATTTCACTGAGCTCATCAAGTGCAACTGATGCGTCTGCCAACCAGCCACCTTGCTTGAGTTCTACGATTTTTTCTTCGGTCGATTCATATTCATCACTAATGTCGCCCACAATTTCTTCAAGTAAATCTTCAAGGGTAACTAAGCCGGTTATGCTGCCATATTCGTTAATAACAATCGCTATATGCATATGCTGCTCGCGAAATTCTTTAAGCAGCTGGTTCACCTTGACGCTTTCTGGAACAAACATGATAGGACGTACGAGTTCACTCAGCGGTTTTTCGATTTTTTGCATAAGCTGCAGAAATACATCTTTCAAGTGAACCATGCCAATCATGTTGTCAGGCTTATCCTGATACACGGGAAGTCGAGTAAATTGATGCTTTGAAAAAATACTCAATACCTCATTGAGCGGTGCTGACATTTCAACTGAAATAATATCACCGGCAGGAATCATGGTTTCTCGGACAGGAGTAGTGCCAAGCTCAAAAATATTCTGTAACATTTCAGTTTTTTCAGTTTCCATGAGCCCTTTTTCATTGATATGCTCAATAAGAAATTGAATTTCTTTTTCTGAAGATACCCATTCACTGGAGCCCTCAAGAGCTTTTTGCCCACCGATTTTGTAAAGTACTGAATCTGAAATGCGGAGCAACAAGGTTACGAGGGGATAGCAAATTCTAAAGACAATATTCATGAACCATAATGTGGAACCAAGAAGTTTTTCACCGTACGCTTTGCCGAGGTTCTTAGGTATGATATCTCCCACAATCAAGATAGCGATAGTGACGATACCAATGCCAACCGGCACACCGACACGCGCACTAAATGAAAAATGGGTGAAGAATGCTTCGATAATGTTCGTACCCAAAACAGACACAATAACGTTAGCAAGGCAGCTTGCAATAAGCGTAGTGATAAGTACACGCTGTGGATTTTTTTCTAATGTTTCAAAAAGCAGATGATATTTACCAATTTTGCTTTGCAATTCTTTGAGTTTGAATAATCGCATTGCCGTAACGCTAGTTTCTAAAAATGAAAATAGTGAACATGCAAATAATGCGATAAAAAATCCAACAATAGAGAACGTTAACATTTCAACAAGCGGGGGTTCCATAATTATGTTTCCTTAAAAATAGGGTGTTATTCTTCACTACTATCCATATCCTCACCATCTTCTTCGTAGCCCATTATCTCATCGAGTTCTTTATCAAAGAAGGTTTGTAATTTTTTAGAACGTGATGGGTGGCGAAGTTTCTTAATCGCCTTAACTTCAATTTGACGTATTCGCTCACGAGTAACTGAGAAATCCTTGCCGACTTCCTCAAGAGTGTGTTCTGAAGCTACGTCGATGCCAAAACGCATCTTAAGAACCTTTTCTTCACGTGGGGTGAGTGTCTTGAGTACTTCGCGAACACGTTCTTTTAGATCGTTGTTAGCAACGGTATCTGCTGGCGAGAATTCATCTTCGTTTTCAATAAAATCTTTGATAGAAGCATCTTCGCTATCGCCGACAGGGGTTTCCAACGAAATTGGTTCCTTGGAGATTTTGATGATGTTCTTGATCTTTTTTTCATCAAGATTGAGCTCTTTAGAAAGTTCGGCATGAGATGGCTCTCTGCCATGTTCCTGGATGAAAGTACGCTTAATTTTGTTGATTTTATTTAAGGTTTCGACCATGTGTACAGGGACACGAATGGTACGTGATTGATCCGCAATAGCACGTGTGATAGCTTGTCGGATCCACCAGGTTGCGTATGTAGAAAATTTAAAACCGCGTTCGAATTCAAATTTTTCTACTGCTTTCATCAAGCCGATGTTTCCTTCTTGGATGAGATCCAAGAAATGTAAGCCTCGATTTACGTAACGTTTTGCGATATTAACAACCAAACGCAGGTTGGCTCGTGCCAAATCATCTTTTGCGCGTTTATCTTTTCGCTGGCCGGCCATGAGCTGATTGTAATAACGAACAATAAGATCGCGAGGAAGCCCCGCTTCGATCTCTGTTTTCTTAATCATTTTCGCGGCAGCACGAACATTTTTTCTGAGTTCTTCAAGTTCATGAAGTTGATCTAGGCTTGGTTTCTTTATGGATTCGTAGTGCTTTATGTGCTCATTGGTCATTGCAATGAGTTGTTCTTTTTCGCGAATCTTTTGCACAAGGCGTTCGATTTTTTTTGCGAATTTACGAATAAGTTTATTGTTGAGCTTGATTAAGCGAATGATTTTGCCGATTTCTTCTTTGTTCTTGCGTACCGCTGCAAGCATTTCTTGTTTTTTTGCATCAGAGGTCAATTTTCCGCGGTAGCTAAGATAAATTTTTTCTTCGCCATCAACGCGTTCTTTGATGTCAGCGATAGCTGTAAGGAGTTTGGCTTTTTCTTCTTCCATCTTGGATACGGCATCATCTTCTGTGCGCTCCGCCTGAGAAGGCTTCTTTTTTTCGTCTTCTTTTTTCTTCTCATCGTCTGCTTTTAATGGATTCTCTGAATACTGGATGATGTCTTTAAGCGGTAGTGTGTTTTTTTCAAGACGCTCGGCCATTGCTACGAATTCTTTGTGAATAAACGGAAAACGAGAAATAGCATCGACGGATTCACTTTTGCCTTGGGCAATGCGATTGGCAATATCCGTTTCCGTTTTTTTATTAAGAAGCGGAATTTTTCCTATATCACGTAGATATGATTTCACGCCGTCAGTAATCTGGGTGCTACCAGCTGTCTCGCGTACGGCAGCTTTTTCGACACCTTCATCATCACCAGCAGAAACTTCATTGTCTTCGAGAAGTTCTGAAGTAATTGCCAATGATCCTTCAAGCCCACCGCCCCGTTTTAAATCAGGTTCTTCGCGATCAAAATCATGGATTCCGGCGTGGGCAGAATCGAGCTCTTCAAGATTTACAAGCTCGAGGCCTTCTCGATCCATGATTTTTAACAAAGCTGAAGTTTCTTGATCGGTAAGGTTATGTTTTTCAGCAAATTCCATTGTGTCTTCATACGAAACGATGCCGCCAGCTTCTTTGCCGCGTTCGATAAGATTCACAGCTATTTTTTGTACGTCTAGATCAGAAAGAGTTGAATGCAGTTTGGTCGATTCTTTTTTATTGGCAAGCAATGATGAAGGAGCGCGCTTTGATTTAGCTGGTTTTTTCGTTGAAGTAGGCACAGATTGAGAAGCCATAGACTTTTCTTTGGCTTTGGTGCTAGAGGTCCCCTTGATCGATTTTGTGCTTTTTTTCATCAGAGATCCAATTTATGGAAGATTAATGGTCAATAATTTTTTTTTCAGTGCAAGAAAATCATGTAAAAGTTGTTGCTCCTTTACGTGGTCGCCTCTCTCTTTTGCGATGTCGAGCTGTTTTTTGAAACTGTTTACTATGGTTTTCCAGTGATTGCGCTGAAGCTGCAAAATTAGAGCTTCAACCATGGTAGGTTCAAATTCCCCCTCATACTCCAGTAAACATTTACTTAAAAACTCTCTTTCACAACTATCCAGGGTATCAAAAAAGTCGATAAAACTCAATGAAGCGGTTTCTTGCTTGAGATTGCGGAGCTTGATCAGGATATCGTGCCAAGGGGAAGGTAAATGCTCAAGGAGTAGTTGGATATTTTGTTCTTTAATGAGCTCTATGTTGTTGATTATGGCAGAAAATAGCGCCTTTTCCAATTTGTGTTCGCCGATAGGTGAGGAGTTGATCTTTAACGTGGAGGTTTCCTGGGGGAGTGAAGCGGGCCCATGTTCTTTGGCCAGTGTGCCGCCGCGTTTGGTGCTTTTGAGTTTTTCAAACTCGTGTTTAAGGGTTTCGAACGGAATATTAAGTACCTTTGAGGCTTTTTGTAGGAGTAAATCCTGTGCAATGTTATCTGTAACGGTGTTGATAGTGGCCAACAATTTTTTGGTTATGGCGATTTTTTCAGCCATAGATTTTTCTGAAAAACCTTCGGATATATTTTTTATAAAAAAGACAAAAATATCTTGGGCTTCATGCAGGTAAGGGGCGAGGTCTTTTTCTTTAGTTAGTAGTGATGCGGGATCTTCATGCTCAGGTAACTGCACAACACTTAGCTCTAAATTGGCTTGCCAGCACAGACTGGTAAGGCGGATAATTGCTTCTCTTCCAGCTTTGTCACCATCGTAAACTACGAAGAGTTTTTTGATATAACGGGATAATAGCTTAAGATGTTCCGTGGTGCAGGCGGTGCCAAGAGTAGCAACAGTATTGCTAAATCCATGTTGTGCCATTGCTATGCAGTCAACATAGCCTTCTACAAGAAAAGCAAGTTCGGTTTGTTGCATTGATTTTTTTGCTTTATCAAAACCGAATAATAATGCTCCCTTACTAAAAAAAGGATTTTCTCGAGAATTATAATATTTTGGGCGTTCGTCATCAGGTTTAAAAATGCGTCCACCAAATCCACAAAATCTACCAAGATGGTCTTTGATAGGGAATATGACGCGTTCCTCAAATGAAGAATAAAGAACCGTTTTTCCTTCTTGTAAAAAACCAAACTCAACAAGATCTTTAACCAAAATGTTTTGTTTTTGTGCAGCCGTAATAAGTTCCCTTATGCGTTGATATCCACCTGGAAGATAACCGAGTGAAAAATGTTGCATACTATCTTTGGTAAAGCCACGTTTAAGAAGATAATGTAGCCCCGCAGGGGATCGTTTGAGTTGTTCGTGGCACCACAATGCGAGAAATTCGCAAATTTCGTAATAGTGCTTTTTATCCTGCTTGGGCAGTTCCTGATGAAATTCTGTCGGGAGCGTAATGTTATAGCGTTCAGCTAAGTGCTGAACGGCTTCGCTTGCAGAACAATGTTCGACTTTTGCGATAAAAGAAATTGCGTCTCCTCCTATATGGCAGCCGAAACAATAAAAAATTTCCTTGTGTGGGCTGACCGTGAAAGAGGCAGTTTTTTCGCTATGAAAAGGGCAATGGCCTTTCCAATAGGTACCTGCTTTTTTGAGTGTTGTGTATTCCCCTACGACGTCAAGGATAGAGAGGCGTTCTTTGAGGTAGCTAAACTGGTTCATGTGTGGTTATCCTGGACGATCGTAAGCGAGGAATGAAAACTAATAACACAAATGCTACCATGATAAATAAAAGTGCTAGCCACTGATGTAATGAAAACAATTTAAAATATTGATGCGAGATAAATTCGCGATCTGCACGCCAAAAATCAATAACAAATCTTTCGGAGCCGCTGAGAAGTAAATAAACGGCAAGTAGTGTTCCGGGAGCAGGTTTTCTTTGTGCAATAAGATAAAGTGTGAAGCAGATGGCTAGTAAGGTTAAAGCACTGTATAGTTGTGTTGGGTGCAAAGGTATATGGAGCGGTGCAAATGATTTTGGGTCTGTGTAGGTAACGGCGAACCATGCAGTGCAGGTAGTTCCATGGCAGCATCCAGCACAGAAACATCCCAATCGTCCGAATGCCTGTAACATGGGGACATAGAGCACCAGTGTGTCAAACAAAGGGAGAGCGGGAATGTGGTGTGTGATACTAAAAAACAAAACCCATATGATGCAGCTTAAGATGCCGCCCATGATAGAAAGGCCGCCGTCAGCAATAGCAAAGATATCAGTCCAAGAATGAAGAGAATGCCAATTTTGTACAAGATATAACGTTCGGCTTCCCAGCAACGTTGCTGCGATACCACCAAGTAATAAGGTATTTAGCTGTTGATCAGAGATGAGAGCCTGTCGAGTGGAATTACGAAAAATAAGCTGCATAAAGAGGATAAATCCAATAGATATACAGAGCCCAAAGCTATTAATAGAAATTGGTCCCCAAATAGGTAAAAGTTCTCGGTACATGGCATCCCCGCAAAATTAAGATACTTTTAGTATAAAGCAGTTCATGATGTTGGTACACCAAAGGCCGTGCATGCTGCTTGAGCTAGTTGCGGGCATGATAAGTGCCTATTATATCTCCTGGCGATGCTCACGCGTTTTAAAAATAAGTAATGAAATTGCTGCAGGGGTCATTCCGGGAATAAGTGTCGCTTGCGCTATAGTTGCTGGATTATGCCGCTTTAATTTTTCTTGAAGTTCGCGAGAAAGTCCCGGCATGTTAGTGTAATCAAGTGAAGAAGGAATGGTCATATCTTGGTATATTAGTGATTTTTGTATTTCTTTTTCTTCGCGTTGTATATACGGCTCATACCGAATTTCGGCATAAATAGTTTGTGCTATGCGCTCATTGAGCATTGGATGGAGTAAATTTTTTAAGTGTTCAAAATTATATTCGGCTCCGAATAACTTAAGAAGTTGGCTATTGGTATATTTCTGCCGTAGATCATAGAGTACGCTTTCTAATAATTTTTTTTCATGCAAAAAATCTTGGTAGGTAGATTCTTCGATGAGGCCAAGCTGATAAGCTCGCTCGGTCAAGCGTAAAAATGTATTATCCTGGCGCAGTAATAATCGTCGTTCGGCGCGTGAAGTAAACATGCGATAGGGTTCATCAACGCCAAGGCTTACAAGATCGTCAATCATGACTCCAATGTAGCTTTCATTTCTGTCGAGTGTAAATGCAGGAAGACGGTGTGCTTTGAGGTGTGCGTTAATGCCTGCTATAATTCCTTGCCCTGCCGCTTCTTCGTATCCTGTTGTGCCATTGATTTGACCAGCTAAAAAAAGACCGTTAATGGTTTTAACTTCAAGTGTATGGTTAAGTTGTTCTGGATGTACAAAATCATATTCAACAGCATAGCCTGGGCGTGTAATGATTGCTTGTTCAAATCCTTTGATCGATCGAATGTAGCGTTCTTGTATTTCATAAGGGAGTGATGTTGAAAGTCCATTTGGATATATTTCATCAGAATCGGCACCCTCTGGTTCTACAAATACGTGATGCGATGTTTTATCGGCAAAGCGCGATATTTTGTCTTCTATAGAAGGACAATAGCGTGGTCCGACGCCCTTGATGTTTCCAGAGTACATGGCAGAAAGATGGAGATTGTTACGAATTATTTCATGAGTAAGCTCATTGGTGTAGGTAATATAACAGTCGCGTGTTGTGGTAGTGCGATGAGGATGAAATTCGAATAAATAATCAAGCTGATCGGCTTCTTGTTTTGTCATTACTGAAAAATCCAGGCTTGAGCGAGCAAGTCGAGGAGGTGTTCCTGTTTTAAGGCGACCAAGTTTAAGCCCAAGTGAAGCGAGTGATATTGACAAAGAAGAGGATACGCCTTCTTCGCTGCGACCACCGGGTTTCTGAGATTGGCCAAAATGGAGTAGTCCGTTCAAAAAAGTTCCCGTAGTGACCACAACACAGGGAGCTGAGTATATCGTTCCGTCTGCTGTTTTGACTCCAGTAATAACACGTTGCGCATTTATGAGCAGCTCTTGGGCTGATGCGGTAATTACGCTGATATTTGGAGTATTGGTGATGGTGGTACTGCATAATTGATTGTATGCAAACTTGTCTATCTGTAGGCGTAATCCTTGCACTGCGGGGCCGCGCCGGGTATTGAGCATGCGCACTTGCAGATAGGTTTGTGTGCAAAGCTTAGGCATCAGTCCGCCTAGAGCACTGATTTCAAATACAATATGGCCTTTACCTACGCCTCCAATAGCTGGATTGCATGGCATGCGACCAATGCTTTCAACTGAAAGGGTGATAAGAAGCGTTTTAGATCCCATCTTGGCAGCAGCATAAGCAGCTTCTACGCCGGCATGACCGCCACCAATTACAATAACATCGAAGTTATGAGTAGTATTCATAAAGTTAAGGCAAAGGTTTTTATACAATTTTTTAGATAGATGAAGATAAAAATGACCCTAAAGTGCTTATGCACCTTAGGGTCAGTGTACTGCAACGTAATAAGACTAGCAAGCATTATACTATGGTGTGCGCGGTACTAGGCATGCTCTGAAAAAAGCGTGTCAAAACCCCATTTCCCCATTAAGTGTTATGCCCCATTTATCGACGGTTAAGTCGGCTTCTCAAACAGTCAAGAACCTGGAAGCCTGACATGTTTTTAAGCGGATGTTGTTCAAATAGTGTTATGAGGATATTTTGAAGTTGGCCAGCTTCGCAGATATTTGCACCGTCGATTAATGCATTTAGGCGTTTGATCTTATGTTCAAGCGCTGTCATTTTGGCGGTGGTGAATTTGGTGGTACTCAATTGTTTAAGCGCTGTTGCCAACATGAGAGAAGATGCTTGATTTTGTTTCATCACAGCGACAATATCATTGAGATCTGCTTTGAGTTCAGTCAAAATTTCGTATGCTAGATTAAAAATTTCATTTTTATTGGCGCGTGTGCCGAGAGGTTTGATAAGCGAGGTGTCAATTCTTGCTATCAAGGTATCAAGGTGCTGTAGGTGAGACTGGTAGGTTTCGGTATGTTGCCTGTTGAAGAAGTTCCTTATTTGAGTGTCCAGCAGCTTCGCGCAATCTTTTATTTCTTGGAGGCATTGACTGATGAATTGGCGATCATCTGATGATAGGCATGGTGTTGAAATAGATGGGTGTGTTTCTCGCGCCTTGGATTGTATCAAAAATGAAGAGCTTAAGCTGGCGATGCATAGTATTGGTAACCACATACTCCTTTTGGTTTTCAAATAGGATAAATTCATGATTTCCTCTCTAAGGGCTATCTGGGTTTCACCGATGATTACCATTCACATTGTTAATTAAAAGTTTACTAAGGGAGTAATTTGCGTCAAAAGGGGGGGTAATACGTTGATTAAATCGTGGTTTTGATTAATATGAAATAATCTCATTTTTTTATTAACCATATAGGTGTAATATGCTTTATCATGTTGCCGAATTATTAATGGCTTACACATCCCTGTTCAACGTCATGCATTATGTGAGTGTTCGCGCAATAGCCGGATTACTAAGTGCTCTGACGTTTTCTTTGCTATTCGGATCATGGTTTATAGAGACGTCCCGTAAATTTTTCAGATCCAAAGCGCGCGAAATGACACCAGCCTCTCATCGAGCTAAAGATGATATGCCTACTATGGGCGGGCTGTTCATGTTGATGATCATCATGACCAACGTGCTCGTATGGTGTGATTGGAAAGATGCTCATATTTGGGTAATGCTGCTGTGCTTATTTGGATTTGGCATTATTGGTTTGTGGGATGACTGGTCCAAGGTGTCTTCTCGTAAGGGCATTTCAGCACGTGCTAAGTTTATTGCGCAGTGGTCGGTTGCTTTTTGCGTGGTAATACTATGGCTTTATGCTTGTCGCGGTGCGTCAACACAACTTTATGTTCCGTTTTTTAAACATTTTCACCCAAATCTTGGCATATTCTTTATTCCGTGGGCAGCTTTTGTGCTTGTTTCTATGAGTAATGCAGTGAATCTTACGGATGGCCTTGATGGTCTTGCTATTAATTCTCTGATTCCAAATTTTGTAGTTTTTTCATTGATTGCGTATCTTTCGGGGCATTTTATGCTCTCTCTATATCTTCGCATTCCCTTTGCGGCAACGTCGGAGTTAGCCGTGATCGGAGCTATTGTGATTGGTGCTTCTTTAGGTTTCTTGTGGTTCAATGCTTATCCGGCACAAATTTTCATGGGTGATGTCGGTTCACTTTCTTTGGGGGCAGGATTGGCGTTGATGGGAATCATGAGTAAACAGGAATTGTTGTTGCCCATAGCAGGTGGGCTCTTTGTCATGGAAACACTTTCGGTAGTTATGCAAGTAGCTTCGTACAAATTGAGGGGAAAAAGAATGTTCAGGATGGCTCCCATCCATCATCATTTTGAATTACTCGGTTGGCCAGAAGCAAAAATCACCGTCAGGTTTGGCATTATTTCATTGATTTTGTGCTTACTCGCTTTAATTACCTTAAAATTACGCTAAAGCTAGATTAGTTTTTGCAAATGTTTTTTCAAGTGCCAAAGGTTTGATCGGGCCCATTTCGGCATTGACTTCTATCGGTTTATCAAGGGCCAACAATGGCTGTATTGGTTGCGAACGGTAGCCATAATCTTCGAGAAAATCGGCTATATGTTCAATATGCCAGGCTCCAGCACATACAATGATAACTTTTTCTTCAGGGTGTTCGACAATAAAATTAAGCGCCTTGAAATCCACGAGCTCATCTATTCCTCCAGCAGGATTGTGCTGCAAGATGAGTTCTATGGTTTTTATCTTCTGTTGTAATGTGTGTGATTTATGAAGTTTTTTCGCTTGTGTAATGATGTGCTTATTTTCATGAACTTGAGATGTTGTTAAAAGTGTTTTGAGGGCAGATATGAGTATCTCAGGATTAGGGGTAATACTTATGACTTGTATCAATGTTCGAGCCATTATTACATGGGATGGTGTAGTAACGTATGCAATAAAAGCGGATATTGGAGTTAGCAGATAACTAGCGATTGAGTAAGCTTTTTTGATTTTCGATATTACATAGTTAAGGTAAGGTGGTGGGGTTTCTAAGATTGAATCAGCATGGCGACATTCTATGGAATATGCATCGACATGGTTCTTTCTGCATTCTAGAGTAAAGTTTGTGATGACCTGTGGATGATAGCATTTAAAGTATCGATCCATGATGAGTGTTAACATGGTTGGTAACCCTAAAAATGGATTATGTGGTATTCCATAAACCATGTCTTCGATGAGCACAGTAGCCTTAAGTTTCTGAGCAAGCGCGATAATATCGTTGCGTTGTTGATTAGAAAGCTCGCGCACCCTTTTCTTTGCTTGATCATCAATTTCTTTAAGGTATTCGTGGCAGTCTCCGAGTAAAAAAATAGTCTGTTTATGTTTGGGAGTTCGCTCTTTTTGATAGCACATGGTATCAAAAATAATGGGATAAGACGGCAAAGTCCACGTGCTCATTATGACAAGTATAAAGCCTAATCGTATATTCATCATGATTTAAACCCCCATTCTCCATTATTTAGATTTTTCTATGATTTACGCATCAAAACTACATTACTTGTAGTTGCATCACGGTAAAAAAGCTTGTTCAAGAAGGTGCGTACCGTTTGATATGATCTCGGATAGAGGCGTTTTATTTTTGCGCAGTAAGAATTATTTTCCTGTTCTGGTAATTGATGTGCTGAGTAATAATCTAGGTAATTCTTCAGAAGTGCGATCGCCTGATTATGTGGTTTAAAGCCATATTGCGCAATGGCCGGAATGCCGAATAAAAAGAGTTCCGGAGACATGACAGGACACATCCTGAATGTTTCTTGCCCCTCAGCGGTAAGTTTTCTGTTGAGACACAGTAATGATATACAGTTTTTAGGTATTGTATTAAATATCGTTACTACATTTTTTTTGCATAAGGCTAAAAATAAAGCATTTCGTTGAAAATCGGTGATAGGATCATAGGGATTTTCGGAGCTGTATGTCTGGAAGCAGTAATGAGCATCCAGCTGTTGAGGTTGATTATTGCTGATAACATTAACTAAGCGCTCTATGCCTCCCATTCGCTCAATTTGGTCGCTTATGAGGATGGGTTGTTTGTTTAGTTGTGCCTTTTCTATAACCGCACCAAAGATCTTTTGCTCAAGTTCGGTGACCGTATCCAAAGTAGTTATTGGTGATTCGCTGTTATAGTAGTTTTTTATAATTTTTTGATCATCGTTTTGTGGCAATGGATCAAGCATGATTCCTTTTGAAAAGGGGAACAGTAGGTAGTGATCAGTATGTTGTGGTTCTGTGAGTTGAGTAATGAGTGTTTGATAGGCTAATGATTGTCCGACACTTATGCAAAGCCGATCGCCATTGATAGTTTCTCTTCTGAATTTTTTAATGACATCATGAAATATTTTGCATTCTTCTTCTTCAAGAACGGATTTGCTGCTGCTCTTCTGCTCTTGGAGCAATTTTTGTATGGTTATAGGAAATTCTTGCAAGCGTGTCAGATATGCATCAGCTTCCTCTGAAAATTTTTTTTGAATAACTTTTTTGGTGTCTTGGTCAAGGTGGTTATAGATTTTTTGTAAGAGTAGTGTGAGAACGCGAAAAGATTTTAAGGTATCATTTTCTTGTTTGATCAGTTTTTGACTAAGAAAGCAGTGCTGATAGAGCCCAATACCCATTTCCCGAACATTAAGAAAAAACTGAAGCGAAGGATGTGGGGGCAATTGAGGGAGTATATCAATCAGTAGAGCTTTTCTTGCGGTATCTGTTCTTGTAATAATATCTTCTTGCTTGTTATTTGTGTGGGCATCGAATGTTTCTTCAGATTGCGTGATTTCTGGATTTTGATAGGTGCTCTGTACAAAATCAAAACGCTCCTTGCACGAATCAACAAAATTTCCTAGAAGGTCAATAACAATATGCTCTTGCTGAGTTTTTATGGTTGTCGAGCTCAAATTGTCATTGATTGCAGGGGTACTATGAACTGCTTTTAAGATAGAAAGAGAACTTATTACAAAAATTATGCTTATCAAAAAACCAATTTTCTTCATTGATACCTCCATTACTTTGGCCTAAACAGATAAAATCGCTATGGGCCAATAAATTTTCTCCTTTAATCCTAACAAATATTTTCAATTTGTAAAGTTTTATGAAGACATTTGAGCTAGAAAAAACGGTTTTTTTGCCGTGTTATGACAAAGATAGGCTGTTTGAGCGAAGTTTTTTGATCCAAAACATACCTATACCCAGTCCATTTAGTCCCAGAAAGAGAAGCAGGGAGGCGGGTCCAGAAACAAGGATCCCTTGAACGGCTATGGTGGTCAATAATAAGCAGTTACAAACGCCTAAAATGGGTATCCAGAGTGGAAAGCGATGTTTTTTACGAATAATTCCCACAATCAGAGATAGTACGCTGATGGTATAGGCAAAGATACAGCCGATAACCCCGAGTTGTTGTAGGGGTACTTGGTTACCATTACTGATAAAGAGATAAGCTAGAATGATTATTCCTTCAGCTATAAAACAGGCTACAGGAATGGCGTTTCGATTGAGCCAAGTAAATAGTTTATCAAAAAAGATGTGTTGATTTTGCGCCAAAACGTATAAATTCCATCCATTACTAAACATAGTGCCATAGCTTCCGCCGAGTGCTGATACCGCAAAAGAGAGGTGAAGGATTTTAACCAGTGCGGCAGCAAAAAGTGGCGAGCTGGTTAAAGCTACCTGTAGAAATCCAGGCAAGGCTTGTAGATAGCTAGTTTTGGCCATCAAAGATGTTCCTAGGACACCAAAAAATATAAGCTGGTAGAGGGATAAAATGGTAATAACGATCGCATACGACGTTAAAATAACACGGGGAGCATTTTTTTGAGGATTTTCGATTTTATTGCTTATGGAGCAGGCGACTTCAAACCCTATAAAGGCAAACACAGCGAGAGCTAATGAAGAGCCAATACCCTGGAAATCAATAGGGGAAAGTATAAGATGTTCTGGTTGAAATAAAAACAAGCCTACAAGAATCACAAAAAAGACGGGAACCATTTTGCCTACCAGGAATATTCCTTGAATGGTGCTTCCTGTACGCATATTAAGTAAATTGAGTGCGACAAATGCAATGACCAATAGACAGTCGAGTGCTAAAGTGGGTATAGGTTGTAGAAAAACGATAAGGTGCTGGATAAGTTTGACGGCGGTATGCAACACAATAGCACCAGAACCTAATTTCCCCGTAAAGTAGCTCCATCCACTTAGAAAACCAAAAGCGTTGCCAAGTTCTTGACGAGCATAGGAATAGAATCCGCCATCAGGATATATGCGCACCAAGCGAGCTATACTTATGATAAGCGGTAACATTAATAATCCCACAGCTATATAGGCGAGAAAGCTGTAGGCCCCAGCGCGCTTAGTGAGTTCTACGGTGTTAATAAAAATCCCGATGCCAAGCATGACGTTAATATTAATAATAATTGCAGAAAATGGTGATAACATTCGGGAAGAACTCATGGGGAAATATCCTAAAAAATGGGAAATAATCCCCATCAATGTAATGTATGCAGCCCATTCTGTAAAGCGACGCGGCACCAGATAGTGCCCAGCTAATATGACCAGTTGTCCTTTTGACAAAAAACCAATCAGTATTACTATGAATTTATACTATTTCTTTATTTTTCAAATGGGGTTTCTGTGAAAATAATCCGAAGTGGTGTTATTGCCATTCTGATAACACTGGTGATATTTACTCTTCCAATTCATGCTATAGAAAAAACCGAACGTCATGAATGGCCTCAATGGACAAAACATCAGCGACTAGATGGGCTTGATATAATGATGCGAGGTCTTTCAAAAGTCGAAACCAAGAAGCTATTTGATGCGCGGGGCAAGCGACTCTTGAGAAGAAGAAAAAGTATTCGTCCAATTGAAGTAGTTATAAGAAATGAGACGGGTAAAGAAGAAGCCATCAAGATAGGCGATATTCTGAGAGATATTAACTTCTCTACTCCACTACGCGATGTTTCCCACATTGTTGAAATATCACAAAAAAAGGTTTCAACGAAACTTGCTTTTGGCCTATTAGGAATTTTCGGTATGGGAGTTGGTGTTTTTATGGGATATGTAGGGTGTTTGTCATTAATAGGCTGCGGTTTAAAGCCGGCGATGCTTTTTGGTCTTAGTGTAAATGATGTTTGGATGCCTTGGACAGTGTATATTGGTGTACCAATATCAGTGCTCAGTGGGATGATTTCTGCTGCAGACTATCTTTATTCAATTGCCGAGGGCTATCGGCGAGTAACACAATCAATACTTATTAAACCTGGACACATTATGCGAGCGTATATTTTCGTTGATGCAAAAGCACTCATGTAATGTATGCAGACTATTTTGTAGCGCTATGCAAAGGCAAGCTATCACCTCAATTATCCAAGCAACAGCTATATTAACGAATAACTAATAGATTATTGGTGCTATTTTAGGCTTTTTAAAATGGAGTTTTTATGAAAATAATCCGAAGTGGTGTTATTGCCGCGATAACTTTAATACTTTTTATCCCTTCAATGAATGCTCGACGAGTAAATACACATAATGAATGGCCGCAATGGGCTGAGCAGCACCAGTTAAATGGCCTTGATGTAACCATGCGTGGACTTTCAAAGGCCGAAACCAAGAAGCTATTTGATAAGCGGGGCAAGCGACTTTTAAAAAGAGGGAAAATGATTCGCCCTATTGAAGTAAAAATCGAGAATGTGACGGATAAAGAAATTATAACTGGCGTAAACGATATTCTTGCTTCAATGCAGTTTTCTGAACCACTACGCGACGTTTCTCGCATCATCAATGCACCACGAAGAAGTTTTCCCAGAGCATTGGGCTTTGGTTTGTTGGGGGCAGTTGGCGTAGGTGTTTGTTTTGGATATGCGGTGTACCTAGTAAGCGCACTTTATTACTCTGCCACGTGTACTTGCGTGCTGGATTCTATGATGCTGGGCGCAATGACCTCAATGTATGTGTGCACTCCTGTTGTCCCAACGGTTGGCTGTCTCATTGGATTTAAATGTTCAATTATAGATGGCAAGCGCCATGCAATCACCGATATCACAGAGTCGATAACTCTAGAACCCGGACAAAAGGTACAGGTCTATGTCTTTGTTGATGCAAAAGCGATCTGTTCATAAGAGCATCGAGCTTAATAGCTTATGTCGCCATCAAGTAGAGAGCGATGGATCCCGCAACTGCGGCATTGAGGCTTTCTGTATTGCCGGGCATAGGTATGGTGACACGTTCATCACATTGTGCTATCCACGCAGATGGCATTCCTTGAGCTTCATTACCGACTATAAGAAGTGCTTGCTTGCCAATAATATCCTGTAGGGGTTTCCCTCCTGATACTACCAGCGCGCAGAGTGGTATGTCAGATTTTTTGTGTTGAATAAGTTCTTGCCATGAGCAGCTAAAAATATGGATTCCTGCTATGGTTCCTGCAGACGCTTGTACCACTTTCGGTGACCACGGGTCGCAACCATCAACGACAACAACTGTTTTAAAATTCATGGCAGCGGCGGTTCTGATGAGTGTTCCCATATTTCCTGGATCAGCGATTTGGGCAAGAATAATACCAGATGTAAGTTGATCCCATGTGGGTGATGATGGGATGGAGAATACTGCCAGTAAGCCACTTGGTGACGTAGCGGTGCTCATTTTACTCATGATCTCTTCAGTCACACGTGTGATGTAATTTTCTTGAACAAGTGTTTTTGCCAAAGATACTTGTTCTTGGCAGGCATATAAACTCACAAGTGGATGATGATGTTCAAGAAATGTTTGAATTATTCTTAGTCCTTCGGCAATGAATAGCTGTTTTTGTTTGCGCCCTTTGCGATGATGCAATTCGCACACCGCTTTAATTTCTGGATTATGTCGTGAAACAATTTGTTTCATGGATTTATAACTCGTCATGTAAAATTTTTTCTCTATATTCCGCCATAAGATTCATCATGAAATGAAGATTATGGATGGTTGCTAGAGTGTATCCGGTCATTTCATTTGCTTTAAAAAGATGGTGTAGATACGCAGCGGTATAATTGGTGCATACAAAACAGGTACAACCTAGTTCTGGTGCAGTAAAACGCTCTTTATTGCTTTGGTGCAAAATTTTCATACCGCCTTGTTTGGTGAATAGTAGACCATGTCGTGCGCAGCGTGTCGGGTGAGAGCTGTCCATAGTATCAACACCGCGCTTAATGACGGTTTCAAGTGATTTAAGATCGCCTATGCCCAGCAAGTGGTTAGGTTTATCGCTAGGGAGTTGTGGAACGACAAAATCTAGCAAATCAAACATTTCTTGATGGTTTTTACCCAGTGACCCACCTATGGCAAACCCGTCAAAGGGAAGTTGTGTTAACGTATTGCAACTCATAGCGCGCAAATCAGGATTGGTTCCACCATGAATAACCGCATACATAGCTTGATTATTAGGGTGCGCCAAATGGGTATCAAGTGAGCGTTTTTCCCAACGATGAGTGCGATGTAGCGAGCGTTCAAGGGTTCTTTGATCGGCACTATTGGGCAATAATTCATCGAGGGGAATAATAATATCGGCGCCGAGCAATTTTTGCGTGGCTACCGAACTTTCAGGCGTAAGTAAAATTTTTTGACCATCGCGGTATGAGCGGAAGAGCACTCCCTCTTCATTAATTTTTAAAACACCACCTTCATATTTTTTGGTTCCGCGACTTTTTAGTTCATCGGTTACCGTGCCTTGTGCAAGGCTAAAGACCTGAAAACCTCCTGAATCGGTGATGATGGGAGTTTTTCGATTCATGAATTTGTGAAGTCCGCCGGCCTTGGCTATAGTTTCTGCGCCTGGTTGCAGAAGGAGGTGATAGGTATTGCAGAACATGAGCTGTAGCCCTATATTTTCGGCTATCGTGCTATCAAGTGCCTTGAGCGTGGCATTGGTGCCAACTGCGACGAAGTTTGGCGTATCGATGATGCCGTGCGGAGTATGTATTCTTCCAACACGAGCACGTGATTTTTTTGACTGATGAATGAGTTCAAAGGTTAACATAATGGGTTGCGTTTTCGTATGCTTCCTGAAATTCGGTTTGATCGATAGTTTGTTCCAAGTCTTGTTCCTTAGATGTAGAATCGGATGATGTTATAAATTCGAGAGTTTGCTCAACAAGTATGCGGAGTTCTAGTAGTTGCAATGCGGCATCTCTTGCTAAAATCAATAATTTGCCTTCTTTGGACTCTATAGCGGTTTCTTTTATATCAGGATACAGAAGATTTATCGTGCTGGAAAGTAGGAGCGGTATGCCAACAATGATGCGTCCATTTTTATTTGTGGGATCAATATCCCCAATAAGTGGTTGCATGACTGCTGTTATGAGCGAGGACAGGTTGGTATCCCAGACATCCTTGAGGCAGTGTGCTATGTTTTTGTCTCCACAGGCACCGGAGCATGACACTTTTTTGCTAATAAGACAGCGCATTTTCTGAAGAGCCTCAGGGAGATTTTTTTTGGCAAGTTTGGTGAACGAGTCGATATTTTGTACAAAAGGTACGAACCCAAAATTTTTCCCGTATGTAATAGAATCAAGTCCAAGAGCGGCGAGTTCCTGGTTATATGTTGGTGTGAATGAAGCACCATTAAGCAGTATAAGGCTGGCATTGGTTATCGTTTGCGCGGCATTGATAAGCTCTGATGGTTTTTGGTCATTAAGTTTTTTAAAGAGCGCTAATATCTTTTGTTTTATCTTGGTCATTCCTTCCTTGATTTCTGGAGAGACTACCGTTTTCTTTTTAGTGATTATTGGACCTTCAAGTGCCAAAACGGGTTTGTCAGATCGTTGGTCTGTTGGTTGGGGTGCTGTTGGTGTGGTTGTAGTTATACGGCTGAGGTATTCTGAATTTATGGCATTGATAAGCATCATAACACGTTCTGCTTGTTGAGCATTATCTCTGTTTTTATCTGGGTGCCATTTGAGTGCCGATTTTTTGAAAGCTGTCTTTAATGCTTCAGCAGTTGCATCTTGAGATACGCCGAGGATGTCGCCAATGGTTATTTTTTCATCGGGAACAAGTCCAAGAAAGCGTATGGCATCAGCAAAGTCAGTACGTAATGCGATAGAAAGTTTGGTCTTGGCGGTTATTGGCTCATCGGATGTTGAAGAAGGAGTAGTGGTTTGTGACAAGACGAGGTCGGTTGTTTCAGTATCTTGATCTCTTTTGGACCTAGTATCATCACCCTCTGGTTTTGGGGTGCGTTGTGTCATGGTAATAGCATGCATGAGAAGCATCTCAAAAATACTTATCGTTTCAGTTAGGCTCACCATAAGATTTGTGGCGGTAGCTATTTTATCTTGGTTGAGTGTTGTTCCACTTGCTTCTAAAAGATCTCGTGCTGCAAGAATAAAATCTTGCAAATCGTAGATGGCACCATCACGATCCTTTAAATCTTCACCCACTAAAAGAATTCTAAGATGATCTAAAAGTAGTACCGCCATTTCTGGTTTAAAGACTCGTGTCTTGATGTGTTTTTGTAGGATTTTTGCATCTTCTAACAATGGCTTTAAGCGTGCTGGAATATTTGCAAGCATGTGCTGAATAGTATCAATACTTTGCAGAGCAAGAAGCGTTTTTTGTATTTGCTGTGCTTCGTTCGGTTCTAGCGATTCGACAGAGTTTATACAGCTGAGGGCGAGCAGTATGTAAGTAGATATTTTTGTCGATAAACGACGAATTATCATGTTGGTTTCCCTTTTTCGTAACGCATGCAATTATTCTATTGTTAGCATATCAATTGAAAATCCAGTCTGTAAATGATTTAATGGATCACTGAAATTTTGTATCTACGGAACGAGTATTGCTTTTGTTTTCATAGAGTTTTTATACTTCTTATCAAATGACTATCTGATATTAAATGACGTGATTGGGAGAGTTGTCATGAAAGCAGGCTTGTTGGTCCAGGTGTTGTTGCGCACATTGATGATTGGTACCGTGGTACTAGGCTTTTTGGAAACAAAAATATATACGCAAGAGCATGAGCGCGTCGCAGTGTATCCATTCGATGTAATGCAGCGCATTGATGTTCCCTGGCTTGGTTCATTCGATTTTTTTTATCAGACCGATAAGCAAAATAATGTGAGTTCTTTGGGGCTAAAGCAGTTTGATAAGATTGCATTAGGAGATCTTTCTGTGCAACAAGCCCGTGTCGCTTTTAATAAAGATGGATTAACGGTAAGCGCGCGATTAGGCTTTTTAGATAAATGGCATGATGTTGGTCCCATTACGCTGGAATTGATGAAACTTAAGTTATCAGATGAGGTTTTTGATCCAGCCACCAAGAAGCCAAAATTTTTCATCAAAGACTTTCACGTTCGAAGCAAAGATCAGAGCCCGGCTGAATTCCCTTTAACAGATACGTTAAGCATGCAGCTTAAGAAGTTCGATTTTTCATATGGGCGTAATGATGATGAAAGTGTGACCATTAGCGCAAGCGCCAATGCCACGCTAGCGGGTAATCAAGTTCAAGTAACTTTTGGATTTGATAATGATTATTTGGTGATGAAATGCAAAAGTAATGATGGTATTCCTCTGGCGGCGTTCGATCCAACATTGCGTGGAACGGATTTTGAACGTCTTGCACTTGCTGGATCTTTTACTATCAAAATGCGTGTTCAGGGGTCTAAAAAAGAGCAACAAGTTGTTGAGTTAAAAACTGAGGAGCAACCACGACCAGCTTTTCAGTTAACCTTTGATGACATGAGTATTGTGGGGCTCGATCAAATATTTGGCAATTCTTTAGAATTTTCTTCCGAGAAAGTGAGAGCCCATGGTCAAATTGACAGTGACAAACGCATTCACCTATCTATCAAAGGAGTTGAAATAGCAGGCCTCAAGGTCAAAGCGGATCTTGTTTTTAATCCTGATGAAGTGATTAAAAAAAGAAGTCAGGAAGGTAAAGAAAGTCAGGAGCGCACAAATAAAATAGAAATCTCTGTATCGGCTGAAACAGATGAATTTTATCCATTTAAGGATATAGAAGATAAAGATCTGGTATTTGGTGGAAATCTTAATACCGTAAAATTGGGGCCGATAAAGGTGATGAGTTCGTTGGGTTATATCCAAAAACAGGGAATTGTTGGGTCACTGCAAGTTGAAGGTCAGACGTTATTGGGAGAATTGCTTGGTGTTGCTGCAGAGGACATAAAAAATAATGATATTTTGCAAACTCGCGTAAGAACCGTTGCTCAGATAGCCGTAAGTCCTGGAAAAAAGCCAACAATTGTGCTCGATGGAGCAGTAAAAAATTTTCCTCGCGTAACGAGCATAGCGCATGTGATGCCAAACTTTTTCAATCAATTACCTATGCGACTAACTTCAGATGAAGAGCGTGCATTAGGGCTTTTAAAAGATGCGTTTGATACCATTCGTATTAAGCTACTGCGCCTCGTAGTTGCGTCAGACAAAACCATCCTTAATGAAAAGACGTATGAAAAGGGAATTAGTGTTATGGCTGATGTGGGATTTGACGTTAGTTCACTGCAGTCCAATACGCTACTCAAACCGTTATGGGAATTGATACAAGTAGGGCAATTTGATAAAACTCAGCTCGCGAATCTTCAACTACAAGGAACGATTCGTCCTGGCAATATGAGAAATAGCAGTCTCTTTTTAGGGTTGGGTACGGGAAATATTGAAATAACATTACCTATGGGTGCTGGTATTAATGCACGCTTAAAAGCTGGTAGATTTGGTATGAAGTTAACCGGTGTGCCATCACTTGGTATCACTGCTGGAATTACGGTTATACCAGTGCAAGGTGCAGATCCTCTAGAGCTTGACGGAAGTGTTGATTTCACGCCACAAAAAGCCGGATTTTCAACTTCTATGGCAAATATTTGGACGGAGCCATTTGGCATCAAGGGATTTGCATTTGGCGATTTGGGAGCAGCGTGGTCACAGGATTATCCTACGTTTGAAAATGCAGTTCGTGCGACGGCGGGTGCGGTTGCTTCGGCCGGCGTTAGTACGGCTGATGCGGTGCTTGCATGGCTTGCGGTATTATTTTTACCCACAGATGTTGGTCTTTCCGGCGAGGCTGCGTTTTTAAAATCTGGTGCACGTGATGCAGGAATGCGCGCGCAATTGGAAGGTGCGGTGCAGGCAGAATATAATAAATTGCTTCAAGAAAAACGATATCAAAATTTTACCACACAACAACGAGCTATTCTTAAAGAACAAATTTTTAGTAAACAGCTTTTTGCGCGTGCGCGGTGTGGAACCAGCGACATTGTTGATGAAAATATTCTTTGCGCCAAGATTTTTTTAAATATCGGAAAAGATTTTTCAAATTTTGGCTTAGATCTTGTTATTGATCAACCAATAACCCTGATTGATCTGATTAATTTTGTTGCACAGCAGGTGCGGGGTAATATCTTCTTACAACCAGATAATAAGAATCTTATACCGGTAAAATTGAATCGGGTAGCGTTAAAATTTGTGCCACTTGGATCAAAAATAGGGTCTATTACGGTTGATCAGGGGCTTGGTGCAGCAGGTGCCATGGATCTTTTTGGCAAGGAAGTATGTTTTGTGATGAGTATGGACTTAGCAAAAGGAATAATAATAAAAGCCAAAATGCCGCGCATTAGCTTAGGTAACGGGTTGTTTACCTTTGCCGGTACTCACTGCGCTTCCGATCCTAGCTATTTTGTCGCATGTAGTAACAAAGAGCTTGCAGAATTCAATGCAAAATTTGGGCAAGCGAACATGCAACAAAGGAGCGGAAGTTCTTTTATGCAAAGCATACAAACCAGTATGCAAAATCTGCAAAATGTTGCTCAATCAACACGTGATTGCGAAAAAGGGGACCCTATTATTGATGGTGAACTTAGTCTTGCTGACCAGAAGCTTGTAGTATCTGGAGAAATGAGTTTAGGAAAAGACATCAAAGGAAAAACAGATATAGAGCTGCGTCAGGAAGGAGGAATCTTTGATTTACATACTAAAATTAAGGGGCTCTATGAGGCTCAATTACACGGAACAATTCCAACAGTGCGTATGCTCGTTCAGCAGCCTGATCTTAAAGACATTTATATAGAGTTTGTCATAAAGGATAGTATTGCCAAAGCGGTTAAAGAAAGGTTCGGTAAACTACGAGAAACGTTTGACCAGGAGATTGAGCGATTTGTTAAGGAACAGATAGACAAAATCAATTTGCCAATAACAAAATTTGTTACGGACTTTTTGCAACGTGTAGATGCCCCTGCTCATATTAAAGAAATTGGAAATGCACTTTTGGGCGCTGGCATTGCTACCACAGAAAGCCTTGAAAAACTTGTTTCTATCAAATCAATCGAGTGGAAAGGTACCTTGCAAGATGCTCTTGGTGGTTATCTTAAAACACCAGAAATTCACGCCATTATTTTAGGACAAGAGAAAACATTGCGTGTAGGACAGATTAATCTTGTTGATGTTGTTGCAAGTATTTTGACTATTGTCGACGAAGTTATTGATGCGGCATGGAAGGAATTTTTCTCCGGATTCGAAAGTCAGGTAAAAGATGCAATTTCATTGACTGAAAGACCTGTAGTTCCTGGCCGACAAGTTCCACAGCCACGATGAAGTAAAAAATAAATAAAAAGAGGAGAATATTTATGCGTTTTACTCTACATAGCATGCGACATATTTTGTTCGCTGGTGTGCTTGTTGCGACCGGTGTTTTGCAGGCAGATTTCTTTGGTGCAGTCGGTGAGTGGTTCAAGGAGAAGATTATTGATCCCATTCAGGAAAAAACTGGACACATTTCCCTTGGTGGTATAGGGATCAGTAATAATTCTGCCTATCCCATTCGAGTGACGTTGTACTATGAATTTAAAGGTCTCAATAGCTGGGTTAAAACGAGTACTAAGGAACTTCAGCCAGGAGCACAGGATTGGCTTTCAGCCTATTTTAACCCTCTTGAAGCAGAAGGTGGCGTATATTTTACGCGCATTAAGATCGAGTGTGATTGTTCCGAAAATGGGACATGGGTTGTCATGATGGATGAGCTGCTGCAAAAGCGAACAGGACAATTACTTGGCATTTCTGGTTCCAATTATTGTATGACCATTTACCTTGATCAAAATAATAAATATAACTATGCCATTCAAGCACTCATGCCTGGGAAAGACTGCGTGTTTGAAGGTGCAAAAATGAAATAACGCGCACTCAATTCAAGAGAACGCGTTATCGGTTTATTGCAGTTTTTTTACTTGCCAACTTGATTGATAAATTCAATTAATTGTTGAGCTTCAATAAAACCATTTTGTGCATGCTCAGTGATAAAGGTATTGATTGAACCTGCGTCAATGCCGATTTCATTCAAGAAATTGCGTGCATCGTCTTGTTCGATGGTAAATGGTTCAGATAGCAGTAAATCACCTTGTGCCAAAACTTCTAAAAATTCTGGGAGTGACATGGAATTTTTCCAATATCGCCACGATGCAGAAAGATTTCTTAAATTTCTGTAGGTTTTTGTACCATCAGGATTTGTAATCACTTCAATGTTTGTCAGGTACGCGTTTTTTGACTTATTAACTGGCCTGAACATAATGCCGAGTACTTTTTCGGCATTGGGGGTATCTGTTCTGGACTGTAAATATCGTTGTCGTTCCATAATCTTTTGGAGATTATTGCGAGCTACAAATACTGGAGCCTTGGGGGAGTCTTGTACTATCTCTTGTGATCCATCGCTTTTAGTTTTGGTATACTCAACAGCAATCGATGGTATTTCATAGACAATGCGATCAATCTGGTTTGATAATGGTATTGAATTTGGATTTTTTAGTTTATGAAGGACATTGATCGTATTTTTAACAACTTCTTTATATATTACGGGAGATGTTAGCTTTGTGGGTCCTCCCTCAATGGCTGGCTTTATAATAAATTTAGTAATCGTTTCTTGGATTAGATCTTCGGGATCATAGCCAGTAATTTTCAACGATCCTACTTGCGCTCGGACAAAAAATTCTAAATCTTCTGGGGTTCCTATTTCCCCTATTGGATTGCCCTTAAGATGTACATTAACACTTGGGATTACGGTTGGAGCTACGGTGAGTTTATTAAATCTGAGGTCGAGTTTATGTAAATTATGAAGACCTGTTAGGTCGGGCGGAGATGTAAGCTGATTACCGCTTAGGATTATCACTTCTAATGCTTTTAACCCTGCAAAATTAGGCGGTAACGTGAGCTGATTATTGCTCATACTTATCATTTTTAGGTTACTCAATCCCGTCAGGCTGGGTGAAGATATGAGCTGGTTGCTATCAAGTTGAAGAGCTTGCAAATTGCTCAATCCTGTTAGACTGGGCGGTGAGGTGAGCTGATTATCCCCAAGATGTAGTGCTTCCAAATTACTTAACTCAGTCAGATTAGGTGAGGCAGAAAGATTGTTTTTGCTGAGATTTAGCGCTCGTAAATTACTCAGTCCTGTCAGATCGGGCGGAGAAAAGATTTGATTATTTTCAAGATTTAGCAGTTTTAAGTTGCTTAATCCTGTTAGATCGGGTGGATAGGTGAGTTGATTATTTCCAAGGTGTAGCGTTGTTAAATTGTTTAGTCCGGCTAGATTGGGGGGTGAGGTAAGTTGATTTTCACCGAGATTTAGTATTTCTAATTTACTCAATTCTGTCAGGTTCGGTGCAGATGAAAGTTGATTTCCGCTAAGGCCTAAGCCAGTTAAATTATTCAGTCCTGTCAAATCGGGTGGAGACGAGATTGAGCTGCGAGGATCAATAATAAGCGTTTCTATTTTTTTCTTGGCATTATCTGAAATGCCAGTAAGTATATCATTTAGCCATATGTTTTTTTGTTCTGGCGTTCCTGTCAATATTGAAATTACGATTTCTTCAGGTTCATTTTCTGTAATTTCTGCTACGGTAGATTGAATATCTTGATTTCTTTCAATTATAAATTCTTTTGCAGAAATAGCCCCAGGTATTAATAGCATGAAAAGCATTGATATCAGTTTTTTCTTCATCGCCACTCTTTCTCTCTATGATTATTATCCATTATTTCATCGGTTTATTCAGCGATTTTATTTTATCAAATTGATATCCTATTTGTAAATAATGGATTTTAGAAAGAACGCGTTGAAATCTATGAGGATAAGGGAGATTTAAAGCGAGTGTTATTGCCGTATAAGTTGCTTGCTCATGAGTGCATATGATTATTGTTTATTAATTCGATGTGTATAAAACCGATTAACCAGCATAAGCCAAGGGCTGGTAATACTTATGGCAAGTAATTTTACCGCATAACTTATGATAATTATGTGCCAAATATGTTCAACAATGCCCCAGAGTCCTAGAAAGCTAAATAATATCGTATCGAGTAATTGGCAAAGTATCAGGGCAATGGTATTGCGCATTAAAAAGTAACGGGATCCAAACTTACGCTGCATAAAGCCATACAATGTTCGATCAATGTATTGTACAAATAAAAATACGCTGATGGAGGCGAGTGCAATACGCGGCATTACTTCAAGAAGGGCACAGAAGTGGCCATGTGTATAATCTAGTATGTGAGGCGTGTACCAGAGATGAAGTTGGGAGGCAACCGTGTAAACGCCAAGGCATAAAAAATTGATCCATATAGCGCGTTTAGATGCAGCTGCACCAAAAAATTCTTGTATCATATTAAGCCCAAGAATTGCTGCAACAGTAAACGCATCAGAGGCCGTTGCGTCAAAGCCGAAGAAAGCTATTTGCTTGGTGACGAATAGATTTGCCAAAACACCATAAAGACATATAAGTGCCACAAGTGCTTCTTTTCCTAGAGACAAGGCGATGAGCACAAAAAGGCTAAGTAGTGAGGAGTGAATAATAAAGATAAATTCGTTTGTCATATGGTAAGCAATGGATATTCATGAAAACCGATTAATTGACATTCGGGTTGTGGTAAAACTCCAAATTTTTCACATACGAGTTCCTGTATAGTGCGAGCAAGATTGATAATATCAGTCGAAGTGGCATTATCCTTGTTGATTATCATATTTGCATGTTGGTGTGAAACAGTTGCGCCTCCCACACGAAGTGTTCCTTTAACGCCAATTTTGTCCAAATAATAGGCAACAAAAATGAGTTTCTTAGATGTGCCTTCAATAAAATAAGGGACCTCATCTGGATGAAAATTTCTAAAAAAACTACCGCACGTGTGTGTGGAAGGATAGCGTGCCAGGCGATGCCGTATGATTTCTGCGCGTCTACCTTGTGCATACATGGTTTCTAAAGCGGAAGTTTTTTTGAGTATAAAAGTGGCATCTACCAAGTAAAATTCTTGTTGTTGAAGCGTGGAGGTATCGTAACCAAAATTGAACCATTCTTTAGATACTTGGTGTATGGTGCCATCAACTCGACGCATCACCGTGGCCTTATGGAGAAACTGAGCCAAAAAGAACTGGAAATAGTGGAGATTGATGTAGACAGAGCCGCCTACGGTTCCTGGAATACCACTAAATTCTTCAAGTCCGATAATGTGGTGATTCAAGCAATATTCAATAAGATCTTGTATAGTCACACCTGCTTGTGCATGCACAAGCGCCGTATCACCCTGTTCTTTATGTGATATGGCGTTAAGGCGAGGTCTAATTGTTAAACCATCAAAACCATGATCACTGACCAGAATATTTGCTCCTTGCCCGAGAATAAATAGAGGGATCTTATTTTCTTGGGAAAAAAGGAGAGCTTGGCTAAATTCTTGTATCGTCGTGGGTTCGGCAAAATAGTGGCTTACGCCGCCTGTTTGAAACCAATTTTTATCTTTGAGCGTGATATGTTCTTGGATAAGTGATTGTTGCAAAGGATTTGTGGTGGAATGCTGTGTGGTAATCATAGATATTTAGTAGATAAAACGGTTGCGAAAGCTACAAACAGTTAAGAACCTATCTCAAAAAATAGCGTGTGTACACCGTGGTGCCATCATTTCTGATTGATTATTTGAGTACGCGTAGCATGAGATAACTTGAAAGTGTCGTTCCACAGAAGCAACCAAACAATTTTCCTTGTTTTGGCAATGAAAACGGTTTCTTGAATTGTCGTGATTGGTACGCGGCTATCATAGCCAGGCTACCGGTTGCTACACCAGCCAAGAAAACAGACTTTGACGCTTGTGCGGAGCAGGTATGGTTTTGATCATGAGAAAATTGCGCTTGTAATGGCAGCGTTATGCCTGGCAGTGCACAGGTTAACCACACTATTAAGCCGCTTATTTTTTTACTTAGCATCTTGCTCCTCGTCCTTTATCAGTGCGCTCAATGGCCATACAAGTCTTTTTTTTGTAGTAGTTATAGCGTTATTGGTAGCATGTTCTACATCATTGCGCATATCACTTCTGAAGTCTTTTTTTATCTGTTGTAATGCTTCTTCACCTTTCCAGCTATATGCTGCGTAGCCAGTAGCTAGTATTCCAGTGGTAACTGCTGATCCTCGCACAAAGCCATGCAAAGTACTATTTCCTAGGCTAGTTAACGTATTTTTGATAGGTGGCGTATTTTTGCTGATCAGTGGAAATGCGGCGAGCATAGACACAGAGCCAATAACTGCACCGCTTACAAAAGTTTTGGCAGGATTGCTGGTTTGAGAGCTAGAAGTTTTTGAGGAAGAGCTACGTGTAGATTGGTTATCAGTGGCTAAAATTTGGTTGAACCCAATACTGAGCATGATGAGTAGAGATAGTTTTGAAAAAATAGCGCATTTATGATTCATAATTCCCCCTAAAATGGCAAGTTCGCTAGATATCTTGCGAAAAAGATAAACTATATGTTTATATCGTAGCTTCTTATATAAAAAATAACAAATGGCACCCAATATTTGTAGCCAAACGAATATAAAAATTCTTATTTGAAACTATTTATTGAGATTTAATGTACTGATTTGATACTCTGATCAATAGAATAAGCCGTATAGAAAAAAAGGAGTAGTACGATGAAAAAGATTTTAGCAATAGGATTGGTAGTAATTCTTGGTGTAGGAGCATTGGTTCTTGTGGCTGAGCGAGGTAGAATTTTAACAGCACCAAAAAAAGAAGAACCAGCGATAACTAAAGAATCGTGCCCTAAGGCATATGAACAGCTAAAAGCATGCGAAGAGGAGCAAGCTGAGGAGATAGAATCCCAAGCAATCCGTGGAAAATGGGTAGCCCGCGGCGGGGCAAGTGATCCTTATTATTTACGCCGCGAAGAATGCCGAGCCGATTTCCATGAAACATGTAAAGCAGAAGCGCAACAAGAAAAGCCAGAAAAATCTGTAGGTGCACTTGGAACGCCAACGCAAGAATTAGAGGCTATTGAAAATATACAGGCGGTGGAAGATTACTAAATAGCATTGAAGGATAAGATAGCAGGTTGCTAAAGACAAGAGACGGTCTGAGCAGCCTGCTTTTGTTTATAAGTGGTCAGTTCTTTTTTTAAAGAAGTAAAAACTTATTAAGGTGCAAAAAATAGTTGCCGTGATAAGTGCAAGGGTGCAGGTGCTGAATCTGAAAAACTCTGAACCTCCTAAAATTGCATGGCGTATGCCTTCAGTCATATACATGAAGGGATTAAAGTAGCATAGGATGCCAAGGATAGGTGAAAATTGTGCGATAATTGCATGTGGTACCCAAAAGCCGCCCAAAATAAGAAGTGGTTGGTTGAGTCGTATCCAGAACTTAGACATATGGGAAGAGTTTTTAATTACGCAACTAACCATAAGATGATATGCAGAGCCAAAAAGTGTGCTGAGCACAATCATGAGTTCAAGTGCAAGCCAAGATATGTTGGTACTTACAAATTTGTTGCCGAATAAGAGTTTGGCAATGGGAAAATAGGGCGTAAGTAGTAGTGCCGTGAACAAAGCAGTAAATAGAATACGTTCTAGCAGCACATAGCGTGGCGCAAGCAGTGTAGTTTGATAGTCAATAAAACGATCTTGTTCAAGATCAAAAAGTAGTGCGATATTGAGCTTATAGGTAAGCGTCATGATGGTGAGTACGATATTACCTGCAAAGAGCATGGTGCCAGTATAAGCGTTTGCAGGACCAAAAAATATCTGTGCACCGACATACAGAAAAACAAAAGCATAAAGTGCTGGATATATGAGTGCATAATTAATAAAGTAAGCACCTCGGAGTTTCCAGTAGATGGTGATATCACGCCATAAAAAAATTAGAAAAATACGTATAGATTGTGTCATATGTGTCCTACACTGGATCTAAGCGTCGAGTTATTCCCTTATTACAAATGAATAATACTATTACACAAAAGCATAGTATTGCAGGGATCGTTACCAGTGGTGATAAAAAATCAGGTCCGCCAATCAAGGTACCGCGAAGTGCTTCAGCAACGTAGGTAAGTGGATTACAGAGAAACAGTACGCCAAGTGTATGTGAAAGTGCATACACCTTTTTCCACGGAAACAATGCGCTGCTACACAGAAAAAGCGGAGAAAGTCTGCGTGGCCAGAGGTTGTCAAAAAACCATCTAAACGAATACATAAAACTAAATGACAAAAATAATGTCGCGATCAGTATCAAAGAAAGAAGATATGCAATGATGAATAAGGGGACGCTCGGTGTTACCATGATAAAATTTTTCCCCATCGCGATGATGCCCAGAGAAACGAGAGGAATGGTTGTGATTGCAACTTCGGCTACAAATTGCGCTATGTAGACTGCAAATACCCATGCTTTACCAAGCGGTAACGTGAGGTAGTAATCAATAAAACGAGCGAACTGAAGATCAAAGACAACACGAAGCGATAATCCATATCCCATGGAAAAAAAGAGCTGTATTATGGAGCCGATAAACGTAGGTGCAATGAGTGCCTTTGGCATGCCGATGAGCGGTAAAAGATGACTGAATACGAGCACCTGGATTGCCACGATGATGATGCCATCAATAAATTTATCAAAAAACCCTTTTCTGATTAACCATAACTCTTTTTTGACGAGTTGCCAGAATATGCGTATTTGTTGCCGCAATGCACCGTGCATTATACCATCTCCGCATCAGATTTCTGGCGTGTTTGGCCAGTCAGCTTAATAAAAATTTCTTCAAGATTAAGGTGTGGATGTGTTTCTTTAAGATCATGGATTGAGGTGGTAAGAAGCACCTGTCCTCTGTTTAAAATACAAATACGATCGGAAAGTATTTCTGCTTCATCAAGGTAGTGCGTAGTTAAAATAATGGTAATGCCGCGCTCTTTTAATGTTTTAATATGCTGCCATAAGCGACGCCGAACATCAGGATCCAAACCAACCGTAGGTTCATCAAGCAACACGATTTCAGGGTTATGCATAAGGGCACGAGCAATAAGTACGCGTTGTTTAGTGCCGCCTGAAAGGCTGTTGATATCAAATGCTGCATAACGTAAAAGATCAAATGTTTCCATGAGAGCATGGGTACGCTCACGAACAACATCTTCCGGTAATAAAAAGTAGCGACCGGCAAAGAGTAAATTTTCTTGAACGTTCAGATGGGTGTCTAAATTTTGGCGTTGAGGGCAAAAACCTAATGCAGTGCGATAGTGCATGATGTTGCGGTAGATAGAGGTGCCTTTAAAGAATACATCACCACTTGTTGGTGGATGGAGGGTGGCCAAGATAGAGGAAAGTGTTGTCTTACCGGCACCATTCACACCAAGAAGCCCAAGAATTTCTCCTTGCTTAATATCAAGAGAGACGCCATCAAGCGCATTGAATGAGCCTTGTGGTGACTGATAGGTTTTGATGAGATTACGGATTTCTAGAATATTCATCATGACAAGAAGCTATAGTAGATGGTTAAATTATTATGATCTACTATAGCTCTTCATTTGTTTTTTTACAATGTATTGGGTCTTTTTTGCAGTTTTATAACTTGAAGCACAAGATTTTATACTTAATTTCGTAATTTTAGCGTATAGGTTATAAAGATCATCGTTTCCAGCAGAAGTGATACAATGCCATAAATGGATTGCGTGGCCATGCACTTTTGTCAGATTCAGGATTGCCCATACCGCTATTTTTTGGAATTTTGTAACGGTTTTTCGTACACCATTGCTCATGGTCGTGAAACCTACAACAAGAGTTTCCAAATGTATCTCGCAGCAAAGAGGTATTGGAACATTTGGTGCTTACTACCCAATCATCTTGCCCGCAAGTATTTCCATTATTGTATCCTTGATATTTCCCTAAATGATATATATACCACATTCCCAAGGTTCCAATTTTCAAAAGAGTTGATTGGTCTTGTTTAACCTCAGGTGATGGGGTATTTTCAGGTTCTGTTTTCTGGTTTGATGGCCTCTGGTGGCGCCACAATGCATTAGCACACTCGACCCCTTCAGGATATCCCCTGGAAAATCCACGACATCTGCCAGTTCGGTATATGAGCCATGCAGTGCCAAAGATTCCTGCAGTGAGTGCTTTTCCAGGATTATCCGCAGCATATTGATATGCCATAGAAGTTGCATCGGCCAGCGTTTGGCGATTAATAGAGGGCAAAGTGGAGATTTTGGTTTGGCATGTCATGGCTAGCACGATGAGGCAGCCAAAACGAGTGCTTATTTTATCCGCGGTGATCATCTAATCGCTCCGTAAGTTGTATATCGTACACTCTTTGGTTTTGGCGCTCAATAATTTCCTGAATTTCCTGCACAGTAGCTTCTGGATTTGTACAGGTATGTTGGAAAGTTCGGCGGTGGTTGTCTAACTGATTATGAATATAACTATTGATACGATTTTTTTTAGCAGTATCGAGATCAATAGGAGTTGTTATATGCTCAAACTTTTCTATACTCAAGTCATGCTTTTCTATACTCAAGAAGTTCTGCGCAGTATATTCTCCAGAATAGGCAGCTAGCGCAAAACCAAGATTAATGCCCTCGCTTAAGTGATAATTACTAAGAGTTCTCATATTTTCTCGCATGCGCTCTTTTAGCGCATCAGTTTTTTCTTTGAGGCTGAGATTATCATCTGTCGCGTTGAGATTATCTATGTTCTCGCTGAGATTGTTGTACATTTGCCCGGAAATACGACCAAGTTGCACGGTGTTATGACCGGTGTTTTCCACACTATAGGGATACTTTAGCGCAAGGTCATTTTCTGGGTTATAGCGTGCACCAAGTTGGTTACTAATATCCCGTAGGCGGTCTATGGGTTCTTGTTTCAATTTAGCAACTGAATCGGCGTCCCATTGCTTGCTATTTAATTGTTTGGATGCCCCAACACCGTTCCAATAACCCTGTTCTTTTCCCGATTTGTGCCCCCATCGATATGCTCCCCATAGTCCAGTGGTAGACAATAGAGCAACCACTGCCGATTTTACTGGATTTTCTAGCACGCAATGATATGATTCAGCGCCATATTCAGCGGTTTTTCTTAAAATATTGCCTAGGAGTGGCTTTACACTTGTTCCTAGTCGATGAGCCCAAGCCCAATTACTACTGCTTGGATCGGCAATCAGGGCAGAATTTGTAATAATCATGGCGAGTAGCGTAAAAATGATATTCTTATTTCTCATATAATTCACTCCCTAGAATAATTTAAAATTTTACTTTATAAAAATCGCAAAATGAATTGCTCGTTAGGCTGAATAAGCTTTGACTGAAATTATGATATTAGTGAAATATTATCGTTTCCAGATAAAGTGATAGAATGCAGTAAATGGATTTTTCGATGATAGTTTTACGCCATTTTCACTGTTATTTTTAGTCACTCTGTTATTTTTAGCCACACTAAAGTGGAGTTTGATCTGATCAGAGCTACCACAGCCATATCCCTTGTTAAATCCACGACAATAGCTTATGCGATAGAATACCCAAGCGCCGACGGTGCCTAGAGCAATAGTTTTCCAGTTATCTGCACCATAGTGCAGTGCTGTGGAAGCTTCGTGAGCTAATGTTTGTCGATCCATAGTAGGGAGACTTTTAGCGTATCGAATAGCCGCTGCAGTTACATCAGCCAAAGCTTGGCGATTGAGGTCAGGGAGAGTAAGTATTTCCGCTTGACATATCGTTGCCAAAATAACAGTGAAACCAACA
Source organism: Candidatus Dependentiae bacterium UBA6230 (assembly GCA_002441565.1). GTDB lineage: Bacteria > Babelota > Babeliae > Babelales > Vermiphilaceae > UBA6230. The sequence continues at coordinate 109,152 of DJWM01000002.1, forward strand.
CGTATGATTGTCTTATACATAAAATATCCCTAAATAATGATTGTTTTATTACTTGCAACCGATTTTTTTTCTAGTTGTTATTTATATTAGTATAGGGAAAGACTGCCCATTTGGCAAATGGTGATCTTGATCGGTTTTTTACTCCTGTTCAAGGCGTGAAAGCCCATATTCCTTGCTTTTACCGAACATGCGTGTGAAAAAAGTGTAGGTTGCTACGAAGTAGATAATGCTCATCCCTATGCTGGTGAATGCGTTGCCGAGTGGGGAGGTATTGGTGCTTACTGCATAGCGGATACCTTCAAAAGCGTAAGTCATAGGAAATAGACGAGAAATATATTGGATGGTACGGGGCAAAATATCTATGGGATAAAATACGCCACAAATGGCAGCTAATAGCCAACTGATTGACCAGATAAGCGTTTGTGCGCGTACGCCCCAATACATAAGTAATCCGGAAATAAAAAATCCGGTACTCCATCCAGAAATAATGAGCGCAAACATAAAGGGTACAAGAGTTAGACCCAATGACAAGACATTAAATCCGTGTAAAAGCCAAATTACTAAAGAGCAAAACAGCGCAGTGAACGAGCCCTTTATGAGGCCAAGTAACATGGCAGCCATAGCCCATTCGCTTATGTTCAGTGGACTAGAAAAGAGATTAATCAGGTTACGTCCCCATAATTCATACACAAGGGTGCCAGCAACATCCATGTGTGCGCGACTCATAAGATGAAAGAGGGTGAGTGCAGTAAGCGTAGTGAGTGCAAGGATGGGAGCATCTGCTTGTTGAGCCACAAACCATGAGCTGGTGAATCCCCAAAGTAAAATATCAAGAAACGGCCAGTAGGCGAGGTCCGATATTTGTAAGGGATCGCGGCCTATGGTGATAAGCTCTTTTTGTAAAATGGTAAAAACACGTGCCCAGTTCATGTGCAATCCTTATTCGGCTATGTGCCAGAAATAGTCTTCTAGTGTTGGTCGTTCAATGGCGATGTGTGAATAGATGACTCCCATGTGCATCAAATCGGAGAGTAGTTGTGGAATCTTTTCATCATCAATGGTTACTTCTAAGCGGCGATCTTTAATGTGGTAGGTTGAAGATCGTTTTTGTAGGTATTCGACCGTACGTTTGAGCCCATCCGTAATGATGAAACTAATATGAGCACCAGAAACACTTGCGGCTAATTTTTTTGGGGTATCATCAGCGATAATAGTGCCCTCTTTTAATACAAGCACGCGATCACATACTTGAGCAACTTCATCCATGTTATGTGAAGTAAGTAAGACCGAGATGCCACGTTCCTTTTTTTGTTGCAAAATAAAAGAGCGAATTTCATAGGCAATGTTTGGATCTAGCGCCGCGGTAGGTTCATCAAGAAGAACGACTTTTGGCTCTGTCAAAAATGCTTTAATCAACATAACACGGGTTGTTTGACCAGCAGATAAGGTACTGCAAAAACGATCACGCATATGCCACATATCAAAGAATTGTAAAAATTCTTTTACACGCGCGCCTATAGTTGCACGTGTAATGCCATACAGCTGACCTGCCAGAGCAAGATTTTCATAGATCGTTAATTTACCAGGTAGTTTTACGTATGTACTGGCAAAAGAAACATGGCGTAATGCAGAACTGCGATTTTTTTGAAGCTCATTGCCAAAATAATAAATAGATCCTCTAGTCGGTGTCATCACGCTTAAAAGGAGTTGTATAGTGGTTGTTTTTCCTGCGCCATTAGGCCCGAGAAATCCTAAAATTTCTGAAGACTGCAGTTGAAATGAAATGTTGTTGACTGCGGTAAATGCTGGAGTCGAAGGTTTTAAAGAAAACCATTTTTTGGATGGCTGAAAAATCTTAGTCAATTGTTCAACACGTAATGGAGAGGGTTGTTGTGTCATATGTTCCCTATAAAAATCCGAAGCGAGTAGCTACTAGAATACGCGAAAACGTTTTGTATGGATAATTCGATAGCGCGTTGCATAAAACTGGTGTGTGACAAAGACATATGATTATCCCTCAGTTCCAAAATAACGATCACCAAAATCACCAATACCGGGAACAATAAATTTACGTGCATTCAGATGGTCGTCAATGGCGGCAGTTACATGAATCACCGCAGGGAACTGTTTTTTGAGTTTATCAATTCCCTCCGGGGCACAGATGATGGAGCAAAAAATGATATTATTTTCAGGAATGCCAAGAATTTTGAGTAACGAAAGCGCTATAAGGCCAGTACCTCCCGTTGCGATCATAGGATCCAGAATAATAACACGAGTGTTTTTGGTATGCGGTGGAATATTTTGGTAATACAGATGTGCCTCAGCAGTTTCTTCATCACGCCGTGCACCAATTACCGCGATGCGTGCTTGAGGAACATAGGAAATAAAAGTGGGTAACATGGTTATCCCAGAGCGTAGAATGGGCATAAGTATAACATCGGTAGTGATGGCAATCCCCTGTGTAGCAGCGAGTGGCGTTTCAAGCGGTATGCTTTGTGTAGGCAGATGCTGCAGCACTTCATGTGCCAAAAGATGAGTAAGTTGCGTAGCCGCTTCTCTAAATGCTTGGCGGTTTGTTGTTTTGTTTCGCAGAATTGATAGAAAAATATCTTTAGCGTGTTGCATTACATGGCTCCTTGTTTTTTATCGTCTACAAGGCGTCCGTCGAGTAGCGTTATAATACGATTAGTTTGTGCAGCAAGTACCGGGTCGTGAGTAACAATGATAATGGTAACATGGTTTTTTTTATTTAATTCGCTGAATAACTCCATGATTTTTTTTCCTGTTGCGGAATCAAGATTTCCGGTTGGTTCGTCGGCGAGAATAATTGCTGGATCATTAATCAGTGCACGTGCGATGGCAACACGTTGTTGCTCTCCGCCAGAAAGTTCATTGGGATAGTGATTCATGCGTTGTTCAAGCCCCAATTTTGCTAATAATTGTGCGGCACGTTGCATGCTTTCCTGCTCATGCTTTCCTGCATACAAGTGTGGTAGGGCAACATTTTCTTGCGCGGTTAAATCAGGCAGTAAGTGGAAGCGTTGGAAAACAAATCCGATAAATGCATTGCGGATATGAGCAAGTTGATCACTGTTCATAGGCGAGACATTACGATTTTCTAGATAATATTCGCCACTGGTTGGTGTATCAAGACATCCAAGAATATGCATGAGAGTAGATTTTCCTGAGCCAGATTTTCCCGTAATGGAAAGAAATTCGCCTTGATCTATTGTTAGTGAGATATCATACAAGACTTGAATAGAGGTTGTCGGCCCTGTTTTATATATTTTTGAAATATCACGTGCTTCAAGTAATGCCATCTATTCTCCTATCGCTCGAGTAATGCATCAACCGGATTCAGTCGTGATGCTTTATAGGCAGGATAATAACCGAAAAATATGCCGACCAGCACTGTGACGATAAATGACATGATGAGAGGTAAAAACTCTAAGACGCCGGGAAGTGTTGTAGTTATGCTAATAATATATTGGAGAATCATCCCAAGGACGATTCCTAGAAAACCTCCAAACGCAGTAAGTATGATTGCTTCCATAAGAAATTGGTAGCGAATTTGTTGTTGAGTTGCTCCTATGGCCATACGCAGCCCAATTTCGCGTGTGCGTTCTTTAACTGACACAAGCATAATATTCATCACACCGATGCCACCCACAATGAGTGATATTGATGCGGCAACAAGGCCAAACATCTTAATGATGGTTGAGGCTTTGGTTGCTGCTTCTTCGATAGATTTTTGATCAAAAATGGTGATATTGTCTGGGTCATGGGGTTTTAAATTATGCATAAATCTAAATGCTCTGCGAATTCTACGTACAATAGCTTCGGTATCAGCGCCTTGATAAAGATTCATGCCAAGAGCGCCAGCATCGTCATCCGTTTCACCTGGTTTGCGAATGTATTTTTTTGCTGCAGTAAATGGAATAAGAATGCGTCGATTGGGGTCTTCAGTTCCCCAAAAGTGATCAACATGATTTATTACTCCGATGACTAAGAAGCGTACTTCATTGATATGAATAATTTTGCCAACCGGATCAACCTTTCCAAATAACTTTACTGCTGCCTGCTCACCAAGCACGGCGACACGAATGCCGTGTTGCACGTGATAGTGGCTAAAAAAATTACCAGACCGCAGGCTATGGTTGTTGATGATCAACATATTTTCGTCAACCCCTAGTGTGCGGTCAACAATGGTCTTGTCGCCATAACGGACTGGTTGCAGAGTCCAGTGAATGCGCGAGATCTGTTTAATTTCTGGTATTTGCGCCCTAAGTGCTCGCATGTCTTGTTTGGTTATCGTAACGCCGATTGGCTGATCGGAGCGTATGTTGCCGCGTGTAATGACATTGCCGGGGATAGTAAAAAGAGCATTTTCTCCCATGCCCATGACTTGTTTGCGGATACTTTCTTCTGCGCCGCGTCCTATAGAGAGCGTTGCAATAATCGCCGCAATACCGATCATGATGCCGAGAATAGTAAGGAAGGAGCGAATTTTATGCTTGCGAAGCACGCGGAAAGAGTTACGTGTCATAATGAGCGTGTGCATAGAACTAAAGACCTCTACTAAAGAGTTGGGCGTAAAATTCGTCCATAGAATCTGGCTCCTTGATGTCAGTGATAATATGTTCGTTTCCTTGCAATCCACGTACTACTTCAAAGTATGCGTCATCGTTAATGCCGAGTTCTATTGGAATTTCTCTGATGGTGTTTGGCATTAAAATCCAGATAGTTTTTACCGGATTTTCTTGATGAGAACCCTGCTTTTTGAAAGTATTTAATTCTTCAGAGCTGAGCTCTTTAAATGAGTAGTTTAATTTGTTGGCGAGATAGCGAACTAAATCACGCTTAATAGCAAAAATATAACCAGGTACACAGAGTACATTACTTCGTTCATCGACTAAAATGGTGGCATTTACGGTCATGCCGGGGCGCAAAAGAAGTTCTTTATTTTTTAAGGTGATGATTGCTTCATAAGCAACAGATCCCTGTTTTTTGATGGGAGAGTGATAAATATCTTGGATCTTGCCTAAAAAGACTTTATGTGGGTAGGTATCAAATGTCATTTCAGCTGTTTGCCCAATGCGCAGAGCGCCGATACTTCCTTCATCAATTTCCAAGTTGACGTCCATAATAGTCAGATCAGTTGCTATGGTGTAGAGGATAGTTGGCGGTGCAAAGGTGGTGATTGCCTCACCAACAGATACATTTTTTTTGATGATGGTACCGGAAACTGGTGCCACGATGCGAGTATTATTCCACTCTATTGTTGCTTTTTCGTGAAGCGCTTTTGCGCGCTCTACCGCATTTTGAGTCACGAGCATATCGCGCTCAGCTCGTTCATACGCATCGCGTGAAATATTGTTTTTTTCGAAAAGTTGTTTTTGCCGTTCAAATACAGCACGCGCATAGATAGACGCGGCTTCGGCTTCTTTAAGAGCATATAAGGTAGCTTGTACATCGGTGTCTGATTTGCCGATATCAATCTCTGCAAGCAGTTCACCCTGTTTTACATTCTGGTTATCCTCAGCGTACAGCTTGAGCACGATGCCTGATACCAAACTACCTATGTTAATGGTCCCTTGTGCTTCTAGGGATCCGGTAGCGTCGATAATCTGTTTAATGGTTCGCTGTTGTGGAAGCTGGGTTGTATAGAGCGACTCTAATCCATTTGTTGAGCGGTAAAAAAAGTACCAATAGCCTACTCCTGCGGCAATACCGAGTAGGGCAAGTGGTAGAAGAATGCGTTTGATCAATGTCATAGGGTATTCCTCATGGTTGATGCTCTAAATTTTTAGGATATCCACAAGCAGCAAGTAAATGGGTATGCGCCTGCTCGACTTCCAGAGCTTGTTGTTGAAGTGCGCTTTCGGCTTGATGGAGTGCTGTTTGAGCCTCTTCGAACTCTGGGCGAGCAAGTTCACCGATGGCGTGTTGTTGTTGTTTGCGTGCAAATTCTGCTTGTGCTTGGATATATCGTTTTTGAGCGGCGTTTAGATTATCCTGCTGTATTTTTAAGGTATAATATGTCGTGTCAACTTGCTTCTGAATGACAGTTTTCATATTTTCGTGCTCAAAGCACTTGGCAAGAGCTTGTGCTTGGGCAGCATGACCGGTGTGTAAACTACTAAAGCCGTCAAATTCCCAACTCATGCTGATGCCAAATTGCCAGCTCGCTGTACCAAAGATTTTTGCCAAATTTGCATCTTGTGAATCAAAGGCGCTGTGTGTGATCTGGGCAAAAAGGTTGATGGTTGGTAAATAGTAATGGAAAGCACTTCGTGACAAAAAATGTTCCTGCATCATTTCATGGTGCAACACATCAAGCTCTTTGCGGTGCTTTTGTGCTGCATCGCGATACTCACAAACAGGCTTGAGGTTTATATTGCTTGCAGTGCGAAGAAATCCCTGAAGCGTGCGTGGTTCCAAATTATGGAGGTTAATGTTGATGCCAGTTTGCTGTAACAGTGCTGCTTGGGCAATATGATAATGGTGATAATAATTTTCAGCGTGTGCGTGTTCTTGAGCATAGAGAGCTTCAGATGCTAATTTTTGGGGAATATCAAGAAAACCAACCTCAAAGTATTGTAAGGCTTGACTAAGTAAGCGTCGAGAAGAGCCTTGCAGACTAATGATATATGGTTCTTGTACAACCGTTTTTTGCGCTTGAAAATAAGCATCTTCCGTAGCAAGACGCACTGAGTCCTTAAGTAATAATTGTTGATAGAAAACAGCCTCAGTAGACTCTTTTGCAGCAAAGTATTGATCGGCAATTGCAAGATTGACAACTGGTTGTATGAGCTCCCAAGAAGCTGCTCTAATTGGCTCAAAGGAATCTTGGTTTTTTCTCGTAACTTGGGCATTAAAACTGATATGGGGCAGATACGCAGAGATGGTTGCACGCTCAAGCTCTCGATGTGCCTTATAAGAATATGCTAAAGAGGTAAGCATGTCGTTGGTACGGTATGCGCTCGAGATCGCGTCCCGTAAGGTGATGGCGTTTGTAGCATGGTGGTTAATGAGCGCGAAACCAAAACTCAGCAATGATAAAAAACGGGTATAAGGCGACAGTGATAGCATAGTTCTCCTTGGCCGACTGCTCGTGAGAGTTGTTATAGCATGGCTTGCGAGGAGACTGCTAGAGTTTAACAAAAACGGTTGGGGTTGTTTGCGGAATAATGATCAGAAGAACGCAGGTAAGGAGGAGCGGTAGTATGAAATTTAAAGATCGCGTTGATGCCGGTAAACAACTTGCTCGGCTGCTGTTAGCATACAAACATAATCCAAACGTATTGATAGTTGGGTTGGTGCGTGGAGGTGTACCGGTAGCAGCAGAGATTGCACGTGAACTTATGGCATCACTTGATATCGTAGTTGTGCGCAAAATTGGAGTCCCAGGAATGCCGGAGCTGGCCGTTGGAGCATTGACGCAGACCGGGCAATCTATCTTGAATCATCATATGATGCACACCATGGGCATCACAGAGCAACAGGTAGCGCCGATTATATGTCAAGAACGAAAAGAATTGGCAAGACGTCTATCTGTTTATCGCGAAGATAAAAAATTGCTGAATTACGCTGGCAAAACGGTAATTTTGGTGGATGATGGTATTGCAACCGGAGCAACCATGCAAGCTGCGATTGCTTCAGTTAAAGAATTGGGCGCCAAACGCTTTATTCTTGCGGTTCCGGTATGCCCTCCGGAGATAGCGCGAGATCTTCAGGGCCTTGTTGATGAGTTTATCTGTCTAGAGCAACCAGAATATTTTCCGGCAGTTGGTTATTTTTATCAACATTTTGAGCAAGTGGAAGATGAGACGGTGCGGAAGTTACTTAGTCAAAAGTTGTTTTAGCCGGTTAATTCTATCAACAGGTGTAGGATCTTCCTGGTGCAAGATGGCACACCAGAAGCTAATCCAATCTATAAGGTGTATAAGGTAAAGCATTCGTTCAATGAAGCTGTTCCCCTGAGCCTGAAGGGAAATTTGATAGTTAACGAGTGGATCTATAATTTCCCAGGTTACCTGGAACCGTTTGAGCATAGGTCGGCTCATTTCTTGATCGATAAGCCAAATAACGCCGCACTGTTTTAATATTTCATGATTATTATGAAATCCTACAATCTCATTATGGTCCAGCTCTGGGAGCTCATGGGAACCTGAAAGCATTTTGCTGTTTTCTGCCAGTTGCCCGCGAAATCTGCGCGCTACAATGCTCGTTTTGTCTGCCTCGCCATAAATAAGGGGGTAGCTTTGATATATGTTGTGAGCGATAGTCCATGCTAGATTTTCTGATTCGTGTTCCAAAGACCAGAGTAAGCGGTATTTTTTAAGATTGGCTATGGTCTGCTGTAGCTGGGATAAAAAATCATGCGGTAGCAAACTAAGATGATGCATTAAAAAAAGTAGAGGGACAGAAAGATAGCCTAAGCTTGCCCGGGGTGGAGTGCCGCCAGGGATAAGGATAGTATCGTAATCATATTGTTTTAGTTGTGTTGCTAAAAGGCCTCCGGAAGTGATACCGATGATATGAGCTCCTTTAGCGCGTGCATCGTCAAACGATGCGAGTGTTTCTTCAGTATTGCCAGAATAGCTCATACAGATAACGAGCGTTTTGGCGTTTGCCCAAGATGGCAGTGTATAGGTTCGTGAGGTGATAGTAGGGATTGGTGTAGTTGCTGCGCACAGGAGAGAGACAATATCCCCGGCGATCGCTGATCCGCCCATACCTGCAAAAATGATGTGTTCGATACCTGAGTACGTATGGTTAAGAGAAAGATTTTGCCCAATTTCTATGGCTTTTTCTAGCTGTTCAGCAAAGGAGAAAATGGTGCTGAACATGTTTTCTTTGTCATATGCTTTGTATGATGATTTCATGATCTACAGAGTTACAATGGGTTGTTATATTTTTATTAAACTATAGACCAGTTTCTTGGATTAGCGCAAATAACAGATAATGAAAGGGCGCCAGCAATGTAATCGCTGGCGCCCTTTTAAATTCAAAAGCAAATATTATGTTATCGCTATTGCAGTTGAAGCATCGAGTGATAGCATTAATTAATGCTCGATTGTTTAGTGATATTTTAACATGCAGTGACAGCTTTAGCAGTTGCTTTTTCTACAGTTTCTAACGCGTGTTTGAACGCGCCAAAATTGTTGGCTACCTGCTTTCCAATAAATAGTTTTATTTTTAGCATCTCGTTGTCGTAAAATAAATTATTTAATTGTGCTTGCAAATCAGATGATTTCTGTTGCGCACTAGTAAGCATCTGCTTAAGAAGAGCAGTCTCTGGCCTATAAAGGTCCATGCCAAACTTAACACCCTCGTGGAATTTATTTTCTAAAGTATAAATTACGCAACCCGAGACAACAGCAACACCAATGACACCAATGGTAGCCATGGCGGCTGTTTTTAATTTGTTTTTTTTAACATATGCAATAGCACTAGATGCGCTATTTTTAGCAGAGTTAATAGCACCAGAAAAACTCCAGGCTTGTGATAAAGTAGGGATCATAAGTGCCGTAACAAGTAATGCCGCAGCAATTCTTTTATTGACCATAAAACAACCTCCATTTATGGTGAAATATATAAATTTTATACAATTACTTATATTTTATAATAACACCACTTTTTGCTTTGTCAAATGGAAATAAATTTATCGCAATAACTGGAAACGTCTGATAGAAGATAGTCACGGAAAATAGGCAGGAAATATAGTGGATGGTAGGGGAAAGATATACAACGAAAGAGCGCCAGCGATTATATCGCTGGCGCTCTTTTTAGATTCTAAAGCAAAGCTTAGTAACGAGAACGGAATCCACCGCGATCGTCATTTCCGCTGCTGCGGCCGCCGCCACGAGGACCACGGAAATCGCTGCTACCGCCGCGGTTGCCACCAAAGGAACCACGAGGACGGTCTTCACGAGGACGTGCTTCGTTGATGCGTAGACGTTGTCCATCAACTTCTTTACCATTTAATGCGCTAATGGCAGCATTTAATGATTCAGCATCTTCCATATCGACAAAAGCAAAACCGCGAGGTTCGCCGGTAAGTCTATCAATAACAATTTTGACTGATTTAATAGGGCCAAATGGCTCAAACAAAGATCTTAGGGTTGCTTCAGTGGTGTTTCGGGAAAGATTTCCAACGTAAATGCTATTCATAAACTCAAATCACAATCAATAAAATTAAACTATAACAACATCTAATTAAAAGCTGCCTTGTGGCACACCACCTTTCTCGAACACTAGCTAAAAGAGTTACTTTATATACCTTTGAACCCATGATACCATAAAACGGTCAAGAGGGAAATATTTGATAGAGGATGATGCGCAATTATTAGCTTGTAGCATTGTCTTATATGGGTAAAATTAAGATTTTTTTGAAATGAAAGTGTCACGGTTATGAAATTTTCAGTTCGTTGGCTATTTGATCATTTGGTTGGGGACTATCGCTTAATTGACATACATCAATTGGTAGAGACATTTAATAAAAAAACAGCTGAAATTGAGCGCATAATAGCTATTAAACATGAGCTGGATGATTTTAGTGCTGTTCGAGTAACAGCTGTTGATGCTAATCAGGTAAGTGTTTGGAGCCCTGAATGGCAAAAAAATCACATGCTTGCGACACGCGAGGGGGTAGTGGTAGGCCAGTGGTATTTGGTCAGAAGGCATCATGATCAGGTTATGTGGGCTCTCATGTCTGATCTAGCAAGTGATAAGGATGGCTTGGTCGGTCCCGTTCACGTTGAAGATCATGAGCAGGCAGGCGCTTGGAAAAAAACGGTTGCAGCAGATGATAGGATTCTTGAGGTTGATAATAAATCAATCACCCACCGACCAGATCTCTGGGGACACAGGGGGATAGCACGGGAAGTTGGCGCATATTTTGGCTTATCCCTAAAACCATTGTCTGATTTTCTTACTGAAATTCCACTCAAGCGAGCAGCTCATGGGGCAGGTATAGAAGATAGCGTTGGTGCATTGCGAATAAATGTTGAACAAAAGGCGCCCTGTGTAAGTATTGCAACCATGCGTTGTGCAGATAGTAGCGCTCGTCCATCATCGTTAGCCATGATTTTTAGGCTCGCAACAGTTGATATAAAACCCATCAGCGCGCCTGTCGATATTACTAACTATGTCATGTTCGATCTTGGTGCTCCCATGCATGCATTTGATGCCAGTGCGATTAAGCATGATGTACTTGAAGTTCGTTTGGCAAAGAATGGTGAAAAACTTACCTTGCTGGATGGTGAAACGATCACGCTTACCGGAGAAGATCTGGTAATTACTGATGGTGAACAGCCAATTTCACTTGCTGGTGTTATGGGCGGAAAAAATTCTGGCATAACCGAAACAACAAATTCACTGGTGCTTGAAGCTGGTTGTTTTGAAGCAGGTGCGATTCGTCGAACGGCGACAAATCACAAAAAACGTACGGATGCAAGTGCGCGGTTTGAAAAGGGGCTGGACGCTACAGCACCCGTGTTGGCAATCAGAAGATTTTTATCGCTAGCGCAGCAGCAAGGGATCTTGATGCGCCCCGCTTCTATACTGTTGGTCGTAGGTGCTGATGTACCACCGCAACATATTAATCTTGATCATGCTATGCTTGAGGCAAAATTGGGTATCACCATAGCCCCTGAAAAAGTAATAGAAATTTTGCAGCGACTTGAATTCGAAGTGACGTTCTCTCGCCATGGCGAAGTACTAACGTATACGGTGACGGTTCCCGTCTTTCGTGCTACCAAAGATGTTACGATTCCAGAAGATCTTATTGAAGAGATTGCGCGATTTTATGGCTATGATAATGTGCCACGTAGTCTTCCTATACAACAACATCTACCATGGGATATGCATCCGGTGATGTGTGTACGTGCCATGAAAAATTTTCTTGCCTATGGATTGTCCATGCAGGAAGTTTGCAATTATGCCTTGTATGACGAACAATTTTTGCAGCGTTTGGCTTATATTCCGAAAGACACCACCCAGGTGCAATTTCCTGTTTCAGAACATTGGCGAAGGCCCGTAACGTCTCTTATTCCTCATCTTATTAAAACGGTTGAGCATAATATTGGGCATAGTGAACAGTTACGCTTTTTTGAGTGGGGAAGAACTTGGTCGGTTAAAGAAGCTACCCTTATCGAGCAGCGAGTTCTGGCTGGTATCATGGTGCATCAAAAAATAGCTATTGACTTTTATAGTGCCAAACAGGAGTTAGAACGCATATTTGAGCTTCTGGATATGGATATTGCTTGGCAACGAATTGATACATCTCATTACCCATGGCTTGAGCCATACGAATCTGCACACCTAATTTATCGCGGCACGGTGATTGGTTATGCTGGCAAGATAAGTAAATCGTTTTTACATCGCGTTGTTTATGGTGATGCGTTTATTTTTGAGTTGGATGGTGATATGTTGATACGCCATGATGCTGAACCAAAAAAATATAAGCAACCAAGTAAGTATCCTGAAGTGGTACGCGATATCAGTATGTTTGTATCGGAATCATTGACTGTTGCAGAGGTAGTTCGGGTGATTAAGAGTATTGATCCAAGAATAGACCATGTATCGTTAAAAGATTTTATGCCTGCCGTACAACCTGATTTACGCAAGGCTCTTACGGTACGCTTTGTTCTGCAAGACGATAAGAAAACGTTAACAAAGGAAGAAGCTGATGCAGTGGTAATGCACGTGGTACATGCCCTGCAAGGCTTGGGAGCAGTGATTCGATGAGCAAAAGGTATGACTCGTTGCTTGGTTACTTCGGTCTTACCGTAGCAGTTGTCGGATTAGATCGGATAAGTAAGGCAGTTGCATTACGTTACCTGACGAATTCTTACGTGGTGAATCCATATATATCATTCGATTTAGTTATGAATCGTGGCATATCATGGAGCCTTTTTCATTCAGCAGGAACTGTAGGATTTGTGGCGCTTTCGGTGATTATTATGATCATCATTGGTGCACTTATGGTGCATGCCATACGAAAATGGTATGCGGGAGAATGGGTAATTGGTGAGATTTTTACATTGGCTGGTGCTTTATCAAATGTATTTGATCGCGCACTCTATGGTGGGGTGATTGATTTTATTGTGTTGTCAGTTAGCGATTGGACGTGGCCAGTGTTTAATATTGCGGATTGTAGCATCGTGCTTGGCATAGCAATTATGTTTGTAACCCTGTATCGGAAATGATGATTATTGATTTTTTACGTGATACGGCATCCAGCTTCTTTTATCTGTTAGTCACTCCATTTTGTGTATATTGCAGAGAGTGGTTATATGATCGGCAGAGAGTTCTTTGCAATAAGTGTACTGCCATGATACAGCCAGTAGTGAGCGTAGATCTCGAAATAACCAAAACATACAAAATTACCGTACATGCGCTTTCGGCCTATCGCGATCCATTGAGAACACTTATCCAATCGAAACGTTTTGGAGATCGCATAGCCGCTTATGATCTAGGTCGATTGTTGTGGCAGTTAACCTACTTCAATCATCTTACGTGTGATTATTTGGTGCCAATTCCTTTGCATTGGACCCGTTACGCGCGACGAGGGTACAATCAGGCTGAAGAGATGGCTCATGAGTTGGGACGTCGTAGACAAGTGCCAGTCGCAAAGCTTCTTAAACGTGTCCGTAAGACAGAATTTCAGGCACAGCTTGATAAAGAAAGCCGTAGTGAAAATGTACAAGGAGCATTCGTGCTTGATGTTGCTGATCCGTCAATATACGCAGGTAAACATCTCATTTTGATAGATGATCTGATGACTACGGGCGCGACACTCAAAGAAGCGGCGCGTCTGCTGAGAACCTTAAAACCAGCTTCAATTACGGCATTAGTTGCTTGTCGTGTTATTTAGTGTAGCCGAGCTGGTTGTGCACTGATGGACGAAGAGTATTAATTGCCTCAAGTAGTTCAGTATTTGCTGTTCCGAGATCGGATAGGCTGTATGGTTCTTGAAGTAAAAAATTGTTTGAGGCCATGGTCACCAGCGTTTCGGTGTAAGGGTGTAAATGGTAATGGTACTCATTGCATTTTTGTAATAAGTGAGTGATGTTGACCAAGGCAATTGTTTGATCTTGTTCTGGCCTTTTCTGTTGAGCAATTTCTCGTATTACCCTATCTGCCATATGACCAACTCGGACACATCCTCTCATGAATTTAAGGACTTTTAGCATGTCGTCTTTGCCTTGATCTACTTTTTCGGTTGAGCTTATTTTTTCGGTCAATCTTTGAAAGCAGCGTTCAATTGTTTCTGATGAGCAGTATGCAAAATCATGAACACGTCTTTCTAGAGTGCCGTGTTCCAGATCGTCTTTACCATATGCAGCATCGCCTTGTATTTTACGCGATACTTCGGCCCCTGCTTTAGAAAATAACGTAGGAATAAAGCCTTGATTTTGTGATGAAGTGTAAGGAGTAAGCGGTGTATTTATTCTTCTGGCAATTGTTGAAAATATCCTTTTAGTTTCATTGAGCTGTTTGATAACGCTATTTGAAATCAGGGGCTCTTGAATAGCAGTATCCTGTGACGCACAGTTCGCAAGAGTAATGCCCACATTTGCTCGAATTTGAGTTTTTAGTAACGCATTACATTGAGCTTGTTGATAAATTCTTTGTTGATTGTAAGCGAGTGTAGCAAGGACCATCATAAGAGTAGTTCTATTCAGCCAATATTTATTTGTTAAGCAGGAATCTAAATAACTGAAAAGTGGCGTTACGCGATCGCCGTTGTTGAATACAATTTCAGTTGCTTCGCAGATAACTCGATCTGCGAGGTGGCCCATTGTAGTTTGTTGGAGCATTGTTTCAGAGGATTTAGATAAAATTTCAGATTCTTTTTCGAGCGTTCCACTGAGTATAGCTGGACCATAGGTAGTGAGTGCGCCCTGGTAATAGGCGATAACATTTTTGGCAAAGTGTTGATATGTTGCCGAAAACCAACTACGTGTATTTGGTGGCACGTGAATATGCGGTGCGTTGGATCGGTCATATGATGGTTCAATTGGAGTAAAAGAGGCAAGGTTACTGGTACTTATTGCTTTGGTTTGATCAGTGAACCGTTGGGCTAGAGCCATGAAATCAGCATTATCTAGAGGATTTGTTGCTGAGGGGTATAAGGATGCCATTTGGTTGCTCAGTGATAATTCGGCATCGGTAGATGATAATGAATTAAGATCTTCTTCTGTAGGTATGTGTGGATGGAGGTTTTGACCATCAGTGTGCTCCTGGGTGTTTATATCGAATGTGGAAGATTCATGTGTATTGATAATGAGATTGGATGAAATGGGTGAAGAGAATTCGTCATTATTATCCATAGACATGAGGTTTGAATAAGAAGCAAGCAGGAGTACAGCAACCATTATTGGTGTTTTCATAGAATTCTCCTTGACGTGAAAGATCTCTTTGAAATGTAGCATACTATAGTTTGTAGTGGTTGCGAAATGCTGATTGCGTATGGTCGTGATCTGGTAATTTGCTTGTTCTGTGATAATCTCCATAACGGTAGTTGATCCCATTAGTATATGTGTTTTAAAAAGGGTTTTCTTATGAAGATACAACACAATAGATATTTTTATGTAGCACTATTGGTTCCACTTACGTTTTTGCCTGGATGTGGCGTAAGTGACTGGGTTAAGAACAAGCTGGGTGGTTCAAAACAGGCAGATCAATCCGTAGATTTTGCAAATCCGCTCTGCAATATCTCCTCTGATGATGCAAGCGAGGTGTTGGTGACCATTAAAGGGCAGCCAGCGATTACCATAAACAGTTTTGAGCGAGAATTTGATTCGTTACTAGAGGATAATCCACAGCTAAAATCTATGTTGCCGTTCATGCCAGATGCGCGCAAAAATTTACTAACCGGTCTAACGCAACAAGAAGTGGTCGATTGCTATATTTATGAACAAGGCATTAATAAACAGGAAGATTATCAGCGTGATTTAGCTCGATTCGAGCGTTCGATGAAGCGTGCGTTGAATACCAAATATTTTGCGGCAAAACATCCGGTAACCATAGAAGAAGCAGATGTGCGCACGTACTATGATGCTAATAAAGATAAAATGCAAGAATTAGTGGTTTCAAAAGGTGGTGTCCCTGCTTGTGGCGTCCGTTTTGAAAAAGAAGCAGATGCCAAAGCTTTCTTGGCAAAAGCTCAAGGAAAGTCGGTTATGGAAATTGCCAAAGCTGAAAAAATGTCAGACAAGGCGAAAGATTTTGAGATAGTGCACAAGCATAGCACGGGCATGGACACGATGTTACGCTTTAAGATCTTAGCACTTGAAAAAACACCAACAACTGAAGTGATCAAAGTTTCTGACAAAGAGTTCTGGGTAGTGCAAGCAGGCGCTAAAGAGGGGCCAAAGTATCGTGCATTTGAAGAAGTTAAAGAACCACTCAGACAATTGGTAGAACGCGAAAAAACAAATGAAGTATTACAAAAAGCTTTAGAAGATCTAAAACAGTCCATGCAAGTGGTTATTAACTATGACTATTTTAAACAGCAAGATGTGTCTGAAGAATCTCAATTACCAGTAATGGCAAAACAACAAGAAACATGCAGTGCATCGCAACATGCACAACAAGAACCTACTGCACCGGTACCATCGCGTGTAGCATAAAAAGAGTAGAGAATAACACAAAGGGAGTTTGTTTACACAAACTCCCTTTTTTACGTTGGTATGGTATGCTTACTGGCACGTGATTAATTCGGATTGATTTTTATGGGGAGCGCCAATGAAGGTAAGTAACTATTTTGGCATCGTCGTGCTCATGAGTATGTGTGCGCACATAAGTCTTGCAAAAAATGAATTAAAAAAAGAACCAGAATTATTCTTAATCGACAAAATTGAGGCGATAATTTTTGACAATGATGGTGCATCAGTAATTACTAAATCCGATACCGAAAAACTAACGCTTGAAGGTAAGCCGCAGACGCTTGATGATATCATTTTTACTAGGCGAGTATATGCAGATGCTAGCAAATATCCGTTTGGTAAGGATAAAGATGCTGTCGACCGCTATTTGGAGATGGTTATGCGGGATAATAAAATTGGATTGCCAGATCTTGAGCGTATGTTTAATGCTGCCGGTTATTATACCTATGAAGAAGGTCGAGAACAGTTCGCAATAATGTTTGCGGTTAATTCGATGATCGATTTTAAGGTCAAGTCGTATTTGGTAGTTCCAGAAGCGCAGATTATTGCTTATTACAAAGAGCATCCCATTGAAGAAGAAGCTGCCTATAAAATTCAACGTCTTGTGATAACAGACAAGAAAATAGTATCAACACAAGATAATAAAAAACGCCTTAAGTTGGCTTTAGAAGTAGGTAAAGAAATTCCAGGCGTAAAAGTTTCGCCAGCATTCTGGATTAAGCATGATGAATTGGCTGCAGATAAAATGTTTATCTCCACAATGATTACTGGCGATATCTCTGATCCAGTGAGTATTCCAGAAGGCTTTGAGTTGTTTCGGTTGCTTGAGCGGAGAGAACGGCGTATTGTTCCTCTAGAAGAGCGTTACCAAGAGATTGCGCAAGAACTTAAAAGACCGCTTTTTGAAAAGCGATTTGAGGAATACCGAAAAAGTCTTTTTGATGAGGCTTCGATTGTATATTACTGATCTTCGACACAATCTTGGTGAGATTTTTCATAAAGAATAAGGGCCTTTTCAAGAAGGTCCTTTTTTTTATCTCTCAATTCAGGCTTGCTGTCAAAATAAGCTCCAAGCATGGTTTCAAAATCCATAGCAGTGCCGCCAAGATGAGTACGCGTTTCCCGTGTTTGCTGGTTACGAATTGGTATGATGCCAACTACGTGTATCGCTGCTGAGCATGCGCGTTCTATGGCGTTCAAGTCCACGCGATCTGCTTTTCCTTCGGGCAGATGGTACAAAATTTTTAACACTGCATCGCGGACTTCATGGTGTGCAATGACATCAAGAATCTGCTGTGTTTGATCGCCAGATTTGAGAGTAACTTCGATTTGAATGAAGGGACGCATCGGTGTTTTGATGAACTCGTGAGATGTTTTCTCTTTTGAGTGTATAGTGACGAGACAAAATCCCTTGTCTTCTTTACGTTCACCAAAATCAACTCGTTCGATTGAGCCAGCATAAACGACTGCTGGGTGTCCGTTTGGATTAAGATTTTGATAACGATGCAAATGGCCGAGGGCGACATAATCAAATGGTGTAACTGCCAGCTGAGAAGGCAGAAGAACAGGATCAGTTCCGTAGATTGCGCGTTTTTCTGATCCAGAAAAAATTCCTGAACTTACCGTTAAATGTCCCGCAAGAACTGCTGGTAGCGAGGGATCTAATTTTTTGGCATATGATGAAATAATCGATCCTACTGCTTGTGCTATATATTCAGTAATTTCCGTTGCACTTTTAAATACATGCTTATCGCTTAGTGCGAGGGTATTGCGTGTGGGCCATGGTATTCCCACAATTTGCACGGGTCCCTGTTTAGTAGCTAAGATAAATGATCTTGGTTGTGCTATGACATGAAAACCATCAAGCGGTAGATTGCCAAACACATCAAGAGCGTGTGCTTTTCCAAAACTTAACGGATTATCATGATTACCTATTACCAAGACGACAGGAATATTCGCTCTATACAAGCGTAGCAAGCAGTGCATGAGCAAGCGTTGTTGTGTTGGCGTTGGATGCGCAGTTTTGTATGCATCGCCACTAAACAAAAAGAAATCGACATTTTGATCTAACGCAACATCAATGCATGCATTAAGCGCGCGTTCAAAGTCTAGAAGACGGGAATGAATTCCCGTCTTCGCATCAATTTTTCCGTAATTTTCCATGCCAAAGTGGATATCGGCAGTATGTATAAATCGGATCATACTTGTTCGTTGTTTTCGTAATCAGTTTTCATGCAGCTTGTTTTGGTTGGCGGACACGATGTGCGTGTATAGTGTTCTTTATTAACCTGTCGGGCGCGTCCAAAAGCAAGCGTATGATTTGGCACATTTTCTGTGATAGTTGATCCAGCAGCAGTATAAGCATTTTCTCCGATAGTTATCGGTGCTACAAGGGTATTATTACTACCAATGAATGCGCTATCCTGAATAGTAGTTTGGTGTTTTTGCTCACCATCATAATTACACGTGATGGTTCCTGCGCCGATGTTGACGTTATTGCCAAGCGTTGCATCTCCAAGATATGAAAGATGTTTTGCCTTGGCATGCGCACCGATTGAGCTATTTTTAACTTCTACAAAATTTCCTATGGTAGCGTCATGTGCAACAATGGTTTGATGATGAATATGTGCGAAAGGTCCCACGGTTACGCGATCTCCGATAACGGTATCAGTAATGAGTGTGTAAGGTTGTACCGTAACTTCGTCACCTATTACGCTTGAGTAGATGGAAACCATTTCGTTTATTTTGCAATGTTTCCCTATTTTTGTGCCGCGAAGCAAATGGACACCACAACCAATAACGGTTCCTGCACCAATATGTACATCGGCTTCAATGTGCAAATTGTGTGCAGCATAGAAGCGCACGCCGTTATCCATCCAATGTCGTATAAGATCACTTTTTTTGATTTGTTCAGCGGCCCATAATTCTTCGATGGTATTTATACCACGCACACAATCAAACGATACTAATACGGTTTCAACAGGAAGCTGATCAAGGCTTGCTTGTTTAATAAGATCCGTAATGTAAAATTCTCGAGAATTGGTATTTTGCTTTAGTGCAGTTATGGCATGTTTCAGATAAGTTTTTTTTATCAAGTAGATGCCAGCATTAATGTAACAATGCTCTTGGGGATCACCCGTAAAATCACGTGCTTCAACAATTTCCACAACGCCGTTATTGTTGATCAATCTGCCGTAAGCACCAACTGATGGATCTGTTTGATGAGCAATCACAAAAGAAACGACAGCGTCTTTTTGATGGTGTTGTTGTATTAGTGCGTTGATGGTGTCCTGCGTGATAAGTGGCATGTCACCGTTGATAACCAAAATATTGTCTGCGTCCCATGTGGATTTTGAACAAAGCAATGCGTGGCCGGTGCCAAGCTGTTCGTGTTGTTCAACAAAGGTAACCGCGTGAGGATGGTTGCGATTGATAACGTCCTTGATGAGTTCTTGTTGAAAACCAACAACAGCAGTAATGGGAATATGCATGTCGGTAAGGAGCTTAGTCAAGTATATTACCATTTCTTGACCACATATTTTTTCTAAAAGTTTTGATTTACCTGTGTTGAACCTACTTGATTTTCCAGCTGCCAGAATAATAACTTGTGTAGTGCTTTTTGTCATAAAACCCTCCTTGTTCAGGTGCCCGAGTTTAACATGTGCAGTGTAGCATAATAATGAAGGATGTCGACGGTATTTGCAATCTCATGACTGGTGCGTATTTTTAAAGTTTTATGTGTAATTCATATCGGTGGCTATATGGTCCACATGTAGTTGTATGAGCAGTTTGCTTGTATGAGGGGGTAGTTTGCTCTTTTAAAAAGCGCAAACTATAGTATCATTAGCTGCGACGTTGTGGTACAATTGCGTTAACATGTCGTGTTATGCGTGGAGAGATGGCTGAGTGGTCGAAAGCGATCGCCTCGAAAGCGATTATTCCAAGAAATTGGAATCGAGGGTTCGAATCCCTCTCTCTCCTCCAGTCCTTATTTTTCATGTTACCACAATGCTCGGAGAATATACGATAACGAGTGCACTAAGTATGTTATGCGTAAGGGTACAAGTAAATCGTAAACTCATGTATAGCTGGTAAACAAGGTATGAGTTGATAAGCATTGCGTCAGGATCATCTATGTTCAAAGTGAAATTTCTTGCTATAACCAGTTCTTTACTGGTCTTTTGTATGTCATGTGTAGGTATGGTGGTAGATAATCGCTATTTTCCTTTATTTCCTAAGCCATATTTACGCACTCAAGATAAACCATCGCGTTTCGCGGTGGATGTTTTTTTTATGATGTCAGATAAGAGTTTTAGTGATAATGAAGATGAAGTAGGCCTTCCAGAAATATGGGGAAAATATAATCAGGGAAAACTAAGCCAATGGATGATTGCAGCAGGATTTACGAGCCCCTTGTTGGATGAGTGGCGGGCTTTTGATATAAAGTGGCGTATGGATGGCAAGCTACAAGCGCAAGGTGTTTCTTTGACCTATGATCAAGCGCTCACTGAGCGATTTTCGATTGGTGGGTCTTGTTTATTTATGCGATCGAATACATGGCATGATTTTTTATATGAGCATGATGTGAGCCTGCGTTTGAATGCAGCGGATCGCGTTGAATTAGATGAAATTCGTCGACGCATGCATCAGGAAATTGGATTAAGTGAGCCATGCGCGCGTCAGGCTGGATTTGGTGACGTTGATTTGTATGTACGTTACGGGTGGCTGTGCGATTATAGCTACAAATTTAGAAGAATAGATGCTGGTTTAAAATTCGGAATGTTAGTTCCAACCGGATGTGTCAGAAATCAGGATAATCCTGCATCAATTCCATTTGGTGGAGATGGTTTTTGGGGTGTTTACGGCAGTGCTGAGGGTATGTTTGAATTAAAAGAAGATCTGGTAGCAGGATTATCGGTGCGTATTAGCAAGCGTTTTGCTAAGGATCGTATAATGCGGATGCCTTTAGTGCTCAGTAATGAGCCAAGTCATAAATTGGAAAATTCTGCACTCTATGGCGTTGTCAAAGTACCGGTACGCTTCTCACCTGGAGCCACATTTATGGTAAGTCCATATGTTGCTTTTGAAAATCTGCGTGCAGGGCTGGGAGCAAGTGCTCGTTATACGTTGATTATTCATGATTACGATGATATCGAGGACAGGCGCGTGGCAGGAGAACGAGATCTCCGATTACCACTTCAGGTTTTAGAAAAGAAAACGCGCTGGGCGTCGGATTATATTTCTCTTACGGTTTTTTATGATTTTGGTAAAGTGAGTGTCGAAGAAGGAATGTCACCAACCGTAGGATTAACTTGGGATATTCCGGTGGCATTATTGAAGTCATACAACATGAGTAAAACACATAAAGTTACGGTAGGTTTAGAATTGCATTTTTAAAAATGGCTTGTCTAAAAAAAGCCATAAAGGATCAACGATGAAATTTGTTCCTGCTCGATTGTTTAGCATATTTTCCAATGACATGGCGATTGATTTGGGTACCGCGAACACGGTGGTATTCGTTCGCAATCAGGGCATTGTCTTGAACGAACCGTCAGTAGTTGCGGTACGTGCAAATACGAATCAAGTACTTGCTGCAGGAAAGGCAGCTAAGGAAATGCTCGGAAAAACGCCAGAAAATATTGTGGCTTGTCGGCCAATGCGCGATGGAGTGATTGCAAACTTTGAGCTTACTGAAAGTATGTTACGCTATTTTATCCGTGTAGTTCATGATGATCGCAGAACGTTAGTACGGCCGCGAATGATTATCGGGGTTCCATCTGGGATCACACAAGTTGAATTGCGTGCAGTCAAAGATTCGGCAAAACAAGCAGGAGCTAGAGAGCCAGTACGTACTATCATTGAGCCGATGGCAGCAGCGATTGGTGCCGGACTTCCCGTACAAGAGCCATCGGGAAATATGATTATCGACATTGGTGGCGGTACTACAGAAGTTGCGATCATTTCATTAAAAAACGTTGTGTTTTGTCGCTCGGTACGTGTTGGCGGTGATGAAATGGACCGCTCGATCGTGCAATATGTAAAACGTAAATACAATCTACTGATCGGTGAACGCACCGCAGAACAAATTAAAATAGAAATAGGTGCGGCAATGCTTACTGAGGACATTGCTGGTAAATCAATACAAGTTAAGGGACGTGATTTGGTAACGGGTGTGCCTAAGACCATTACTTTGACTGCTCCTGAGGTAAACGAAGCGCTGCTTGAAACCATTGCAAATATTGTTGATGTAGTTCGTGTTGCACTGGAAAATACACCACCAGAATTATCATCCGATCTTGTAGATCGTGGTATTGTGATGGCTGGTGGCAGTTCTCTGTTGCGCTGTCTTGATCAATTGTTATCCAAAGAAACGGGCCTTCCGGTGCGAGTTGCTGAAGATCCTCTTTTTTGCGTGGTTAAAGGGGCTGGAAAAGTTTTAGAAAATCTTGACCTCTTTAAAGACGCTCTCATGGAGTAATACTAACAACTTCTATGTAAGGAATGGTGTGTCAATTCCAAGATCTCAAGGCATTGTCCTGAAAAAAAAGCACGGTCAAAATTTTCTCCGCGATGAATCGGTAGTGTTTACCATGCTTGATCGTGTTACATTAACACACACTACATCAGTGTTTGAAATTGGTCCCGGGGATGGGTTTCTTACACAACAAATCTTAAATTCACCAATTGTGCGCTTGTGGACATTCGAAATAGATCCTGAATGGGCTACTCATATACGCAAACGTTTTGAGGGCAATGTGCACTTGACGGTATTTGATGCCAATATTCTCGATGTTGATTTTACCATGTTTGAGCAGCATAAGCCGTGGATACTATTAGCAAATCTGCCATATCATGTTACCTTTCCCATTTTACATCTTCTTAAAGAACACCGCGCCTTGCTTACAGAAGGTGTGATTATGGTGCAAGAAGAAGTTGCACAGAAAATTGTGAAAAAGGGAGGCCGTGATTTTGGTTTTGTGTCATTGTACTTCCAACATTATTTTGAGTGGGAGTTGCTTGTTAAAGTTCCTCCATCAGCATTTTATCCTTCACCAAAAGTATTTTCTCGTCTTTTGTATTTCAAACCACGAAAGACCTGTGATGTGATTCCTGATGAGCAAAATTTTTGGCCTTTTGTAAGACGGTGTTTTCGGCAGCCGCGTAGGACATTAAAAAATAATTTATCACAGGGGCATTACCATGTTGCTGCGGTTCCTGAAGAATTGCTTGCACTGCGAGCTCAACAAATTGATAAAAAAGGCTTACTCGCTATTTGGGATATGGTCAGATAATAAAATATAGATTTGTGCAAAGAATTATCCCCGGGAATTACTCCCGGGGATTCATGTTTCTTGATTTTTTATCCTGGAATCACCCTTGAGGCGATGGTTTTGCTTGTTGTTCTGATGACGGCATTACGAATGGCGGCAAGTCGATTGTTTGTACGTTCAGGTAGATAGCCAAGATTGCGAGTGAAAAGGGTCGCTAACAGCTGCGGGGTTGAAGGCATTTTTTCCTCACCAGCGAATAATTTTGCAGTCAACGTTTGGAGCGTTGAGGTGACCAAAGCTGTTTCAATCGTATGCAATACAATTCCTAAAGCATAATTTTTGAGTGATGGCTCTCTTGCAATTGCTTGATAGCCAGGTCGTGTGAATTTACTGAGAGCTGCGTGCACTAGACCGGTGGTAATGAACCATGGCAATCCCATGATTTTTGAGCTCATACCATCCCAGGCAGCTGCGAGCATGCCTTCGGAGTAGCGGGACTTCTTGGACGCTAATTGGTTTGGGTCCTCAGTCTCATGCTTTGTATTTTGATCCTTGAATCTGACGTGTTTTCGTTGCTTGTTATGTACAGGTAATTCTTCCTGCAGCTTAGGATCAGGTTGGGGTATTGAAACCTGGTGTATGGGAGCAACTCTGCCAACGCTAGGCCGAACAGTAATAGCCTCTCTTAATCGAGAATTCAGGTTCAAGCCTTGGCGTGCTTGCATAGAAGCTCTACGCACCAATGCCTGTCTTGCTTCGGCAGGTGTTCCGATACTGGCAAGAAGGGTACAGATTATAACTGTTTTAAAAAGGAATTTTTGAGCCATTATTAACCTCCATTATTTCTTGATTTCTACTGATAATGTTATACAAATTGAAATAAAAATCAAGTGCTGGAGACTATAGTATGGTAATTTTGTGATTTTTTACTCCTGAGGTGTACGAGCTCGTGCCAGCGCAAGCTTAAGCCGCCTCTGATACTCTCGTTTAGTTGGGCGAGTATGGGCAAAATTTCGAGCTATATTCTTGAGCTCTTCTACTTGGCTTCGTGACATGAATGGTATTAGATGGGGCTCATCATGATGTTTTTCTCGAATAATAAGCATCTCTTGGTCAAGTCGAATATCGGCGATAAGATGACGCGAATCTGAGGTATCTGGCGCTAATTCTTTAATTGATTCAACAAGGTACGGGATAAGCGCAACGACTGGCAGTGGTGATAAAATAAAATCTTTACGGTAGAAGGTTCTTGTCCATCCAAAGGACCACAGTTCACAGTGTCCCGGTGAAGTGTTGCGTAGTCCCTGTGTACGTCCGCTGAGAATGCGTGGATTATCAAAATCAAATCGCTTATCGGGGCAGGTGAGAGTTTTTGGCGTTGATGCTTTCGTGTTTCGAAATAGCCGGATCTCAATTTGGGTTAATTTCTTAGGCAGACGTAAGCCATGGCGAGGCTTGAACTGCCTATCAGAGCCAAATCGTTTGTAAGAAAAATAATCAAGAGGCTGAATTCTGTCTGCACGTGAATAGAGATTGATCACGCGTTTAAAAAGTTGGCTTGCGACAAAATGATTGGTTTCTTCTTGGATGGGAACTCCTAGCAATATTGTTTCATCAATACTAAATGTTTGATGAGTATCTTTTTTATAAGCTGAAGCAAGGCCGAGAACAATATTCCCGCCGTGGCTGTAGCCAACCATACGTATTTTCGGGTAAATTCCTTGTGCATGATATTTAGTGATTTCTTCTTTAAGCTGTCGATAAAACTCGTGAGATTCTTTTAGTCTAATAGAAGGGCTCAGTAGTCCGGACCATCCATAGGTATAATAGTAGTTATCATCGCCTGATCGATGAGATTCCCAGGTATATATTTGGTCGAAAATAGTTGCGAGAGCAGATGCGGCGGCGCCCTTGATGGATGCAGTATTGGTTTTGTCTACCGGTACAAGTCCTAGG
Organism: Candidatus Dependentiae bacterium UBA6230; assembly: GCA_002441565.1. Taxonomy (GTDB): domain Bacteria; phylum Babelota; class Babeliae; order Babelales; family Vermiphilaceae; genus UBA6230. Next base: position 135,058 of record DJWM01000002.1, read on the forward strand.
CCTTGAATTGCTTGATTACGTTGAAAAAATGGATCGGATCGAATCGCAGCAATTCTTTTTTGATAGTTGCTTCCTTCAACGCGATCATTCATGAGACGCAAAATCGTCTTTAAATTTAGATGAGGTTGTACATTGACGATACCATGAACAAATATGGTTATCCACGGATCGTGATGTGTAGGGGTTGATGTTAATTGAGACACCTGCGTAACAACACTCATGATGCATGCGTAGAGATACACGTGACGATAATGACGTTGCATAAGCTTTTGCATGTTTCATCCACAACAATAATGACATAATGTTGTTCTTTCTCGCATACAGCATAACAAATCATTTATGCGATTTTCAAATTGAAATTTTGTAGATCAAAAAACACGAGGATAGTGCATGATTTTGATGATGGTTTTTAAGCTGATGATTGAGGTAGAGTAAATGGTAACTTTGAATGTTACAATGTTACAAGGAGATTATGTATGTCCAAAACTATGGAAATCGCCGTTGCCGATATGCACTGTGCGAGTTGTGTTGTTTCTATTCAAGAAGCTCTGATGCGCTTGCCGGGAATGAGTGAAGTAGAGGTTAATATTGCGAACGGCACGGTGCTGGTCACGTATGACGAAGCAGTACTGGCTTTACCGGAAATCAAAAAAAGAATCAATGATATCGGCTATAACGTAATTGAACATACCTCTGAACATCGGGAACACGAACATGGAGTGGATCATGGCTTATTGGCTACCGTAAAACTTAGTGTGAGCATGGTAAGCACCATAATTCTCGTTATGGGAAGTATGACGAATTTATTACCTATTTTTGCATATGGATGGCTTCAGCTTATTATAGCGACCCCGGTACAATGGTGGGCGGGATTTGAATTTTATCGTAGAGCGTGGCAAGCACTTAAATATGGTAGAGCAACCATGGATACGCTTATTGTTTTGGGTACTTCCATGGCATATGGATACTCTGCAGGGGTAGTGCTTTTTAGGGAATATTGGTCCTATTATGCCATTGAAACTCATTTGTATTTTGAGGTATCCGCGGCAATTATTACTTTTGTATTGCTAGGAAATTATTTGGAGATGCTTGCTCGGCAAAGAGCGTCGGGTGCTATTGAGCAGTTGATGAATTTGCAACCTCAACAAGCGGTTGTTTGGCGTAACAATGCTTGGAAACAAATTGCTATTGATCAGGTGCATGTTGGAGATCGTCTTTTGGTGCATCCTGGCCAGCAAATTCCTGTGGATGGGGTTATTGTTAAAGGCACAGCGGTGATTGATGAAAGTATGGTTACCGGTGAAAGTGTGCCGGTGACGAAGAAAGCTGGAAATTTGGTTATAGGGGCGACGATCAATTCAGTGACTTCGTTTGAAATGGAGGCGCAAAAAATTGGTTCAGAAACTATGCTGGCACGTATTATTGAATTAGTAAAGAGGGCACAAGCGTCTAAGCCACCGATTCAAAAGTTAGTAGATGTCATCGCGGGCTATTTTGTTCCGACAGTAGTGATATTAGCTTTGTTGAGCGGTATTATCTGGTTTTTATGGGGGCCAGAGCCAGCATATCTTCACGCACTTACTATAATGGTGGCAGTTTTGATTATTGCATGCCCATGCGCACTTGGTCTTGCAACACCTATTGCCGTTATTGTTGGTGTTGGTAGAGCTGCTGCACAAGGTATTTTGATCAAGGACGCGAGAGCGCTCGAATTGGCAGGAAAGATTTCTACGGTAGTGATGGACAAAACCGGAACATTGACTCAAGGAAGGCAGCAAGTACAACAATTTGTTATGGTTGATGGCATCGATGGCATACTCAAGAGTATGGGTATTGCAGTGGATAGCGAATCGGCATCAATGCTAATCCGCTCTATTATACATGGTATGGCTGAATACTCTCTCCATCCCGCATCGCGTGCTCTTGTAGAACATTTCGCTTCGTCTAGTACCAAAGTTGAATTACAACAAGCTGAAGCCATTGCAGGTATGGGGACTAAGGCATTGTACAAAGGACTTACCGTTTTGATCGGCTCGCAACAACTTATGGAGCAGGAAGGTGTCACTGTAGTTCCCGGAGTAATTATTGATGTTGAAGGTTGGGCTACTCAAGCGATGACACCTGTTTTTGTGGCGATTAATCGCACATTGCTAGCTTATGCCGGTTTAGTGGATAAGGTTCGTGACGATGCGCACCAAGCGGTGTTGGAACTTGATAAGCACCGTATTGCCGTCATTATGTTAACCGGAGATAATCAAACAACCGCGAAGGTGGTTGCGAATTCATTAGGAATAAAACATTTCTTTGCTCGTGTGCTACCGCAAGACAAGGAAAGTATGGTGCGCTCGATTAAGCAAAAAAAATCCGGCGTGGTTGCTATGGTTGGTGATGGCATAAATGACGCGCCAGCCCTTGCAGCAGCGGATATCGGCATAGCTATAGTTGGTGGAACAGATATAGCATTAGAGGCAGCAAGCATTGCTCTGATGCGGCCGTCATTAACCCTTATTCCTTTTTTAATAGCATTATCGCGAGCTACCATGCGGGTGGTGTGGCAAAATTTGGGGTGGGCCTTTTTTTATAATGTAGCACTCATACCTGTTGCCATGGGAATTTTGTATCCATGGTTTGGTATTACGCTAAATCCAATGTTAGCTGGCGCTGCGATGGCATTTTCAAGCCTCTCTGTTGTGTTGAATGCGATCCGATTACGAGCTATCAAAATTTAAGTGAATACTAAGAGAGGAGAAATGTGATGTTGATACGGTATTTTATTGAATTTAACGCATATGCGCTGAGGGTAATCAGAATAGGCTGGGGGTTTTTGTGGAATTTACCTACACTGCTACGTGTGCCGCGTCCTATCGTTACGGTGTTTGGCAGCGCATCGCTGTCTGAAGATGAACACTATATTCATCAGGCTTATGCATTTGGGCGTATTTGTGCTGAGCACGGCATTTCAGTGATAACTGGCGGTGGTCCAGGGATTATGCTCGCAGCAAACCACGGTGCCGCAAGTGTTGAACAAGAGCAAGGTAAAAAGGTTACTCGCTCTCTTGGCATAGGTGTCAGGGGTATTGATGAAGGTTTTGTTTACGATATTCCATCAATTCGTTTTCGTTATCTCTTTATGCGCAAGTGGTATTTAACGCAGTTTTCTTCTGCTATTGTGGTTTTTCCAGGTGGTATTGGTACATTTGATGAATTATTTGATGTACTTAACCTAAGAAAACATCACATGCTTCCTAATTTCCCCATCGTGCTTATTGGGGTCGAATTTTGGGCGCCGCTTCTTACGTGGCTAAAAACCCATGGAGTAGAACGAGGTATGATTCATGCAGAAGTATTGAGAGTATTTAGTGTTACGGATGATGTACAAGAGGCATTCGAATTGGTGCATGCTTGCTGTCAGCGTGCACCAGCCGACTGATCTATTTAACCGAGCTGATTAAGCTAGTTAATTGATTTTTTGTATCCGTTATATTGCTGAAGTATAGGCAATAACAGGTTGCGGGTATCGATTTTTTTTAAAGTGTTTTTATGAGATATGTTTTTGATTTGGTCCATAGCTATAGCATTGTTTTCTTGCTGAGATGACAAGTCTTGGATTGGTATCTGGGCCGGAACAAAGCGAGAATCGCTGGGACATTCAGTTTCTGGAGTGTATGGAGCCTTTGTTTTTTGTTCTTCTTGGTATGGAGCGAAGAATTCTGGTCCACACCCGAGCATGGTGTTGGTGATGCTACCAATTCCACAAACCATCAATGTTGTAAGGAAAAAAGATGTTTTCATGCAATAACCCTTTAATTAAGTGGTACTGGTTTTAGTTTCAGATATGTTATCCAATCAGCAGCTCTGGCAAGTGTTAACGCGAGGCATTCGTTGAATGGAGTATTATTTTTTTCAGCTTGGTCACTTATTGAAATGATAAGTTTTTGCCGTGTTAGTGGGATAATGCAGTAGCATAGAACAAATTTGGTTATTTTTTTTATAGTGCCTTGAGGTTTTTCTTCGAGGTGTTGAGCCATGAGTCTGGCAAGCAATCCACTCACAACACCCACTGGAACGGCAATCAACACAGGATATGTGATGCCTAGCCAAAATGTTGTAGGCGATCCTTCGGCCTTGATTTGAGTAGTTTGTGTAAAAAGTAGTAGTGTGATAAGAAAAAATTTTTTAATCATAGAAATCCTTAATCTAATCGAAGATTGAAGTTGGGCGATCATCATAAAATAACGAATATTAAGTATGCCAATTATGCCAAGATCGGCAATAAATAAGTGTAAAAAATACAATTAGGCTCGCGTTGTTTGGAAAACCAACATGTTTTCATGGCATGTATAGCGACAAGGCTCAAGATCTTTTGTTGAGGCTATGATGATTTCATTGCCAATTCGCTTTGTGGGATAGGTAAATCGGCTTTCTAAGAGTGAAGTGAATTCGCTAATTTCAGTGCGCTTGATTGGTAGGTTAGTTTTTAAGATTTGTGCATGATCGTACATAGCAGATATGCTGTTTCTATATTTAACATAATCTTCAGATTTACGATTGATTCCACAAGCTCTAAGTAGGCCGTGATAAGCTTTTTTGATATCGGCAGGAATTTGTTCCTTGTGATATATCGGATGATCATCATGTTTCATGCGAAAGAGTGTTCTTATCGGACCAATTCTGCCCAGAGCTTCGATGATAAATTCTGCACCATGTAAAAAAGCGTCAAAGATGCCGTAAATGCCATAATTTTCTGGTTTCATATAGATGAACTCTGCATCACCATAGTCGATGAAGAGTAGATGTCGCTTTCTGCCTGGTAATAGTGCTTGTGTACCGTGTTTTTTATCAAAGCAAATATCAATACCGATGTGTCTATTTTTGGTAATTTTTTTCAAATGGCTTGAAGTACGGTAATACGCAAAAGGATTTGGACCGCGGTACCAACCTTCTATAGAATAACCATCAGCTTCAACTTGTTTAAGATAGTGTTGAACGAGTGTAAAAAAGTCACGAGGGATGAGAAACGCACCTTCTTTAAAATTCTGGGCCTTTTCAGCCGAATTACTGGTCCCGGAACAAAAATACCACGTTAATGATACCAGCGTAGCGAGCGTTTCTTGCCGCGTTGCACGGGGGATTTTGTCCATATTGCCATCCATAATGACCTGCGCATAGTGTCGCCCTTTTTTAATTTGTTCTTCGCCAAATGGTGTTGTAAAGATACTGTGCTTGACGGAAGGCGCGTTGGCATTTGAACTGCATTGAGCACTCCATCTCCAAGGAAGCCAGTCAGAATAGCCAGCATTGCTATACTGGCTATATGACAGAAATATTACCAAGAACAATAGCGGAGTAGATATACTTTTAATGTGGAACATGATAGTTATTTTTCTAATGAACAAGTAGCGAATTCATTAGATGGAATGTCTTGTGGTTTTTTGGTCAAAATGCCTAATTTTTCCAATTCATCACGCACTTGTTCTGGGCTCTGAAAGCGAATACCTTTGAACTGGTTGTTGGCTGTTTTTTGAGTAGCATCAATGTTGTTCTGTCGATCATCAATAAACACTATAGTTTTACCGGGATGTTTTTTTTCAAGTTCATTATATTGGGTGATTTCTGGCTTTAAGGCGTTGGTTACGACGTTGTTATCTGAAAAGTGCTCAAACAATTTAGTCAGGCGGGTTTTAAGACCTTTTGCCTGTATACCATCCTCTTCCCATCCGTGATAGCAAAGATTACCGATATTTGAAAAAATATGGAGTTCGTACCCAGCATTTTTCAAATCATCTAATAATTCCTGCATACCAAGAATAGGCTTGTAGGTATTAGAAATATCAAAAAAACCTGGGAAATAAGGCTTAATGCCTGGAGCGACCTTGGCGAGGTCTAGAAAATAACTCTCAGGAGTAGGGGTCTTTTTTTGGAGCTCTTCTTTAAGATGCTCTCTGACGCCCTTATAGAGCAAAAAACGCAAGGCGCCAAAATTTTTTACAATAGGCCATATGAGACCAACTTTATCGTAAGTTACTAGAACGCCGTGAATATCAAATGCGATAATGGTATTTTCAGGTTTGTGTTGTTGATGATCTTGAGTAAAGGCGTAGCTAAAAGGTGCCATGAATATCAGAATTACACAGATGCGCATAGAAAAGCGAGTTGCGCAAAATTTCATATTTCCCCCTACTGAATTCCGTTTGTCCCCTATAGATATTCAATTTCATTTATTCATTATATTGCACAAGCTATGTGAAGGTCAAATGGATGCCCCGGTGCGGAACTAGAAACAGATATCGTTTAGAAGATGATTGCGCGACATCGTTTGACACTGGTGCATCTTAGTTTGGTTGGGGACCTGATTTATTTTCCAGTAGGTTGCGGCACTATAAAGTATAGCGATCAATAATTTCGGTATCATGTTCTACTAAATCGAGCAGGGCGCGAACAGATGGATTTGTTTGGGTGGTACATCCTTCGGAGAACTGCTGTTCAATCTTTCGTACTTCGTCTTCAAGTGTGCTTAATACCTCGGCCTGAGTATGCCCAACTATAATACCGGTAGTAGCTTGATGGATCATGGCGCTCATTCCCGCATTGATTGTTAATAACAATTGTGAAGCTGATTGCTCATGATTTTTATCAACGACAAGTTGAGATTGTTCAAACAATTCGCCAATAGATTCTGTATGAATAGAATGCTGAGCTTCTTTTTTGTAGTGTCTGGCCCGTTGTTTCTCAAGTCGGCGAAGAGCGGAAGTATATCGCGCAATTACAGGTTTGAGGTCTGGATGATAGTTAGTATAAATACCATGGTTGTGGAGAATGTTTAAAATATGGGTTAGCGTATTATTCCATAATGCCATCAATTCTTGGAGTTGGGATTTTGTAGGATGCAGATTGTTAGCGCGTATTCCACTGATGACTTGATCATTTACTTGTTTGAGCAATGCGTCTAGTTGTTCATTGGTTAGAACACTTCTCAATTGATGTAATCTTCTTGGTCCCGAGTCTTCACCTAAGAACTGAATGCTTAATTCTTGTTCAGAGAGCTGACTATACGAGGTATTCGCTATGTCAGCTTGCGCGCTCTGAGTAGGATTGAGCGCCTTTTGGCTTGATGTGACAAAGTTTTCGACCGAAGTTTTTATTTCTTCATAAATCGCATCGTTAATCACATCGTTTTTTTGGCGGATGTCACTATTGGTGCTTCGAGTTTGATCAACGGCAGCTTTGATTGTTTCAAGTGCTTTTGTGTACTCTTCATCGATGGTCGTTTCAAGCGTGGTTTGGTCAGGAAAAAATCCTGCTTGTTGCTCGAAAGATTCAACAATATTGTCTATTGCCTTAACTATGCCGCTGGCGATAGCATTTTTGCGATAGCAGTCTGCGGCATACCGTTGTAATGCGATTGTTCTTATCTGTATTAAGTGCCCTGCATGGTGCTGTGGAGTATAGAAGCCATTCTTGGTCGCTTGTTTAATTGCATTGTTAATTATCTTGATTCCCTTATCATGAACTTCTTGACACAGTTCTATTGCTTCTTTAATCTTGCCTTCCTCGTATAATCTTAAGGCTTGATTGGTTATAGTGTTGCAGAATCTCGTGACGAGACTTTTCAATGATGAAAAATTTCCGCCTAAAATCATTCTGAATTCCGTAATTTTTTTCATGCCAGTTGATTCATTGTTAAGTTGCTCGAGAGCTTTTTTTAGTTTATCATCCTCGGGTGTTTTGACAGTAATGCCAGATAAGCTATTGGATTGATAAGGGTATTGTTCTATGAGATCGGAGAATTGTCGTTGAATCTCTGCGTTTATTTCTTCTTTACAACGATTAAGTTTTATTTGATGAACGAGAGGTTGTTGATGATCGTACTCAAAAAACTGTGTGTTACAAATGTGATCTAAGAAGTCAGCTCTTGACTGAAGATCGTTGCAGATAGTTACTGTGTTGACGAGGTATTCTTTTAGTAACGAATTGCTTATATTTTTGAGTGCTTGTTCAGAAGTTTCTGCTAGACTCTCAATATGGGCTTTAATAGCATCGTCTAATGATTTGTTAGTAACGACACCATTCATTTGTTGTCCCATGAGAGCTTTTAGATTAATGAGAGTGATTGCCGATGCTAAACAAGGATGTTCATTATTTGGTGCTTGATTGCTGTTTGTTTTTTGATCGTATATCCAAGAAGATAGAAGCAAATCCTCTTTACTCAAAATAACTTCTCTACCAATGCGTATATTTAGATGATCATACCGAGATTCGAGCATAGAAATAAACGCTCTAGCTTTTTTACGCAGAGTTAAGTTGAATTTTGAGTTATCCAGGCTTTTGGCATTTTTATATATAGCAAAAATTCCTATGCTAGCATCCTTTATAAACTTTTCAGTTTCTGCATTACCTAATCTAAAATCTTGTACAAGTTCTTGATATTGTTTTTTGATATCGGATGGTATGCGTTCCTTACGGTATGCTTCATCATCATCCGATTTCATACCAAATGTTTGCTGGAAAAATTTTATTTTTCTGATTTGAGCTTGTGCAAATTCGATCAAGTGAAAAGCGGTATTTTTTATGCCTGATGTGCCGTGATTTTCTGGTTTAATTAAACAGTAATTTTTAAGGTTAGGGTGGTGCAATTGAAGAGATAAAATATGCCCTTTAGATTGTGGAAGATTGTCAGAGTCATTCCCTATATTTGTTCCGGGGTTTAATAATTTTGCATGGCTTGAAATTCTGTGGTAACCAGCTGCTTCAAAAAATGGTGCAAATTCTTTAGGTACTATAAAGGTTCCTTCTTCAAATCCGTTGCCTTCCATTGATTGTCCAAGATGTTCGCTATAAAAGTACCACATAAGGGTTTCGATGATTGATTGAAGCGTAGCTTTATCTTTGGACACGGCAAGTTGCCCATTGAGAATCTGATAAGCATATCGTCCACCCAGATTTACCTGTTGCACCACGTGTGCGAGATATTCGTTAGCATTTAAATTGTTTTCTTGGGCATATGTTTCACAATATTGACGTATTCGGTTCTTATGTAACGCAAATGTTTCGTGTGCAACAAGTGCAGCAGGATTTGACGCTTGAATGTCGGTGAACGACGATCCTTCTGTATCGTTGATGTGTTCGTATGAGGATCCGTCTGCTTCTTCGCTCGCTTCACGCGCATCGAGAAAATCGTCAATACCAGACTCATTTGCAATTTCACATGATTCGCTTGAGATATCATGTTGGACTTCAAGATCTTCTATAACTAAAGGCCGATCGGAACCGTCGTTTTGTTGCACAGTTGTTTGTAAGGGCAGCTGTTTGGAAATTCTGGTTTGCAAGTGAGAAAATATATCGGATATGATATGGGATTTTTCTTTATTCATAGGTAATTTAAAGCATTCGCATAGCCTTTGTAGATCTTGTTCTGACAGGGACGTGAGCGCATTTCTTAAGTTTTTGGCAAGATGCTGAGAATCTCTGGTATCAATGATAAATCGATTCATATTTTCGGGATTAATTTGAGAGGGAATGTTAAATGTCAACGTCTGGCGCGTTGGATCAAAGATTATCTTTGCGTTATTCAAAGCAATTGCTCCAATCATTCTCCTCTTTTCATCGCTCAAGGCTTGTTGATCTACTGCTTGGCAGTTACGTAACACGATGTCGGTTTCTGATGAACTTGGTGAAATTGAGGGCCGTGGCGAATGATCGGCTGACGTTTCAGCATTGATGTTTTCCAGCCAAGCATGACTTTTCTCTTGGTTAGACATACTGTCATGAGGGTTGGTCGGTTGTGATTCTGGGGCGGCTTGAGGCTTAGAGCTTTCTTGGGTCGATGTTTGGTTGTCATTATTGGCATCGCTGGCTTCTGGTGAAGCGGGAAGAGTACTATTTTTTGGTTTTCTTGAAAATAAAGAACTGACGAAAGATTTAAAATTTGACCCCCATGAAGAGATACGTGAGAATAAGCTGCGATTTGCTGATTTTTTAATTTTTTCAGGTTGAATCTCCTGCATTTCAAGATCTCTTGATGGTGTTGGCCTGGTTGGTTGCTCAGCATCTTTATCTGAATCAAATAAAGCGTAAAAAGGCCAGGTTATCCAGGACCAAAAACCAGCCTGAATCGGCTGTGGCTGAATAGCAATGAATGAAAATAACGCTATTATTGATAAGAATTTTCGAGCTTTAAATTGTTTGGCCATGTTTGCACCCCTAAATTTCCCTGAATAATCTCCATTTTTTCCTAAATCTTTATCTAGATTGCGTATGATCACTTTTAAGTCATAATACAGTTTTTAGGATAGTCGATATTTTCAGATTGTCAATAGTATCACTAGAGAGGCTTCAGGTTGCTGGTAAGACGAGATATGACCTGTTTCAGGTTGGCTGGACTTTTGAATTTAATGCCAATGATGCCGCATTGTTGTGCTGCAGCTATATTTTTAGATTTGTCGTCTATAAAAATTACCTGATTATTGGCTAGATTGTGTTCGGACAGGTAATCAAGAAAAGCTTGTTTATGAGGTTTTGCCAGATAATTGTTGTATTGCTTTGTGGTATGAACTACGTCAAAAAGATTGAATAGCTCAGGATGCTGAAGCCGTAAGTGCTGGTACAGCTGTTCGCCGATATTGGAAAAAATATGCAGCGAATAGCGTTGTTTCTTGAGTTCTTGGAGGTAAGACAAGGATTCTGGTATTGGTTTTTGTGCATTTAAGATTTCAATGCCAAGCTTACGAAAGTGTTGAAAGTGGGGAAATTCCGCCATAAGGGACATTAATACTTTTTCGGCAACTGCGCCGGACTGTCTTAACTGAAAAACGCGCCAGAGAACTTTTGGGTTGCTAAGATGTAGTACCAGCGCTAGGCGTTGCGGACTCCTCCACCATAATTGGAACATGCGATAATAATCGTGGGTAACCAAGACCTTGTGAAGATCGAAAGTAATAATAGTGGTTTCTGGAGGATAGTGATTCATGTCGGTTTGTTTATTCCCAATAGTTGTGCAAGATCGATCTCATCATAGTGGTTAACGATCATATCAGCTTTATGAAGCTGTTTTAAGCTACTTGTGGAGTTGATGCCGATGCAAACCATTCCGGCACTTTTTGCAGCTTGTACACCGTGTGCAGAATCTTCAATAGCAATGCAGTTTTTAGGATCAACTTCTAACTGTTCGGCAGCATGAAGATATAAGGCTGGGTGCGGTTTGTAGAGATTGTTCACGTGTGTGATATTGTAAATATGTTTTCCGAAAAATTTCTCTAGATTTAATTTTTGTTTGCTAATCAGCAATGTTTCGTCATCAGCATTAGTTGCGATACCGTTTTTTAACTGATGGAGCATAACATTTTGATGAAATTCTTCGAATCCGATGATGAATTTTATGTCTTGAGCGTAAAGATTGCAGGCGCGTCGCGCTTTTTCTTTGATCAAATGCTCTACGGAGTCATCGAGTCCTGCCATGTCCTTTACAATTTTGCAGCTCTCAATGAGCGCGAGCCCTTGTGTTCTGTGTAGGAGTTCTTCTTGTAATTCGGCATCTAAGGTAATACCGCGAGCTTCTATCAACTCACAGGTAGCCTTTTTCCAGATATTGTTAGTATCGATAATGGTTCCATCCATATCGAAGATGATTGCTTTGTAACTCATGAAGCTTTTATCCTTTGATAACTTGTTTATACTAAGTAGCAAATTTTTCTATTCTTTTCATATATTTCAAGGAGTGGCGATGTCAAAAATCACTGGTACCGTAGTGTTGCGAGCGCTTTTTTTTATGGCCCTATTGAAAATAGTTGCGTTTTGTAAAGTCAATCTCTTGACCGGGCCGTTCATGCTCTTCTTTTCAGCGACACATTCGTTTATGCCATTAACTGGAGCTTTCGGTGGACTTATGACGACTGCGACAGTGATCAGTATAAGCACGCTAGCTAAAGTGATTTTTGGTGTTTCATATGCTCCTTATTTTATAACATATCATATTCCGAGTTTTATAGCATCAGCCTATTGGGCCTATGATCACTGGTTTGTCCGTGTAGTGGTGCCAGTGCTGTGTATGATGTTGTTTATTGCTCATCCAGTTGGTCTTAGCGCATTTCCGTATGCATTATACTGGGTGATTCCTGTAGCTCTATATCTTTTTAATATACGTACTATTTTCGCTTCTTCGTTAGGTAGTACCATGATTGCACACGCGGCTGGTTCTGTCATATGGCTCTATACGGTGCCTATGACCGCAGAACAGTGGTATTCTTTGATCCCGGTTGTTGCACTTGAACGGTTATTATTTGCTCTTGGCATGACGGCTGCTTACTATGCGCTATCAGGATTATGCGTTATCCAGGGTAATATTTTTAGTTTGATAGCACGGCGATTTCAACGTCATCAAAAGTATGCATCCATGAAGGAGGTATTGTGATTACCCACCTTGCCGTAGTGATGGATGGTAACAGGCGCTGGGCGCAACAACGTGGCCTGATGCCATGGGACGGACATAAAGCTGGAGTTGGTGCACTCAAGAAAGTGGTTGAGTTTTGTAGCATGCGGGCGATTAAGTATGTTTCTTTTTATACGTTTTCGTTAGAAAATTTTAAGCGTTCTGCTGATGAGCAATTTTTTCTCTTTGATCTTCTTGCTCATGAACTTGAAGCAAGTATGCCTATGTTTATAGAGCAAAAAGCTCGAGTTCGTTTTATTGGAGATAGAGAGAAATTTCCAGATCGTGTAAAAAATGTATGTGAATTAGTTGAGTCTTCTACACGCGATTTTTCAACTATTTATCTCAATTTCTTGTTTTGCTATGGTGGGAGACAAGAAATTATTGATGGCGTGAAATCATTAGCAAAGGCTTTGCAGGATGGCCGTCTACAGGTGAATGATATTCACGAAGATTTATTTTCTAAGATGTTGTGGACGCAAGATATCCCTGACCCTGAGCTTATTATAAGAACTGGTGGGGCACATAGACTAAGCAATTTTTTATTGTATCAAGCAGCGTATAGTGAAATTGATTTTATAGATTGTTTATGGCCAGACATTACCGAGCAGCACTTAGGTGAGGCGTTGCAGCGGTTTGAGCAGGCCCGAAGGAATTTTGGTAAATGATGAGCAAGAGTAATAATGTAGCGGTATTAGGGGAAGGTGCATTTGGAACGGCAATAGCCTGCTTACTGGCGGACTGTGGGATGTCAGTGCATCTATGGTGCTATGATCCAAACGTTGTTCACAAGGTCCATGAGGCACGAGTAAACGAGCGTTATATGCCAGGAGTTTGCCTTGTGGAACGTATTCGTCCTACCGCCGATCTAGAATTGGCACTTGCAGGAAAAGAGCTCGTTTTTATTGCAACACCAGTAGAACATTTGCGATCAGTACTTGAAAAGGCATTGCCTTCATATCGCGATGAGCAGGTTTGGGTTGTGTTAAGTAAGGGTATCGAGCGAGAATCACTTATGTTACCAACACAGGTTGTTGAAGATGTATTTGGTGAGAACTGTAAAGTAGCAGTCATGTCTGGGCCAAGTTTTGCCTATGAGGTGGGTTGCAAACAATACACACAGGTGATGGTTGCTGCGCGTACGGCAGAATTAACCAAATTTTTGGATGAATTAATCACTGCTGAGTATTTTGGCACCGAACCATCGCAAGACATGATGGGAATACAGATGTGCGCCGCGTACAAAAATGTAGTTGCTCTTGGTATGGGTATATTGCAAGGAGCTGGATTTGGCGAAAATGCTCGTGCGCTTTTTTTGACTAAGGCTCTTCATGAAATGGCAGGATTAGTCGATGTAATAGGAGGAGATCCACAAACAGCAGGATCATTGGCTGGAGTGGGAGATCTTGTTCTTACTGCTTATGGTACGCAAAGCCGTAATGTGACATTAGGGATAAAAATTGGCAAGGGAGAACGTCTTGCTGACATCAAAATATCATCCCCGTTATTACCAGAAGGTGTCAATACGGTGTACGCATTGCACGAATTTATTCAAGATGCTGAGCTAGGTGAAGCGCTTATCCAGGTGATTTACGGTATCCTTGAAGGTAAAAATTCCCCCGTAGATCTGGTGAATGTATGCATGGAACAACACTAAATTACTGCTGATCAAGTAACAGTTGCACATGTAAAGGTTTTTCTTGAGTAAATGTTATGATTGAGCCAGGAAGAGGGCGCTGATCAATTACGGTGCACGTCGAGCAAGAATGATGTGTTTTTGATGAAAATTTGTGCAAGTATTCTGCAACAACTGGATACAGTGCGAAGAAATCCTTGATGTCATGTATGTTGCAACCTTTGAGATTTGGCATAATCACCGGTGTTTCGTGGTGACGGACTATATACACAATGGGAGCGATATTTCCAATTTGATCATGGGGAGCGGGAAATTGTGCTATGCACATCCCGCTTTTTTTAGAACCCTCAACATAGTGCCAAGAGGCACGTAGGGCGCGATCGAGCATCTCTTTTTTGCAAGCTTCCTCTTGGTTGCCGATTAGTTGTGGCATGTACGTGGGAGCTGGTTTCTTAGAAATGATCAGATGTAACGATTGGTGTGGTTTTACTTTCTGGCCGGGAGTTGGCGATTGCTGAATGATGGTGCCATCTTCTAGATCGGCATCCTCTTTTTCTGCGATAATACGAATATTGAGTTGTTGTACAGAAAGGAGCCGCACCACTTGATTAAGTTGTTGTCCCATGAGATTGGGTACGGGAAGTTCACGTATGGGATGGCGAGAGCTCAGCAGATAATAGCCGAGTAAGAACGAGCAAAAAGGAAGCAATAAAAAAAGATATTCAAGGAATGTTCTTAGCTTCATACGTCATCGATGCTTGAGAGATTGTGGCGTGGATACTCATAAGCCGGATTCTGTCATGCTATCTTACGATATTCATGTGGCAACCATTTATCTAAGCGACATACCCGTATGTTTAAAACCGGAACGAATAACCGTACATACCTATTTTGTCTTGCTCCAGGTAGGGTTTACCCCCGTACCATATCACTATGACACGTTGTGCGCTCTTACCGCACATTTTCACCCTTACCGCTTCGCCGTAAAAGGGACGCGGCGGTTTTTTTCTGTGGCACTTTCCAGCGTTTTCACGTACACATACCCCATGCGGGTTTTGTGTTACCTTATTCGTTGGGAGTCCGGACTTTCCTCTTATAGAATCTATAAGCGATTGCCTGAATTTCCACGCCTATATGTCAAAAAAATTATTACAATAATTGATAACATACTAATAAAAATTTTTCTAATGGTAAAGTCTTTCAGGGGATACCCCAGAATGAGAACCTCTAGTGGAACTGTCTGAATCGCAAGTGTCACCAGGCATAAGATAAGAGGGAGATGCCAAGAATAGTGCATTTTGGGCCGCAAAAAGATGCCGAGAGCTGTAACAGGTATAAAATAACATAGTTCGAGAAATGGCATTCCCCATTGGAGATATGCCAACAAAGTCAATAAAAACCAACAGTATCCTATACGGTATAAGCTGAGGTGGCTGAGAGCAAGATTGACCACATAGAACCATAGGGTGAAATATGTGATATACGTATGTGCCAATGACATAGTTACCAAATCGGTGATTAAAAAAAGCAATCCAATCACATAAAATAGCATACTTATCCTGATTTATAATTTGTGGATAATGTTGTGGACACAATATTGCACAGCAATGAGTTTTTGAGGCACACTACGTAAAAAGGTTTAAACGGAGTATAGTATATGAAATTTCTACGTTTTATTATATTGCTTACCACATTGTTTATTGAATATCACATCAGCTGCGCTAAAGATACGGCCGCTTATTATCTTCATCCAGAAGATCTCATGCCGCTTGTTCATGGAGAGCTTAAAGGAACATTGCTATGGCTGTGGGATGCATGTTGTTGTCAGCACCCGATTGTAACTTCACTGTGTGTGGTTACTGCAACGACATTTACAGTTTATTTGATAGCACCACTTGTAACAAAAATGAAAGCATGGCAACAATGCCGGCGAAATATCAATCATAATGCCTTGTGGCGGGCACGTTATATGCAATTGGTACGTGATTGTTGGGTGAAAAAAACAGTCAAATTAGACAGCACTACGTAGAGTATTACCGTGCTCTGTGGTACATTAACTAAAAAAATCATTCTATTTGAGCGCTGAGTATCACCGCACTATGACCTTTAAACCATTTCTTATAATCCCGTTATATATTGTGTACATTGTTGCGGTTCTTGCTGTGCCGGGCAGTTTAGGTGCACTGTGGTACGTTTGGCATAATCACACAATTGATTTTTCAGTACTCGAACATTATCACCGCGGTAAGCCGTCGATTGTACTTGATAAAGATGGTAAAGAATGGACGCGTTTTCAGCTGGATAAGCGTGACCCGGTGAGCATAGATAAAATACCGCAGCACCTTATTAATGCCTTTACTGCTACCGAAGACTGGTCATTTTTTAAACATACTGGGTTGTCGTGTAAAGGAATTATCCGTTCAATTATCTACAATATTTATTATGGCAAAAAGGTACAAGGGGCGAGTACCATTACCCAGCAGCTCGTTCGGCTATTATTTTTCGATGCAAAAAAAACATTTAGTAGAAAAATCAAAGAACAAATTTACGCATTACTTGTGGAGCGCCAATTTACTAAATCGCAAATATTGGAGGCTTATCTTAACCATGTCTACTTTGGATGTGGTATTTACGGAGTTGAGGCGGCGAGTCAGCGCTTTTGGAAAAAATCAGTTTCGGATCTTTCTATTGATGAAGCGGCCACATTAGCTGGAATTGTTCGTTCGCCAGGAAATTACTGTCCGCTCTTGTATCCACACTCTGCGCAGAAACGGCGTAATGTGGTGCTGCATTCCATGAAAAAATTGGGTTATTTGAATGATGATGAATACCAAGCTGCTCGTGCAGTTGATCTTGTACTGGTAGAGTATGATGCGCACTGTTGTGCGCCACACCTACGCGAAACACTACGGCAATATCTTGAGGATATGGTGGGGAAAGAGCAACTATATAGTGGGGGTCTTGTTATTCAAACAACTCTTGATGCGGTTGTGCAGCGATGTGCCGAGAAAGCATTCCGTGATCAATGTGTATTATTGCGTGAGGAGCTTAATCCAGATGTAGATGGTGCGTTACTGAGTGTTGATACAAGCTCCGGCGAAATACGCGCAATGATAGGTGGCTTTGACTTTAAGCTTTCAAAGTTTAACCGAGCATTACAGGCTAAACGTCAAATTGGTTCAGTGTTCAAGCCACTGGTTTACGCTGCTGCACTGATGGTTGGAAAATCATTTGCACACACCTATATTGACGAGCCATTTGAATTAGCAACAAAAAGTAATGTCGTGTGGCGTCCTAATAATTTTAATAACCGTTTTGAGGGGCAGATAACGTTGGCGCGCGCATTGACAGCCTCGAACAACATTGTGACCATAAAATTATTGTTGGAGATAGGTATTCATCGTGTTGTAGACCTTGCACAACGGGTACACCTTGATTCTGTTACTATACCCTATCCTTCACTTGCGTTGGGATGCGTCGATACAACGCTCAAGCAAGCAACGGCAATGTTTAATGTTTTTGCAAATCACGGTATTTATGTTGAGCCGCATTATATTAAATGGATTAAAAATAATTTAGGAGAAAAGATATGGCGCCATCGAGCAACGAGCGAATATATTATGGATGCTCGTATTGCCGATCAAGTAGCGCGTGTCTTAATGAATGGTCTCGGGCGCGCACGAGCATTACTCTGGCGATCCAAGCCATGGATCGATAGTGAGGGATTTAGTAAAACAGGAACAACCAATGATTCTAGAATTTGTTGGTTTGCAGGCGCCACTCCATCACTTACCACGGTGGTATATGTTGGTTGTGATGATAATAGATCTCTTGGTAAACATGTGTATCCATCACGTACCGCCTTTCCTATATGGATCAATATGCATAATAAGTTGGCAAGTAAACAGAAGAAATTTTCATTTGATGGTCGTCTGAAAGAACGGAGCATCAATGCTCGTACTGGCATGTATGAAGATGCCGCTCCTGGAAGAGAAACACTAGCCATTCTTGAATAAAATCATTATTCGATAGATATAAACTTTTTGCGATATTCCAAGACATCCTGTGGAATGGTGTTATCAGATAATTTTTCACAAATCAGACGCATAAACTTGGTAGGCTGATCAGTTTGTCTAACTACCATAAATAGATGTGGATAAAGCTGTGCCATAGCTAAAGCGTTCGCGACTTGATGATTATTACCAGATATCTCAAGTGGTATGGTGATACATTCTTTGTTAAAAAACAATGCCTCAAATAAGGTGCCAGCACCGGCTCTACAAACTACAATATCAGCGGCAGCGTACATAGTCGCCATATCGTGATGATAATTAAAAACATGTGCATGAACTTCGCAATTACTGTACCAGATACTCCAAGCTTCAGCATCGGCACTATTACCCACCTGATGCATGATATACAGAAGTTGTCGCTCACCAATGCTCATCCGTCTGAGCCAACTATGTATCAAATTGTTAAGAAATGCGGAACCTTGAGAACCACCAAGTACTAGCACCGTGCGGCGATAGGAAGGGATATTACTCAATTGCGCGCGAGCTTCTTCTTTGGAGATGCGTTGTTCGGTTTCTGAAAATCGCACGGGATAAGGAATGAGTGTGCATGTATTCTTTGGAAAATATTTTTTAGTTTCTTCAAAGCATACTAATATGCGGCTTGCAAGATGAGATAAGAATTTGGTTGCTTTTCCCGGTTCAACGTTGAGTTCTATAACTTCTACGGGAATATTAAGTCGATGTCCCATCAAACATACTGGCAAAGAGATGTAGCCGCCCATGCTGATTATTTTTGTTGGTTTAGTCTGACGTAGTATTCGCCAGCTGGTATAACAAGCCTTAAGAGCACGGTATGCAAAGCCAATCCACTGGAGTTTTTTTTGTGGAATATTATCAAGATGTAGGGTAACGTGCTGATCGATTCTGTTGCTTGTGCGCATAATAGTGTGGTCGAGTTTTGTGTTAGCAGTGAAGAATAGAATGCGCGTTTGTTGATTTTTATCGAGCTCTTGGTGGGCTAGCGTAAGTGCTGGGATGATATGTCCTCCCGAGCGACCAGCAACAAAACAGATAGTATCAATTTTTAAATCTTTTGTTTCCATGTTGATATCAGTTGTTTATATTTTTTCTTTTTATCAGGGTGTTCGATTAAATCAGTTGCGTGTTCAAGGTGCTTGATTGCAAGTGTGATGTTACCAAGTTCATAGCATGTTTTTGCAACATGTTTAGCAATGGTACAATCTGCTTTTTCTTGCTGCGCAATTTTTTCCAAAATTGCATACGCTTTATCGTATTGTTTTTGATGATAGTAAATAAGTGCTTGCGTGTCCATAAGATGGGGGTTTTTTGAGTCGAGCTTGAGCGCTTTGGTGATAAGTTGTTGAGCCAGTTCTAAATTATTTTCTTTGCTGCAATAATAATATGCCATGAGGTTAAGAAATGGGGCGTGATGTTCGGCAACATCGGCATGCTGCTGATAAATATCTTTAATTTTTTTGTAATGATGATTGTTATAAGCGAGTGCGCATAATTGAAATGCCAGTGTTGCCTGTAAATCGGTAGATTCAGCAATTTTTAGACTACGCATAAGGTAAGAAGTAGCGGCATGAGTATTTTGTGTTCGCAAAGATAAATCGGCGAGATAGAGCTTAGGAAGCAATTCTTGTGGCAGTGCTTTTTCTATGTATTGTAGCGTGCGTATAATTTTTGAAATTTCAGTACCATTTCGATAAAGCAGGTGAAGCGCATCAAACCATACCGGTGCCTGAGGCTCTGCAAGAGCCCACGATGCTATATCAGTCAGTGCTTGATCAAGATTATTCAGAGCAAGTAATACCTGTATCTTGAGCGTTTTTGCTTCATGATTTCCTGGTTGAGTACCAATACATTCCTGCAATAAACGTAACGCTTGTTGGTATTCCCTGTGCTTAAAAGCATCTAATGCCTTTGAAACACAGTCTTCTGGAACAGTCACAAAGGGTTGAGAAGATTCTTGTAATTTTGCCTTGAAAGTAAGTCCAAGAAGATGCTGTTCAATTTCGGTATTTGGTCCAGTGATCTGTAAAAAATTGGTATAGCCTTTGATTGCTTCATTTAATTTTCCCATCTTTTCTTCTATGAGTGCTTGCATGAGCCAGCCTTTGTCAAAGCTTGGGTGTAATTCAAGGCTTGCTTTTATAGATGTTAGGGCCTCTTCTTTTTTGTTCATTTGGAGGAGTAATTGGCCTTTAACAAAATGGAAAATAAAATGTGTAGGTTTGCGGACAGCGTTATTGAGTAGCGCATCGATGACATTGAGTGCTTTGTCAAATTCTCCCTTTTGCATATGACGTTGCAAAACATGAAAAGCGATTTCTGGATGAGTTTTCTTTTGTTGATTGAGCTTGGTAAGTAGCTGATCTGCGGCGGCTTCTTGCCCACTCTGCGCAAGTGCTTGGGCTAAAATGAATTGTATGGCGATATCGTGGTTAAAATATTTTTCTATGACAGATTGGAGCTGAATGATGCGTTGGTGATTTCCCGTGTCATGAAAAAGGTGGATGAGACCTCTATAAACAAAAGGGGCGTTTCCCGATTGTAAAGTACGTTTATACCATGTCAGAGCTTCTTGCCATTCTTTGCCAAAATGTTTGTAGTTAGCAACAAAATAGCTATGTAGTTGATTTACTGAGTCAGCATCAACGCCGAGCATAGCCGTGAACATGCAGGCTAACAGGCATAGTATACTATAGTTCTTCATTGCTACTCCTTACACTTCATCACTTGTCATTCATAGAGCATCGCATAAGAAAACGTTGTAGTGCGATGCGAAGTTCTTGATCATGAATATGATCGAGTGCACGTTGCTCTGCTGCATTGAGTACTCGAGACGGAAGGCAGCGTACCTGTGAGGATAGTATTAATGTTTTCTTTGCACGATGTTTTGTTCCGCTCAGTTTAAAGCGTAGTTGTTTGATAGGAGCATGCGCTAGTTTTTCATTGATTGTTTTGAGGAGTAAGGGAGAAAGCAACGAAAGTTCTTGCAACCAACATGAATTTGTGACACCAAGCACAAGTGTTTCATATTCAATTTTTTCTATTTGCACAAAAGCACTTAGATTGCCAAAAATTACATCCCATTGTTGTAAGAGCTGAATTTTCCACGCATGCTCATGGCGAAAAACAAGAGGCAATAAGTCACTAAGCTGCTTTTTCATGATTAATACAATAAATTATTTGGGATCATCTTTTTGCATGTGCGATGCAAATTCAGAAAGTTTTTTACTTGTCTTAACGAATAATTCTTGAGCAGTTTTAACAGATGCAAGACCTTCTTGTTTAAGTCCTTCCCACGAAAATGGATTTGGTCGGCGCCCAGAATCAATGTCGCGAACATAGGTTGTTCCGGACATAAATGGTCGTGCGCCAACGCGCATAAAGGTAAGAGCGATAGGCAGTGCAATCATTCTTGTCAAAAGTGCTTTTGGATGGCGCGGGCTTAGAGTTTCTTGTAATAACGTGGTGCCGACGCAGAAAATCATACCATGTGGTATGCACATATATATAAATCTTCGTTGCATGCTATCTTCCTGAGCCGGCTGTTCGCACACAAGTGAGGCGTTCAGAGTCAAGTACATTACGCCCGCTAGAGTAATTATTCTTTTTTGCATAGTGATATCCTTATTGTTTGGTATGGTTACCATGGTACTTGATCTTATTGTTATGTTAAAGAAGATTTTAGAAGAGTGGTATGATTTTTTATTGTTTCACTCGTGAATCTTAAAGAAGTGGAGATGTGTATTGAAAACATTTGAATTATTGCCGCATACCGCAGATATCAAAATCCGTGTATATGGTCCTACACTAGCAGATTTATTTCGCAACGCGTTGGTTGGAATGTTTCAGAGTATTGGTCCACACGCAGAAGGCTGTGTGGTGGTAAATGGATTATTAGAGTGTGCGGAATTGCCTCGCTTGCACCAAGTTAATATTGTAGCCACTCCCATCGAATCGTTACTTGTGGATTTTCTGTCGCATGCCCTTTATTTATCTGACGTGCATAATGAAGCATATTTAGATGCAGACATTCATGAAATACATGAAGCACATGTTAAGGCCACCCTATTTGGTGTATCTGTAACTAGATTTGAAGTGGTTGAGATAAAAGCGGTTACCTATCACGATTTGACCGTGCGAAAGATTGGTGATGGGTATCAAGTTGATATTGTATTTGATATCTAAAAGGAGTGGTAATGGAAGATCGAGTGCTCACTCGTGAAAAACTCATTAAAATTGATGATAATCTTTTTGAAATTCCGCAAGATTTTCGTTCTGATATGCGTGTTCCAGCACGTGTTTATACGGGTGAAGACATGCTAGAAGATATCATGCAAGATATGTCGCTGTGGCAGCTGATTAATGTTGCTACGCTACCAGGTATTCAAAAAGCCGCCTACGCGATGCCTGATATTCATCAAGGGTATGGTTTTCCTATAGGAGGAGTTGCTGCAACGGCGATTGATCAAGGAGGTGTCATTTCACCCGGTGGTATTGGATATGATATTAATTGTGGCGTTCGGCTACTTGCTGCAAATGTATCGGAGGCGGAAGTAAGGCCGTATCTAGCTTCACTTGCAGATGCATTATTTCTTGCGGTGCCATCAGGTGTCGGTCGTGGAGGCAAATTAAAACTTAGTGAGCCAGAACTTGATCGTGTGTTGCAACACGGCGCGAAACAGATGGTAAAACTTGGCTTTGGTACTCAGGAAGATCTTGAAATGTGCGAAGAACGTGGGTGCATGGAAATTGCTGATCCAAACGCAATTACTCCGGAAGCCAAAAAACGGGGCGATGATCAGCTGGGTACTCTCGGTTCAGGCAATCATTTTCTGGAGGTTCAGGCAGTTGATGAAATTTATGATGAACAAGCAGCAGCGGTGCTCGGATTATCACGTGGTCAGGTGACGGTAATGATTCACTGTGGATCGCGTGGTCTTGGTCATCAGACATGTACTGATTATGTAAGAACTATGATGCAAAAAATACCAGAATGGGGTTATCAGCTACCTGACCGCGAATTGGTATGTGCGCCATTTTTGTCAGCAGAAGGACAAGCTTATTTTACCGCTATGGCGGCAGCAGCTAATTTTGCTTGGGCAAATCGCCATGTTATTGGTCACTGGGTTCGTCAGGCATGGCAGAGTGTGATGGGCAACGAAGTGTGGCTACGCACTTTGTATGATGTTTCGCATAATATTGGTAAACGTGAACGGCATCGCGTGTACGATCGTGAGCTAGAAGTAGTGATGCATCGCAAAGGTGCGACGCGTGCCTTTGGACCAGGGCATCCTGAGGTTCCATCTGCGTATCGCACCGTTGGCCAACCGGTGTTGATCCCTGGCACCATGGGAACGGCTTCTTATATCCTCGTTGGTACTCAAGCAAGTATGAATTTAGCATTCGGTTCTTCATGTCACGGTGCAGGAAGAAAATTGTCACGTCACAAAGCTAAGAAGATGGTGCGTGGTTCAACTTTACGCCGCGAGCTCGAAGCACGTGGTATCATGATACGATGTGATTCCGATGTAGGTCTTGCTGAAGAAGCGCCAATTGCGTATAAAGATGTTGATAGTGTGGTAAACGTGGTGCATAACGCTGGTTTGGCACGTAAAGTGGCGCGAGTAAAACCACTTGCAGTTATAAAAGGTGGTTAAACGTAAGATATAGAGTACGCCAAAAAATTTTACTACTTCCCGGCATGGGCGGCTTAGCAAGAGCTTGCTGAAATACAAGAATGATTTTTTGAGCTCGTTGTGCTTCCTGGATTTTTGATTCTGTGATCGCCTTTTGATATTTAGCGTACCAGTGTGCAATTAATGCATCTATGATGAGAAGCGCCTCGTGCTCATGTGTTGCATCTTGATCAAGTATTTTAAGAAAATCAGTGAGTGGTAGTGATTTTTGATTGGCAAAGCAAGTAAATAGTGCATGTGTAGATACAGAATTGCTAGTCGTGATAAGTGTGATGACCGTGCAGCGCGAGCGAATGGTTGGCAATATTGCGCTGAGTCTACTTGTTAAAAAGATGAAATGGTATCCTACAGGGGGCTCTTCTACCATTTTCAAAAGACTATTCGAACATGCTGGAGTGAGCAAGTCGGCAGAGTTGATGATAAAAAAATGTTTACCTTGTTCCTGTAGCGTATACGCAGTGGTTGAAAAAATAATATCCAGATCATCAAGGGTGTAATGCTTGTCAGTTGAAAGCCATGTTGCGGCATAAAATTGTTGTTGCTGGATAAGAAGGCATGTTGAACATGTTGAGCAGCTGCTTCGAGTACAGAACAGTTGCTGCAAATAGGTGATCACGGCGCTAAAAATGCTTGTTGTGTCTCCTACAAGGATGAGTGCTGGAGGAATATTGTTAAGTGGGAGCATCATGATATCACGTGTAATGCTTGTATATTCTTGAGAACTGCGGAAAGAGCTTGTTCACATACTTCATCGGCGGGTAATTGTCCGTCGACTATAATGACGTCATGGCGTTGATGAAAAAGTTTTTCAAAGCCACCAATAAGTCGTTGAGTAAAATCAAGTCGCTCACGTTCAAAAGAACTGAGCATTTCCTTGCGTTTGGTAATGCGTTGGAGTGCAATTTCTACAGGAACTTGTACATAAATGATGATATCGGGCTTGATGTTATGCATTGCCCAAGCATTGATTGTTTGAATGAGTTCTATGGAAAGCCCTCGACCATAACCTTGGTACACGACTGAAGAATCAGCCATGCGATCAGAAATGACTAACTTGCATTCATTTAAAGCGGGGACAATGAGCTCATCAAAGTGCTGGGCACGGTCAGCCGCGAAGAGCAAGAATTCAGCTTTGTCGCAGACATTGACTTCTTTTTCCTGAAGTATGGTACGTAATTTTTTACCCAGAGCGGATCCTCCTGGTTCACGTGTTAGTATCGTATCAAGGCCCTGATTTGCGAGATGCATGTGGAGATTGCGTGCAAGCGTAGATTTACCGGATCCATCAATTCCTTCTAATGATATGAGGATTCCTCGTGATAGTATTTTCATAAATTCCCTCTGTATGTCATACTGTAATTATAGCATATAGCAATGATGAAAAAGTGCATGTTTAACCGTTAAAAATTCATGAATTAATTGGTTGTTGTTTTGGAACTACGGGGGGCTTCATGTTTACTGCGATGCGTACAGTATTTGGCGTTATGACATTTTTAAATACTTGTTTTATGAACGCTGGCATGGATATTGATTTGTGCGAAGATATTGCGCCTGAATATGTTGCATCGCAAGAAGAAAATCAAGCCAGCTCTTTGCGCGATCATGTTGATATGAAGTCTCAAGATATGTCTAATGCGAAACGTGCACAATTGATGTTAAAAGTACATACATTGGATAATGTGCATCTATCTATTAAGCACAAAGCACTTGAACATTTTACTAAGGGCTATATAAAACGGTGTAAGTGGTTGGATAGAAAACATCTAGAGGGGCCGCATAAAAGACGTTTCATTGAGAGTGGTGAAAAAAAGTGTGTTAAGAAAAGTGCCGATGTGGTACCGCCTATGATGTATTTGATAGCGAATGCGTTGTGTCAAAATATCGATCCTGAATCAATAATCGACCTTAATCCGGATCAATTTTTTTCGGAAGCATGTAGAGAAAATAATATCATTTCTCGGAATTGCATTAAAGAATTTCTCAAGAGGCGATCGAAGTGGGTGTGGTATACGCCAGAAGACGCTTTGTTTTGTGCAATTAAGGAAAAAAATATCATAGTAACAGAACAGATATTGTTGAACATACCCGATATTGATGTGCGGTCCTCTGTTGGTGACGATGGTGAGTCCCTCTACAAAAGTGTTAAAAATCTCGTCCTTGAAGATTCATCCTATAAACCTTTTCAAGAAATGTTGGAATCATTTTATCGTGATACATTACCCAAGAAGAGACGGTATAATGAATAACGAAACAAAAAAAGACATAAAAAATGTGGTAATTGAGCCTGGTTGCATCACCTGTGGAGCATGTGAGTTTATCGCTCCGGAAGTTTTTAAAGTTACGGACATCTGCCGCGTAAAAACGGATGCAGATTTTGATGCCTATAAAGAAAAAATTCGTGAAGCAGCGCGTTTGTGTCCAGTGAGTGTTATTAAAGTAAAAGAATGAATAATGGGGAGTAGTGATGGGAGCAACATTGGAGCAGGTACGCTATCAGCGTTACCAAGAACTTATCTATGAACATGGTAGAATTTTGTCTGCGAGCAAGCTATTGCAGAGAGCGGCGGAGAAATTTGGGAGTAATAAAGCGCTTATCTTTAAGCAGTCTTCAATTTCTTATCAAGAATTATACGCAAGAGCGTGTCAATTTAGTCGTGTAGTAACCGCATCTGGTGTAAAGCCGCGTGATCGCGTGCTTCTTATGGCCGACAATAGCATTGAATTTTATGTTGCCTATTTTGGTATTTGGCAAACGGGAGCGGTGATAGCACCGCTCAATATTTTTTTAAAAGATACTGAATTGGCACATATTGTGAAAGATGCTGAGCCCGCTTTAGCCGTCACTACTCCGGGCCGAGTTGCTTTGTTTAGAGTATTGGGTGTACAGAATATTATTACCACACAAACGATTGATTTATCAGTGCCATCTGATAAAAAAGAGACTGATTATCCGCTTGTTACGCTTGATCCTGACGAGATGGTGGCATTATTATACACATCTGGCACTACCGGATTCCCCAAAGGCGTAATGCTGAGTTCAAAAAACATTATGACGAATATTTTGCAGGGTGGATCGCGCATTCCTCTTGATTTTGGGCAGCGTGTATTTGGCGTATTGCCGTTATTTCATAGCTTTGCGCAATTTGCTTGTGTGTGGGCGAGTATGCTTACCGGATGTACGGTGATTCTTGTTCCTAAGATTGATCGGCGTGCAATTTTGGAAGGGCTTAAGCATAAGCCGACGGTATTTTTGGGCGTACCTGCGCTGTACGGGTTACTTTGTTTGCTCAAGACAGCTCCTTTAGATAGCGTGGCATATTTTATTTCGGGTGGTGATGTTTTACCCGATAAAATTCGCATGGGATTTGAGCTTATTTACCGCAGAAAATTGTGCAATGGTTATGGTCTTACTGAGACCGCACCGGTACTTTCAGTTGATCTTGACGACGAGCTTCGCCCGACGAGCTGCGTGGGTAAACCATTAATCGGTGTGTCATGTAGTATTCGTGATGAAGCTGGACGAGAGATTTCCGCGGGAGCTATAGGCATTCTTTGGGTTAAAGGTGACAATGTGATGTTGGGGTATTATCGCGCACCAGAAAAGACCGCAGAAGTGCTTAAAGATGGATGGTTCAATACAGGTGATTTTGCAAAAATTGATGCCTCGGGAAATATTATTATTTGCGGTAGAGACAAGGATTTAATTATTCATAAAGGCATTAATATTTATCCGCCTGAAATTGAAAATATTATTATGATGCATGCGTCAGTGCTCGCCGTAGGTGTGATTGGTGTTGATGACGATGATGCAGGGCAGATTCCTATTGCCTATGTGCAGGTGCGTGCGCCGCATAAAGAACTCGAAGCCGAATTACGCGCGTTGTGTAATCAGCATTTAGCAAATTATAAAATTCCGCGTCGCTTTGTAATAATGCAAGAATTACCGCTTACGGCAACTGGCAAAGTAGACAAAAAGGTGCTCCGTGCGCAAGAATGCGGAGCAACCAAAGCACAATGAATGTATGATAGGTAAAAGGGCCGCGTAAATAGTTAAATCTATTTACGCGGCCCTTTTTTGTTTACCGAGTCAAGTTATGCAGTGTGCTCTACCAAGAAACTAAGTCGTTGATTCAGGATATCATCAGCGATATTACTGTTGCTGATACCAGGTTCGAGTTTAAATGGACGTACCAAGTTGCCATGCTCATCTTTGTAGACGTCAACTTTGTAGTTTTTAAATAAGCCGGTTTCCTGTTCTAAATTGGTAATTTCAGGGAAATGGGTGGACAGAATCAAGATAATATTGTTGGATTTTGCCAAGTGTGCAGCTACACGTTTAGCAGCTTTAGCGCCTTTTTCTGGGCCGGTACCAGTAAATAATTCATCAATAATCAAGCATCCAAATTCTTGTCGTAGGGATTCTACCTTCTTGACGAGTGTTTCCGCGCGTTTTACTTCTGCCTGGAATAATGAATCACCAGTTGCGGTATTGTCGCTCACGTTCATGGAGGTGCCTAGGTATGCGAATTGAGTCATAACAGCGTTACGTGCTGGGGCAATACCAAATGTCCGCGCAAGAAGAATAGAAGTCATAATGGCTTTAAGGTTGGTTGATTTACCGCCCGTATTAGATCCTGTGACAATAATTGCACGAGGTTTGTTACCACCAAATTCGATAGAATTGGTGACCGCTATGTTTGCATTAATGAATGGATTCCAGAAATCATCGAGTTTGAGGTATGGTGTTTCATGCTCTATGAATTCAACAAAACAGTAGCCGACGCGTTTTTGTTGGAACTCTTTCATCATCTTTGCAATGGATAGACAGGCATCAAGTTCGCCTAGAGCAAGCATGCTGCGAGCAAATTCTTGCTTGTTATTTTCCATTAATTTATTTGCGGCAAGAACACGGCCAGAAATGGAGAAGAACGATGCATTGCCCTTGAAGGTGTTTTTTTGCAGTTGTTTAACAAGTTTGTCGATTTGTTTATTTTCATGAGATGCAAAAAGTTCAGACAGATCAGCAAAAAGGGTAACACCTTGTTCAAGGATCTGATGATGCTGTGCGAGTTGAGTTATGGATTTTGCGGTATTAACGAGCGTTGCGATTCCGATAAGACGTGCTTGCAAATAATTAATGGTATTTTTTTGCTGTATTGCCGAACTAATTGCATTTTTTGCTATATAAACTTGATAGGCGTGCACGGCAATTGTTCCTCCCAAATTGATATAGTTTATTATTCGTATAATGTTCTTATTATGGAGCGCAGACTGATTGGCTTCTACTTGAGCCTTTTCAAATCCTATTCGTGGCGCCAATTCATTGAACTTCGCAATTCGTTCTTTTTCTATCTCTTTTTGAGCATCTTTAACGAAATTGATATAAAGGTACGGATTGAATTGCCCTAGATATGCTTTAACTGCTTTTATTACGGATGCTTTTTGATCAGTGTATTCTTTTTTGTACAGAATATATTGCCCGACATAATTCATGATTGTAGAAAAAAGAGGTATTGCGGATGAAACCAGTGCAGTGATAGCATTCTGAGTTCGGATTGTTCCTTCCATGACTGTGGGTGAGGTATTGAAAGTTTTGAGTAACCGATTCGAAAAATATAATTTTTTAAAAGCGTCTTGAGTGACTTTATTTTCTTCTGCCCATAAGGAAAGAAGGGGATTGGTTTGGCTCCTGAGAGCAAATAGCAATTTCTCAATTGTGTCGAATAATTGATCGTTGGTTATCAATTCTTTAATGAGAGCTTGTCTCTTTTGGATATCATGGGCTGATATATTTTGTGCGAGCATATTTGCCAGCGCGGCTTCGCCAAATACGGTCGTGCAATAGTTAGTGATGCTGGTCAATGAAATATTTTCTGATCCCGGTTGTCCTTGAAGAACGGCCAGATCTTGGAGTACTTGGGCGATTGCATTATCTGATTGTTGTGAAGATGCCGATTGATCAAGTTGAGAGAGTAGTGAAAATACTACGCGACGTTGTTCTTGTATACTTAGTTGACGAACCGATGTATTTAATACTTCCTTTTTAGGGTCGTTTGTCTGATTGTTATGGAGTTGCGTTGGTTGCTCACTGGCGCTATATGAATTAAGATAGCGATCGCCGACTTCTTGGAAGGTAATGGCAAGGGCTTGTGTTGATATTCCTACTAATAGGATTGATGCTATATACTTTCGTTGTAAAGAACGTAGTATGTGCATGGGAAACTCCTCGGATTAATGATTTGAGACATTTTTACCGCACACTACTACTACTTTCCTAATGATACGGAATTTTCATGTGATGTAAATGGAAATAATGCCTTTTAGTTGGAGTTTATATGCCTCCTGTGATGCAACTTGTCCATATCACTTCAAGTTTAAAAGTTGGTGGCGCAGAGACGCTACTTTGTAATCTATTGAGCGGACTTTCTGAAAAGTTATTTGAACACCACGTTATATTTTTTCATGATGGCCCTATACGAGCGCGTATAGAGGCGCGTGGTATTAAGACGTATCAAGTCTCTGGGCTTGTATGTATGTACGATCCACTTTTTTGGTTTCGCCTATGGCGTTGCATAAGAATGATCAGGCCAGACGGTGTTCATACCTTGCTGTGGTCTGCAACTATAGCAGGACGTCTTATGGGTGCGATACGGGATATCCCGGTAGTGAGCGTGTATCACAATAACGTTGATCAAAACGGCGTGATACGGAATTCTATCGATAAATTTACCGCCAAACTTTCCACCAAAATTATTGCGGTTTCAGATGAAGTTGCAGATTCAATAAGTGCACACAACATGACCATATCCCGTCACAATGTGCTGGTGATTAAAAATGGTATTAATTGCGAAAAGATTCAGTCATTAGCTATGCACTATCAAATAAAGCGAGAAACGTATGGTTTGTCGGCTGAGCATCGTATCATAGGTTCAGTAGGACGCTGGGTTCCGGTTAAAAATTATTCATTATTATTGCGTACATTTGCATTGGTGCAAAAACGCATAAAAAATGCTCGTTTATTTTTGGTTGGACAAGGACCAGAGGAGTATGCGTTGCGTGTATTGGCTCAACAGTTGGGCATTAGCTCTTTGATATACTTTGTAAGTGATAATCCTGCATACGGGTATTACCAGTTATTTGATGTGTTTGTGCAATCTTCAGATAAAGAAGGGATTTCCATGGCGCTTTTGGAAGCGATGTGTTTGCGAGTACCGTGTGTTGTTACTAATAGAAATTTATTTCATCCAGTTATTAGCCATGATCATAATGGATTAATGGTGCCTGCAGGTGATGTAGTGCAGTTGCAGGATACTTTGTGTAAAGTACTATCAGATAGAGAGTTGCAAAATAGATTGGCTGATGCTGCATATACGGTGTTATGTAGAGATTTTGGTGATATTCGTATGATTTCTCAGTACCAACAAGTTTTTTGGACAATGAGAAATAATAAAAATGGTGATAGTTTTTTCAATTAGAATAATGGCGATTAATATGGTTAAACATCGCAAAAATGTTTGCTTTATACGACAAGATCATGTAATCTAAAATCACTTATTTTTAACGGTTAATCGATAAGATCCTTGATGTAGATAACCTCCATTTCCCCTATCCGTGACGTTTCGTCTGGATGGGGGTTTCTTTTTATAAGGATTAATCCTTTTATGGATGATCAACATACTTATTTTGCGGCTCACAAAATTAGGCCTTATGTTCGTAATAAGCGCTTTTTTAATCATGAGCATGACAAGCTGAAAAGTTTTTTTACTGACACAGTTCTGATGTTTCTGCGTAATCGATTAACCATCAAAAATATTTGTCCTAAGCGTTCCGCGCAGTGGATTGATCGCTGTGATATTTCTTATCCAGAACGCATTGAGCAAAAATGTGAGCCGGAAATCACTTGGATTGGACATTCTTCGTTTCTTATTCGATGTGATGGGGTTACGATTTTGACGGATCCTGTTTTTGGTAATGCATCCTTTGCGTACCGTCGGGTGTTGCCAGCTGGAATACTGCCTCATGAATTACCGCCAGTAGATATTATAGTGCTTTCCCATAATCATCGTGATCACATGGACGAATCAAGTTTGTTAGCATTGCGGCATCATAAAAATATGCGCATTCTTGTTCCCTTGGGAGACAAGGCTTGGTTTGATAGGCGTAACTTTAGCAATGTGCAGGAATTTACTTGGTGGCAACAGGAAATTGTTGCCGTTGAGCGCGCGCAAAAAGAAGTACGATTTACTTTTTTGCCCGCTATGCATTGGTCACAGCGCGGCCTTTTTGATAAAAATCGCTCACTGTGGGGTAGTTGGATGATAGAAGTTGGCGATTGGCGATCGCTCAATGATCATCGAGCATGTTTATACTTTGCTGGTGATACGTCATATTCTTCTCATTTTCATGCTATTGCGCAAGAATTTCCATCAATCGATGTTGCATTTATGCCTATAGCTCCTTGTGAGCCACGTGTGTGGATGAATCATGTGCACCTAGATGCACAACAAGCGGGGCAGGCATTTCTTGATCTTAAAGCGCGGCATTTTGTTCCTATGCATTGGGGAACCTTTCGTTTTGGCCTCGATTATTTTGATCAACCTATAGAAAAATTATTAGCTTGGTGGCGTCATGTTGATGTTTCAGTAGCACCACATAAAGGGCTCCATATATTAAAGGTTGGCAAGCGACATACCATTCCACTATTCTCGTAAAAAAGTACACGTTGATTGCTTCATTGGCTTGCGATCATTTTGTGTACTGAAGAGATTAAGGGGGAAGGGTGTCTATGCGGTTGGTTGGCCGGAAACACGTAGTGCTCGTGTTATGGATGATGCACCATCATATCTGTCATGGTAATGGCGATGGTCGAGATCTTTATTATCGGATTAACAGTTCATGTTCTCTATTAAAGCTTAATAACATGCGTGGTCGTGTTGTTATTAAGGCATGGGAAAAACAGCACATTAAAATTTGTGTTCACAAATATGGTGCTTATTCTGCAAAACAATTGGCAAAATTATCAGTGCATATGCGTAAAACTGGGGATACGCTTTTAGTTGAAAGCATATGGCGAGGGACAAAACGCAACAGCGACACCGCGCGTGTGGAATATTTCATACGAATACCTACGCATCTTGATACGCGTGTGGCTATGCAAAGCGGGAGCATTAAACTTTATGGAGCTCAAGGAACTCATATATTACGAACATCAAATGGCGCTGTGACGGGAAAACATCTAGGCGATGTTGATGTGGTAACATCCAATGGTGAAATATTTCTTAAAGATGTGCAGAATGTTGCTGCTCGAACCTCTCGTGCTTGGTTAGTGGTAAATGGGGCCGCAAATACTCATGTTTCGACGCCACAGGTAGGTATTATGTTGAAAGCAATCAAAGGACGTTGGCAAGCAGAAACGAATAGCGGATCAATAAATGTTGAACATAGTTCTGGAAGTGGAGTGGCTCAGACGTCATGCGGTGATATTGTGGTAAAAGATTGTGCGGGTGCCAATACCGTAAGTACTCGCCGCGGAAACATAGACATTATGAATTCTCAGCGTACTGTCGGAAATACTCTCAATGGCGAAGTTGTGATATCCAGCGAATCCGAACAATCGCCGGTACTTGAGGCGTCGCGCTCATTTATATTGACAAGCTGAGTTTTATCTAGCGCCATTTTCTCCTTGTTCTCACACAAATCATTGTTGTTAATTTGCTACTTGAATTAAAGTATTAAGTAGTGAGTTAGCATACATGATAGTGTTGGGAGGGGGGATATGAAATGGATAGGTGCAGCATGGGCGGTTGCTTTGCTGTCAGGAATGATGGCGCAAGCATATATATACGAAATTAAAGTTTTGCAGCGTTGGGATACTCAAAATTCCCGCTATCAATATGTGGTTGGGCTCAGTGATTTTCATGACAAAATTCATGCGATTAACAAGCAGCAGCTCGACTATTTAATGGGCTTATTTCGACGTTGCGCTTCGCGAAAACCAAAAGTTATTATTGAAGATGTCAGTTCTCCCGGATGTATGGGGAGAATGACGTGTGGGCGTTTTTATGTTGATTCGCGCGGAGGAATTTTGGGCGGGCTGGCTAAAATATGTCAGGATGCCGGAATATGTTATCTTGATAATGTTGAGTATCGCTACTGTAGGGTAACTTCTTTGGGGCCGGTGGTCAGCTCCTCAGGTACTGATCCGGCAAAAATAGTGCCAACAGCGGTTATCACTGTCGGTGATCTTGTAGCAGAAGTTGAGGAATTATGTGCGGAGGTTAGACAGTATCACGATGGAGCAGCGCTAAATAGAGTGTATGCAGAAATACTCAAAGGGTGTAGCAAGGAAATGTCGCGACTCAGGCTTATGGAGTCAAAGCACTTAAGTGTTGCTGCTTACATTAAACATTACCTTCCAATACATGATCGGTTTGAAGGAATAAAACGATTATTGACGTTTGATAGTACTTTGTTGGACGCCAAGATGTTGCATCAAATGTATAATTTTCATGAAAGTGATGCGGTGCTTGCGATTGCAGGTGGTGCACACATTGCGCGGGTAAGTGATATGCTTCAATTGGCTGGATATGAACTGATACATACCAGCAAAGTTACTATGATGCATGAGACCGATTTACAAAAATGTGTCGGGTGCAACATTATCGATGGGAAAGGCTGCTTAAAGCCATGTCCGCTCGACATTACTATTGTTGATGAATATCTATGAAACATCGTTCTTAAATTGTAAAATATGATCTTTTTTTGCATGCTAAGTACACAAACATTAAGATGAAACATTTTTTACAAGGAAATGACGATGGCTCTAGGAAATTTGTTAGACCTTATAGGCAATACGCCATTGGCTCGCGTTGATTTCGATTCTCCTGCAACAGTATATGCTAAATTGGAATATCTTAATCCAAGTGGAAGTGTGAAAGATCGTTCAGCGCGCTACATGATTGAGCAAGCAGAAAAACAAGGATTGCTCAAATCCGGAGGGACCATCATTGATGCATCATCAGGTAATCATGGCGTAGCTCTCGCTATGATTGGTGCAATGAAGGGATATAAGGTAATCATTACAGTTTCTGAAAAAATAAGTCAGGAAAAATTACAAACCATCCAGGCATATGGCGCTCAGACGGTTATGTGTCCCACAACGCAATTTATTGAAGACCCAAACAGCTACCATAGTGTTGCTCGTCGTCTTGCGCAAGAAACGCCAAATTCATTCATGCCAAATCAATATTTTAATACCATGAATGCTGATGGTCACTATCATTCGTTGGGTGCCGAGGTGTGGCGTCAGACAGAAGGTCGCATCACCCACTTTTTTGCAGGAGTTGGTACTGGCGGTACCGTTAGTGGAACTGCAAAATATTTAAAAGAAAAAAATCCTGCGATAAAGGTTATTGGTATCGATGCTGCAAATTCGTTGCGCGCAACAAATGGTAATCCAAAGCCATATAAGATTGAGGGAATAGGAATAGATTTCACTTCTCCCGTATTGAATTACGATGTTATTGATGAAATTATTGCCGTGTCAGACGAACAAGGCCTAGGGATGTTACCAGATCTAGCGCGTAATTGGGGGTTGCTAGGCGGACCAAGTAGCGGTGCGGTAGCATATGCAGTACAGCAGTATGCAAAGCAGTTGCCAGCAGATGCGATAGTCGTGATGATTTTTGGCGATTCTGGCAGAGCATACTTGAGCAAGGGGTTCTACGGAGAGCCGCGTCACATGCGTGCAGTGTCCCATGTAGTGTGTGGTACTGATAAGACTATCGAGCTCTAACGCAAAATAATTATTTGGTATAAAAGCTATGTTTATCGGCCTATCTTCAACAAAAAAGATAGGCCGATTTTTTATGAATTTTTTTGATTGAGCAGTGTGGCATAGAGCTTTTTATGTAAAGATGTCATGGTTGATCGTTCAAAGTCTTTTAGATCATCGTGATGTGTGCGAAGTTGATGATAATAGTCTTTATCAGAAGCTATGCTCATCATATGATGAGCGAGCTGATGCCAATCTTTCTGAGCACACAGGAGTCCATTTTTGCCGTGAATAATAACATCTCTGATGCCTCCTGTGTCATAACAAACAACGGGTAGGCGATGCATGCGTGCTTCCACAATGGCGCATGGCAAACCTTCCCAGAGAGAGCTCAATGTAAATGCATGCCATCTTGCAAGAAATGGTTGTACACCATGTTGCCAGCCATGTAAGGTAACGCTATCGGTTAAATTATGCTCGTGAATCCATTGCTCAAGGTTTGGACGCAATATGCCATCACCAATAATTTCGAGCTTCGTGTATGGCAAAAGATTGTGCACACGTTCAAAAGCCTGCAAAAGATCGATCAGGTTTTTTTGTGGTTTAAAACAGGCGATGCTGCCGAAAATAAATTCTTCACGATTAAAAGTTTGAGTAGAAATAGCGTAGGCAGGAATTATTCGATACGTATCTACGGCTGCGCGAATAAGGGTATACTTCTTGGCAAAACGAGGGAAAAATTGACGCCCAATGTCAGCGTCGTGAGAAGAAACGCACACAAAGTGTGTGGTAATTAAGCTGGCCATCCATTCTAGGAATACTATCACAAGCCAGAGGATCCAGCGTTGATGCTGATGAAATCCGTAACCATGTATGGTGTGTACTCGCACTGGTATACGCGCAATCCATGCAGCGAGGCGACCGTAGATTCCTGCTTTGGTACTATGTGTGTGTACAACAACATGTCGATAATCTTTTTTTATGGTGTGTAGCGTATGTATGAGCGAAATAAGTGCCTTAAATTCTTGCCATAGATTTAGTCCAGATACTTCTCGTTTCAGTGCACCGATGAAACGTACGCGGGGAGATGTCGCTACTTCTGATACCAGTTTCCCTTCAGGGCCGGTGATTAAGAAACTATCAAAAGGGGTGTCGATTGGCGCATCGTTGAACAGTGAAAGGCAAACCTTTTGAGCACCGCCGAGCTCAAGCTTGGTAATGATATAGATGACGGCGGTCTCCTTTTTTTGCTTCACCGTATCTCCTCTAGCGGAAAAGAATAAGCACGAACGATATCAAGAATGCATATATTGCACTGGTATCAATGATTCCTTGGGCAAACATACTAACCTTAGATAGCGTTGAATAGTCGCGTGGATTTATTGCGATTTGCTGGCATGCG
Source organism: Candidatus Dependentiae bacterium UBA6230 (assembly GCA_002441565.1). Classification (GTDB taxonomy): domain Bacteria; phylum Babelota; class Babeliae; order Babelales; family Vermiphilaceae; genus UBA6230. The sequence continues at coordinate 172,038 of DJWM01000002.1, forward strand.
GAGGCTGCAGTGCGGCCAGAACTTATGCCGGCACCAAATGTACCAATACCGATGCTTAATGCAGCAGCAATAAATGCAATACCTTGAAAATCAGTAGCAGCAGAAGAGGTAATAATGATGAGTGCCACTACCAATGCAAATATAATAGGAGTTTCTATAATTGCTTGACTGATGAAGGTAAATGAAACAAGTTTTCCATGCGCATTTCTGTTTATCCCCATGCTGGCGCATGCCACTTTGGCAAAGTGAGCAAGCCCAAGTGCAGGCCCGATACTACCAATGCCGATACATAATCCACTTGCAAGTAAGCGTAGGCCATCTCCTACAGAAGCTGCAAATGGTGCTTGAGCTTTGATAAACATGGCAATCAAGAAACCAAAAATAATAGGTGTCTGAATGATAGATTGTGTGACGAGCATGAAGCGCATAATAAGTTTATGTGAAAATGGTTGTCGCGCTATGGCGAGGCATGCAGTTTTGGCAGGAAGCGCAGATATCACGCCTACAACAGCGCCAGTAATACATATCGCGGCCATAATGCCGATTTCGGCAAGACCAAAATAAAAACTTCTTGATTCTGCAGATGTCCCGAAAAGCATGATAGTTGCCATAGCAACGCCCATGATAGCAGCAGTTTCTATAAGTGCCATACCCATAATGGCACAATTCTGAATCTCAGATTTTGCCTCCGGCTGAATGTTCATTGCTCTAATAGTGTCCAAAGTAGCAAGGCCTTCACCAATGCCAACAGCGACCGAATTAAGGCCCACTGCACCAGCAATAGTTAGGTAATGTAAGAGATCAGTTGAAAAAATCATGCATATTCCTCTGCAGAAGCCTCTCCGGCTTCACCATAGAGTGCGATAGACAAATAAGTAAGTGCAAGCATAGAGAATACAAAAGCTTGTAGAAAGCCTTCAAAAAGTCCAAAAAATGCAGTTATGACTAAACCAGGTCCGATGCCTAAGACTTCCAGTAAGATGGAGCCACGAATGCTGTTGAAATAAATGGAGCTGATAATTGCACCACCAAAAATGTTACCAAAGAGCCGAAATGAAATGGAGACTACGGTGGCGATGCGGCCAATGATGTTGAGAGGTAACATGATGAAAAATGGTGCGAGATATTCTTTTAGATAGCCTGTCAATCCATGCATTTTTATGCCATAAAATTGATTGTATAAAAAGGTTACGAGTCCGAATGCGAGGGTGGTATTTAAATCCTTGGTAGGTTCTTCAAGCCAAGGAAACACCGATGCGGCATTACATGCCAAAATAAACGTGAAGAGCGCAGTGATAAAACTGAAGTGATTAAATGAACGTATGCCAAGACCCTGCTCGCAGAGCTTATAAAAATAATCTACGAACATGATCGATACATATTGTCCAATACTGCCGTGTTTATGAATCATGCGTCGTAAAAAAATGAGTAAGATGGCGAGTCCCAGTAATATGATCCAGGTGTTAATAAGTGTATCGCTATTGAGCGAAAAGAACGGATGTGTCAAACCGAAACGGGCAAATGGTTGCCAGATGCCTTCTTCAAGTAGATTTACTTCTTCCATCGAGCCATATCCCTCTGATCAAAATGGTGCCCAGGAATCCAATAAAAAATGCTATTACGAGCAGTATAAAATTAAATGAAGTTGATCGCAACAAATAGCTAAAAAGGATTGCAAGGAACAAGATGCGTACCACGGATGATCCGATAAGAGATATAAAAATACTATATTTGGCTGAAGAGGTAGTGTTGTTGAAAGAAAGTGCTCTCCTTCCCGATAGTAGGAAGGAGAGGCTATATATCAATCCGAGTAGTAGCCCGAGGCCACAGGAAAATAAATTATTGAGTAAGGTTGTCATCATGTATGGCAAGTTAGATTTTCTTCATACCTTTGTGTTGCCAATAGGCAGTGATTAGTGATGGTGATCCAGCAATAACCACTAATCCATGACGTTCATCAACCGATTTACATGCAGCTTCAAAACCATCTTCAAAATTGAATGCTGAGCGTGCTTTGATCTTCATGCTCTTGATATCGTTTGTTATTTTTTCAACATCCCAAGAGGGACCGCCATTATGGCCAGGCATTGTTTCTACTGGACAGACAACAACTTGCCCGGAGGTTTTCTTGAAGAAATAACGTAACTGCTTAAGCAATTCGTTGATGTCCATTGATTGATTATTGCAGCCAAGCAGTAAGGTGAGTCCTTTGAGTGGACGTTGATAATGGAGTAATCGAATGCCGAGTAACAAGTTTTCAAAAGCATCAAGATTTTGCGCAGTATCTAGCAGAATGCTTGGTTTTTCTTTTTCTAAGAGTTGGAAACGTGCAGGTAAAGAAACTTGTTCTTCTTTCCAGTACTGCTCCAATGTTTTCTGTGGATTAAGTTCAGCTTGACGCTTTGCTTCGAGTGTTGGGCGGCCGCGAGTTCCTTTTGGTTTTGACAAAAGACTTCCGGCAACAACCGTTGATTCTCCATGGAGAACTTGGTTCACGAAAAGTTGTGCGATTCGTTCTGCGAGCGCTGCGCAACGACCGTGTAATTGTTCAAATGGGTAAGGTAGCGGAGCAAGTTTACGTATTGGCATTGCCCACTCACCACCAAGTTGTTCCGTAGTAGTTAACATGCTTTGCAAGTTGAGCTTGCTTTGATCACCTGAAATTACGATGGTTCCAGGTTTTACCATGCTTAGTGTGGCGTTGATGACGTCTTGTGCAGTAGCGGCATCATCAGGGGTAATACGTGTTACCGCAATCATTTTTGCTGGGCACAATGCGATGGTATTAGGTAAATCTGTATTGGAATGTTCTAACAGAGCTACATCAACATTGTTTTGTTTGAAAAATAACAATGCCATCATGGTCAGGATATCTGATGAGCCTGGAGTTATGTTCATAGATTCTGCGGTATTGAGTACCTCATTTGCGAAATCGGTAAAGGCTTTGTTGGAAATGGCTTCATTATTGATGTTGATTCGCTCATTGTAGGTTAGTAAGTGAGGCGCAATGAAAGTACCAACAGAGAAGCCTTCCTGACGAAGTAGTTGTGCGGCGAAGTGTATGGTAAGACTCTTGCCATTCGTGCCGGCAACAAAAACTGTTTTTAATTTTTGAGAAGGATTTTCGAATGCTTGATCGAGTTGTTTGATACAGCTAAGAGACTTGTCAGAATTATTAGTTTTCCAGTTTTTATCTAAGAATTCTACAATTTCATGATAACTGCGCTGTTTGCCTTGTGAAGCTATAGAGCGTGTGCTCGTCTGCTTAGTTGTGCCTTTCATAGAATACTCCACATCGTTATGATTTTTAATTGGCTTATTGCAACCGTATTTTTATTCGGATGTACGGAACATCATCTCTATTCAACAGAGATGGCCCGATTCGCATACTCCAATCCGAAGCTAGTCTAAGCATACCCAACCTGTCAAAAATGTCAAACAAGAAATTATCTATGAGCGGAGCTCGGTTTATTTACTATATGATAAAGATAAAAGTGTTTCTTTAAGTTGTGGGCCTAAATGCTTTTACCCAAGCTAGCGATGTATAAAATTTCAAGAGCCGCTGTTCTTGGGTTGTGGAGTGTTGTTATACTAACGCAAAGAATGAAGGGGGATAGGGATGGAAGTAAGAAAGGGTTTTACCCTCATAGAGCTTATGGTGGTCGTAGCCATCATAGCATTTTTGTCACTCATAGCAGTGCCCAATTTTATGCGTTATCTTGCCAAAGCAAAGCGTATTGAAGCGTATATGAATCTCAGTTCATTATGCCTTGCACAAAAGGCATACTTTGCAGAGCACGGTACGTATTCAACACAGCTTCAGGGATCGGATGGTGTTGGATGGAAGCCTGAAGGCTACAAGGGTGGGGGAAAACAGGAATCATTTTACTATACCTATGGATTTCCTGGTGCTGAGGGGCAAAATTACTTTACGGGCAAATTAGAAGCTGTTTCATCAGATCTTTCGTCAGCATACGCCAATAAAGAGGGCTTTTTGGCATATGCCATTGGAGACATTGATGGTGATGGAGAACCAGATGTTCTGGCTATAGATCAACATAACAATATTACTATTGTAAAAGATGATCTCACCTAGTGTGCATTTTTATCGCACTCAAAATCCGAATAATGCATTGAGAATAGATTGTTGCCAAAGCACGTAGCTAATTGCGCCAAAGGATAAAAACGGGCCAAAAGGAATTTTAACTGAAGTTTTTTTACTCAGGGGCGTACACAATAGCCCGTATAGAGTTCCCAAAATTGATCCAATAAGTAGGCTCATCCAACATCCTATGATTCCAGTAAATGAACCAATAAAGGCGAGGAGTTCAAGATCACCTTGTCCCATGCCGTCTTTTTTGGTTATCCAACGAAATAGCGATGCAATTGCAAGAAGAAATCCATAGCCGAGTAGGGCTCCTATAAGGCTATCAAGAAAAGTAATTGGTAATGCGTTTACGGAGCTCAGTAGTAGACCAACTGGTATCAAAAACAGTGTGACAAATCGTGAGATGAGGAGGTGTTCGATATCAGAGCGGATGGTGACAATGAGCGCAGAGAAGAAAAGAAAATATGCCGGGATGTAACGTAACGGCGTCCACAAAATGAGTGGGATCATAATCAGTGGGGTTAGTATTTCTATAAATGGGTATAAGGCTGATATGGCTCCGCGGCACTGGCGACATTTGCCTTGTAATAGAAGCCAAGAAAATACTGGAATAAGATCAAACCAGGAAATGTTTTTTTGGCATAATGGGCATCTGGATCGTTGAAAAACAATATCAACACCACGTATGAGTCGGTGGGACAGGACGTTTAGAAAGGATCCCCAACATAACAAGAAGGGAATAAGTACCATAATGAAAATTACGATGGTTCTTCTTCCATTTTAATTTTGTCCAGTAATGCTTCCATTTTACTAATTTTTTCAAACTTTTGGTCGAATCTGAACACAAGCTCTGGAGTATAGCGAGACACAATCTTTTGTGATAGTGCTTTGCGCAATGATGGTTTGTACAGAATAAGGACGGGAAGTTTTCTTGCAAATGCTTCTTCGCCCTCGGAGGTATAAAAATAGACATAACATGCGCCACCGTCGTTGGAAAGCTCAACTTTGCTGACGAACATGCCTTCTAATCGGGGATCATCAAGCACGAGCCGTAAAAAAAGTTGCGAAAATTCTCGCAAAAGCTGAGCACTTTTTTTCGCAAATTTAATAGATCTAACAGTGGACTGAGTCATAATGTAGGTATACCGCCTTTCAGGGCGTTGAATTAATGAATTAAATGTCGCGGATAAGGCCTTGAGATACCATACGCATGAAATTTTGTTTCATTGCGCGAATAAGGCGTTTACGACGTTTTTGAGTAGCTGGTTCAAAGTAGACCACGCGTTTCATATCGCGCACGATGCCTTCGCGTTCAATCTTTTTCTTAAGTTGTTTTAGAGCACGATCGACGTTGGCATTATTGACGTGTACTTGAATGTTTGATTTTTTTGACATAAAAATACTAAGGCCTTTCTCGTTTAATAAAATTAGTCATGAAACTATCGGATGTAATTTATTGTAAGGTCTTTTTCCTAAGCTGTCCAGGAGTATCTTGGTTCACCTGTAGTGTTATGTTCAGAAGAACGTGTTCAGCGAAATCATCACGGTTGTACTCTTATAGCTATTACACTGAGAAAGCGGAGCTTGCCAGAGAAAGCCCAGATTAATCCCAGGTGATATATCATAATTAAATGCCATATTGAGGACTTGTACTTTCCAGGCGGAGCGTTCTTCAAGTACTTCGGGAAAGAATGCGGGATCTGGTTTTTTGAGTCGTATGGAGTCATCTTGATGGCAAAGATATAGGTATTGTATATAGAAAGATAGCCGATCGATAAAGTGTCGAGCGTGCATTTTAAGGCCAAAGTGCCAATTAAAACCTGGATCGATTTCAACATTGGTGCGGAATGGGAAAATGCCGCTTTGACATTCATGATTGGGCACAGGGAAGTTGGTAACATCTTTGCCAAAAAAGTGTGTTAATCCAGCCAGCATGCCAATTTCGACAGTCTCTACAAAATCGATGTTAACGCCGCTTTCTATACCAAGAGCATGATGATCATTGTTGCCAAATGGAAGCCCAAAAGCAAAATCATAGTCACGTTCCTTGCTGATAGCTGCGCTTAATCCAACATTAAAAAAAGGAATCAATAAAAATTCTGGCCATGTTTCACGGTGTTGATTAACGCGATATGCATGCCGCCAGTAGAGATTGATGCGGAGATCTTCAAAGGAAAATTTATGAAAGCTTCCAATATCGAGATTTATTTCCTGTGCAATATTTTTGCGTTCGAGCATAAGATAATTTTGAACATTCTTCTTAATAAGTTCTGGATAATCAGCGAGAGCTGGTTCTGAGGCTTCTCCGGTCAGATCATTGAATGCAGTAACTGTTTGGCAGATGTCGGCAACACCACCTTGTATTTGGATTCCCAAATCACACAATAATTGTCCTTCGAATTCTATTCTCAATCCGCGTTTACGGTATTTAATAGGAATCGAAAAATAACCAAATTTTTTATTGGGGTCGATGATTTGTATATCAATGGGGGTATTTGGTGGTATTGCAGGAAAGAGCGCTCCGCGGGCGGTTGCTAGCTTAGGAGGTAGGCTTTGATCTTGGGGTAGCTCTCCAAATAGTAAACCGAGCATGTACCATTTACCAGATAAATCTCCGAGAGGAACTTCTTCATCATTTTTATTTTTGCCGACTTGGGCTGTTTGGCTGAACGGTGAAAAAGACAGCGAACCATTTTCACTGGTATGAGTCGCTTCCCATCCTTTCATTGCATCACGATGCTTAGTATCCAAATAGTGTTGAGGATCAAGTGTGCTAAACATAGGTAACGGATCATTTTTCGCATAATTAGTGAGCCCGTTAAGCAGCGGTGTTATAGTGCATACTGTACATACGAGCAACATTCTTTTGACTGCAAATGGAGCCATTCAGAGTCCTTTCTGGATCAATCTTTGAAAACCAGATATAGCATGCCCCAAGATGGCAAGTCAATTATTGTATGCTGAGAAGCGCTTTTACAAGACCCTCAAAGGCGAAAATGAAAATAAGGAGTCCTGTGCCAATTCCGAGTAGTGTTATAAGATTGTATGATCTGCGCCATTCACTGCGTATGGTTAATAAGGTGATCATAGAAGTGATATAAGCAAATACGATGAAAATAGCCGTTAAATTAAAAAACACATCGATATTATGTAGAGAGATAAAGGATAAAAATATACCAAATCCCACAAAAAGAATTGCGCTGCGCTGTGTTATGTACCCACGATCAAAAAGATTGTGCATTACCGGTGATTTAATTTTTTTAAGTAATGCAATCAAAAGACTGCCGGAGCTCCAGATCATTGAATGGATAGTGCCGATAATAGCAGACAAAATGGAAAGATGTATCATGCCGATAAGCCATGGGTTATTGGGGAATAAGACGCGCAAAGTAACCGAGATGGGAGCACTTGGATCGGTGAACAGTTCGAGTGGTGTAGAAAGTATGATTGCTCCTACAAAAAAGGTATAAATGGTACCAACAATAATGATGGAGGTGACCAGTGCGCGCGGCACGTTTCGTTCAGGATTTTTTACGATAGCAAATAATGATGCTGCGCATTCAAAACCAAAGAATCCAAAAATAATTTTTCGTGTTGCCTTAAGCACATTGCTAAATCCATGTGGTGCGAAAGGAAATAGATTGTTGATGTCGAGTTTTGTCAAGCACATAAGCGTTGTAGCAATAAGCGGGAACACGGTAGTGCAAATCAAAATATATTGCCCAATTTCAGACAGCACAACACCGAATAAATTGAGTGTCACGAGCGTAGCTAGTGTGGTGAATCCAAGCATGGGTGCTGAAATCGCCGAGGTGAGCTGTGAAAGATAAATACCAGCGATTTGTGCCAAAAGCCCCATTGCAATAATTAACCCTATGAAATAAGAAAAGCCAGCCACAAGCCCCATGGAGTGACCACCCCACTGTTTTACATAGGCATAAAATGATCCCTCTTGTGGAAATAGACTTGCAACACGGGCTATAGAAAGAGCCATGAAAAGCACAGAAATGATAACAAAAATAAAAGCAAGAATACCGGCAGGCCCGACGAAGGATGCGAGTGTTGAGGGAACAATAAAAATACCAGAACCAATCATAGCATTCATGCCGATAATAGTTGCGGTAGTTATTCCTATTTTTGAAGAAGCTTGCTCTGACATAGGTATCCTTGGGCAATGAGAACGTTCAACACAACGTGTAGTGTGACACAGGTTTGTAGGTTTCACAAGAATGCGGTGAGTGCTTTACCCGTGTTAGATTTGCTTGCATACTTTATAAAAACGAGGAATAACATGCAGTATTGTACGTATTATCAAGCTCTTGTGAAACGCCAGGAAACATGGCTTTTTACGGCAGTGTTACGCAGTTACGAGCACCTTACCTTTGATCGGACACTCAATGCCGAAAAGGGTTTGTTCGAATTCTTTGTTCCACCGTCAGGAGAAAGTCAGTTTGAGGAGCTCATGACGGAATTTGCGCGGCGTGGCATAGTCTCTCACGTGGTAAAACTACCCAATCGTCTTGCTGATCCATCGGCTCAAGTATAAATCAAACGAGTTGTGTATGAGCCTTATCGATACATATTCGGTAAGGCTCTATTGATTACGATAACTGTGTTAAATTGGTCAATCGTCTTTGTGATTCCGCAGCTCCAAGAGTATTGATGAGATCCTGTAGTCCAAGGCCATGTGGTTTGCCAGTAAGTGCGATGCGTAACGTCACGAAAAGCACTTTATTGGTGATATTGTTTTGCAGTGCTGCGCGTTTTATGGTGTCTAGGAATTCATTGTTATCCGATGCGCTACTCAAGGGATGTTGTTCTAGGAGAGCGATGATGGTAGCCAGTTCTTCGTGTTTTACCTGAGCAAACATTTCCTTGGTGAGCGTCGGAGCTTTGAAATAAAATTCGAGCATCGTGACTGAGTCTGCTAGGGTAGTTAAATCGGTTTTAACGAGTGTGATCAATGCCTGCAGAGTCTCAAAAGGTAGGGTATGTGCATGAGCATATGCTTTTTGTAGATAGGGAAGACAAAGCGCAGTAAGTTGGTCGGGAGAATACTGATTAATCCATTTATGATTGATCCATCTTAATTTTTCAACATCATATTTTATTTGGCTCGTTGGATTGATCTGATCAAAAGGCATTGCTTGAGCAAGTTCTTTGAGCGACATTATTTCTTGTTTGAATGAACCTCCGATAATCGCAAGATAGTTCACGAGTGCATCAGGTAAAAATCCTGCAGCACGTAAATCCTGCAAAGAAAATCCAAAATCGCGTTTAGATAGTTTTGCTCCTAGGGCATTACATATGATGGGAAGATGCCAAAATATTGGCGGTGTGAGTCCAGAAGCCAAATACATGGCAACCTGTCCAGCTGTGTTACTTAAATGATCTTCACCACGCAGTACGTGTGTTATTTCCATCAGCACATCATCAACAAAGTTGGCAAACATGAACGTAAAGCTGCCATCTTGGCGGGTCAGTGGAATATCTGAAAAACTTTTCATATCAAAAGATATGGTTCCATGTGCAAGATCATGCACAAGTACCGCTTCATCTTGATTGAGTTTGAATCGCCATATAAAAGGCTGTCCGGTACGTAGACGATTTTCTAGGTCCTGCGCATTGATGTCGAGGCAAGCGCGATCATAACGAGGCGGCAATTTAAGTGCAAGTTGACGCTGTCTTTTTTTGTCGAGCTCCTCTTTGGTGCAGAAGCATCGGTAAACGAGGTTTTTTTGTTCGAATTGTTGTAGTTTGTCTAAGTAAATTTGTGTGCGCATTGACTGAAAGTAGGGGTCATGAGGACCACCAAGCACCGGTCCTTCTTGGTAATCAAGGCCAAGCCATGCAAGATCAGCGAGTATTTGCTTGGCTTCTGGATCATAATTACGTTCAAAATCGGTGTCTTCGATACGTACAATAAAGGTGCCCTGCTTTTGTTGTGCAAAGAGGTAATTCATCAGCGCGGTGCGTACATTTCCTAAATGCATCATACCGGTTGGAGATGGCGCAAATCGCACACGAACAGGGGATTTATTCATTATTTTCCTAATTGATAGAGCTGAATGGAACTTAACTAAATTTTACTATGAAGCCGGGTAAAGTACAATTGTTCTTCCTGTGTTCACGCGAAATTATTGCGCTAGCTTTGACACATAGAAAAACGTTTTGTTACTTTCGTGGGGGTTTATCATAAAAGGGAGATGACATGAAGCAATGTCTAAAAATTACTATTTTTATAAAGCCATCAGAAGAATTTCTCCATGATTTTGTGCGCAAATATGCGACTAAATTTGAGCTTGAAGGCACAGCTCAGGGTGTTGGAGAGAAAGTTGAGCTCATTGCATGCGGTGAAAAGGAGAAAATAGATCTATTTCTGGATGTTCTTCATAAAGGCACGGCAAAACATAAGCCAGAGACGATAGAACTAGAGCCATTCTTTAAAGAAAAAGATTATCGAGGAGTCTTTCGCGTTATTGAATAGCATTATTTTTTATGTGTTAAAACGGTTAAGGGGCCCTAGGTGAGCCCTTTTTTATTTGATACACTACCTGCAAAAACTTCTGTGGATAACCGATGGGTTGCACGGTGTATATGACAATCAATAAAATCTTCAAGAAGTGCTTGGTATCCGGATTACTGTTGTGTGGTACGCTGCATGCTGGTACTGCCCAAGAAATTTCTATTTCGCATCCAGATATGCTGGTGCAGCTTGAGTCACTGATTGAGGATAATTTTTTTTTAGAAGAATTATCGGTAGATCCGTCCGCATTTGCTGATGTGCATGAGGTGCGATCTTTGCTGGGATTGCATGAACAGGCGATTATTTCGCGAAATATGTTACAGCGAGGCCTTGCACTGCTTTTTAAAAAGAATTTGTATTCAGCGATTCATCTTACATTTGAATCAGGGCTCTTTGGTCAGAAAATTTTTGTAAGCGCCACTGGTCTGTGGATAGTACGTCATATTTCGCTATCGGGTGTCATTATAGGTAAAGATTTTTATCGACATTGTTATGTATTAGAGCCTGGAGATTGTTTTGAAGAAAGAAAGCATTACCATGCTCTTGATCGTATTACGCAAGAAGTTCGTAAAGATGGATATTTTCAGGCACGCGTTGCGGCTGATGTGGTGCGTGACGAAAATACCAGGACCGTTGATGTGCACATTACGATAGCGCTGGGTAAGCAGTTCACCATTGGCACCGTGCTGTTGAGTGGAGATGAATCCTGTCGCGAAACGTGTGCCGAAATACTCCACAAAGCGCAGATATTGGTGCAGAAAGCTCTTGCAAAAACATCCTATTCGCTCATGTCAATTAATAAAACGAGTGTTCAGTTAAGAAAATATTTAATGAAGCAAGGTATGAGTAGTGTGCGCATTCAACTGAAACAATCTATTGAAGTGACGCATCAGCACGTCCATGTTCATTTTATTCTTGAGGATGTAGAGCGGCGCAAATTCGTATTTTTTGGCAATACGTTTTTTACTGATAGTCAATTGCAAGATATTATTGCATCCTTTGGCTCAACTATTACCGTAATTCCATCATCTATGGTGGCGCAAGAAATTACTCGTGTGTACCATGAAAAAGGCTACTGGCAGGTTCGCGTTGAAGTCCAGGAGCACAAAGTGGGGGAGTGTTATTGTATTATTCATGAAGGTTGTCGTGCTGTAGTGAGCGATGTAACTTTTACTGATGCGAGTGATGGTAATGTACAAATACTCAAAAAGCATATCTTAAAACCTATTATTGGTAAGCCTGTTGATGACTATGCTATTCGTTTGGCTATCACATCGATTGAGCGTTGGTATGAGGCCGAAGGTTTTCTTGCGATGCGAGTGGTCGAGCAAAAATATATTCATCAACAAGATCCGTACCATACTCTACACATAGAAATCCATGAAGGGCCGCGTAGTTACCTGAGCGGGATAATGGTAGACCAGTTTCCAGCATTAGTTTATGAGGGTCCCCTCGGAGCATTGACTGAGCAAATACGCCGGAAAGGCAAAGTGGTGCTCGATGTTGAAATGTTGCAAGAGCAGCGTCGATGGTTGTTGGATCATTTTCGGAGTAAAGGGTATTTGCAGGTTGATGTTGCCTATGAACTTCAGGGAGAACCAGAACATGCGTGCCTTGAGTGGCATGTAACTCCTGGTCCCATGACATATTTTGGCAAGACGGTTATTCAGGGGCTTAACGCGGTGCCTTATGAGTTGCTGGGGCGAGAATTGCAATATCAAGAAGGGAATATCTGGGATAGTAAAAAATTACAGGCATCATTATCGCGGCTGAAATCCTTAGAAGTGTTTAGCGCAATACACATGCATCCAGACCATGAAGAAGACAGTAGTGAAGATGAGCAAAGACGAACGGTATTGATTAAATTACGTCCTGACAATCCATTTGAAATTCGATTGCGCGCTGGATTTGGCCTGCAACAAGTCGGTAAGAATTTTGCATGGGGTAATGGTTTTACCTATAAAGTAGGAACAACGTGTATTGGTAAAAATCTCTTGCGGCGAGCGGACTATCTTTTATTCGATGCCGACATTTCACGCTCATATCAAGACGTTCGGGTTGAGTATCGCAGGCCATGGTTTTTTTCTCTTCCGCTAAGAACGTTGGTAAAAGCCTACAGCACCCAGTATGACCAGCCTGGTTTTGTCGGCAGCTGTGAGCCCTTGTACCGCGTCACGCGACAGGGATTCATGCTGGGTATGAATCGTTGTTTTGAAATTGCGGAAATCATGGTGAATACGGGATTTGAGTGGCTTAAAACTACGGTTGAACCGGATAGGCGGGAACTTGCCCGTCGAGTAGGAACCGCGATTGATTTTGAACCAGGTTTATTGAATGAGAAAGTGCCCTATCTACTTATTGAGCCAGTCGTTATTATAGATAACTTGGATAATCGCCTCTGCCCCACACGAGGAACTTTTACTTCATGTTCGCTGAAGGCAATGATTCCGTTAAGGGATAAATTTTCTCAGGCATATTTTACTCGCTTGCATCTTGAACAAACGTTTGTGATTCCATTGGTTCCACGTCTTATTAGTGCTTTACGTTTTAGATTTGGACATCTTTTTCATCATGATTTTAGCGCTATTATGCCTTCTGAGCGATTTTATTTAGGAGGAGCAAATTCTGTGCGCGGTTATGACACTGACTTATGCCCGCCATTGGGTGAGTATGAAGATCGGGATGCTATAATCAAAATTGCTCCGTGTGGTGGCAAGACCATGTTTAACGTTAACGGAGAATTGCGGTTTTTAATGTATCGTAAATTCGAAGTGGCAATTTTTCAGGACGTAGGCGTTTTGGTTGATGCTCGCAAGAGTCATCTGAACATTGAACACCTGGTTGAATCAACTGGATTCGGGGTGCGGTATAATACTCCCATAGGTCCCGTGCGTTTTGACGTAGCATGGAAGTGGCACACTAGTGATCAAGATAAGCATGCATTTGCGTGGTTCTTAAGAGTAGGGCATGTATTTTAAAGGGTATTGTTTTTTCGGTGAAAAAAGTATCTTATTCAGCTTTCGCGCAAGTTCTTTCTTGATTGATTTATGCTCTTTAAGATGAACAAGTGACTGCTTTTCACGAAATTCAGTGGCAACACGCGTGTAGTAACACTTCTGCATGAAATGCTACTACACCGTGTACTCGAATGATGATTTACTATCGCGAATGCTATTTTTTCAGTTCCGCAATGAGCTGATCAACTTCCTGAGGGTCATAATCGCATGACCAGTAATCTAGCTCCCAACCATGATCATCATGCGTTTCGAAAGGCTCGATAAAATCATAACAACTTTGTATGGTGTATTCTTTTTCTTTGAGTATTTTTATATATTCATCGGAAAGAAATATTTGTGGTTGAAATAAAAGCTTGCTATTGATTACCTTAAAGATATCTATGGTGTCTACACCGGGAAAACCTCTCTGAGCAACGTTGTTGTTATAGCAAGTGACCAAACATGTTGTTTTGTGTATTCTGAGTCTTTCAAGAGCTTCAGCCCATTGTTGTTTATAGTCACTAAGATACCAACTCTCGAACAATAACTTTCGTTCATGAACAACTTTTCCATTAATAATTAAATTAAATTTTAAGGTATCAAAATTATCACCCTCAAATCGTTCTCTTGTTACTTGGATCCAAAATTTTTTATACATGTCTCAGTCTCTAGTTTTTTTGAATAGATCATTAAGCGTCGCAATGCGTTTGAAAGACTTACCATCTTTCGTAAATTGTTTCCACACACCACCACCATGGCCGGTACGATCATAGCTGTAATAGTTGCCTTCTGGAGTCTTCCACAACTTCTGATTCGAAACATCAGCATCATGGTTTTTGATTTCCTCCCATCCCCTCTCCTGTGCGATCTTGCGGATCTCTTCCGGAGTGTAACGGACATTAGGGCGTTTGTAGCGCTCTTTATCTTTGTCATTATCCGGCTTCTGGGGATTAGGTGAACTTGCACTGCTTGCTTTGAGTGCCAAAGCGCGAGCTTTTTCTTTTTTTATCGATCCATGGTCTCGTAGATGGACACTATCTGAAATGGATTCTTCATCAGATTCTGATAATGTCCGGATTTCATTTTCTGCAACAGCTGTAATAGAGGTTTGCGAAGAATTTGCTTCACGGTTTTGTTGAAGGGCATCAGCGATGATTTTTTTCTGATTTGCTGACATTATGTCTATGATCATAGCCGTTGGATTAAATAAATAATATAAATCGCGAACCATATTTGGGCCCGGTATATTTTTTATGAGTTCTATAACTTGCTTTTGGCGCTCAGAGTCCATTTTTGCAAATTCATCAAGTAGATCATTTGCCTCTCTTACCATGTGAATACCGCCCTTTACTAAGCGGTAAGTAAGATATGTTCCTCCGACTGCAAGTCCTATAGGAAGAGCATTTTGTCCAATAAAAGTGGCTCCTTGTGCCGCATTTTGATAGGCGAAGCCCGCTCCATACCGCGCTCCATGATAAAGAGTTTTTGTTCCATACAACAGGCCCTTATAAGCAAGGCCAGCACCACGTGATGTCAATTGCCATGCATTTTTTGCTTGTAACATTGCTGCGCCAATAACTAAGTTCCCATGCTTAGCAACCTTTGG
>DJWM01000001.1 GCA_002441565.1 Candidatus Dependentiae bacterium UBA6230
TTACCTCACCAACTAGCTAATAGGACGCGAGACCATCTTTCACCGCTTATTCGCTTTGACTGATCTACCATGCGGTAATTCAGTTTCATAAGGTATTAATCCCAGTTTCCCGAGGCTATCCCTTTGTGAAAGGCAGGTTTCTCACGCGTTACTCACCCGTCCGCCGCTATACTCATCCCGAAGGACTTTCTCGCTCGACTTGCATGTGTTAGGCACGCCGCCAGCGTTTATTCTGAGCCAGGATCAAACTCTCCATTACTGAATTGTTTGCTTAGGCTTTGATCGCAAAATTGGCAGGCGAATTTTTAATTCGCGTTTCTCGTGTATTTCAAAGATGATAATAATGTAAACGTTTTATTTCTTTTTACAAGCTTTTTTTAAAATTTTTTTATTTTCAAAACGTCTTGTTTTGTTGCCTCCGAAAAGCCGGATTGCAATTATCACCAAAATTTCAATTCGCTTTAAACAGCTTCCTGTCGTTAGCTCCGCTTGTTTTCAACTGATCTTTTACTTAAGATTCGAGTAAAATTATACAGGCCTTAGAGCGTGTGTCAAACTTTTTTTTAAAAAATAATTATTCGCGTTCGACATTTCATTCAAATACTACTGGAATAGTCGATAGGATCGATATAATTACATTGAGAAAATAATATCACTCTCACTGAACCAAAGGTCCTTGTATTCTAGAGAATCGCTAATTCTTCTAGAAAAATATTTTGAAGATTCTTCAAGGTTCGAGAAAAATCATCATTTATTATGTGATAGCTATAAAGCTTATTTTGTTGCTCATCGTTCAGTTCAGCACAGGCTCGCTCTAACCGACTCTGAATTTGCGCATCATTCTCAGTTCCACGCAAACACAATCGTTCACGTAATACTTCTAGTGAAGACACCTGAATCCAAACAGTCACGATAGAATAGGTATCTGGTACGGTCGCAATTACTCTTTTTGTACCAATTCTATCTATAACCAAGACCAATGAATTTCCTTGATCACATTCAGTAAGTATATGACGCGGGGTACCATAGTAATTCCCACAAAAAGAATTCCATTCTAAAAAAAAATCCATTGCTATGAGTTTTTGAAATCTATCCTGTGACACAAAATGGTAATCTTTGCCCGGAATTTCATTTTTACGCGGGCTTTTTGTGGTATAAGTAACGACTCTTCCCAAGGGGCATGACGCCGACCAGTTTTCCAGCAACGCATTAACTAACGTTGTTTTTCCTGCCCCAGATGGCGCAGACACAATAAATAATTTTCCTCTCATAGTCTTCCATCATCAAGCACTATAAATTAATGACCGCACTTTTATCTCTATACTTAGTTGTATCATGTCTCATATCATGGAACAACCATACCTCCCACTTACAATCATCATGTGGTATAGTCATACTATAGAGATCCATATATCACCCACCACTTATATATCGGGGATGCTTACGTGCTATTCGATGAATTACAGGAATTAATCAAATCTATAGAGCCTGACATAAATACTATCCAATCATTCTGGAAGAGTAGCAACCTCGAAGAGACCTATAACCAGTTGCACTCTCGCACCACCCAAGAAGATTTCTGGAAAGATCCCGACCAAATAAAAATATTAAAAACACTTCAACACCTTAAAGAACAACGTGAGCAGTATTATTACATCAACCAGACGTTTCATGATTTACACGAACTTATAGAGCTTTTTAAAGATGATGAACAAGAATTAAGCAAAATTCGATCCGATATATTTGCTTTAAGAAAAGCTGCGATTTCATTTAAAGTTTCCCTACTTCTTGGCAACGCTGAAGACGATTCTAACTGTTTTTTGAGTATCAACTCTGGAGCAGGAGGTACTGAATCACAAGATTGGGCTAGCATACTCTTGCGCATGTATCTCCGTTTTTGCGAACGACATGGACTTGGTGTTGATGTGCTGGACTATCAATCTGGAGAATCTGCCGGTATAAAATCCGCCACATTATTCATAAAAGGAAAAAAAGCTTATGGTCTTTTGAAGGCAGAAATCGGTATCCACCGCCTTGTGCGCATTTCTCCATTTGACTCCAATAAGCGTCGCCATACCTCTTTTGCCGCGGTAATGGCAATACCAGAATCCCCAGAAATTGAGATCACCATTGATCCCAAAGATTTACGCATTGATACCTATCGCGCTGGAGGCGCTGGCGGCCAACATGTGAACAAAACTGATTCCGCTGTTCGCATTACCCACCTGCCAACCAACATCGTGGTACAATGCCAAAGTGAACGATCTCAAATACAAAACCGCGAAACAGCCATGAAAATGCTCAAAGCAAAGCTCGTTCAGAAACAACGCGAAGAAGAAGAGGCAAAACTAGCAAGTATCGAGCGCAAAAAGATTGAGTGGGGATCTCAGATTAGATCGTATGTATTGCATCCATATAAAATGGTGAAAGATCATCGTACTGACATTGAATCTCCTCAACCAGATTTAGTGCTCGATGGAGATATCATGGGATTTATTGAAGGATGGCTACTTGCAACAGCTAAAGCAGCATCGTAATATCAAAAATAAGGATTATTAAAAAATAAGCTTTTGCTCAGAATGAATACTTATAATTTTCTGAGCAAAAGCCTATTCTATTTGTGGATAAATCTCTAAAACAAAACGTCCTTGTTATTTTTGCACTGCAGGATTATTTAAGCGATAACCTGCATTAGGAAGTCCTACCACACCGGGACGATAATACACACGTTCAGCATCATATAAACCCCTAAGATGATCGCCTTTAAAGAGCTCACTTCCCTGCCCCCAACTAATCAAATTAGTAGCAGAAGCTCTGAAAGGCACTTTGCCAATATTACGGCCCGCATAATCCTTCAGGGTATTATAAATTAAATTTAATGTTTGTTGGGCATCTTGTTTCGACGTCAACGTGATAGCGATAGTTCTTTGTGGCGCTCCTTGTTGTACATATTCATCAAAAATATTTATATCGCTATAGAATGGTTTTTGAATATTTGCATAATGATCACGTAGCACACTAAATAACGCCGAAGTTATGAGAGCGTTATCATGCGGATTTGGCGTTATGTAAATACGATATACACCGGCCAGATCATCAGTCAAGGCCTGATAGCGAGCTATGTCGGCTCTATACTTTCTTCCTTCCTCTGAATTTGGATCCATTCCAAGTAATTTTTGATAGCGATCACGATAATACACGTGCGCCACTTGATTATAAAAATCCTCCGGAGTCATAAGAAATTGATAGGTAGTAGTAGGAATTTCTTGCTTACTTTTATCCAATATACTAACCCAGTAATCCATAGTATTTCGAGGAATATCACAGAAATGGCGAGGGCCATAGACAATACCGCCTTGCAATTTTTCATTTTCTAGATCTGCCACAGTGCAATAGCCATTCTGCGATGACATGATATCTGGGTGCGGCTCACCTATTGCAACAGCAAGACTTCTCTGTGGCACAAGAGCCACGAGACAAACAACAGTCAATGCTGGTAATATTATTTTCTTCATGAACCATCTCCTTTAATATTGTGAGAAAAATATAAAAATACATAACCCTCCCAACAATATTATGTGGATTTTTATTTCATTTAGTCAATGATATTTCAAAAATAAGGTTAAAATACTTCATTCTCGGGAAGTTTGGGGTTATCTAAGAAAAGATTAACCATCTTTCAAAGTTCCTACGAAACAATCATTATGGCTTCTACCAAAAGCACAGGCCTTGTTCTTCTTGTATTTTTTAGTAGTACTATACTCGCACACTCATACGCCCATCAAAGTAGTAAAAAGTTATATCTTGGAGAGTAGTACATGAAGCGTTTAGCAAAACACTTATATCTAACATTTTTGGCAGCATCGTCACTACATAGCAATAATCATATTCAATCTATTGAATCGCTTTATCACGAAGCACAAGAGTGCAAAAAATCGGGCAATAGTATCACTGCAATCGATTGCTATGAAAAAATCTTGCAGATAGACCCTGAACATATCGCGGCACATTTCTATTTAGCAAATGAATGCTTCGCTCTATATCGCTTAGAAGAAGCATTAACACACTACCATTATCTTATTCATCGATATCCCCAATTTACCAGCGCTCTCTACAATGCAGCTTTAACCTCACGCTATTTAGGCCGGATGGAAGAGGCACAAGAGCACTATGCCACGTTGCTACTCAATGATCCCAATAACGCGCACTTACACTACGGACTTGCAGAGAGCCTTTTGGCTTTAGGAGATTTTGAACAAGGATTTGCAGAATTTGAATGGCGCTGGAAACGGGATGCCGATACTCGTAATTTTGCGCAACAACTCTGGGATAGAGAAACATCACTCGAACAAAAAGTGGTGCTCCTGCGCGCTGAATATGGCCATGGCGACACCATACAATTCATACGCTATGCACAATTGCTTAAAAATGCGGGCGCTCGCGTGCTCGTAGAGGTACCAGCTCCCCTTGTTGATCTCCTTTCCCGCTGCAGTTACATCGATTCAGTAATTTCAGTAGGGAAGCCATTACCTAGATTTGATGTCCAGTTACCCATCATGAGTTTGGCCCATGCTTTCAAGACAACACGAAAAACCATTCCGAACATTATCCCTTATCTTGAACCAGATCAGCAGCTTATGCAAGAATGGCAGAAGAAATTAGCACATGATAACACTTTTAAAATTGGAATTTGTTGGGACCCATCACCATACTTCGATTCTTTTCATTCCCCACTTTCTAAAAAAGCCGTACCTCTTTCTCTTTTTTACCAACTTTCACGCATACCGGGAGTAAGCCTTTATAGCTTGCAACGTATTAATGGCACTGAACAGTTGCAGCATATACCTCAAGATATGGTTGTACACGAATTTGGCGATGACTTTGATAAAACGCATGGACGCTTTATGGATACTGCCGCCATAATTCCGGCTCTTGACCTCATCATTACAGTGGATACCTCAGTAGCCCACCTTGCAGGAGCCCTGGGAGCTCCCGTTTGGGTACTTCTTCCCTATGTCGCCGATTGGCGCTGGATGCAAAATACCGATAGTACGCCCTGGTACCCAACCATGCATCTGTTCAGGCAAGAAACGCCCCAAAACTGGGAATGTGTCATGGATAATGTTTCGCGAGCACTTGTTAATCACTTAAATAAAGCCACTAACAAAACCAATACTATAACTGCTGACATATCGGTTGGAGAGCTTATCGACAAGATAACTATTCTTGAAATAAAACAAGAAACCATCCGCGATCCTCAAAAACTCGATAACATATCGCAGGAACTTTATATTCTTCAAAAAACTCGTGGAATGCATGTATCATGGACACCAGAATTACTTGAGCTTAACGCACAGTTGAAAAAGATTAATCGGAAGCTTTGGTATATTGAAGATGCTATACGCGCAAAAGAGGCGTCAAAAAGATTCGATGAAGAATTTATTCAGCTCGCTCGATCAGTATATTTCACCAATGACCTGCGATGCCGCACCAAACGCCAAATCAATGACCTTTCAGGATCAAATCTGGTAGAAGAAAAATCATATAAAGATTACTAAAATTTCTCAACGATAAGCCAAACCAGGGCACTTGACCCCAGTTGCACTACTGTGCTATCATACTAGTACAATAGTGCAATAAATTAGGGGAAACTATGAATAAAAGACACTCCCAACTTAACACAAATGATGCGGCTGTACGCGATCTATTTACAGCACTGCTGTCACTGGAAAACACTGATGAAATTGAGCGTTTTTTAAAAGATCTTTGCACACCTCAGGAAATTAAGGCCCTTGCAGAACGATGGCGCGTATGTCGCTTACTTGATCAAGAAGAATTATCATACCGAGAAATCAATCAACTTACTGGAGCAAGTGTTGCAACCATCGGTAGAATAGCTCGCTTTCTCAGGACTGAACCTCATCGTGGTTATCAACTTGTTCTGCAAAAAATGCATCGAAAATCATAAACATAGGATTAGGGATCATTATGAAATATCCGTTATTCATCACAAGCAGTCTTACTTTAATCATTATCGCAAGCCTCTATCTTCTGTTTAAACCAACAACAGAAGTTGATCGCGCCGATCGTCTTGTTATCGGCACCGCCGCAGGCTATGCACCATTTGTCAGCATGAACCAATACGGCGAATACGAAGGCTTTGACATTGATGTAGCAAAAGCTCTCGCCAACCAATTAGGCAAAAAACTCGAAATTAAAGATCTTGGCTCCATGACCGCATTATTCATTGCACTTGATCAAGGGAGCATTGATGCAATTATTTGGGGTCTTTCAATCACCCAAGATCGCCTGAAAAAAGTTGCTATGATTCACTACCAGGGAGAGAGTGACACTTCTTATCCGCTACTTTTTTGGAAGCACATTCCCGCAAACATCAATAATCTTAATGATATGAAGGGGAAGACCATCGCCGTGGAACCGGGGTCATCACAAGAAGGCGTACTTATCAAATATCCTACTATTAACCAGCTTCCAACAGACAAAATAGACGACACTCTTCTGAACATACAGTATGGCAAATCCGATGCAGCGCTGGTAGAACCTGCTATAGCAAAGAAATTTAAAACACGATACCCAGAAATCAAAACAATTGATATTCCACTCGCTGCAGAAGATCAAGTACACGGTGTAGGCATCGCCATCAAAAAAACAAACTCTACACTCATCGAACAAATACAAGATGCAGTGAAACACCTTAAATCGCGTGGCATAATACAACAATTTGAAAAAACATGGGGAATTTCTTAATGGATCTTTTGCTCTACACTCCATTTCTTGCAAAAGGAGCTTTTGTCACGTGCGTCGTCTGGCTTATCGCAGGATTTTCAAGCATTATGATCGGCACCATCATGGGCATCATAAGCTGTCGATATCTTGCATACAAGAATCTTTCTGTGATGGTAAGAGTATACACTTTCGTTGCAAAAGGAATTCCTGCATATGTACAAATTTTAATTGCTTATTTCGTGATCC
Source organism: Candidatus Dependentiae bacterium UBA6230 (assembly GCA_002441565.1). Lineage (GTDB taxonomy): Bacteria > Babelota > Babeliae > Babelales > Vermiphilaceae > UBA6230. The sequence continues at coordinate 6,994 of DJWM01000001.1, forward strand.
CATCGATGCTTGGGATTAATATTCCTGGTTTTATTACCGCTGTATTGGCCTTAGCATTCTGTTCAAGTGGCTATGTCACTGAAATTATTCGCGCAGGAATCAACACAGTACCGCGAGGGCAATGGGACGCAAGTTTTGTCCTTGGATACTCATTACGAGCTACCCTTGCTCGCATCATACTCCCACAAACAGTTGTCAATGTATTGCCATCGCTTCTGGGAGAACTTGAACAGCTGCTCAAAAGCACTTCACTACTCGCTACTATTGGAATAACTGAATTAACACGATCGGGCATGAACATTATATCGCGCGAACTTAATCCCATTCCGATATATCTTACCATCGCAGGTATATACCTCATCTTTTCAGCGATATTACAAAGTATCACCATTTATTTAGAAAAGCGTACTCATGGTTATCGTCGATAAATTAGTTGTAGAAGCATCAGAGCAAACTCTTTTACAAGAACTATCTTGCACATTGATACCGGGAAGAATAACAGCTTTTATTGGCAAAAGTGGTGCTGGAAAAACAACACTTCTTAAAGCTCTCGTGGGGCTTATGCCAATTGCACGAGGCACCATTATGATCAACAACAAAAGCCTGCTCTCGCTATCACCTCGACAGCGCTCAGAAGAAATTGGCTTTGTGTTCCAAGATTTTAATTTGTTTCCCCACCTCTCTGTACTGCAAAACTGTATCGATCCGCTCATGCACCACGCCATGAGCTACAAGACCGCTCACGAACGAGCTTATAGCATATTGCGCGAACTCGGCATCGACCACCTTGCGGATAAGTATCCGTCTTCAATTTCAGGAGGGCAACAACAACGCGTAGCAATTGCGCGAGCACTTTGCCTCAGCCCCAAAGTACTTCTTCTTGACGAACCAACCGCGTCTCTTGATCCATTAAATGCAGACATACTTGCTGGTATTTTACGTAATTTAACAGCACAAGGTTTAACCATAGGCCTTTCAAGTCAGGATATGAATTTTGTGTATAAAATATTTGATCGCGTGTACTACATAGAAACCGGGAGCATCGTCGAATACTGTGACGGAATCAATAATTTACCACAATCTCCACTCATTAACTCTTTTTTGTCTCACCGATAAATAAGCGCAATACGCATAACACAAGACTGACCACAACACATGCCACAAAAAAATCTAGCAACTCAAATCCCTTTTCCATCACACTCAATACCATAGAAAACCATGAGTGCCGAGGGAGAGAGATGAAACGATTTTGGTATCAAATAATTTTATATCAGATAATACTATGTGCGCCCATCTATACGAATGAAATAAAGTCCCAGCCTACGAATACATCTAATCAAAATGAATCAGAGGATATTTTCATAACCGTAATCGCAGCAGGGCAACAAAGCATGACTGTGCAAAATCCAGAAAAGCAGTGTACCTTGTGTCAGAATCTCGCTGGGGCACAACTTAAAGAATGTTTGTTCTATCTACGGGATGATGATTTTAAAAAAGAATTTTTTGGCATGCATTATAGAGCTCGCTATCTCTATCTCATGAGTATCAACAGGAATGGATATCGCTCGTTGCTTAATCGCTTTCACAGCGAACAGGAATGGCACGCCCATCGTAGTAAACTCACAACAACAGAAAAACAATATCTTCCTGCAACACTTAAAGAGCAATATGCCGTTCTCGAAAATGCTCCAAATCTTCCCAATTACTATTGGGAACTCTTTGATTGCTTTATGCGCCCTTATAAACATAATTGTATGGAAGAGACCATTGAGTACAACTATTACTTGCTCAAAGAGAAACTTCTAAAGCAATATGAACATATCAACGAAGCAGCAACTGATACCGGGAAACAAGCATGAAAACAACATTAATCGGTTCAATATACTTCTGTATAACCGCAATCACACTACTCGGCAGCTCACCTCTATTCTGCAAACGTATTTTCGTTACGATAGTTACCAACAATAAACAATCCTCCACACTTAATGGTACTGGAGATACCACAGAGGCCATGGCAGTACCATTAGCAGATTCAACTTTTTCCCAAGATCCTATTTCGGTGATCATTAATCCACCTATAGCACCCATCAATATTGACGCTCCTAACGCGCCATCAGAAGCTATCACCACACCAGATACAACGATAAAAGATTCTCAATCACCTGATATACACATCAATGTCCAAAACAGTAATACTCAACAGGCACAACTTAATAACACGATCTCTTCATCAATCACACCAGGGCTTATACAAGAAACCGTAAAACAAGCATCCAAAAATTTCGTCAACCAAGCCCTTAATTTTTGCTGGAATCACCAAAAAACTATGATTCTTTGCACGTTGGTGACAAGCTATCTTACCCTACTATCTACCCTACGCTATCAGGATCATAAAGTACGTAATCTACACTGGGCTCACTGGGGAGCGTGGAATTCGCCCGAAGAGGTGGCACAACTATCGATTGATGAACTTGCACAAAACCTCTATCTCGCCATACAACATCACTATGAAACTAACGATAATCATTACGGCTTTCTTTCACCGATCATATTATTTCTGAAAGATATCGAATGCGAGACCGCACGCCTCAACCGCTTCTGTCGGATGCACCAGTGGCTAGGACGCATCCATCTAACATTCCTATTTCCAACCAACACATCATATGCTCAAGCAATGCAGATGAAAGACAAGTTAAACTTTCTTAAGGAAACGCTTCTTACTTGGATGCATTATGATACCGATGCCGCGCGCTATCGCATCGCATACTAGATGCCTGCTGGAAATACTCGTTATTACTACGTCATTTCAATTGCACGCCGGCCACCCGGTAAAACCAACATTCTCTCATCACTTTATCCAAACGTGTTTTACCACGCACCTTATCAACGCACACAACCAATCATCAATACCGCCTAAGCCCACCCAACAGCCAATGCTATTGGGTCGAGAGAAGATGCACCGTATTATTTCTCTCTGTGCATTGCTGTACGCAAGTGCAACTATTGCTTGGCATGCCAGAACTATCTACTTGTCCAGTTCCCCACAAACTAACTGGCTCCACTCCACCTTGAGCGGCTATCTGCCAAAAACATTTGTTACACTTTATAAACATCATCAACTACTAAGCCTTTGTTTAAAAGTGACTTTAGAAACACTCATCTTTAAATGCATTGCACACTGTCTAGTAGCATGTGCGTATAGTTCGCTATTTGATGTACTGCGTAGCATGCTCAAAAAAGTTATGCTCAGTCGTACATCGTCTCATCCGCCTAGGCACACACACAAATTCTGCTACACTTAAACCATAATTTTTAACGCATCTGGTCATAAAAAACAGGAACTTTCATGAGCAACACATTGCCATCTTCTCTTGCCAATTTTATTCAACAAGAACTTAATACCACACAACAGCAAGCGGTACTTACTAAAACTGGTATTTTGCTCGTAGTTGCTGGTGCTGGATCTGGCAAGACGCGTGTCATTACCACGCGCATTGCACATCTCATTGCTCATGAACATGTTGCACCAAAATCTATTCTTGCACTTACCTTCACGAATAAAGCAGCGCAAGAAATGCGCGAACGTATCAAATTTTTTGTTGGTCACCACACTGAATTACCATTCGTTGGTACTTTTCATTCTTATTGCTTGCGTCTTCTTAAGCAAAACGCTCATTTATTACCAACACCATTTTTATCTATTCTTGATGAAGATGATCAGCAGAAACTTTTAAATGCTATTATCCAACGAAACAATCTAAGTAAACGCACAACCGCAAAAAAATTGTCGTATCAAATTTCTCAACTAAAAAATAATGCTGTTGACCCCGAAGAGCACTTACACACACTTACCTGGAGCTCTCCTTTTATTAAAGACGCCTATCATGCATACGAGCGTGAAAAGCAAGCAAGCCATTGTCTTGATTTCGACGATCTTCTGCTTTATACCGTCAAATTACTCAAAACAAACACTACGTTTAAACAACAATTGCAAGCGAATATTAGGCACATTTTGGTAGATGAATACCAAGACACCAATGTCGTGCAACACGCATTACTTAAAGAATTGGTACGTGATCAAAACTCCTTAGTTGCCGACTCTTTATGTGTAGTTGGTGATGAAGATCAATCAATTTACTCATGGCGTGGCGCCACGGTGGCAAATATCGTTGATTTTAAAAAAGATTTCCCTCAGACAATAACCATCAAAATCGAACAGAATTATCGTTCAGTGCAACCAATATTACACTGCGCCAATGGTATAATTCAGCACAATACTAATCGTAATCCTAAAAACTTATGGTCTGATCGTATCGGCAATGATCGCATCCGTGCCATTTCCTGCCTCTCTGAATACCAGGAAGGCGAAATGATCGCCCAATTTTTGAAAACGGCTCCTCAAAAAAATCATCCTGTAGCCATTCTGTATCGCGCTCATCATCAATCACGTGCTATTGAAGAAGCACTCATCAAGCATTCTATACCTTACACCATTATCGGCGGTATCATGTTCTATGAACGCAAAGAAATAAAAGATTTACTCGCTTATTTACGTTTAGCAGCAAATCCTTTCGATCGCACTTCATTCAGCCGTGTAATTAACTGTCCGCAACGTGGGCTTGGTGAAAAATTTGAAGAAATGTTTTACGAACAATGGCACACAGAACCGTTATACGATTTTAAGCAGATAGCAAACCTCCTTATTACACAAGATCACCTACCACGCACAAAAAAAGCCGCATTGATTACATTCACTACATTATTTGAAACCATATCTCCTACTGATCGTCCAAGCGCTGCTTTAGAGCGTATTCTTTCTATGACCGCTTACATGACATATTTAAAAAATGCGCATGAGTCACAAGAAGCAGAAACTCGAATGGATAACATCAAAGAACTACTCCATGCAGTGCGTTATCTAGAAGAACAAGGCATTATCACGATCACTCATTTTTTGGATGAAGTTTCTCTTATGCAAGAAAAACTTTCAAGGCAAACTACTGAGCAGAAGGTTTCAGCAGTTCTTATGACGCTGCATGCGGCTAAAGGATTAGAATTTGATAATGTTGTAATCGCAGGATTAGAAGAGGGTTTACTTCCAAGTTCTCGCTCATTACATGATACAGAAAGTCTTGAAGAAGAACGTCGCCTGCTTTACGTAGGTATCACGCGAGCCAAAGAACGTCTTTTACTTAGTGCCTGCCGTTACCGATACACCTATGGCCAAATGAGCGCACAAAACTCTTCGCGCTTTCTTGACGAAATTCCTACTCAACTGGCACAACATCACGACGCATCCTCATGGTCAACCATGGATGCGCAACGTTATTATGCTCAATGGACTGGTATCCCATCAACATCAAATTTTAACGTTTTAACTTTTAGTGGTGCATCAAACCAAAAACAATCTATTGAACACACCAAAACCATGTCAATTTCTGCCAAAGCTGCGCCCACCTGGAAACGCAATCAACCGGTTATACACGCAACATTTGGCACAGGAATCATACAGAGCATTGAACCAAAAGATGGAACCACCTATCTTACTATTGCGTTCAAAGGTGGCTCCAAAAAGATTGATGCTAAATTTGTAAAAATGCTTTAATCCTATCTAGAACATGGATAGCATGAAACTTGTAACACTTCACACTATCTGGTTGAAATCCATCGCCAAATACGTTCCGGATGAAGAGGCGACCTTAGCCAACCAGCCTTTGATAATGCATTTTTCAGCACCTCGCTAGTTTCACGACGCAAAGCAGTAATTCCAAGTCTATGATATACCAGCAAAGTAAGCGGTTGCTGTAGCTGCCGCGACAAATAAGCTATAAGAAGAAGCAACTGATCTTCTTCTGAAGCTATCAGATCGTAGGGATTTACCCAGGAATACATGGCTCCATCAAAGGCACTCGACACCAATGTTCCGTCAGGCATTGCAACTAAATTATTAACGGCAGAAGTATGCCCGATAAGTGTAATCTGCTGCCAGACACTCTCAATTTTTTTAAATACTCCTATGGTGCCATCGCCAAATCCAGCGGCAATCACATTATTTGGCAAACAAACTAACGATTTAACAGGGTTAGGTAAATTTGCTGGATTTTGGAAAACAAGCTCGGTTGATGACACACCATTGTCATCTTTTTGCCATAGATATATAGCACCACCACTCAAGCCAAACACAAGTTTTTTATCAGTCCATGCAGCCAATGCAGAAAACTGCCCACCGGCCTGAGCGCCGGTTGCTATGAGCTCTGAATCCCAACCTCTTTCCCCTTTATTCCATAATTTAATTTCACTCAAAGTACCCGAAAAAAAGCTCGTATCTGAAACTCCCACAAGTTTATCAACCCATCTATCATGTCCATCAAAACCAGCCGTTAAATGCCAATCTCCTGCCACCTTATTCCAGACCTTTATTCTTCCCTGATTATCACCTGATAAAACCGTACCATCAGGAAGAATTGTTAACGACTTAAGAACAATTCTTTCAGTAATTGTTCTAGAAACCCAATTTTCCGCTTCCTGAAGCCACTCACGCATAATTTGATCTGCTGATCCGGAAATCAATCCAAGACCACCTGGTAATGCTGCCACTACATTAACAGACCCGCCATGTCCAATAAGATCATTAAGATAGTGCAAAGAATCACCACGCAGAATTCGAATAAACCCATCTTTAGTGCCAATAGCCAGATCACTATCGCCAAATGGCGCTAGTGAAGTAGCTTTAACAGCACTCTGCACTCTATGGGCAACCCGTGAGACAAGTAGACCTGCAGTCTGCGGCACTACTCGCTGAGCTAACACCTTCATGGGCAGTAAACGAGACTGTGGATTTAATGATGAAAACCTTTGTAATTGACTCAAAATTTCTCGAGCACCACCTGGAAGCATTGCTCGATCAGCAATCATTTCTCCGATAGCGCTAAGCACATCCTCATTATTCAAATAATTGGTCACATAAAATAAGTCTATTAAGCGTCCTACAGGAACCTGTAAGAGCCACTGTTGCTTTGCATTCAAAGGCATAGGCGCCAACGCGAAAAGATCACTCATATCCTGCAAGGATGCCTGTGGACCAAGATAAGGCACTTGTACCGCCTCCTCTGGATCTGCATCCTCGAGCATATCTTTAAGAGTGATCCAGTGCGATGCATCTTCTCTTGAGACAGTTAATGTTTGACTATTCGGAAGGATAAGCGTAACCGTACTCTGAGATATTATTGACATGGGTATCCCAAACACGCCCATGAACCCAAACATCGAATAAAGAAGCATTTTTTTCATAGCAACCTCATGTATATGCAATAATAATTTTCAACTTGAATTTATATTATCACATGTATTATCTGGAAATCAATAAAGGAAAGCAACATTCGATAGCCTACGAACCATCTCTACAAGACCTGCTTCCAACAGTTATGTAACACTGTACACTTTAAAGGTGATGGGCCATGGTAAAAAGTGGCACATAAATTGCAATAATCATTCCGGTAATCAACGCACCTAATAGGATCACCAAAATCGGTTGCACAAGAAGTGTAATTTTCTGCAAGATACGATTTACGTTTTCTTCATATAACCGAGCAATTGCTCGCGATGTTTCACTAAGTTCTCCGGATTCTTCTGCAATGCTTACCAAAGCCAAAACATCCTCTTGCGCAAAATACCCACCATGACCCACAAGTGCATCATGAAAGGTATATCCGGCATCTATCGCCTGAATCACGGCAACCATATTTGATTGAAGTTTCTGATTTTCTAGTAAACACAACGTCACACGCAAAGCAATAATAAGTGGCATGCCACTCGAAACCAATACGCCAACCGCATGAAAAGTGTGCATAATAGCGCTATCGCGCACCAATAATCCCACAAATGGCATATGTAATAGAACGTAAGCGCCATAATCTGTAGAAAAGAATTTTTTCGTAATCTTTTGCGCAAGTAAAGCTATGATTACTATGCTAACTATAATTAGCATATGATAACCTTTCAGCAATGAACTCGCGGTTAACAGAAAGCGCGTCGACACAGAAACTGGCTGGCCAAACTGTGCAAAAATATCCTGAAAGTATGGCACTACAAAAAACAACAAACATCCGGCGATGAATAGGAAAAAACATAACGTAATCGCAGGTAACAAAAGTACGTTGATCATACGACGACGAAAATGTTGCATTGATTCAAGATAATTGCTCAACGCATCCAACCCTACACCGATATTTCCTGTTTGTTCTGCAACACGCACCATGTTTATCATGATAGGACTAAAAAACCAAGTATACTGCTCCAGAGATTGTGAAAGTGAAAAACCTTCATCTATATCAGCAGAAATCGCATACACTACCTCCTGAAGATGACTTCGGGAAAGCCGTTTTACGAGCGTACGTAATGCATAAGGCAACTGGAGACCAGATTGAACCAACGACGCAAGTTGTCTAAACATCGTAATGATAGATGTTAACGAATACGTTTTACGATACCGCCAAGCACTGATCTGTTTGCCAGAAATCAATGAGATATCACGGCCAAATAACATAGGCCCAAGTTCGTTATATGAGCGCGCAAATGATACCCCAGAAAGGATCTGTGCATTCATATCAACACCACACCATTTGTAGTAGGGCATGCATACCTCATGTGCACATCAGAAAATATTCTGCTGTCTCTCAATACCCAAGAGTGCTATCAAGTGCTCGAGTGAAGCAACACCTTCAATTTTTACACGTTTATTTCTACTCGTATGCCCAGAAATCAATTCTACTGCACTTTGCACCACTCCAAGTTTTTGAGCAAGAATTTTAACAAGTTCTTTATTAGCAAGTCCTCGTTCTGGCGGGCTTTTAAGATAACATTTTAATTTACCTGATTTATCAAGCACCCATTCATTTTTTCCAGATTGTGGCACCACTTTAATCTCAACAATCAATAACATAGTACATCGTCCAATCGATAGTAGTTAGTGCTTCCAACTATAACCAAGTTTATAGTGAAAATGCGACAAAAAATATATCTGTTTCTCTTGCATAAAATAGCAAAATCCGTATCCTGTAGGCATAGATCTTTTAATCTCTAACTGGAGAGATGGCTGAGTGGACTAAAGCGCTTGCCTGCTAAGCAAGAGTCTGGGAAACTGGACACGAGGGTTCGAATCCCTCTCTCTCCACCAGTTATTCACAGTTTTCTGGTAGAGAAACAAATGTTATGTGCCCGTAGCTCAATTGGATAGAGCATCAGACTACGGATCTGAAGGTTAAAGGTTCAACTCCTTTCGGGCACACCAATTTTGCAATCGAATAGCATCTTTGCGGAGGGATGGCAGAGCGGTCGAATGCGGCGGTCTTGAAAACCGTTATTCCGTGAGAGCGGAATCGTGGGTTCGAATCCCACTCCCTCCTCCAGATTTTACAATACAAATATCTTCGCATATAAAACTCATCTCTTTCCAACTAAGCTCAAAACACAAAATACTCATTTTGCAACATGACATGAAAAGTTGGCCCTTTAATAAATTGATTTATTGACAAATTGCCAATATAGTAAATAAGATTAAACCAGAGCTGTCATGTACATCTCCATAGCAATCTTTTAAAAATTATAGGGGAATTTAGGAACATATTATGAAAAGTATCTTAAAAAAACTAACCAAAATCATCACCTTGCTCACGCCTCTTTTCATCAATGGCCAGGAAGCAAGGATTATGATTCGAGGAACAGAAGATATCACTCCTAACATACAAGCTATCAATAGAAGTCTGCCTCAAAATCTAGCAATCTTTGTAAATAATCAAACCATACTCGACGAACACCAGAAGTCCAACATAATAGGCGCTATTTTGAATGGGATCACCCCTGAAGCCAAACAGAAAATTCGTCAATTATTTTTACCTAATAATCAACTACAATATTTACCCACCCACTCTATACTTGGATTAAACAATCTCTTTATTTTGGATCTTAGCAATAATCAATTGCAACCAACAAACATACCTATTGAGCTTCATCATATTCCTTTCGTCAGTTTTTTTAATAATCAAACTTGGAAAAATTCCGGACGCCCAGAGCACACGCTTTTTATAAAACCAACCATGCAAGATGCATTGGCTGAAGCACTAAACCCTGCAAGAAACAGCCAATTCATAAATTTTTTTGTCGCACCTATTAATAAACAGAGGCCTAGAAGTTTATCTATTAAAATTGATCCAAATATTCCATCCGATATTCAAGGCCGCATAGTAAATAACTTGTTCTTTTTCCTCACTGATGATGCAAAGAAGAGCATTACTGCCCTTTATCTCGCAGGAAATGAATTAGTTGATCTACCAAATCTTGAAGCATTTACCAATCTACAAATTCTCATTGCTCACGATAATAAACTCATTACAGCTCCAGATCTGACCAAAAATAAACAGCTCACCCTCTTAGATCTGAGTAATAACGATCTTGGCGAATTTCCCAACGTAGACGGCTTAGAAAATCTCAGCATCATAGAATTAAGCGGCAATGATGATTTATCAGAAAATTCATTAATTGAATCCATACTATTTGTGTCACCACATTTGGAAAATGAATTTCACTCGCTGATCACAAATAACCGTATGCAGGAAGCACAGAATTTTGCTAACGCACTATTGGCGCACGGAATAAATATTAATCTTCCTAAACGAATTAAAATTCAATTCAATAGCACCACATCCCCGGAAGACAATAGAAGAGCGATTATATTAGATCTCTTGCTCAATGCCATGACCAATGAAGCAAAAAATACAATAACGGTGTTGGGTCTCTCTGAAAGCAATCTTAAACAACCACCAAGTCTTACTGGATTTCCGAATCTTACCCTACTTGATCTTAGCAATAATAAGTTAGAAACTTCTCCAAGTCTGACAGGGCTTTCTAATCTGACTGCACTTGATCTTAGTAATAATCAAATATCTCAGCCACCACAACTTAACAACTTACTAAATCTTGAAGTACTAAATCTCGAAAATAATCCATTACAAGCAACCATATTTGTACCATTCTATCTGCAAAATATTCAGATTTCCGGCGTTGATCCTGATCACATTATTTATGAACAAACCATTCAAAACATTAATCAGCTGCGTAATTTTCTCGCCAACAATTCCACAATTATTGCGGCTTATCCGGAAGCTATCACCAGAAACCAATTTATCAATTCATTTATAGAAGGCGACGCCGGCGATTTACTGGCAGCAGGTCACCCTATTGGCGGATCAAGTGTACTAGAACAAATCAATCAGATGCTGCAAGAAACCCAAGAAGAACAACAAGCACGGCGCTCTTTGCCAGCTGCTACCGAAAGAATATTTCTTGATATAGCAACCTCTCATAATCAAGAACCAAAATTCTTGACTTCCTACTCATTTGATCGGCTTCAGCAAAAATTAAAGCGCGATTTACAAGAATTAAGGCAAAGGCTTGAACGCGGAGGAGCCCCGGAAACATTAATAGCTACTACGCTTGAACAGCACGGACTCAATCCGGAAACCATCAAACTTAATAAAATTGATGAAAGAACACCAATCCTTCTTTTCAATAAGCCACCACGAACATTAATAGAGTCATGGCACCATTGGAATGCTCAAGGAATAACTCTCAACCAATTTCTTGAACTGCTAAAATCTGGCGATACAATGACAAGCCAAAATTTTACCATTCCTCGATCTGTTGCCGTAGACTTTCTACGCGATATAAGACTCAATGAACAAGAATCAAACCAACTCTTAGATCCCCATACCAAACAAGGTTTTGTTGAATTCAGTGAGCCCTTAATAGATCAACTCCAGAAATTGTTAGCTGATAAAGGAATGGTACAAATCATAGAACCGACAGCATCACCAATAGAACCCGAGCAACAAGAACCGGATATCGAACAACCAACCAAGCGAAGACGTATGGAATAGATATTTTATGCATGCAAGCCAAAGAGGAGTGATCAATGACAGAGCAATTCAAAAAAATATTTATCATTACGCTGCTGTTTATCCCTCTTGCTCTTTATGGCGAAAAGAATTATCAGAAAGGGATAATAAAAATTCCCTCTCTGTTTGAAGATTACTTGTCCTCTTTTCCCTTTAGGAACGACTCGCAACAACTACAAAAGACTTATGCCGATATAGTCACTCCCTTAAATCAGGACCCGCCAGCTCATCTACAAATCGAATTCTCCGATACCGCTGCATCGCAAGAATATAGTAGTGATCGCTCCTCAATAGTACAACACATACTCGACACAATCACCGATGAAGCAAAAAGTGCAATAGAGTCACTGAGACTTGACGGTAATGGCCTTAGGTTGCCCCCTGATCTTACTGGATTTTCAAATCTCACCAGCTTAGACCTTCATAATAACCAACTCATTACACCACCTTATCTACCATATGCACCAAAATTGAAAACCGTTGATCTCAGCAACAATCAAATTACTATCGCACCATTCGACCTTGAATGGCTGCTATCACTTAAGTTTTTGGATCTTAGCAACAATCCCATCCAATCGCTAATCTTTGTACCAGCCCATCTTTTAAATCTTGAAATCATTGGCATCGATGATAGACCTATCGTGCATGAACCTATTATCCAAACTATTGCAGAATTACGCAATTTTCTTACCAACAACAGACATATTACTCAGGCCTATCCGGACAAAGCAAAAAGAGAAGATTTTATCAATCCATTCATCATAGGCGGCGATATTGGATCCATAATTGCAGCAGGTAATTCACTAGGCATATGGACTTTAAACAACAAAATCATCCAAGCTCTGCAGCAAGAACAACGAGAATATCAAAGAAGAACTGCTCCTATAGGTGTACTTCAAAGGGAATTTTACGATATCCCAACCTCCGATAGTCGTGAACCAAAATTCTTTACTGCTCATTCACTTGATAAGCTTAACGAGATACTAACGAATGGATTAGAAAAGCTAGGACAAAAACAAAAAACTACCGAAACTCCGGAAATATCAATATCAACTGCACCAACGTTCCTAGAATACGGCCTCAATCCAACAACATTTACACTTAACGAAAAAAGTAAAAAAACACCGATTTTACTTCTAAGTAAACCACCACGTACCTTGGCAGAATCATGGCGTTATTGGAGCAACCGAGGAATTTCTCTAGACCAATTTCTTGAATTACTAAAATCAGGTGACCAAATTACTAGCCAAGACTTTACCATTCCTCAATTCGTTGCTGTGGATTTTCTTCGCGATGTAGGACTTACCGAACAAAATTCAAATGAACTATTAAGCCCCTATACCAAGCAAGATTTTGTTGAATTTAATGAATCCTTAATAATCAAACTCAAGGAATTATTAGGGAGTAAAACAACATCACAAACCACAGAGCCTATAGCGTCATCCAAAGAACCCGAGCAACAAAAAAAATCTGGTGCTGAACGACCAAGCAAGCGAAGACGCATTGAGTAGGCATAATCTAACGGGGCAACTGTCTTATATCACCTATACGATCCTATCAAGCAATCAAATAGATAGCACATTCCCTTTATTGGTCGGCTAAAATAGTCTACAAAAATTCCACATCAGGATATCCCTGATTTGCACCCAATTGCCACATAGTAATTTTTATACTATATTAAAGTAGTGATTTATATGGTTTGGATTATTAATTTGGAGTGTTATACCATGTTCAAACTGAACCCTATTCAGATAGCTTTTATCGCACTACTTTTTACAGGAATCGGTGGTGTGGGTTCCTATTATCTTAAGATGCCCGCTCCAGGTACAACTCATTACTCATCTCCTTTAAGCCAACCTGTTACCGACAACTACACTCCTGAATCACATCCAAAAACCTCACAACAATCAATCGATACTATCAAGAGCAAAAAGAAGCGCCGAACCAAATCATTGCGATTTCACAAAAAGAAAAATCATCAAAAAACAACCGTTGATGCTACTCATGCCGAATCCAGCTCGATCCATCTCGCCTTTACCTCATTAAAGGAAGAAACAAGCGCCCCTCAAAAACTTCGCATAACCGGAAAAATTCCAGCATGGCTACAAGGCGAACTCCTTCGCACAGGCCCCGCTCTCTTTGAACACAATAATAGTCAGGCATACGCATTTTTTGATGGCTGCGCGCTATTGCATCACTTTTCATGTGATCAAGGTAATATTACCTACCATAATCACTACTTACGCTCAAAGTACTGGGATCAGGTTCATAACCAAGAAAAATTTGGCATGCACACAGAAACCAAAGGGGGCTTGTTCTCAAAAATTGGGTCATTACTCAAGGATTCTGAGCCAACTTATGATAATGGAGCAAGTGATATCTGTTACATAGATGAAAAATTCTGTGCCATTACCGAAACTCCCTTATATCACACCTTCGACCCTAAAGACTTTTCTCAACAAGGATTATTGAATTTCGATGACAATCTTTCTGCACAATATACCTGCGCTCATCTCCATAAAGACAACAAAACGGGCGATCTCTATGGCTATGCAATTCAATTTGGTAATACAAGCACCTATATTCCTTACAAAATAAAGGCACAGAGCACCAAGCGCATTCCTCTCGCAAAAATTAACGTTAGTTATCCAGCCTATATGCATAGTTTCGCATACACTGAACATTATCTCGTGTTTATCGAACCACCTTTCCGTGTTAATCCTGTTGATCTGCTCTTAGGAAATAAATCATTTTTGGAAACGTATGTTTGGTACCCAAAACAGAAAACCAATATCCTGGTACTCGATAAATGCACGGGAAACACCGTAGGCAAATTCAACGCTCCACCACTTTTTTATCTCCACCACATCAATGCCTACGAACAAGCAGGCAAGTTAATTGTCGATGTACCTGTCTATGAAGATCAAAGCATTGTTTCGAGTTTCAATCTTCAACCGTACCGTGAAGGCAAAAATCCAATTATTCCCAAAGCAAAACCTACTCGTTTTACCATCGATCTACAGAATAACCAGCTTGACCTACAAGCCCTCAGTGAAATGAGTTTGGAAATGCCCCAAATTAATTATGAAGTAGCACATGGCAAACCCTATACGTTTGTCTACGGGACGCATATTCCTGCAGATCAGACTATCATGACTCATCTTATTAAACTTAATGTCACTGATGGCAATACGCTCTTGTGGCATGAAGAAGGCTGCTATCCAGGTGAGCCAGTATTTGTAGCAGCACCAACCGGCACTGCGGAAGACGATGGCGTTCTTTTAAGTGTGGTATTGGACACACGTACAGGAACATCATTTTTGCTCATACTTGACGCTCGTACCATGCAGGAATGCGCACGAGCCCACCTTACTCACCACATACCGTTGGATTCGCACGGTCATTTTTACAAACGATAAATCCACAATGACATCGCTCTCTTTATAAGAGCATTACATGGAGGTTTTTATGAAAATACGTACACAAAAAATACTCTTTCTGGCATGCACTATAATATCATGTATTATTGCACTAGCACTCTACGGAAGATCTCCAAAATTTTCGCAACAAGATGATCGTTCTCTGACTATCAAAACCTCACAACGACAATCAAAAAAACGTAACGATGCTATTTTTAATCATGAACATCCTCGTGAAGAAGATTTTTGGCAAGCATGCGAACACTTAAAAAACGATCCTACGTTTAATCCCAAAGACGACATTGCATTCGTACATCAAATTGGTAAAGCATATCGCACGACAACCTTTGCCAAAGAACAATTTGCACAACAGAAACAAGATTTTGGTTCAAGACCTGCAAACAAAAAAACGCGCACCATAATCATAGATAGCTTAAAACAAGCCAATTGCCCTATGATTGACATGCCTATTTACCAGCTTGATCAGTGCAGTATAGGCTCTGCAACCGGAGTCACCAGTGCGCAAGCAATCTGGATCAATGAGCGAGAAATCGGTGATGATGCCATTGAATTAGCACGTGCTTGTACACATGAAGCAGGACACTGGTATTACCAGCATAGCTTATGGTCTATGACTTATAGTAAAGTTACGTCGCAGCAAAGAGAATTTGATGCTGATGAATTCAGCTTTCATGCACTTACCCCAAAGCTACGTAAACAAGTGCTCGCGCGCGCAAAACAAAAAATAAGTCCTAAGAATTTTATTCGCGATGAACAGCTTAAGGAGCTCCTGCAACCCCAACTTATACAACGTAACGGAGAGACAATATATGCACTCACGCTCCCAGAACAAGAGCACAGTGAAAATATTGTTGCCGTAGCACAAAAAACTGCACTTCAATTGGCATAGTCATAACATATAAAACACGGCGCATTGTCCAATGAGCGGAGAGGCTTTCCAAAGGACAGTGCGCCGTGTTGTGTGTTTTACGCTATCAAACGCTATTGAAAAAAGCTAGATCCTACAATATAGAATACGCCATCCTTCTCCAAAGGCTCTACATACGCTATCTTTTGTTTGCCGCGCTCTTTAAATACTACACGCCCAGGGCCTCTTTTTGCCGTGTTGATAAATAGTTTTACATATTCTCTGCCATCTTCATCTTTGGCATTAAACATCTGACGCCAAATATAATTGTGGTCCTCACCCCACACGTAGCAAATTCCTTTGTCATCAAAGACAAAGACATCTAAGTCGCCTCGTACAAAGCGACCATTTCTTTCTGATATCTGACCAAATGCCATATAACGCCGATTACTTTCAATGGCACTTATTGCGCTCTTAATAAGCAGCTGCATAGTTTCTGGTTTAGAAATTGGATAAAGACCGGAAGCTATGACATACTCATCTTGCCCGAGAGTGACCAACTCTGCATAAACAAACCAAAAGGCATTTTTGAGCATGAAATCAACCCATCCGCCCCCATCTTTTGCCTTGGCGATCATTTCACGCACCATGTAGTTTCCATGCTCATCTTGCGCATCCCACTGATTTGAACCAATCAAATCAGGATTTCCACCATGCGCTATGCAATTACCTTTGATATCATAGAGCATTACATACAAATCGCCGTAACGAAACGCGTTACTTACCTTACTGTTAAATTCTTCGGCCGCCTGGCTTTTGCCATGTCCCTGCATGTAAACGTAACCCTGACGTACTAAATCAACCACTTCTGAGCGCCCGGCATCAGGATAATAACCACAAGCTATAAAATAATTTTTCCCTTTTTCATCGGTTACTTTTTCAGCGTACGTAATTTTTTGAGCTCGCTTGGATTCATACTCAACCCAAACACCTTCGACAGTTTTTTGTAATTTTTCTATAATCTCACGGTTAACATAACGACCCTTGGCATCGCGATAATCAATACTATTTTGCCCTATAAGCCCAGGACGATCGCCCTGTGCAACAATATTACCCTGAAAATCAAGCGCAAAAAGATAAAGATCTCCGTAGACAAAATTACCAAGCGGATAACTAATTTTGCCAAATGCTTCTTGGACATCCTTACCAGTACGAACGGTTTCTTTAAAAAGTTCCACCGCACTACGCACCAAACCAACGGTCGAATCACGCTTGGAATGTGGATAATACCCTGCACCAATGACATATACCTTGCCATCTTTGACCACTTGCTGGACATACGTTATCTTCGTTGAGTTACGCCATTGGTAGGTAACCCAGCCTCCGCCACTTTTTGCACCTTCGATAATGATACGCACAATATAATTACCAAAAGCATCTTTTAGATCCCACTGATTATCCCAAATATAATATTCCTGTAATCCCTGCCCTAAGCAAACGCCATCGAGATTGTAGACGAACAAATATATCTCGCCATCAATAAATTCTTTATTGAACGTAAATGCACTCATTGCTTCATTTTCAGGATGCGTTTTGAGATATTCGGCCCCCTTTGCAACAAGAGCCATTGCTGCCTTGCGACGTTGTTCAGTAAATTCTTTTTCATTAAACCCTGGAATTACCGAACTTTCAGCATATGCTGCTGCTGGCGCATTGTAATTTGGATCTCTTTGACGAGCTCTATCGGATGCTTGAACCGTTTTGGTTTGTGATGATTTTCCATTCTGGCGAGCAGGAGAAGATTTTTTTGTTTTTATAGATGCCGTAGCGGATGATTGCTGTTGCTGAGAAGAACTATCACCAACAAACTTTACCTCTTGTCCTTGACGTTGGCGCTCAACAACTGCCTCTAACTCGTCCTTCTGAGCAACCATACCACCATTATCTCTTGCTCCTACCGTACTTTCCACTTGCATGTTATAGCGAGTATTGCGCGTCATTTCTTTGGGCAACTTGGCATACAAAAAAGGGGAGACACCACATAACAATGCACTTATGACTATCATGTACTTCATACAACTTCCTTTGATAATCAAAAAGAGAGCTCGGATGGCAAGCTCTCTTTCTGACAATATTCACCATTCCTAAACACAAAACATAAGCATGTCGTGCTCTTTTAATCATTACGCCGAGCACCCATAAAACGCAAGAGCGACAAAAACAAATTAATAAAATCAAGGTAGAGCGACAATGCGCCAAACAGTGCAATTTTGTTGGCTGTTTCATGATCATAGACAAACTGACGGGCAAGCAATTTAATTCTTTGTGCGTCATATGCAGCTAATAAGCTAAACAATACTACCCCAACAGCTGAAAGCAGGTAAGAAACACTGGCACTTTGAAAATAAAGATTGATAAGCCCGGTCAAAATCATTCCGATAAGGATCATAAATCCAACACTACCGATCGATGTTAGATCTGCTTGCGTAAAATATCCGTAGAGAGCCATTGCGCAAAACATTGCGGCGGTTACAAAAAAGGTTATATAAATGGATGTCTCTTGATACATGAAAAAAATAGCCGACATCGTAACGCCTACTGAACACGCATAGACCGTAAACAAAATGGCCGCTGTCATAAAGCTCATTCGATTAAGTAAAAATGAGATAGCGAGCACCAAGCCCAGTTGTAAAAATATAATCGCACCTACGTATGTTGGATTAGAAAAAATGCTTTTAAACAACGCAGCAGATTGCCCTATATAGTAAGCAATTGAGGCAGTAATTGCCAATGCTGCCGACATCCAGCCATATACGCGATACATGCTGAATGTCGCACTATCAACATGAGGATATTGGGTGTACATCATAATAACCTTTCATGAACATAAAAAATGATGACTTGCTTTAATACAACATATAAATCTTTTTATCATGTTATCATATTTCCTTTCTTGGGTATCTTCTTGCAAGATTAAATGCGAGTATAGTAAATATATAGCAAAATTTATCACGACATTAATAAAGGATGAGTATGAAGCACCTCACGATTATTTTTCTTGCCGCGCTCGGCATTCTGTTTTTGGCAAATTGGGGAACACCAGAATCAAACTCTGATGAATCCAGAAAAAATTCTCTCAATTTCTATGGAAATCTTGAAACCTGGCAAGGACAAACCTACGAAGTCGAAAATATTTCACTCGATCATCGCATCAAAAAAATTGAAGTGTATGAAAAACCAATCAACACTCAAAACACATCATCTCCTACTACTCCTCAGCAAGAAACTACGCTTGGGGTAAACCCAATCACCAATTTTGCCAAGGTGTACATTGATTTAACAGAAATTAAATCACTCGAGATCACTGATCCTGAAAAAATGTGGACTTATCACAAAAAGCGTGGGCAAAGAGAGCTTACCTTCCTGGAAATTATTATCACCAATAACGATTCGCAAGAAACAAAAAATACGTATCTTATCGAGAGTCGTAAAAAACTTTATTGTGATCGCCGTATAGGTACCTCATTAGAAGAGCGTGAAGTACCTCTCATAGCAATAAAAAAATTGTCTGTCGAAGGATATCGCCATCGCGAACCAAGAAATGGCAGGCGTTCATACATGCGTGGCGACATCTCACCAATAGAAGCTCCCGCAGCATTACCAGTCGCTTAGCTTTTTAAACCAATAGTGTTAAACTGTTCAACAAAAAACTGCACTATCATTAAACAAAGGATCTTTATGGCTATCGCAATTACTACTGCAAACTATGCCCAAGAAATTAGCACATCAACACAACCGGTTATTATCGATGTATACGCATCATGGTGCGGTCCTTGCCAAATGATGTCTCCTATATTTGAAGAAGTAGAAAAAGAGATGCCAACGTATAAGTTTGCAAAACTTAACGTCGATGATGCACGAGATTTGTCGATAAAGTTCGGTGTAACCTCAGTACCAACTTTCCTATTTATTAAAGATGGCACTATTGTGGCCCGTGAAACAGGTTATATGGATAAAGAAAGTCTCAAAAAAACCATCCAAAAACATCTCGGATAATATCCGGATAATATAAAATACGAAGGTGGGCATACATATTTTTGTGTATGCCCACCTTTTTTTCTTCAACATACTGTGGCTATTACCTTACACCTTTTTATCTTGCACTTCATAACCAAGGGCACGAAGTTGATCGCGCAGTGCATCAGCCTTCTTCCAATCTTTTTCCCTGCGAGCTTGTTCACGTTCTTGTATTAATTTTTGCATCTCTTGCGTGAGCTCAACTTCTTTTTCGGGTAATGGATCAAGGGGTAAACCAAACACGTCTTGAAACACAAATTTAACATACGCAGCATGTTCTGAGTTTTGTTCTATCTCAGACAAATGTTCAAAAATTACACCCAGAGCTCCTGGCAAGTTGAAATCATCACGTAAAAAATCAAGCAATTTCTTACCAACACTCCATGCCCCTAAAACTTCATGCGAAACTGGCTTTGCTTTAACAGAGCCCAACGAACGGCTGAGCCGTTGATACGTTTTGTGTAAACTTTCTATATCATCAAACGCAAAATCAAGTGGCGCACGATAATGATGAGAAAGAAAATAAAAACGTAACACCAGTGGGTGTATTTTTTGATACACATCTCGTAGTGTAAAAAAATTACCCAAAGATTTTGACATCTTTTCCTTGTTAATCCTCACAAATGCATTATGAAGCCAATAGCGCGCGAATGGCGCACCATACAAAGATTCTGATTGTGCGATCTCATTTTCATGATGAGGAAAAATAAGATCAGCACCACCACCATGAATATCGATATGTTCTCCCAAATACCGGGCGGCGAGAGCTGAGCATTCAATATGCCATCCTGGTCTCCCCCAGCCCCAAGGACTCTTGAAAAATGTCCCTTCCCCTTCACCCTTCCACAAAGCAAAATCTAGCGGATCCTCTTTTTTTTCATTCACTTCAACCCGAGCTCCAACTCGCAGTTCATCTAATCGTTGTTTAGAAAGTTTTCCATACTCGGCAAACGAGTTGATTCTAAAATACACATCGCCATCAACCTGGTAGGCCTTGCCAACATCAATAAGTCCTTGCACAAAAGAAATGATATCCGCAATATGATCGGTAACACACGGTTCATAGGTGGGTTTTATACAGTTCAACAACTGAATATCTTCTTGATATGCCTGCATAAAACGCTCTGCCACTTCGCGATACCGTAACCCATCATGTAACTCGCGTTGCGCGCGGGCAATGAGTTTGTCATCAATATCAGTAAAATTACGACATAACGTAACGCGATAACCCAAAAACCGTAATACGCGATACACAATATCAAAAGCTACCGCGGAACGACCGTGGCCGACATGCGAAAAGTCATAGGGCGTAATACCACATACATACATCCGCGCCTGATTTTCATGCAATGGATTGAATAGCTCCTTGGCGCCGGTTAAAGTATTCGTTAATTTCATATATTCACCAACTAAACTAACATGGTTCAACTTGTTCTTCATGGTATCATGATCCACCGTACTATACCAAGAATAAGCAATGGCTAGTCAAAATTGCTAAGCATCTTCTGTGCGCTCAGACCAGGCTTTAAATTGTTTCTCTTAACTGGCCAAATTTCAAAAAACAGATATCTTATTGGCTACTGCCTTGCGCTACACGTCCCTATTGCAGGCAATGCGCATCATAGTTAACCATATCATTCGATCTGTAGGAGCTTATAAATGATACCAGTGATGAACCGTCGTACTGTATATACAGCGACTCTCTGCATTTCACTGTTTATCCCGGTAATGAAAGCAGAATTAGAACATACCTCGCCAAAACTTGGTACTATTGAAACAGTGCGTCCGGAAGAAACTGACTATTATAATAATGATACTGAAGACATCGCGCTTATGGCGGAAGAAGAATTTCAGCGTCGCCAAGAAGATCCTCTCGACGATGACGATGAAATACAAGAAGAATCCGAACATGAAGATACTGGAAATGCACATATACCACGCATCATACACGACATTGTTGTCATCGGTAATAAATTAATATCAAATGAAGCAATTCTTCATTATGTTCCCTACAAGCGAGGAGAAATTTTTGACCCACGTAAAACAGGAACTCTTATCCGTACTCTTTACGAAAACATAAAGCGATTTAAAAACATCCAAGTCTTAGGAGAACTGGTAGATGAAGATGGCATTCGTTTATATTTGATAGTTGAAGAAAAACCAACAATAAAAGAAATTGTATTCAAGGGCAACAACAGCCTTACTGAAAAAGAAATCAAAAAAAAGATCAATTTTGATATACCAGCCATCGAAGAAGCAGAACTAAAACGTTACGTCCTACAACTTCAGCGATTATATCGCGACAAAAATTTTCATCAGGCACAGATAACTAGTGCGCTTGAACTTGACGAACTTAATAGAGCACGTGTTGTATTCACTATCCACGAAGGTCATAAAACATTAGTTAACCAAATTCAATTCACCGGCAACAAACATATAAGCAGCAAAGAGCTGCGTGGCATTTTGTACACGCGCGAAGACTGGCTTTTGGGATTTCTTGATGGTGCCGGTAATTATCAACCAGAAAAATTAGAAGCCGACAAACATCTTGTTGAACAATACTATCAAAATCACGGATTCCTTAAGGCTAAAGTTGTTGATGCAGACGTCGTTCTTGATAAGGCTACCAATAAATTTATGCTCACCTTTCATATAGAAGAAGGCAATTGCTTTACCATCAGCGAAGTTACCTTGGATGGCAAAGGCATACTCAATGAAGAATACCTATGCCATAATCTTCCTATTCAGGCAGGCGACCTTTATTCACGAGAAAAAATTGCCGATACCATAAAAACGCTCGAAATGCTTTGGGGCAATCTCGGTTATATTTTTGCCCACATCGATCCATCGATCCTTCCTGATGAAGATACTCAAACTGTTAAAGTGTCATTTGACGCAGATCCGGGAAATAAAGTATTTCTTAACAAAATTACCATACTTGGCAACAAGAAAACTCGCGATCGAATTATTAGAAGACGATTACTTCTTGAAGAAGGCTGTCTTATTTCCCACTTCGGCATGGAAGAATCAAAAAACCGTGTAGAAGCACTCGGTTATTTTGATGTACGTGATGGGGTCAATTGGAAAGTTCGCCGCTTGGACGGCGAGCACGCTGATCTTGATTTGATGGTTAAAGAAATTAAAACCGGGCACGCCAATATAAAATTAGGTTTTGGCGGTTCGGCGGTGAGTCTAAGCAACCCGGGTTCCGGTGCATCGATCAGCGCAGAGCTGAGTGACAGCAATCTCCTTGGCAGCGGCCTACAATTTACTTTCCAAGGTACTGTCTCCAAAGAAGAACAAAGCATCTTCTTTAATCTTACGGAACCATGGCTTTTTGATAAACCAATTTTATCTGCCTTCGATCTTTATCATCGTCGACCAAGCTATGACGAATTCAAAAATACCGAACCCGTCAATGAACGCTTGACTGGTGGTGGGCTCACGGTTGGTATCATTACGCCGCTTCTTTTTGAAACACAGGTACTTGGCAAAATCGGCATCGACGCGCTTGATTACGCAAAAAGACCTATTTCGCATATTCGTGATCGAGATATTGCAACCGTAAAAGCAAATATCGAATATCAGCGTGTACTCGATAAATTATTCCAACCAGTAGATTTTATGTGGTTCTCTTTGTTGCTAAGTCAAGACAAACGCAATAACCCTATGCACCCGTATCGCGGTATTCGCTGGACACTTGCATCACGCATTGGGTTACCATCACTCGGCAGTGATGTAGGATTCCACAAACTTGACTTTGATTTCCATTGGTGGACACCACTTATCGGTGTACATGATTTAATACTTCACGCACATACCTATCTTGGTGTCATCACAAGTTTTAAAGACAAGATTACTCCTTATCGAGAACTGTTCCACATCGGTGGCCCGGCAAGTGTACGCGGTTTTCTATTCGGACAACTCAGCCCACAATTTTTACAAGATTCTATTGGCGGCAAAAAGGCTTTTTTTGTAAATCTTGAACTTATCTTCCCCGTCACGGCAGACTTTAGTACGAAGGGTCTTGTGTTTTATGATGGTGGATGTGGATGGAATAATCCTTATGCAGACGAAATATCCAAAGAATTTCTCAGAAACAATAGTTTTAACTATCGTCACGCAGTTGGCATCGGCATTCGCTTACTCAAGCCAGCACCAGTACGGATTGACTGGGGATTCAAACTCGATAGACGAAAGAAATTTAAAGAATCTGCACACGAAGTACACTTCAGCATGTCTTACGACTGGTAAAACCACACATTGGGCGATGCACAGTACATCGCCCAATGTACTTAAGTAAGGAGAGCGTAATGAATAGCAGAAAGCTTTTAATGCTTTTTATCGGCATTCATCTCTGCTTTCCCATACTCCATATCCATAAACATAGCCAGGTAGTTAAATATTCCTATACCAAACAGAAGCTTGAACGAGAACTTGATACTCTTCACAAAAAACGCGAACAGCTGGTTTTGCATCTTCACGAGTTAAAAAGCCCGAACTCAATACGTCAATTTGCAAAAAATAATCTAGGTATGAGTCCTGTGTCATTACAGCAGATCAAAAAATTAACTTCATAACTAAAAGAAGAATCATGCCAAGTATCAGTAAAAATCGATCGATCATTGTTTTTGCTGGGTTTGTTTTTATCTATCTTCTGATTGTACTCAATCTTTACTTTATACAAATTATACATGGCATGTTTTATCAAGACTTGAAAAACCGGCAATACTTGATTACCGTCACCACCATGCCCGCACGTGCACCAATTTTTGATCGCACGGGCGCTAGCTTGGCACTTAATAAAGAAAGTCTCACTGCCTTTATATTGCCCCGAGAGCTTGAATCTCCGGAAACGCTTTTACCATTTTTACAACACTACTTCCCAAAAGCATATGAGCGTTTTGAACAGTACAAAAATCATCACTTTATGTATATACAACGACGACTTTCTCCAGAACAACAAGCCGCTATCGAACGTGCAAACATAAAAGACATAAAATTTTTACAAGAGCCAAGTCGCTATTACCCTATGCCATCCGTAGGACAACTTATCGGCATTACTGACATCGACAATAAAGGTCTTTTTGGTATAGAAATGCTTTTTAACGAACAACTCGCAGGAGAAGCAACCACGGTAGCCCTTGCACGTGATGCGCGATCAAGTAAGTTTTATTTTCACAAAGAAACTACTGCGCCCGGAAAAAAACCAGAACCTATCCAACTCACTATTGATGGCACATTACAATATCTTGTTCATCATGAGCTTCAAAAAGTCGTAACTCAATGGCAAGCCAAGGGAGGATCTGCGCTGGTTCTTGATCCGCAATCAGGAGAGATTTTAGCCATAGCAAATGTCCCAGACTTCGATCCAAACAAATCTGATGCACTAGATATGGAATGTACCAATAATAGTGCCATTATCGATACCTATGAGCTCGGCTCAGTCATAAAAACTTTTGCCGCACTTGCCGCACTTGAAGAAGGTGTCACAACGCCCGATGAAATTATTGACTGCAAAAATACGCGTTCAACCTATATAGATGGCCGTAAAATCAACACGGTATATCCAGGTGGAAAGCTAACCTTCAGTCAAGTCATCGAACAATCTAATAATATTGGTATCGCGCAAGTCACCAAGCGTCTTGGACCTAAGATTTACGATCATTATCTACGTCTTGGCTTTGGACAAAAAACACATATTCCGTTTCCTGGAGAACAAAAAGGCTTTGTAAATCATCCTTCTCAGTGGTCGAAACAATCTCTTTTTTCACTCTCGTATGGCTATGAAATACGCTGTTCACTCATACAGCTCGCACGAGCTTTTTGTATTATTGCTCGCAACGGCCAAGACATTCAATTGCAATTAATACGCGCCACTACAAAATCGCCAATTCCAACGACTAACGATACTCGCTTATATCAGCCTGAAACCATCGAAATGCTCAAAAAAATGCTCGAGGCCACCGCAAAAAGACGTCGAAGGCGCGCATCCCCTTTTGATGCTTATCGCATCATGAGTAAAACAGGAACCGCAAATATTCTTATTGATGGTGAATATAATCCTGATCGCAATTTGTACACGTGCGCTGGCATCATCGAATCGTTATCACGAACTGAGCACCCTTATCAACGTGTCATTGTCGTGCTTGTCAAAGAAGTTCCGCGTAAAAATATGTATGCCGCTACCGTTGCTGCTCCATTATTTGATATCATTGCGGAAAAGGTAGTAATCCATGATAAAGCTCTATAAAAAGGATCTCCACCATGAACATACCAGCAGATGTACCACATACCTATCATGATGAATTTGCGGCCAACTACCAAGCAATCACACAGAAAACAGATCGATTATTCCTCTTTGCAGGTGACCAAAAAATAGAACATCTTAACGACAATTTTTATGGTCCATCTATTCATCCAGACGCCAGTCATCCAAAACATCTCTTTGAAATTGCCCATCACGCACATGTCGGTGCCTTTGCTACACAACTTGGTCTTATTGCTCGATGGGGAGCAGATTATCCTTCCATCAATTACATCATTAAATTGAATAGCAAAACGAACATTGTACCTCACACAGCACGCGATCCTATAAGCACACTACTATGGAGCGTCGACAATGTGCTGACCTTTAAACAAAATACACAATTGCCTATTCGTGGCATTGGCTACACCGTCTATCTAGGAAGTATCTACGAAGAATGTATGCTTCATGAAGCAGCCCAAGCAGTGTATCAAGCACATTTACATGGATTAGTCGCCATTCTCTGGATGTATCCACGTGGTCAATATATAGAAGGGCACAAAAAAGATAATTATCTAGCAGGGGCTACTGGCGTTGCAGCATCACTAGGAGCAGATTTTGTAAAGATAAATCCACCACAAACAACATCGCTACAACAGCAAAAAGAATTTCTAAACACTGCTGTGCAAGCTGCAGGAAACACCAAAGTTATCTGCTCAGGTGGGCTACGTGTGCCTCACAAAGAATTCTTAACACGCATTTATCATCAATTACATGAGGGCCTTACCGCGGGATGCGCAATTGGACGCAATATCTACCAACAATCACTACCTGAGGCAATCGCTTTTGCGCGTGCTTTGCGTACACTTATTACCGAACAAGCGTCGGCATCAGAAGCATTGGCAATTACTCAACAATATGAACACGGCAAGCATTCTCTGTAAAACTCTTGACATAATCGATCTGAACGAATCATCCTAAAACCAACTCGCTAGACCCAGAATTCGTAGGACGTCGATTATGCTGACTTGGACACGTTATTGTAACCCAAGAAATTTTATCCATATCCGCTACCAGCTCTTCTTTATTCTTTTCAATATAGTCATAAGTGGATTGCTCATGTATTATCCAAATACCTTTTTTTCAACTGCTGATCCTGAAGCAAAAGTCTATCCACTTACTCCAGAAGCTGCGCGACTAATTGGCATAACATCACGAAGCATCATCGTTGAAACAGGCATGTATCTAGAAGATTTCCATACCTTTAATCTTACTGATAATGAATTTATCATCACTGCATCAATATGGTTTAAGTTTGATCCAGCCGTTATTTCTCTGGAGACTATCGGGCAATTTTCCTTCGACCGAGGTGAAATACTCAGCAAATCACCACCAAACACCAAATCTATAGACAAGCTTCTTTTCGTAGAATATCGCGTTAAATTACGTTTTATATCACCTCTGACACATCGTCTTTTTCCGGTTGAAGATCATCGCATTCACATAACACTTACTAACAAAGAGGTCTCGCCACGAGAGCTCGTATTTACTGCTTCAGAATCAGGTTTTACTCTGTCACCCGATATTGTTATTGCCGGATGGGATAAAGTCAGGCGATCAGTTGTAACCGGATATACCCAAACACAACTGGAACGCAATGATCCGAAAACAATCGCATACTATCCAGTCGCGGTCTTTGCCTTAGATTTTGTGCGATCTGGACTGCGACAAATATTTGTGCTGTCTCTTCCCTTGTTCCTTATCTTCTTCCTCGGCATTGTCACACTATCACTCGATCCGAGTAAATTTGCTACCTTACGCATCAGTATATCCATCACAAATCTAACAGCGCTCATCGGATATCGTTTTATCATTGAAAATATGTCACCAAAAGCTGGTTATTTCTTGCTCAGCGATCATATTTTTAATCTTTTTTTTGCACTCACGTTTGTCATATTCTTTTTTCATATAGCAACTATTAAACAAGCTTCAGAATTCATCAGAGGCTTATTAGTAGCTGCACTCCACATGATATTTCTTGCAAGTTGGTATTATCTTCTCGTCATTTGGGTACAACATCATTAAAGGAATTAATCATGAATCAAAACAGACGATCACTACATCTTATTATTCGCTACTGCTTTTTGTTTCTGCTTGCATGCAGAACAGTTCCTTGTATCAGTTTTAATACCTTGAAAGAGCTGCAACAATTTATCGATCAGAACGAAGAATATCCAACTCCAGATAACACTAATCTTCTTACACCAGACTATAGCTCATTTTATCATCAAACTACGCCTTCATGGATCGGCAGTGTGGCACAATTTATCGGAATAAAATCAAAGCCATTATGGGATGTCCAATATTTTAAAGACACTCTAGAACAAGTCACGCAATCACGTGAAAAGAATGGCTATTATGGAAGATTCGTTGAAAAAATAATTCCGCCAGCTTATGCACAGTTTATTATTTTTGGTGACGTACATGGCTCATTACATTCATTAACTCGTGATTTAGAGGAGCTCGCACAGCAGGGAATCATCGACAACACGTTTAAACTCACTAAAGATGATACGTATCTTATTTTTAATGGTAACGTTATCGATTTATCTCCTTATATTCTTGAAACGCTCACGCTCGTGCTCGATCTCATGCGCAATAATCCAACACGAGTAATATATATTCGTGGCAAACACGAAGAAAAAGAATTCTGGTATAATTTCGGATTACGTCAAGAATTAGAAATTAAAGCACGTAAATTTGCATCTGAGCGAATTCCTCTTGATTCTCTTATAAAGGGATTTTTCAATACATTGCCACTTGCATATTATCTTGTACAACACAATGGCTCAACTATAGATGTAGTGCGCATATCGCCGACCGATCGCAGAAACTCAGAGATTGACGAACAGCAATTGAGCAACTTTTTTGAGCAAAACAACAACAATCCAGATATTTTTGATCTTGTTAATAAAGCACCATCTACACGACAAATCGATGTTCGAGCAATCATTAAAGTTGAAGAACGTCTAGCCGTGTACTCGCCCAGCAAAGGACTACTTAATATCGCTCCGGATCAAGGTGCAACAGCTTGGATCACACTCTCATCTCCTAATCGCACTAATCGCACATTATATGAATTTTTCTACGATGCATTCACCGTACTTACTACTGCACCCTCATTACAAGATTGGACTATTAGTCTCTATAATCGTGATGTGCGCGATGTGCTCGGATTTTCAAGAAGTGCAACCTATAATCTTCTTACTGGGCAAAAAATCATTACCCCACCAATTTCTTCACCAGAAGCAGACACACAACAGCTCGAACAAGAAGTACTGCAACTTAAACTAGCACAACAAGCACTTACTCAAGAACTTGCAGTATGTAAACTACTCAGTACTACTGCTCTCACCGCACCTTCACAACTAAGCACCGAAAGTTATATTCAGACAACAACTGATATCGTCATTGGCACATCACTCGATCTTTCTCGTGGACTTGCAGAAATCGGCCGCAACGTCAGGGATGGATTAATCAAAGCATTCGAAAAAATTAACCGTGAAGGTGGTATCAAGGGACGCCATGTTCGTTTAATTGTTCTGGATCATGAAAACAATCCGACAACGGCACGCGACAATATAGAAAAACTTAAACAGGATTATCACGTGGACATCATTCTTTCTGCAATTGGCTCAAACGCAATAAGCGGTTTTTTAGATCTTGTAAAAAATAAAGAAATTTTATTACTGTTTCCAAATGCATTATCTGCAGATTTACGTGATCCGGCATTGTCCAACATTATTCACTTGGCTTCTTCGGCACAAGAATTATTCAAAGGTGTTGTCGATTACATGCATTCAACATTCCGTGTTCGCAAATTTGCTTTTGTACTCATCAATGATCAAAATACTCGCGGGATACAAGAATATCTCGCATCTTCAGCTATGAAAAATTTTGATGTTAAGCTTTTCTTGCACGATCAAAAATCCATGGATTTTACTGAAATCGCGCAACAGATCATCACTTTTGAACCGAATGCCATTGGACTCGTCACTCCAGGAAGATCTGCAACCGAAATAATCCGACAGATTGGCGTTGAAAATCTAATAAAGAAACATATCTTTGCAATTAGAAGCGACGATGTATTATTCAAAAATTTTCTTGAGAATGAGGGACTCAAGGATCAATTCACCGATGGTGAAAATTTTCCCAACCCTCGTTTTAGCGATCTTGAAATAATTCAGGAATACCAGCGAGAAATGGGCGATGATAATCTCAATATTTTTAGCCTCGAAGGATACATCAGCGCAGCTCTCTTTGCCGATATCGCAAAACGAATCTCAGGCGACATCACCATGAAAAATCTTATCGCCACTATAGAAAACATAAAAAATTACCAATTTAAGGGATTGCAACTCAACTTTGATCCAACTACGCGACAGCTGTACCACACGATCTGGATCAACACCGGCGCTCAAGCATGGCTACCACACATCATGGAAAGCGCACCTCAAGTTTCTGGTACACCAAAAGAAGAATTTGTAGCTTCCGATACTATGATCAAATCAGCACCGCCGCAAGAATCAATAACCATCGGCGCCACACTCGATCTGTCAAAGGGATTGCGAGAGATAGGAGAAAATACACGTAAAGGCCTTGCCAAAGCAGTAGAAGAAATAAATCAATCGGGAGGAATTCATGGAAAGCCCGTACGGCTCATTACCCTTGATAACGAATCAGATCCACGCATGGCCCGTGAAAATGTGGAAGAGCTCATCAACACCTACCATACAACCATCATCATAGCTCCCATCGGAGCTGACACCACCGTTAGTCTGCTGGATCTTGTAAAAGACAAAAAAATACTTCTTTTGTTTCCTAGCTCTGGATCCTCAGAGCTGCGTGATCCGACCTTGACAAACATTATTCATCTTGGTTCTTCTTACGCAGATATTTACACCAATTTACTGAATTACGCTCAGGAGAAGCTTCACGTCAAAAAGGTTGCTTTTTTTGCTATAGACAATGCAAGTACCGCTGATCTACAAGCTTACTTCAAATCACCTCAAGCAGCTGCAGATCCTAATCTTAAGCTTTTCTTACATGATCAATCAAGCACTAATTTTCAACCGCTCATTAAAGAAATGCTCGACTTTGGTCCTGATGCCATCGGATTATTCACCACTGCACGCGCTGCATCTGATTTTATCAGACAGGCAGGAGCACACAATTTAGCACATAAACGTCTTTTTGGTATCAGAGGAGATGATCAACAATTTCGCGATACTCTCGTCAGAGAAGGGCTTGCGCAACAACTTATTAACGGCAAAAATTTTCCTAATCCGAATACCAGCAATTTGGAAATTGTACAAGACTATCGCAAAGCGATGCAAAATACCGATCTTACCATCTTTGGTCTAGAAGGATATATCAGCGGAAAACTCTTTGCTGACCTTGCGCAACGCATATCGGGTACTGTCACCAAAGAAAGCTTAGTAGCAGCAGCCGAGGCAATCAAAAACTACAATTTTAAAGGCCTATTGCTTAATTTTGATCCACAAAAACGGCAACTCTATCACACCGTGTGGATCGACATTGGCGATACTAACTGGATTCCTGTAGATACTCGTCAACAGCCAAATCTCGCGCAAGAAACAGAAAATATTTCAACATCAACTATTCACGCAACCGTTCCAGAGCTGTAATCCGGTCATCATAATTAAAGATGCTACTTGAAGCAGCAATGTGATCAACGCCTAGTCGTTTAATTTCTGGAACAAGTGCTGGAACAATACCACCATCAAGCCCGATACTACAAGAAAGTTGGTGCTCACGACAGTATTTTTGCAACGCTGGTATTTTATGCAATACTTCAGGCAAAAATTTTTGCCCCGAAAATCCAGGCTCCACTGACATAATTAAAACATGATCGATCATTGGATTTAAAAAATCAAACAATTTCTCTACACACGTTTTTGGATTAATTGCTAAAGACGCCCGAAGTTTTTTTTCTTTTATTTGTGAAACAACATGTTGAAAATCAAAATTACTTTCAATGTGAAAACTTACGATACTTTCCGCTTTAAGCACGAGTCGGTCTACCCAAAATGACGGATTGTCAACCATAAGATGGACCCAAGACGGATTTCTGCTCATCCTGTCAACGGCGTTGATAAGCATGGGGCCAAACGTAATGTTGGGAACAAAATGACCATCCATGATATCGAGGTGAAATCCAGAGCAGTGCGCATCCAAAAGAGCAACCTCTTGCCCAAGGCGAAGTTGGTCAGCAACCATAAGCGAAGGAAATATATGGAGCATGTTTTTATCCTTTATAACTAAGGGTTATTGCCGATTACCTTTAGTGTGTTACACTAAACTATAGATAGTTGCACTCAAAAATCGCAAGACAACTCGCAATGGTCATCACAGCCTAGGTAAAAAGAATGCTCTACAGAATTCAACACAATTGGAGCAAATTTTTGTCTGATTCACACAACTAAGCATAGTATCGCTTTAACCTGTAAAATACGCACTTTTCACCTAGATACATCCAATGCAATTGTAAAAAACTTGAGTCTTGTGATGTAAAAAACATGTTGAAAAAAATCACATTTGTTCTATAGTGATTGCTGATTGATAAGGGGCACAAAAAGTATAAAATGCCCAAAATATAAAGAAATAACATTGGTTAAACATACCTATACATAAGGAGTGAACATGATCGAAAAAATTCGTCCGCTCTACGATCGAGTTCTGGTAAAACGTTCCGATCTTGAAGAAAAGACCACCGGTGGCATCATTATACCTGATACCGCCAAAGAAAAAGCGCAAATGGGAACCGTAATTTCTGTTGGTCAGGGACGCGTTGCCAAAGATGGAGAGATTACTCCCTTGGCAGTCAAAGCCGGCGATGTCGTGTATTTTGGCAAATATGCCGGAACCGATGCGGGCAATGACTTTCTCATCATCCGCGAAGATGAAATTTTAGGTATTGTCGAAAAATAATTAATCGGGAGATACAACTATGGCATCAAAAAAAATAATGTTTGGCGCTGAAGCCCGTGAAAAAATGCGCAGAGGTATTGATACCTTGGCAGACGCAGTAAAAGTCACCATGGGGCCCAAGGGACGCAACGTTGCCTTTGAAAGTTCTTTTGGTTCACCTAAAATCACCAAAGACGGTGTGACGGTTGCCAAAGAAATCGAACTCAAAGACAAACTCGAAAACATGGGCGCACAAATGGTGCGTGAAGTAGCAAGCAAAACGGCTGACATCGCTGGTGATGGTACCACCACGGCAACCGTACTTGCACAAGCAATTTTCCGTGAAGGAAATAAGTACGTTACCGCAGGTGCTAACCCTATGGAACTGAAACGCGGTATCGAAAAAGCAGTGATAGCTGTAGTAGATAGCATCAAGAAACTTGCTACCCCTATCAAAGACAAAAAAGAAATCGAACAAATTGCAACTATCTCTGCAAACTCTGACATCACCATTGGCAAACAAATTGCCGAAGCTATGGAACGCGTAGGACGCGATGGCGTTATCACCGTTGAAGAAGCTAAGGGCATGGAAGATGAATTGGATATCGTTGAAGGTATGCAATTTGATCGTGGTTACCTTTCACCTTACTTTGTAACCAATGCTGAAAAGATGGAAGTTCAATTGAACGATACACTCATCCTGATTTATGACAAAAAAATCAGCAGCATGAAAGCACTTCTTCCCGTTCTTGAACAAATTGCTAAATACGGCCGCTCACTGTTTATTATCGCAGAAGATATTGATGGTGAAGCGCTGGCTACCTTGGTAGTCAACCGTATCCGTGGCACCCTACAAGTTGCTGCAGTAAAAGCTCCTGGCTTTGGTGATCGTCGTAAGGCAATGCTTGAAGACATCGCCGTACTCACCGGTGGCAAGATGATCTCCGAAGAACTTGGCCTTAAACTTGAAAACGTCTCCATGACCGATCTTGGACAAGCAAAACGCGTGGTCTTGACTAAAGACAACTGTACTATCATTGAAGGTCAAGGAAGCCCAGAAAGCATTAAAGGCCGCGTGCTACAGATCAAGACGCAAATTGAAAACACCACATCTGATTACGACCGCGAAAAACTCCAAGAACGCTTGGCAAAAATTGCCGGTGGCGTAGCAGTTATCAAAGTAGGTGCCGCAACTGAAACTGAAATGAAAGAAAAGAAAGATCGTATCGAAGACGCACTCAACGCAACTCGCGCAGCGGTTGAAGAAGGTGTTGTTGCCGGCGGTGGTGTTGCCCTATTACGCGCACAAATTGCCGTACAAGGAATCGATCTTCAAGGTGATGAAAAACTCGGTGCTCAGATCATTGAACGCGTGCTTGAAGAACCTCTTCGTGTGATTTCTTCAAACGCTGGATTCGAAGCATCAGTCATCGTTAACCGCGTGAAAGCGGAAACCGGAAATCGTGGTTTTGATGCAAAACATGGCGTATTCGTTGATATGATCGCTGAAGGCATTATCGATCCTGCTAAAGTAGCGCGCACCGCTATCCAAAACGCAGCATCTATTGCCGGCCTTCTGTTAACCACAGAAGCAACCATCTGCGACATTCCAGAAGATAAGAAAGAAGCTTCTGCAGGTCATGCAGGCTGTGGCCCATCCGGCATGGGTGGTGGCATGGGCGGCATGTACTAAACAATTCCTTTTTTAGCTCACAAAAAACTAATCCCGGTAGAACTTTTGGTTCTACCGGGATTAGTTTTACCCTAGTGCAGATTTAAGAAAGTCACCTATTGATGAAAAAATCTGTGACGTAAAGGATTCGACCCTATATATCGTTACTGCAGATTCTTAACTAAGTCTTTTGCGCCTATAAAAGTTATCAATAGCTCTTTGTATTTGTGTGTAAATGGAATATCTACGTTACTTGAAACAACGAAATTGCCCCCCTCCGGATACAGGCTACGAAAAGCTTCAAAGTTCTTTCCTATACTGCTAATACCCGTTGAGACTAAGTCCTCTGATAAAGTGTTAAATTTACATTCGATGGCAGTTATTTTATTGCCTGATCTGCTGCTCATTACAAAGTCTATTTCATACCCGCGCTTGTCGCGCCAATAGTTTATGGATCGGGTTTGTAGATAGCCGTTAATTTCATTTAAAACACATTGTTCCCACATTGAGCCTAGATCATCTACCCGTAGCTCACTTCTTCCCTTTGCATAATTTACAAAGCCAGTATCAAATCCATATACCTTTGGTGCCATAACAATTTCTGTTGGCTTATGGGTCGAAAATGGTCTAATGACATTTACAACAAAGGTCTCTTCAAGAATTTGAAGATAGTTGGCAATCGTCTGTCTACTAACCTCACAAGGAGCCGCAAAACGCGATGCTTCAAACATGCCGCCACTGTTGGCGAGTAACAGTTCAGTAAATTTAAGAAACGAATTCCGCTTTTCTATACTAAAGAGCTCCTGAATATCCTTCGCCCAATAAGCATCTATCCATTCTTGAAAATCTTTTTCAGGGAGCTGCTTCTTTTCAAAGAACGAAGGAAATCCGCCAAATAAAAATCTATGCCTAATGTCTTCATCACCAAAAAGAGCCATTTCTTCTAATAACAAGGGAGTTAGCCAAATAGCTCTCTTTCTGCCTGTTAAGGTATCCCTAAATTTAGCACTAGCCCCCAACGTTGAGGACCCCGTCGCGACTATCTTTATGGTAGGATAATGATCGGCAGCTATCTTTAAAACTTCGGATGGATTATCAAGTCTATGTATTTCATCAAGGGCAATACGCTTACCTTGTTGTGCCTCTAAAAAAGATTCTGTATCTGAAAATAGTTGTCTAACTCGTGGACGTTCACAGTCGAAATATTCAATATCTTCAAGACTCTGGCACAGGCTTGTCTTTCCAACGCGCCTGACTCCCATAAGCCACACAACACTTTTTTCTTTCCAAGCATCTTCTATTAATTTTTTCCAAAAAGATCGCTGAATAAGCATCGAATTCTCCCCGCACAGAATAAACTATATGTTAACTATATTGACACATAGGTCGCCTAAATGTAAAGCGCACCAAACACTTAGTCAAACAATGGCTTATTGAAAAGCTTTTTTTGGATACTGAAGGCAACCCTTAGATCTAAAAAAATCGGACAAGCGTGCATTCCGATTGCACATTTGTCTAAATATCAGCGAACGCTGATTGGATCAATATGTTTAACATGTAGTTTAACAACACTCAACCTCGCACTACTCGATCAAGCGATCGCCAACCAACTCTCCAGTTTTTAAAGAAATGAGCTCATCGCCCGCATACACTACGAATGAGGGGTGTTTTGGCTGTTGTGATATTTCATTAAAGTATTCGATACTACTAAAAAAACTCTGTGAGTAGGTTTGCCCTGATTTCATTTCTACGGGTATCAAAAGTTCGCCACGTTCAATGATACAGTCAATCTCGTTTCCACTTTTATCACGCCAGAAATACAGGTGTGCACTTCTACCCTGATTATAATAGGATTTCATCAGGGAACTAATAATCAGCGATTCAAATAATCCGCCACGCAGGTAATGCACCACAAGATCCTATGCCGACTCTATGCCCAGCACATGGGAAGCTAACCCCGTATCATAAAAATAGAGCTTTGGTGATTTAATCAGCCGTTTACTAAAGTTTTTATAATGTGGCTGCAATAAAAATACGATATAGCTCGCCTCGAGAATTGAAATCCATGATCGCGCAGTATTGACTGAAATCCCACAATCATTTGCTAATGAGGTTAGATTAAGAAGTTGGCCGATGCGACCAGCACAGAGCTTAACAAAAAGCTGAAATAGACTCAGATCTCCAATATTTTTAAGTTGTCTCACATCGCGCTCGATGTAGGTCTGTATATAATTGGCATACCAATCTTGCGGACTGATATCATACGCGTAAATGGAAGGATAGCATCCTTGAAAGAGCTCCGTTTCAACATCTCCAGGCAGGAGACTCGCTTTTTTAAGTTCATCAAGCGCCAACGGTAGTAGCCTCAGAATAAAGATTCTCCCAGCTAATGTTTGCGTTATTGATTGATTAAGTAATAGGTTTTGCGAGCTGATAATAACAAAAAATCCTGGCTTTTTTTCAAGATAAACTTTTGTTTGCATATAAGAAAGTAAGCCTGGAATATGTTGAATCTCATCAAGAATAACACCCTTAGCTCTATCAAATTGGGCAAGAAAAGATTTTGGATCCTGAGTAGCAATATCACGTATTTCAAGATTTTCGAGTGATACATAGACATAGTCTGGAAATGTATAACGAGCAAGGGTAGTTTTGCCTGATTGGCGAGGTCCAAGCAAGGCGAGAACCCAAAATTTTTCAGACATTTTTTTAATTTTATTCTGCGCGTCTCTCAAAATCATGATTATAAACCCTATCACAAACAAATTGGCCTATTATGCATTCTGATTGCAGATTTGGCTACCTCACTGTTAAAAGCAAGAATGCGCTTGTAAAAATTATTAACTAATGCTGAATACAAAAGTTATAGCCATAGACTTTTCCTTGCAATGTATCTGAAACAAAAGAAGCGTTATGATATTTTCATAACGCTTCTTTTGATGCTGTTTTTAAATCTGAACATATTTTATTGTGCGCCAGATGCGGTGATTCGTGGTCGTGGTGATTGTCGCTGTGCATTATTTGGAAAATCGAATATCCCACTACGACTATTCCCACTTATTGGGAATGCAAATAAACGTCCTTTAAACTGATTTTGGCTACCGGTACGTACTGCAGTTACATTAGGGCTTGCATTCGGTGCCTCAGCATTAGAAGAATTGCTAGTCGATGATCCTCCTTT
The DNA here is from genome assembly GCA_002441565.1 of Candidatus Dependentiae bacterium UBA6230. GTDB lineage: Bacteria > Babelota > Babeliae > Babelales > Vermiphilaceae > UBA6230. The sequence continues at coordinate 45,399 of DJWM01000001.1, forward strand.
ATTAGAATCTCCATCTCGAGTTGTATTTACAACAGCATTTGATTTTAATTCTTTCACAAAATCCACGACAAACTGCACGTTTTCATCAATTGTTGTCACTTGCTCCCGTAGTTTCCTATTCTCTTCACGAGATACAGCAAGTTCTTGCTGTAGTGACTTGATACTTTCCTCTATCCGCTTGGTACTTTCTGCGTGATCTTCCTTCGTCACAAATTTAGTATCTAATAGCTCAATCAGATTTTTCTGAATTTGCTCATACTGCCCTTGTAACTGAGAAGCCAGATCGTTCTTATTTTTAGCTAATGCATCCCGCAATTCATTTCCAAATTCAGTTTGCAATGTAGTCAGTGTAGTAACCTGTTGTTGAATATCGCTTTGCATATTTAACATGGAATCAAGTTGCTGCTGTTGCTGTTGATCCCTTTGCGCCATCAATTCTCTAATTTGAGCATCGTTTTTCTGCAACACCGACATACCCTCCTCAAAGCCAGCGGTAAGGTTTTGGATCGAAGTGGTATTTTCAGTCATTTGTGTCGACAGAGAATCAATTGCGGTAGTCTTCGCATTCAGTTGATTCGTGATACCACGAAGACCGTCCTCAAAACCTCTTTGAATAGCTCCCAATTTCTCATTAATTTGTCCTTGATATTCATCAACCGTTTTTTGCAAACTCTGTATCCGCTCTCGCGTATTACCATTCTCAGTGTTCATATATTCTTGCAATTGTTTTTGCAACACATCTAGATCACTCTTATATTGCTGTATCAGCGAAGTGTTACCATCATCAATTGCCTGCCGAAGAGAATCCCCTGTTGATTGTAACCGATCAGATAAGTTACTGACCTGCGTGCTAATTCCAGAGGCTGTACCTTGAAGAGCATCAACCTTTTTTTCCGTGGTTATACCAGTTTGTTTTATAGAATCAACGGTCTCTTGTACTTTATCAATCTTTCTCTCCAAGCGCGTACTTTTTCGATATACAAAAGATCCAAGCCCTACGACACCACATCCATCGAGCAGCCAGCTTTTCACCCATAAGCCAACTCCCAACGACAAAAGACTCCCTCCTAAAATACATGTATCAACTTTATTATCTGGAACAATTGGTTTAACAGCTTTTCTTACTAGCCAAATACGCCAAGGTTCCCGAGTTGAAAGCAAGATGGAAGCTTTATCTGCCGATTTCGTATATGCCTCTATCTGGCTCTCCATGCCCTCTAAAAGATCCCGATTTTCTTCATATATACGATCTGCAACCGAAGTCTTTTTCTTAATTGAAGCCTTTTTTTGTGCCCCTCCCCCAAAGGGCCAAAGCGCTTGGGCATTGTGCGAGATAAATATTAAAAGACACCCTGCGCCCATAAACCATATACGTATGCATCTTTTCATAATCAACCTCTTATTGTTTTCAAATAGAATTTTCATAAGCATAATTGTGCTATGCAGCAACACAAAAAGAGTACCGGAGTTTTTACTTTTAGCAAAAGGTCAGCTTTTTACCATTCGTTGGCGAGCACATAGTATGCTATAATTTGTTTAGTATAGATTGTGTTAATACAAACAAAGTTCATCATGAAACAAAAAAATATCATTTTTGATATCACTGGCGTGCTGTTTAAAGAACACAAACTCAAACTTCTACGCAAAATTGGCGTTAAGCGCATTGCACGCTATATCACGCGGCATCGAACATCACCATTGGCTTTCTGCTTTAAAACGCTAGACGTCATTAAAGAGCGTGAACAACAATTACTCGGCACTGTAGACACCACGCCGTTTATCTATAAAAAAAGAGCACTGCCGTCATGCACCGCTGATTGGCAAAAGGGGCTCATCACAAACGCAGAACTTCTACACATACTGGAAGAGCATTTAAACGCATTATCACATGAAGGATACTTTGCGAGTCGCCAAGAAGAGCAACTCGCTCTACGTATTCTGCACACCATGCTTAATGCCGAACAATTACTTGCCGTTTCACGACCTATAAAACGTACCATAAACTTGGTCAAAAAATTACGGCAACGCGGTGAGTATAAACTCTTTGTACTTTCAAACATGGGACACGAACCATTTAGGCTTCTTAAAAAAAATTATCCTGAAGTCTTTACACTTTTTGATGATTGCATTATTTCGGCAGATGTACACGCCATTAAGCCGGATCCGATTATTTTTATTCATCTACTAGAAAAACATCAACTAACTGCGCGATCATGCATCTTCATTGACGATCAGGAAGAAAATGTCTTGGCTGCTCGTCAACTCGGCATGGAAGCAATTATGTTTGATCGATTACCTCGCGTGCGCAGGAGACTCAAAAAATTACAAATTTTATAACGCCCGCAGTGCATCGAGCAACACATCTACTTCTGCATGCGTGTTGTAGGCATAAAAACTTACACGCACAGAAGCGTCTATGTTCATTTTTTTTGCGAGCGGTTGTGCACAATGATGACCAGCACGCACACAAATGCCAAAACTATCTAAATAAGCGGCAATATCATGCGCATGCATGCCATCAACAACAAAACTAACCAAATGCCCTGTTTTTTTAAGTTGCTCAATCGTACCCAGCACACGTATGCGTGGCAGTGTATCCAACCCTTCAATCAGTTGCGCGCACAACGAGGCCTCATGACGTTGAAGCTCTTCAGCGTTTAACTCACACAAATAATCAATTGCCGCACCAAGTCCAATGACCTGCGCAATGGGTGGCGTACCCGCCTCTAAACGATGCGGCAGGGGTTGCCAACGTGCACGATCATAATCAGCGTCAAAAACCATTCCCCCACCAAATTGATAAGGCTCAATCTGATCGTGCAATTCTTTTTTTATGTACAACACACCAACTCCCGTTGGTCCAAACATTTTGTGCCCAGAAAACGTCAGGAAATCATTATTCATATCTGCTACGTCAATACGCTGGTGCGGCACTGACTGGGCTGCGTCAACCATAACACGAGCTCCAACTGCATGCGCGCGTTTGATAATACGTTCGACATCGTTATGCGTGCCTAGTATATGTGAAACGTGTACCAACGAAACAAATTTGGTACGAGAAGTTATTAATGCGTCAAGCGCAGCATAATCAAGAGTACCATCAACAAGCACGGGGATATATTTTAACGTAACGTTATGCGTACGTGCTAACTGCTGCCATGGCAAAAGATTTGCATGATGCTCCATCTGGGTAATAAGAATTTCATCACCTGCTCTGAGATGCCCTTTGACCCACGACACTGCTGCCATGTTGATCCCATCAGTTGTGCCGCCAGTAAACACAATTTCTGCTGCATCGCGCGCGCCAATAAATGTGGCAACTTTTTTTCTTACCTGTTCATATTGAGCCGTTGCTTCTTCGGCAAGCGTATAAATACCACGATGAATATTTGCGTTGCGATAACTATAAAAATCAACAAGCGCATCAATCACCGCTTGTGGTTTTTGTGTGGTAGAAGCGTTATCAAAATAGATCAACGGACGCCCAGAATATAGACGCTTGAATAAAGGAAAATCTGAACGCGATATCATGTTATACTTTCATACTCGGTTTATAATTCATACCTATAAGCTTCACACAACCTCTTGCTTGAGTAGTACTTCTTTACCTTTGAACGCAATACCGAAAGCCGTAATAATTGATACACCACGATTGCGCATCTGGGCAGCATACGCTTGCGTATGAATCTGCTGCAGTGCTCGTTGTGCCGCTTCTTCGAGCTCCTCTCGCTCATCTGCTTTTTTAAATTCGATAATAATGCCACGTTGTTGAAGATTTTTAGGTATGAGCATGATGTCGTAACGGCCATAGCCACTTTCACGGTTAGAAAGTACTTCATAGGTATCGCTTAGCGTTACTAAAAGTCCCAGTACAAAAAGATGATAACTTTTTTCTGGCTCATTATTTGGTAGATCAAACATGCTAATACTGTTTTGTAGATATTCGCGTACAATTTTTTCAAACACCACGCCATCACCCTCTTGTAGCGCCCTGAGTAACACTCGCACACTAGTTATTTGTAGCGGTTGACGCAAAATTTCCTGCAACAAGTCATCATAAATACCATGAATTTCTTGATTTGGAATCGTTAAATCTCCGATAAATCGCCCCTTAGCCAGTTCTTGTCGTTTGGGTGTAAGATAACCCGTAAAAACTAATAAGCTCCACACAATGAGCTCATTACGCTCCATGCTTGGAACTATAAATGCTTCTTCAATGCGTTGGCGGACAACAGCTCCATGCAAAACCGATTCCAATTGCATTAAAAGCTCTGTGGATGCATGTGTGATGAGTCGCTTAATCAAGGCATTGTCACTGGTATTTGCCCAGTAACAACCAAAAGCTCCTTTTTTATCCACAAATGATATTAATGACCAAGGATTGTACACAGTAGTATTCGCAAACTGGTACCCGTTGTACCACTGCTTAACTTCATCCCGCTTGCCCATCAGAGCGTAGTGCTCGAGTAGTGTATCTACCTCTTCCTGAGTAAAACCGAATTTGTCAGAAAAATCTTCGTTAAGGATGGTACACACGTTCAGATTATTAAGACCAGAAAAAATGCCTTCCTTCGCAGTGCGCAGGATACCAGTCAGCACGCCAAACTCCAGCGCCGTGTTATCCTTAAGTGCAGCACTTAAAAAATTACGGATAAATTCAGTCATTTCCTGGTAGTACCCGTGTTGATACGCAGCATGAATTGGGGCGTCGTATTCATCAAGAAGAATGATGACTTTTTTACCCTTAATCTTCCATAGCGCTTTAGTCAACCATTCTAAGCTGTTTTCTAGCTGAGTCTTAGTGTAGTTCCCGCTCATAATGTTTTCATAATAGCGCTGGTCGTATTCATTTACATGCGAAATAAGATCTGCCTCAAATTGCCTAAATACATTTACCACCAATGCAGCGATACGCTCAAACGCCTGTTGCCAGGTTGAAACCTTTACATCCTTGAAGGTGAGGAAAACAACTGGATACTGGCCTTGATATGTCATGATATCGGGATATTGAGCGATCGCGGTGTTAGCAAAAAGATTATTATATTCCCCCGCATTGCTAAAAAAATAATAGAGCATCGACAGATTGAGTGTTTTGCCAAATCTACGCGGACGAGGTAAAAGAAGAACCTTACTTCCTTTGTTCAAAATTTCTTTTACTAAAAGAGTTTTATCAATATAGAAATAATGTAACTCCACAATTTCTTTAAAATCACTTATACCAATCGGTAACCGTTTCATAGCGCAACTCCTTTGATCAAACTCTCACAATCAGCTTCACAGAACCTCCTGCTTGAGCAAAACTTCTTTGCCCTTACATGCAATACCGAAAGCGGTAATTGTCGATATGCCACGGTTACGCATCTGAGCGGCGTACGCTTTAGCATAAATTTGCTGTAGCGCCTGCTGTGCTGCTTCTTCAAGATCCTCGCGCTCATCTACTTTTTTAAATTCGATTATGACACCACGCTGTTGAAGATTTTTTGGTATGAGCATGATGTCGTAACGGCCATAGCCACTTTCACGATTTGAAAGCACTTCATAGGTATCACTCAGCGTTACTAAAAGTCCAAGCACAAACAGATGATAACTTTTTTCTGGTTCGTTGTTGGGCAAATCAAACATACTGATACTGTTAAGTAAATATTCATGAATAATTTTTTCAAACACCGCACCGTCACCTTCTTGTAGCGACTGATACAAACGCTCAAACGCGGCAGAGGAAATAGCTTGTTCCAACGAATTTTTGATGAGCATTTTGTAAAGTAAAAAGATTTCTTTATTTGGTATAACAAGATCGCCAATCCAGCACCCCTCAACAAGCTTAATGCGTCCAGTGAGGTAACCTGAAAAAAGCAATAAACTCCAAACTGCTATCTGCTGGCGCTCAATACCGGGAAATATTAAAGCTTCATCAACTTCCCGCTGCACGCTCTTGCCACTGAGCAATGACTCAAGGTTGACCTTAACCATGTCACCAGCACGTGCAAGCACTTTCATGATGAGTGCGTTATCACTCGTATTCGCCCAGTAACAGCCAAAGGCTCCTTTTTTATCCACAAATGATATCAGCGACCAGGGATTGTAAACCGTAGTGTTCGCAAATTGGTACCCATTGTACCACTGCTTAACGTCATCTCGCTTGGCACTCAGAGCATAGTGCTCTAGAAGAGCATCGACTTCTGCTTGCGTAAAACCAAATTTGTCGGAAAAATCTTCGTTGAGTATGGTACAGACGTTGAGATTATTAAGACCAGAAAAAATTCCCTCCTTTGCCGTGCGCAGAATACCGGTCAGCACGCCAAACTCCAGTGCCGTGTTATCTTTAAGCGCTGCGCTTAAAAAATTACGGATGAATTCGGTCATTTCCTGGTAGTACCCGTGTTGATACGCAGCATGAATTGGGGCGTCGTATTCATCAAGAAGAATGATGACTTTTTTACGATAATGCCTATACAGCAACTGCCCTAGAGTTTTTAGGCTATGTGCAATAAGCGACAGATCAGCCGTGCGATGCATAATGCTTTTGTAGTCTTCGTGTTCACTTTCACTCATTGTTTCTACAAGAACCGGATAATAACGTTCAAATGTTTGTTTTATGAGCATTGAAATGTCATTGAACGCCTGCTGCCAGGTTGAAACCTTCACATCCTTGAAGGTAAGGAAAATAACCGGATACTGGCATTGATGCGCCATGATACTTGGATATTGAGCGATCGCGGTGTTAGCAAAAAGATTATTATATTCCCCCGCATTGCTAAAAAAATAATAGAGCATCGACAGATTGAGTGTTTTGCCAAATCTACGCGGACGGGGCAGAAGAAGAACCTCACTTTTTTTATCCAAGATCTCTTTAATCAAGAGAGTTTTATCAATGTAATAAAAATCACTATCACGTAATTTCTTGAAATCACTTATGCCAATCGGCAGTCGTTTCATAGCGCAACTCCTCGGGTCAGATTATTCTTTTGTTATAACTCAGACACACATTTAGCGCAAACACAAAGCACTATTTTCATGCTGCGAATGCATCATTGGGCAAGCCATAACGATCACAGAAATAGGTTATTCCTTAAAATGTATCTTCATCTTATTCATAATCTTTGCAATACTACTCCAACTTACCAAAGATTTTTCCTAAACAGGATGCACAAACATGCAAAAAAGGAGACTCCATATTTAAGAACTCAAGAAAGCAGATCGCAAAGCTATTGCTTATATGCATGCTTAGCCAGCTTTTTACTAGTCACATATACGCACTTGTCCAATACGCCGTGTTGACACAAGTCATTGCCCAAATATTAACAACCGAAAACGTGGTTAGTCTTTTTGCTCTTGCGGTTGGCTCACTCGCCTCACGCAACCAACCATCAGTCATGTTGCCAGTCTTACAGACTTGCAACATGGAGCACGTTGTAAACCACCATGCCGAAACGCACCATAACAACACCAATCTTGTTATAGGCGTCCTAGAGAACTCGATAAAATCAACGATTATGGCAGAACAACAAGCAGCGGGGATTTCTCACATCAAGCTATTGGATAATGCCTTTCAAATTGTTGATAGTGCCGATATTTCTCAACAACCTATCAATCACGATCTTATCAAACAGGCAGTTCAAAATATCTATACGCATGTTATCCAGTCAACCGTACTAGACCTCGCAAAGGCTGAAAATCAACCTATCTCACCAGTACGGACCATCATAGAGAATAATAATAGCCAACAGCTACTCGGCAATATTAACCAAGTAACATATGTCGCTACCTCATATGACCAACGCGGAACTGCAATAGTCGGATTCAGCACACCAAGAACACAACCCGCATTTGCCGTAGAGGCAAGTAATGACTACATGGCTCGACAACTATTTGAAACCTACTATCTCAATGAAGCAAAAACAGAATATCGAACGGCCATTGAATGCATACTCAACTTGAATCATCCTGACATCAATCAACGCATCATTGCACGCCTTCAATTACCAGCACTCACATTCAATGGAGCACAGAACGAATTATTCCAGAAAACTATAGATCAGCTAATTCCCTATTATTTTACTGATAACGGGCACCTTAGATACGAACTTAATCGCACCAATATACCTCAACAACACATCCAAAAACTATTAACTCAATTGACACATGATAACAAATACGCAGAATTTCATCGCTATTATGGTGATTCGCGGATGGCTCTGTTTAACCAATATTCTGGTGATATTCATCTCAATCCAGTTCATTCTGAAAGTATGGCGAGCAGAGAAAAGATATTAGCAAATCCCTATAATGCAAAAATAATGGCGTGTATAAAAGCATTTTATGATGGTGATCTTGAGACAGCACGCACTATTAAAGAATATATTGTAAACAACTTCCAAAACATACAAAGACAACAAGATGAATGGCACTGGTCTTTTGCAAAGGAAGATTACAAGAATAATCTTGTTCATGCGCATAATGTTGCGCAACGCCTCTGGTCGCACAATTATTATGCAATATTCGATGCACAAGGGGTCTTTAAAAATGGCCTCAACGATCCAATCTTTCGACAAATTTCAGAAAAAGATCTCAAGCTGATCGTTTCTCATAAAGATCGTCTGAAAAATCTTAATACCAATCTTATGGTACGACATATTTTCAAATCACAGCTTCAGCAGTCCTGGAATATCGCAGACAGTGCACCACAAGAAGTCCATGACGCGCTCTATCAAATCATAGGTAAATCGAACAATGATTCTGCTCTACGCGACACACCAACGCTTATCCATAAGGTCATAGAATTATCTTCGACAAACAATCCTCACCATGAAAAAATAGCGAAAGAATTCTTTCTCCCCAATGGCATTATGAAAGAATTTGCGCATTATCCGCGCACTCGCTTCTTATCCTTACCTGAAAGTATTCATGCGCCTGAAAATATCTACCTCAAGCGAATGCTCAACAATCTTGTGTATGTAGAGCATTCGATGCCCAACACACCGCTTGCTACATGCGCTGAAAAATCTATTGAATTTATACAAAAAAGTCTCACGTGCGATAACCTTGTTATCAAACAAATGTATCAAGATTTAACGGCCAATATTTACCAAGAGTTAACAACCAAGCAAGCCATCAACTACCACTCAATTGTTAAGGACACCCTACTCCCGATTGTATGTGATGAATCCATCAATAATCATCATGCGGTAATGCATGAATTTTTTTCAGCGCAAGGAATTCTCAAAGAATTCGCGCAATGGCCAGAAGCACAAGTATCTTTTTCTTCCGATTTAAGATCAGCCGATTCTGTTCATGCTCGCAACTTTCTGAATCAACTTGTTTTTGCTCAGCACCATACTACAGATCATCAGCTAAAAAATACTTTACAGGCATCGCTAGATTCGCTCGGAGAAAGACTAGACGCGGCCTCTTCTTCATACTGGCATGATGCCATTACGTGGTATACCGCAAAGAATATTGATTTGAATATATCGAAACAACAACAAGGAGATCTCTCAGCTCTCGGATTAGACTTGCCAAGCATAATAAACACGACTGAACCACAACTGATCAAGGCTTTAAAACATATTGATCCGCTATGGCCTTCAAATAGCATCAGCGATAGCAATGCTCAACTAGCTCTGCAAGCTATCAGCAATTTTGTGGCACATTGTGAGATTACAAAAGAAACCGATTCTGCTACAAATGCGCCAGTATGTGGTACTGCAGCGTCTGCTCCAGGCAAGGCTGAGAATCTTCCACAGTATGGCTGTGGTACAGGCAACACTATAAGCGATGGCGCTATTGATGCAGATCGTCCTGCATGCATACCCAATACACCAACAGAAAGTGCTTTACCTTGCGGTACTGGCACAACTATAAAAGCTGAACCTGAAGTTCCTGCCGAATGTAATTGGAGTAAACAGCACGATTTGCCACCTCTAATGGATGAACAAGAAATTGAGGTGGAGATAACAACAGAGCCGCCACAACCAGAATTAGAGGACAGCAATAACATCAATCGGCCAGAATATTCTTTACCTCCCGATGAACAAAATCAGCTGGCGCAAGAAAATCAAGAAGATACAACAAGGGAATCAGATGCTGCAACCTCTCTTCCTTTAGCTGAGGAAGTAGTAACCGCAGAAGGAAAACTCTGCGTAAATCAACCAGATAAAGAAGCACTTGATGTTTCGGAATCCAAAAATGTAATCAATGAAGCATGTAAGAAAAAACCAAAGATCAACATTAAAACATTTTTGAGCAACATAAGTGATCCAGAGGTTAGAAAATTTCTCGAGAACATTATCAAGAAGTGGCATGAACAAATAAATAAGCCCCACTGCAAGGAACACGGTAAATTGCTCCAGAAGGGTAAACACATTTATTTGCCAATTCGACTTGAAGACGTTGCTCCTGATGCAAAGGATTGGGAAAAACTGTCTAAGGTATTTGATGGAACTATTTCTGTTGTCACTCCCAATGGTGAACGCGTGCCCGTCTGGATTGATTATCAGCACTTACTAACACCAGTTATCAAGGTCAACTGCGAAACTGGTGAAACCGATCTTGCTGGATTTCATCACGATTATTTAGAAAAAATCGCACATAGTGGCGCCTTGGATTTTAGAGTAATAGAACGTTATGAAGATGGTACCTATGATGCAGAATGGTCATATAATGGGTCAGAATCAAAGCCATCAACATTCTTTCCAAGTAATTGGACATCAGCAAAAGTGATTCAAGCAATTTTGGAATCAACAAGAAATATTACAACCATAGAGCCGTTATCAAAAAGCAGGTGGCGAATTATAGGTAGCGAAAATAGCGGATTGTTAATTGAGATCATATTTGACCAAATTGTTACCTCGAGTGGCAAAAAATATACAAAAATCGTAACAGCATACCCAAAGAGGAATTTATGAAAAGTGAGAAAATAATTCTCAAAAAAATGAACTCTTTTTATTGGCCAACGGCAACACTTAATAAAACTATATCTTCTCTCGCTTGGATGTTCGAGGAGGGTAATAGGTACGTTAGCCGGATTAAAAAAAATGCATCAGAAGGTAAATCTGGGAAGTTTCCAGGCAACGCATCTCTTGTCGTCTTGGATAAGGAGAAAGCTTATATCCAACAACTCTATGGAGACGATGCTGATGAATTTTGTGTTGAGATTGATCGGCGAGCTCTAATCAAATTAATTGATGACTGGGAAGAACTCTTAAAAAAGCAGCCCGAAGAAATAATTTTAATTCGCGATGAAAATGGCAATTTTACAGTCCAGGAGCATATAAAATGAAATGGAGTTATAAAGCCTTTAACCTTTTTCTCCGAACATTTAAGCAGAGCAACCTGAATACATGTCGTATTTTGAGGCAAGGAAGATGAAGAATTCGGCATTACCGATGAATTAAAAGAAGAAAATTTTCTTAACTAAATCACCAAAGGAGTATCATGAATATATTTATTAAATCACTTTTTGTCGTATCCATATCTACAGTTACAGTCATAGAACAAACAGCATCAGGTAAGTCTCCCAATGACTTACCACGCAATACCTGCAAGGTTAACTGCCATGGTATTATTCGGACCTTACCTTCAACCTTCTGTTATCAGCTCGATTGTTTCAAGGAGGCAAATGCTACCGATATCTTACTCAAGCCTGAACTCTACACTAGAAATACACTCCTTCTTTATGGACCTCCAGGGACTGGAAAATCGACACTTGCTGAAATATTTTGGCAAAGCATCCCTGGAGCCAATCTCGTTAAACTACATGCCCCAAGTTTAGTCACTGTTGAACAAGGTAGTGGAGCTGCTAACATTAAAATGATTTTCGAAGAAGCAAAAAGAGCTCAATGCCCAACAGTAATTATTATAGAAGAGGTTGATAGTATAGCGAATGTATCAGGATCTAAACTTAATAGAAGTGAAGATCGAAGAGCAGTATATCAGGAGCTCAATAATCAATTAGATTCTATTCAAAAAAATGCCCAGATATTTGTCATATGCACAAGTAATTATGCTGAGCAATGCGCTAACGAATTTTTATCACGTTTTGAGCATATAAAAGTTGGCTATCTCTCTGACACAGAAAGGTTAACTGCATTTAAATATTTATTTTACCATAGTGAGCAGACAACTCTGAAAATGGAAAATATTTATAATTTTCTTTCAAATTTCTCGCAAAAAATCCAAGGGCAATCTCAACTAGAAGTCGCTCAACTAGTAAAATCATTCCATGAATTAGAAATATCGATTAAACAAACTTCGCTTGATCACTTCGATAAAAACATAAAATTACATATCAGTAATAGTATTATGGCCATACAACAAGCAATCTTAGTTTGTGAGCAACAATATACTACAACCCCTGCACTCATCGAACACGAAATCAAGACATTAAAATTTCTCATTGGTGTCTTGGAGCTGAAATCGAATACCTACTCCCTTATTACCGAATCGGATTGGATTATAAAAAAACTCGTACAGAATACAACTCAACATTCTTTACGATTCATGAAACATTTGGTTAACGATATCTTACTACACGCGCAACGTTCAAATAATGGTGTAGTATCTATGGATCTTATTTCATCACGATTACGAGCATACGAATCACGGCTCCGCAATAATAACAACAACTTGGAATCAACCTATGAAGAATGGCAAGACGAGATGCTTAGGCTACACCGCGTCATGCTCGTATCACAAATTGCCATACAGGGTGCTGGTACAGCAGGAACTCTCGCCATACAAGGAATTGCTCATGGTAGCGAAGTGATCCAAGCAGCACAAACAGTCTGTCATCTTGCCTCTACACACTTGTATGTGGCAGGAGGAATCGCTGCACTGGTCGCTGCGGGAACCATATATAGTGGTTACAAAATATACAAATGGGTCGAAGGAGAGCCAAAAAAAGGAAATCCTGATAAACCTGGCCATTAAATAAATATATGCATCATACACAGAGCATGAATACCAGCTCTGTGTATGATGCTCGCCACCTAGCGGCTTACACCTTGCTCATTACTCTAAAATGATTTTTTGATACCATTCTCGTGGTACCCATGACGGTATCACCTGCATAATAAAATTTTGTCTGAGCATCTGTTGAGCACGAAAAGCGGTGATGCCGCGCGATTGCAAATACCACACTTGCTCCTGATCTATCATGCCTATGGCGCTCCCATGGCCACAGTGTACTTCATGGGTGAGCACTTCAAGTTGTGGTAAGGCTTTGGCTTGAGCATATGGGCTGAGCAACAACGCTTTGTGCTCCTGTTGCGCGTTGGTTGCTGGAGCCCGTTCTTGAATAGTAATCATCCCTTGGTACGTCGACTTGGCATGATCATCGACAAGCACACGCATAGTAACGGAACTCTCTGTATGCGAGGCTTTGTGAAGTTGTTCTGTCTTGAGCACGGTTGTCATAGTCCCCGAACATATATAGGCAGCATGCAAATGCGCTTGAGCATGCATACCTTGCAATTTCATAACAACAGAAACCTGTGATGCCTGACTACCTGTATACAAAACGACTCCTTCAAACGTGGCATTCTGACCAACGACACACGTAATACGTGCATTGGCCACGGAATCAAGAATCAATTCGTCTCTTTGAAGCAATACATATCTTAAATGGGCATTAGATTTGAGTTGGATATGTAACGTAGTAGGCTCCGTGCGAAGCATGTCATCGATTATAAGCGCATGCGTCTGATCATTGATCATTACCGTTATATCATCGTGATATTCAGAAATACCTTTATCACGTAATAATTCTGAAAGAACAATCGGTTTGTCGTTATTTGATTGGTGGTTACGAGTAATTTCAATAACAAGACCATATTCAGAAATAGCTAAATTCATCCGATGGATCCTTCCATGTGCATCGCAATCAAGCGATTGATCTCAACGGCATACTCCATGGGAAGTTCTTTGACAAATGCATCAATAAATCCGTTTACAATAAGCGCGCGAGCCTTTTGTTCATCAAGGCCCCTACTTTGTAAATAAAACAGTTGCTCTTCAGAAATATTACTTACTGAAGCTTCATGACCAATATCAACGTGCTGTTCACGCACATCAACCACGGGATAGGTATCGGAACGCGAAATTTTATCAATCAATAGCGCATCACATTGCACTCGCGAGCGCACGTTAGTGGCGCCTTGTGCCACTTTTAGTAATCCTCGATAACTTGATCGTCCACCGTCTTTACTTATCGATTTAGCAATGATATTCGAGGTAGTATTGGGCGCCAGATGAATCACTTTGCCACCAGAATCTTGGTGCTGGCCTTCGCTCGCAACAGCTATCGATATGATTTGTCCTTTTGCACCTTCTTCTTTGAGCACAACTGCCGGATATTTCATCGTCACTTTGCTGCCAAAATTACCATCAACCCATTCAACCGTAGCGTTTCTATGTGCTACCGCACGCTTGGTAACTAAGTTATAAACATTCTGCGACCAATTCTGGATCGTCGTGTAGCGTATGTGAGCACGTTCAAGCGCAATCACTTCTACCACCGCACTATGCAAAGAGCTCTTGCGATAAATAGGTGCACTGCAACCTTCCACATAATGCACAAAACTTCCCGGTTCAGCAATAATTAGCGTACGCTCAAATTGCCCCATACTGGTTGTGTTGATGCGAAAATATGCTTGTAGAGGCATAGAAATTTCAACCCCCGCAGGAACATACACAAAACTTCCTCCGCTCCACACGGCCGAATTAAGTGCTGCAAACTTGTTATCATGAGGAGGAATCACGGTAGCAAAATATTTTTTAAATAATTCTGGGTAATCTTTTAAGGCGGTTTCAGTATCTAAAAAATATACGCCCTTATTTGCCCATTGTTTGCGTAAACTTTTATAAATAACTTCTGAATCAAATTGTGCACCAACACCTGCCAAATATTTTTGTTCTGCTTGTGGAATGCCAATTTTTTCGAACGTTGTTTTGATCTTCTGAGGAACATCATCCCAACTTGTTTGCGCCTGATCAATCGGTTTTACGTAATAAAAAAGACTACGCGGATCCAGCCCGGTGAGATCAGCACCCCAGGTCGGCATCGGTTTACGTTCAAAAATTTCAAGGGCACGAAGTCTAAAATCAGTCATCCACCCAGGCTCATTTTTCTGTTCGGAAATACGAGTAACGATAACCCGATTAAGCCCTTTAGGAATACTAGAAGATGATGCCATCATATCCCTTTTGTTCAATATCTTCTGCAAGCGTTGCATCGCCAGAGCGTACAAGAACACCTTGATGTATGACATGCACAAAATCAGGGCGAACATAGCGTAGAATGCGCTGGTAGTGCGTAATAAGTATTATCACTAACTGTGGATTTTCCACTTTAGCATGCATAATGCCATGCGCAACCACCTTGAGCGCATCAACGTCGAGGCCGGAATCTATTTCATCAAGAATAATTACCTTCGGTTTTAATAGCAGGAGTTGCAACATCTCGAGACGTTTTTTTTCTCCTCCCGAAAAACCTTCGTTAACCCCTCGATACGCAATTGCATGATCCATGCCTAAGGTATCCATCGTGGCATAAAGCAACTGCTGAAATTCTGGTACTGGGATCACACCATGCAACGCACCATATGATTCCTTAAGAAAATTAAAGACTGAAAGACCGGGTACTTCTACAGGATGTTGCAAGGATAGAAAGAGACCCGCACGCGCTCGCTCATGCGCGGCCAGAGCAGTGAGGTCAACATCTGCCAGAGTAACCGTGCCTGCGGTTATGGCATAGCGCGGATGTCCCATAAGCGCATAAGCCAATGAGCTTTTCCCAGAACCATTTGGTCCCATGATAGCGTGAACACTCCCTGGGAAGCATGAAATACTTACTTTTTTGACTACCTGTTTCGATTCGATGTCAACCGAGATATCATTGATTTTAAACATTACGTAGAACTTTTATCAGATGGCTTATAGATATAATGAATTATGGTTAAGTATACGGGAAAAAAAAGCATCGTAAACGAGAGCATTCCCTATGCTGCCGCTTTTATAAGTTCAGAAATACTCGTGATACCGTCTTCTATTTTCTCAAGGCCATCTTGATAAAGTGTCTGCATGCCATCTTCTTGCGCATGATACTGCAACGCATCAAGTGTCGGCTTATTACTAAGCAAAGAACATATTTTTTCTGTCATGGTTAAAAGCTGAAAAACTCCTACGCGACCAACATAACCAATCTGTTGGCAAGCATCACAACCATGAGCATCATAGACATACTCAAAATCCTTCCCCTGTGTTAACAAGAAAGCACGCTCGGCAGGAGTCACGTGACGTTGCACTTTACATGATGAGCACAAGGCACGAACAAGTCGCTGGGCCAATATTCCAACAAGAGCTGCACTTATTTTGAATGGCTCTACCTGCATGTCCATCAACCGCATAATCACTCGTGGAGCATCTGCAGTATGCACCGTACTTAACACAAGGTGCCCCGTAAGCGCGGCTTCAAGAGCAATGTTAGCCGTTTCACGATCGCGTATTTCCCCGACCATCAAGATATCTGGGTCTTGCCTAAGCAACGCACGCATACCCTTGGCAAAAGAAAATCCTGCACCTGGGTGAATATGTCCCTGCGTAATGCCAGATAGATGATATTCGACCGGATCTTCCAACGTAATAATGTGTCGTTCGGTATTATTAAGATGCGAAAGCGCAGCATAGAGTGTTGTTGTTTTACCCGAACCAGTTGGCCCGGTTACAAGAAAAAGGCCATTTTTGCGCTCAAGCACATCGAGCAAGGATGTTTGCAAATGCGTACTAAGCCCAAGCGCATCGAGCGCAATGGCAGTGCAGGTACGATCAAGAATTCTTATCACTAATTTTTCACCAAGCAGCGTGGGAAATGTCGATACACGAAAATCAATCATGCGACGCTCAATGGTACGAGCAAAACTACCATCTTGTGGAATACGTTTTTCAGCGATATCAATGTTTGCGAGAACTTTAATACGGGAAACCACTTGTAACATAGTGCTAAATGAAACCGTCTCTCTTTCATGCAAAACACCATCAATACGAAATCGAATGCGTAAGCCGTGTTCAAGTGGTTCAAGATGAATATCGGATGCACGGCAAGAAATCGCCTGACGAATAAGATCATCAACAAATTCAATAACTGACTCAATTTTTCGTTGATGTGTCATGACACTTACTTCCTATTCATCGTCCCCTGAGCGCGAGATAGCTCTCTTGCGACGTACATATTGGTCTGTTGCGCGCTCTTGATCTTGCTCTTGACGAATATCAACATCTTCTGGAATATCTTCAGTGACCGCTTTATCGTAAAACTCTTTTACCGCATCACAAATAGCAGTTCTTAGGCCAACCATGAAAACAATATCATTTTCAGTAAATTGTCTTAGAGCGTGCTCAAGTCCCGGAGTATCAGGTTCTGCGACAACTACAACCAACGCATCTCCATCCAATTCAAGTGGTATTACCGCATTGCGTAGCAAAAAATCTTTGGGAAAATTAGTAAGCAGTAGGTGATCAAAAAAGGCACCGTTCACATCAAAGGCGGGGACCTTATACAACACACTCAACGCTTTTAACAATGCGTTTTTTTCAACGAGACCTTCGCTCAACAGAAAATAATCAAACTGCTCCGCAGCCCTCTGCTCAAAAGCAATCTTTAAATCTTTTGCTTCTTGCGGCTTAAGAATACCTTGTTTGGTTAAAACCTCTAAGATGCGGTCAACAAACGTTGCATTGTCTATCTTATTTTCTCGCATTACCACTCCCCTCATTATTTATGCAAAACGCATACCTAGAACAAAACCCAATATCAACAACAAAGTAGGTAAGATATGCCCTTTGATCCAAGAAATACTGTGCGAAATAAATGTTTCATCTAGTGCGGGCACCGGCCCAATACCAAGCGTTTCATAAATATATGACCAATGGATTGATATAGAAATGAGCCCTAATTGCTGTAGAATACCTAACACCACTAATGCAGCAATAATAATTGCCACCAACTTACCAAATTTTTTGATAAAAAATCCGACAAGAAAACCAATACCAAAAAACAATCCTAATTCAATAAGTGATGATTGATTTTCATAAAATTTTTTCTTAATGGCATCCCAACGAATCAAATCTTTAAGTGTATCCAGTATGCCTTTTTGTGATGACTCTGCTCCACGCATCGCACTACCCTTTATAAAAATAATTCAGATTGCACTTGTTTTTAGTGTAATAAGCTACCGAATAAAGAATCAATAGCATAGAAAATTATGCGCTTTTTATGGCCTTGCAACTATTACTTAGCACAATAAAAACAGCATTAAAAAAGGGAATACCCAAACGGGTACTCCCAAAAAATCTCTGTTTAGATTAAGTGTTTTTACTTAATCATTGATTTCAGAGCTTTACCTGGCTTGAATTTTGGAACTTTCTTCGCAGGAATGTCCATCTTTTTGCCAGTTGCTGGATTTACGCCAACACGTTTTTTTCTTTTCATGATGCTGAAGGTACCAAAACCGGTTAACACCACCGATTTACCGCCTTTCAAAGAACCACTTACAGCTGTTATAAAAGCTTCTAAGCATTCTTTGCATGTTGATTTAGGAAGCTTGGTTTGCTTCGCCATAGATTCAACTAATTTTGCCTTGTTCATAAAAAATCCTTAAATCAGTAAGCCTACCTTCAAAGCAAACAAAACTAGTACTAAGAAGTAACACTATTACCAGAAATACTTTTGTCAAGATTGATCATACACAAAAATGTATTATGTATGGTGCCGAGAGCCGGACTCGAACCGGCACAGGATTTCTCCCGAAGGATTTTAAGTCCTTTGCGTCTACCAATTTCGCCATCTCGGCATTATTTGGAGGCGGCACCCGGATTCGAACCGGGGATCAGGGTTTTGCAGACCCATGCCTTACCACTTGGCTATGCCGCCGCACTACGTTCTCTCATTTAATCGGTTCTGCTTCACGTGCAAATTCTACTGTCTCTCCTTGCTGTCCTTGCACTTCGCCCCCGAACCCAAGCTTTTGAGCTAATTCTTTTGTTGTGATTACCACAAATTGATGTTCCGTTTCAACAGGTCCCATCACTCTTTTAAGATAGGTAAAACCATCAAGTTTGCAAGGTCCCTCTGTTGGTAGTCCTTGTTGGTACCATTCCGCCATACCAGCTTCGTATGCCTTAACATGTTCAAAACCATTCTTTTTTAGTATTTTTGCAGCTTCACCGCTTGCTGAACACATATAGTTTGAACAGTACACCACAATTTCAACTGCTGATTTATCAGCATACGCTTCGTTTAGCTGCTCAACAAATGAATCTATTTGCTGAAATGGAACGCTCATCGAACCAGGAATACGACAATTTTCAAAATGCTCTTTATCCAATACGTTTACCACCATCAAACCAGGCATCGCTTCTCTAAGCTCTGTTCCATCATCATGGTGATGGGAAGGGCACGACGTACAAGCATCGTGTTTGCTTGAATCGCCAAAGCATGCCGGTAACACGACAAGTAGACTGCCAAATACTAATGCAGAAAACATTTTCTTGATCATACTCTACTAATCTTTCGAAAAAATCTGAAACTAGGCTTAAAGCCTTTATTTACGTTATTCAAGAGTAGCAAAAAATACTCGTTGTGCAACTATAATGTTATTATACATTAACGAATTCTTTGCAAAAATCGACTCCAACGAACTCTTTTCCAAAAATCAATCGGGTGTTTTACTAAATCAACAATCCACCACGACTCATCACTATCTTGTGACCAAAGACGAAACAAAATTTTGCCGTGAATAAGCCTACCATCAAGCGGACCAAAAAAGCGTGAATCCTGACTACCAAGACGATTATCACCCATTACCCAATATTCATTTGGGCCGAGATGGACATTAAAAATATCACTTCTTGTCCAGTAGTTCGATTCATCTGGCAACGCACCTAACTCTTTTTCTGGTCGAAGTGGTGTTCCTGGCTGTAAAACATCTGTATCATCGTTACCTAAGGAAATAATGCGACGAGGATCAATGGTATAAAATGGTTGCTGGTCGTAAGGTTTCGTTGGGTCAAATGATTTTAATACCACTAGCCCAGACATATTTTCAGCACTTGCCCCACGACGCAGAAGATTTTTAAGTTCTGCAATGTCAATTTTAAAGACACGTATTAACGGATACTTATTAACATAAGGTTCTTCAAGACGTTTTCCATTGCGATAGATAACTGGCTTTCCATCTTCAATGACACCTTTTATGTGATCACCAGGAATACCAATCACACGCTTGGTCCAGTTACTTGGCCCCCACACATATTCTTGGAAAAAGCGCTTGAATTGATTGTTTGAGTAAGAAAAAACAGGATCGTTAAACGCAATGATTTCGCCAGCTTTTGGCTTGGTAAACCAGTAACTCAATTTATCAGCAAAGAATCGCTCGCCTACCAACATGGTTGTTTCCATCGACCCCGTAGGAACTTGATACAGTCCAAAACCGATTGTTCTGATCACAAACACAACGATAAGTAATATAACGATCTCTTTAAAAGTCGCTAAAAATCCTGGTTTCCCTGCCTTTGATTGCATATCCTCATCCTTAAAATAATGTCATTTGATAAAGTTACTAAAAAGAGTACTACATCACACTAAAAAATGCATCGGATTTACTCGCGTTCCAAACACATATAATTCAAAATGAAGATGTGATGGATCTTTACCAAATGCACTTCGTACATAACCAGTATTTCCAACAGTCCCAATCAAAGCACCTCGCTGCACGCGCTGCCCCCTGTGTACAAACACAGAATGAAGATGCGCATACCGCGTTTTGTATTTATTATTATGCGCAAGTACAATCGTGTTACCATATCCCTTATCATATCGAGCCTCTACAACCACACCCGGAGCTGCAGCCATAACTGACGTCCCCTTGAGTGCAGCCATATCAATGCCTTGATGAAACCCCATACTGCCATTCTTTTTGCGACGTGGGCCAAAAGATGAACTCAGCCAAAAACGCGAACGATCGATCGGCCATGATAGGAATGGCTCTTTTTTATAATGATTCCGCGAAATCAACGAAGTTTCTTGGCTGTTTGTTTTGGTTACTCTCGGCGCTGATTTTCTTGCTGTTTGACGTGGTGCGTCATGTTTTTTTACCGCCAAAACACGTTCGGTATAATCGCGCAACTCATCAAAGTCCGCCTGCTTAAAATATTGCTCAATATTGGCATCTTTTATATGCGCCATAGCTGCTTCTTTAAGATATTCTAGTTCACGATTAACCACCAAAAAAGAATCCTGCGCCGCCAATTCTTGGTCATCGCTGGAATAAATTTTTACACCATCGGGAAATGGCACACCAAAAAATCCTACCGTGGATATTAATTCAGGATTTTTTTTTTCGCCCTTTAAGGATTCCTCCAGAAGGACAAGACGTTCTTTGGTTTTTGCATAATCATCTATGATGGTTTTAACCGTTTGCACATAATTCCGGTATTCGTTTTGCACGTGTTCTAAATGATGTGCCTGCTCTTTAAAAAAACGGTATTCAACAAGTAAAAGGATCGTGACACTACTCCAAATTACTAGTAATCCTCCCACCACAACTTTTTTCAGCTGCCGCACTGCAGTTACCTCACTCGTTCTATGATCACCCACTTTGTTCTATGCATTCGATCAATTCTAATTTTTGTGCTGGAACCCATCCAGCTCCCTTGTTGCTTGATACCTTGAACCAATCGCCTGCAGCTTGGCATATATCGACTTGATCTAAGCACTCAAGATTACCAATACTGTGATAATGTTCATCCGGTCCAGTACGCATAGCCACCGCATCATCACGAACTATCGCTCGATTAGTCTGGTGTATACGATAGTGCAATAATACCATACCGCCACTTATTATCACTCCTACTATGAGCGCAATAAGTGCTGCCCGGTGCAATTTTTTGCTCAGTACGATGAGTATCAAGAGCAACCACCACAACAGCAGAAATATTACCTGCACTATACCGACATGAATTTTCGTGAGCACAGTATACACATACTGCTTAGAACTCGCCAGCCCCCCCCGATCAGGATCTTTGCCTATCAACGGCAGGCCGTGTTTGAGATTATGTTGTATGGCAGTGAGCAGTGCACGATTTGCTCCACCCATTGACTTTTCCCACCACAAACACGCTTGCACATAATCACCACGATGATATGCACAATTTCCCATGTTATACCACACGGAGCTACGCTTTGGCTGTATGGCCTGATACAACTCAAGAGCTTTTTCATAATCTTGCATGCGATAATGATATGCTGCGCGTAAAAATGTTTCTTCTTGCGGGCCAGCGCTTAATGTCTGTACCAGAAGCGCAATTATTAGAAAAATTTTTTTCATTCAGTTACTCCTTGATCAAGGCGCGCTCGTACGTATTCAACCACCATAAAGCCTCTGCAAAGATCTCACTCTGATCAACTTCTTTCTGCTTGGTTGAAGAAAACAAAGCCGCATTCACTGAACCCCAGAATGTCTGCCATCGCTGACATTCATCACGAGTAAAATGATTTCGCTTAAGTTTTTCGAGTATAATTTCTTCGGTGACTTCTTCGCGAGTAACAGCGCATTGGGCAGCAAAAATAGTTACAAAGATTTCCTGCACCAATCCTAAATCACCTTGCATGCGGGCATACGCCAGTTGCTTGCGTAATCGGTGCCACTGTTGTTTTTTCCCCCATACAGGGACAAGGCGTGCCAATAGCTCAGGCACTTTGCGTCGTGCGTGCACACAACACACCACCGCAAGCGGTACAAGTATGCCCATAAAAAAAATCCACCACGGTAATTTCCAGGCAGCTGGCGCCGTCACATATTCTTCCGACAACGGCATAAGCGTTTCTTCTTGTTTTACAGGCTCTGACGATGTTGTCGGCATGTCATGTTTTTCACGTAATGTACTGTTAGTATCCTTACTACTTCCTGGAGCGGCAACTACCGCTATAGAAACTGGCTCCGATTGTAATTGTTTATAGGATCGAGAGACAGTATCAAAATAATACACTATCTGCGCAGGGATCTTCCAATCTCCATATGCAACTGCTTGCAAGATAAATTCGAAGCGCCTTTTAGATGGCTCATGTGGCACCTGATATGACTTAGAATGATAGGCCTTAAATCCTGCAGGAATACCTTCCAACGGTAACGTATCCAACTCCTGCATATTGCCTTCGCCCGTTAACTCGAGTGAATATACCACTCCCTCTCCTTCACGAGCCACTGAACTTTCAGCAGATGCTCGCAACTGAGAAAATGATCCAACTGCTTTCACCTCATGATTGAAAGGGGGCAATGGATCAACCATGACAAAGATCGGTGCTGAATTCACTCGTTTACGATCAACAAGGCCACGAAACATGCGGTGAAAGCCACCAAAACCATCATCTTCCATTTGTTGCACAAACTCTGCACTAAATGCTGGGATTTTTTTCTTGCCCTCTTGTCGTGCAAGTAACTCCCACTCCCATTCAAGATAGTCGTATGTCACACCATCAACAACCTGCTTGCCACTCTTTGGTCCAGACTTGCTCTGCTCAACTAGAGACGCTAATTCTGGAACTTGTATTTGCTGTAATGCAATATCGCGCTCCTGAAACATAAATCGTACAAAAAGATGAAATTTTTCACCAACGACAACATGGTTTTTGTCAGTGCTGACCTGTAAAAATGCCTTACGTGCTCGCTCTCTACGACGCATTGCTGCCGCAGCAGTCATATCCTCGATCACTTCCTGGCCAACCGTTACGGTGATTGCAGATGAACGAACCGATCCAGCATCAGTCATAATTTCCACAGGACCTAAACGATACGTACCACGCTGATCAGTACTTATGGTATAGCGATGTACCACGGTTGATACACCATTGATCGTACTCATGCGCATGCTCTGTTTCTCTATCAAAAATTTTTTAATACCATGAATTTTCGGCTGCACATTATTGTGTATACCATCTATCGATATTTCGAGAATAAATGGCTGTCCTTCTGCGACCTGTTTTAAAGGAACGCCTTCTTCATTGGTGATATAAATACGAATATTCGGTTGTGCATATGCTGCAACTCCGCATAATGCCATGATAAGCAATAAAAAAAAATGATATAAGTATCGTAGGTTACCAGCCATGTTGATCTCCATCATGTAGCTTCGATTTACCTGCCAACATCCGCATCATCTGCTTGGTCCCTTGCACATCATTTTCTTCAGTTTGTGCCAATACCGCCTCAAGCCAATCCTGCTGTTCTTTACCAGTCTGGCGTTGTTGGCCGGTAGATGCTTGACTCTTTTCTTGTCCACTCTTCTGCTCAGCAGCCTTTGCTGCTGGTGTTTGTTGTTTTTGTTCGTTTTGAGCCTGATTTAATTCCCGTGATTTTTTACGTTCTTTGCTTTGAGCACTTGATTGTTGCGGAGTATCATGACGCTCGTCAGACCCACGATCATGTTGGTCGCTATGCTTCGCATCATGTTTGTGAGATTGCGATGGGTTATTTTTTTTATTACCTTGTTGTGTATCTTGTGATTCGTGGTGCGGTGATTGCTCTGCGTTTTGATCACAGGAAGAGTTATCTTGACGATCGGAGTTTTGTTCATCATGCTGTTTTTTCTCATCTCCATTTTTTTGTTTTTGTTGCTGGCGATCGTCGCCGCCATCATTGTTCTTCCTCTCTTGATTCTGCTCACCTTGTTCCTGGTCTTGCTGCTGGTTTTGTGGTTGGCTTTTATCACGGGAAGATTGTTCTTGTTTCTGTTGTTCTTGCTGCTCGCGCATCTTTTTTACTATTTCTAAATTATGTCGCGCATGTTCATTTGCTGGATTGATGGCAAGTGTTGCTTCGTACTCCGTAATAGCCTCATCTAACTTTTCTAACGCCACCAATGCATTTCCGTAATTAAAATGCGCTCTCTCTTTGAGAGCGGATGAACTTCTTGTCGAACAAGCTGTACGATCAAAATAAGCCGCTGCCTGTTCAAATTCTTGCTTTTGCGCAGCAATCACTCCAGCATCATACAAAATGCTGGGATTTTCAGGATTATCAACAAGAAGTGTATGTAATGCTTGCTGAGCAGTATCAATATCCCCTTGTTGTGCCGCGGCCACTGCACGATCATAGGCAAAAAATGACGCCTGGCTTGTTGTACTCATTAACGTCAAAAGCACGCTTATCGCTACCATGTTTATCTTCATTGCATTAACCATATCGTACTTAATCTGATTGTTGTCATCCGAAATCATCACCATATCCACTCGAGGGCCAAACACACAAAACTTATAAACAAAAACCAATGGTACTGTTCCTGCATACGTGCAATTTTTTTATCCTCAAAGCGCTCTTTTTCGTAACCAGCAACTTTATTTACCAAAACATCAATATCACGATCATTTTCTGGAATTACACGTACATAGACACCACTAGTTTCTTGCGCAATATTTTGTAACATCGTTTCATCTAATCGAGAAATCACCACGCTTCCTTTTTTGTCCTTTTGATGGCCTATCTGTTTGCCCTTTTCATCAAAAACCGGAATCGGTGCACCTTGTGCCGTGCCAACACCCATGGTAAAGATATTCATCTTTTCTTGTTGAGCAACCTGTTGAATATCGGCCAAGTTCGTTGAGAAATCTTCCCCATCAGTAAAAATTACTAAAATTTTGTTCTGCCTGCTTGGCACCTGCTGAAAGACTTCGAGCGATTTGCGCATCGCCTCATCCAACGCAGTACTACCAGAAGAAATTGTTTCTACATCAATCGCATCAAGGAACATAAAAAACGCAGCGCGATCACTCGTTAACGGGCATTGTAAAAATGCCGTTCCGGAAAAAAGGACTAATCCAACACGATCGCTGCCCAATCGTTCGACAAGTGTATGAATTTTTTGTTTAGTTAACGACAACCTATTGGGCTCAACATCCTGTGCCAACATACTTCGTGAAACATCCACCGCAACTAGAAGATCTCTGCCTTCCTGTCGAATAGATTCTTCTTGTTTAGCCGATTGAGGCCGCAGTAATGCCATCATGAGCATCAGAAAGCCTACTGTGCTCAACAGCGCTTTGCCTACTATGCGTATCATCGAGGCATGCTTAAGCAAGCTCACTGCCGCGCCGGATCGCAGTAACGATATACTTCGAACCACATTGCGTACGCGCCACGCAACAATGCCTGTAAATACCAACATACAGGCTACTACAAGCCATACATACTTAAGACCCGCAAATGAAATATCAGAGAATGTTACCATATACCAAACCACACAAATGTTGCTAAACACTGTTCGAACAGCAATAAGAAACCTATCAACAATACAAAGGGTATGAATATATCATAGTACGTACTAAAAATATCCGTTTCATGCACTGTCGTTTCCAGTTGATCAATAGTGTCATAAATAGCGCGCATATCATCAGGATTTTGTGCCAAGAAAGATCGCCCTCCCGTTTCCACTGCAAAAACATCAAGAAGCTCCTTGTTAACGCGCGGAATAGCAACAAGACCATAGAGCTGATGCATCGCGAATCGCTGTTCTTCTGATCCAATACCGATAGTATAAATTTTGATACCGTATCGCTTTGCAGCTTCAAGAGCCACTTCTGGACGTAGATCTCCCTCACTTGGTTCACCATCGGTGAGTAAAATAATAACTTTACTTGTCGCTTTTGAATGCTTAAGACGGTTTACCGCAGTAACCAAGGCTCGTGAAAGTGCTGTGCCATCAGGATCAACTATGCCCAATTGCAATTCACCTACCAAGGAAGCCAACATGGATTTGTCCAGAGTGAGTGGACAGCGAGAAATTGCGTGCTTTCCAAATATCACGAGGCCTATGGGATCATTCACTCTTTTAGCAATAAAGCGTAACGCTTCTCGCTTAGCAACCTCAAGGCGTGAATGCTCATCAAAATCAGTGTGTTGCATACTACCAGACACATCAAGCATCAATACCATGTCTATGCCTTCAACATCCACTTTTGATCGCGGATCAACTAATTGCGGTTTGCCAATGAGCACGGCGAGCATTAAAAGCATGAATAGTCGCAGCATAAAAAATATTTTTTTAAAAGGATGGCGTGAAGCAAGGCCTTGCGCGCGAATGCTTGAAGCAAGTGAATATGAATACACTATATTTTTGCGTTTACGCCACATCAGAAAAGCGCAGAATAACGCTAAGGGGATAAAAAGAAGCGGCGCCCAAGGCACTGCTAATCGTAGAAAATAGTGCATAGCTCATTTCTCCTGTTGCATCCTAAACCATGCATATACTCGTTGCTTAAATGCTTCGTCGCTTTCACCCTCTGTACTATACATAGGCGCTCCAACAACCACTTTAATGCGATGCCAGCGCGCAAGCCACGCATCGGCAGGATAAACTTTGTAAGCATCCTGTATATATACAGGAACCACCGGCCGCGCCGTACGACGAGCTAGTATAACAAAGCCAGAAAAAAAATCATGTACCCTACCATCAGCGAATCTCCCGCCCTCAGGAAAAATCATGACATGATGATTATTGTCTTTTATACGATTGATAGCCTGTACCAAACTACGCGTAGCGCGTTGTGGCGAAGTAGTATCAACTAAAACTGCCATGCGGCGTAACACAAAACCTAAAAACGGATTACGCGCAAGTGCAAACCAGGCAAGCCAGACATGAGGATGTTTATTGGTAAGATACCCAAGCAAGGGGACATCGAGCGAAGATTGATGATTTGCGACAAAAACAACAGCCTGATCTCGAGGAATATTATGCTTACCTACAAAGGTAATGGGAAGAAGCGTAGCCTTAAGTATCCAAAAATAAAATTGGTGAGTTAGCCAAAAATAGACACGATTGTCATAGCGCTTACGTTCTGGCACTACAAACAACAAAACGACAATCGGCACTCCTATAATCAAAAAAACTAATCCGGTAAAAATATATGCTGTTACCGAATAGATAAGATGTAAAAGGTATCTCATAATGCTACAAGCCTTCAATAATATCGATCAAAATGCTCATGCACCTGTCGCGTGTACATATTCATCATCGGGCTTAATAACAAAAAAACAGGAATGATTAACACAATCCCAAGTATTGGGAAAGCTAAGCTAGCTGCAGCATAATCAATAACCTTAAGACCAGTAAATATATTAGGCCGCGTATATTCAAAAGCTAGTTCAGTAACTAGATATGCACAAACTCGTATCATGAAAACAGCAACTCTTTTGACCACAAAAACAGCTGCTACCGACATTACCCATACAAACGGATAATTATATACCACAAGCTTAAAGGCCCTTATAAGAGAGCTCAATAACGCGCGGATATGAAATTTAGTGTCTAGAAAAGTGATAATCCATAATAACAGGAATACTAGGACCGTTGGGAGAATGACATACTGCAATACTATAGAGTTCGCGTTCCAAAATCTTACGACAGAAGCAGGCTTGGCAACAGCCCTTAAGACCTTCACAAAACCAAAACACATTATGTAAAACATGCCAATTATCACCAGCACGTGCCGCCAATATGAAAAATAATAGCGATTATTCTTGATGGCAACTGACGGCCTGGCTGCAAGAACAAGCGTCAATAGAATAAGTAACGGCATAATAGAGTGCAACCAAAGAAACAATACTATTGAAAATGATTGCGTTGGAAACACGAAGATCATATTAGAAAAGAAAGCGAGCCAGCCCCATAAGATCAATAGTCCCCACCATTGCGATAGCCATGTTTTAGTCGTCTGTAGCATGGTGTTTGCAGTCAGCTTTCCAAACAACACGATATTTTTTGGTAAAAACACTTCGAGCGATTCTTTCCAACTCTTTAATAACAGCATCACGTTTGCCCCTTACCACCTATTGACAGAAATATCCCATAAAATTTATACCACAAGCGATATCACAAATGACAATGCTATAAAAAGATACTGCACAGAATTAATCCATATACAACAACATCATGACGAAAAGCTATTATCTAGTGCATGCACTTGCGAATGTTTCATTAGAATCTGATTGACCAATCAAGAAAACAAAAAACTTTAAAATGCTCGCATGATAACGCATAAATATGCGCGGATCGCGTCATCGACGGTGGTCTTTACAGCACCAAGCGACAATGCAATACTGTGATTCGATGAGAGAAGCATGAATTTCCAAAATCAGAAGAGGTAGACATGGTTACAAAAAAACTCTTGTTATGCATCTCGATGTTAAGTATTAGTTCTCTAGGATATGCTGGCATCGAGCAGCGCGCACTGAATTTATACCAATACCATTCAACACCTAAACGTGTTCCTAATCTTACTCATTCTACCAATACATTTTCTTACGCACGCCCCACATTACAAGGTATAACTTTTTCACGAACACCTCAGAAGGAAATTTTTAATACCACGTTCATTGTCCACGATAAAAAAATTATCAGCTCTTGCACCTTACCAGGACGTCTTTTTTATGGCCATCAAGAATTTGACTGGGAGACAGCATTTATAAAACCTCTAAACCCCATCACTGAATATGACCAACCAAAAATTATACCTGCAGGGAGCTTTGGCGCTTTTTACCGAATTATACATGAGCTTCTCTACAAAAATACTCAGCATTTCGCCCCATTCACCAATTTGCTTGGACTAATACAATCATGGGAAGCTGGACATCTGAAGAATAACCCTTTACAGAATGATCGCTATCCACAACAATGTGGAATTTCTTGCTTGTATCAAGAATGCGAAAACATAGATCAAGCAGCTATTATTCCTCCTCCAGAAGAAATATCACTTTGGCTTGCACAAAACGATGCACCTGCAATGTGTGCTGAAGTAACCGTGCCTGCTGAGCAAAACATGGATGGTGAAAAATTGTTCATATTATTTGCCAGCATAGAAAAACATATTAACAAACACTACCCAAGAAAATCGTGGGCTCAATGTTTCCCAACCAAACAGGAAATACTTGATTCACTCGTACACGATAATAACATAAGGAGCTTCAATCCTAAATACATAGAAGTGTCCACTATAGATTAATAAGCATAAATTCCGCACAGATAAACATCCATGCGGAATTTGTATCAAATCGCAGGTTTTTAACCGCTACTCCCCAAGACTTTCTTGAATTTCACGGAAAGCTACTTCTTTGCCATGGAATCCTTTGACCTTGGTCCATTTACCTGGCTCAATGTCCTTGTATTTTTCGAAGAAGTGCTTTACCAAATTTTTGGTAGCATCATTAAGATCGCCAATATCCTGAATACTTGCATAAAATGGATCGACTTTGCGCGTAGGAACAGCGATAATTTTATTATCTAATCCGGCCTCATCTTCCATTTCAAGCAAACCAATCACACGAGATGGCAATAACGATCCTGGTTGAACAGGATACGTTGCAACAACCATCACATCTACCGGATCGCCATCCTTCGCCTTAGTTCCTGGTAAGTAGCCATAATTAAAGGGATACCCCATCGCGGTGTAAATAAATCGATCAACTAGCAAAAGTCCAGTCTGTTTATCTACCTCATATTTAACTTGAGAACCTTTTGGTATCTCTATAAAAACTCTAATGTCTTCCACATTATTCCTTGCAAATACCCATAATAGTGTATGTTTTATTATCCCATCCTAATAGCCGCATAATCAATGTCACCGCTCATGTCATGCGCGTCAAGGCGATTTTTTTCTGCGCCGGCATACTCTTTCGCAATAACTCCATGTTCAAGAACCCAAAGGCGATTGCCAAGAGTGCGGGCCAACATCGGATCGTGTGTGATCATAAGCGTAGTAATAGTATGTTCTTTGATATAACGATTTGCAAAAGTAAGTAACTTAGTAGCAGCAACTGGGTCTAAAGCTGCGGTTGGTTCGTCAAGCAATAAAATTCTTGGTTTAACAATTGTTGCCATGACCAATGAAATAATCTGTCGTTGCCCACCAGAAAGAGACCCCATAGGTGCATGAAGCAATGTTTCTAAACCTAAATCGAGTGGCTTAAGAACTTCTTCAACCAAATATTCTGGAAAATGTTTCATGCCAGAATGCAAGGATACCGATCTTCCTTTGTACGTAGCAAGTGCTAAATTTTGAGCTACGGTCATATGCGCCACACAACTTAGATAGGTGTTCTGGAACAAGCGCCCCACATATGCCGCACGCTCAAGCTCTGACCGAAGAGTAATGTCATGACCGTCGAGTAGCACACTACCCTGCTGGCAAGCAACTCGACCTGCGATAAGATCAAATAACGTGCTTTTCCCAGCCCCGTTTGGACCAACAATCACAATAAAATCACCATCATGTACTCGGCAGGAAAGATGCTCAAAAACTTTTTTTTGAGCAAACGCTAGACCAATATTATTCAGTTCCAACATAATTATTTCCTTGTTTTGGTAGCTGTATAGGATTTGATAGCAAGAAGCGCCACAATCAAGACTGCAGTTACCAACTTGTTCCACTCCTGCGCTAATTCCAACTCAAACGTTGTTGTAATAATGGCTTGATACATAATACTGCCCAGTGCAAGACTAATGCCAATACCAGGACCAA
This sequence comes from Candidatus Dependentiae bacterium UBA6230, assembly GCA_002441565.1. GTDB lineage: Bacteria > Babelota > Babeliae > Babelales > Vermiphilaceae > UBA6230. The sequence goes on from DJWM01000001.1 coordinate 76,957, forward strand.
TGAGCTCGGCTAAAATAAGTCCTGCCAACGCACTCACCAAAATACCCACGCTTGCCCAAATGGAGAAATAGCCAACATAATGTGCAAAAAGCGCACCGGCACATGCAGTAAGCATGTTGCCAAGAACTAATGCAGTAATTTTGTAGTGATGAATATTTTTACCAAGATTAGTAAGCATTTGAGGATTGTCACCGACTGCCCGAATAAGATAGCCTATTTCTGTATTTAAAAAAATACGCACTCCGTATATGGCCACCATCGCTACCAAAATGAGTACTGGTAAGAATTTGTAGATACTCAAAGATGCTGGCACCATATCAAAGATGGTTTGTTGCCCAATAATAGTTGCATTGGCCCCTGCAATTTTTAGATTAATGGAGAAAAGTCCGGTCGTAACCACGATACCACTAATCAAATTGTTAATCCTCAACGTAGTATGTAATAATCCGGTGATTAATCCCGCACATGCACCTGCACACAAAACGATAAACATGGTAAGAGCTGGATGTAACCCCCACAACAAACCTGCAACGCCTAGCGCGCCTCCCAGGCCAAAACTACCCTCTACCGTAAGATCATCAAATTTGATAATACGTGAGGTAATATAGACACCAAGAACTACCAGGCTGTAAATGAGTCCGCGCTCTACAAGTGCCTGTATCAATAACCATATATCTGCCATGTTAATTCCTTTGCACATTTTATTATTGAAGAATCACTCCTCGCTCAAGCGATAAGGAGCTCGAAACTCCAGGAATATCGATCGCGCACAGGCACACCTGCCTATTGCTACCTGATATTCAGACAATACCTATCTGCGTACCACCGTAGGTTCAAGATGCGCTGGAATAGATACGCTAAGTTTTTTTAGCGTGTTTTGATTTACAAAAATTCTTCCTGATGCAGCATAACCAACTGGCAACTCTCGCGGTTTTTTGCCTTCATTAAATACCGCCATAAACCGTTGGGCTGCCTGTCTGCCATGAACGTGATAATCAATACCACGCGCCGCAAGCGCTCCATGATCGATTAACAAATTATCACTTACTATAAGTGGTTTTTTTGCATGTAATGCTTTTTGCGCGATAAGATCAATGGTAGATGCTACGGTATTATCAGTTGGAGCAAGAAGAACGTCTGCTTTATGCAAGGCAGAGTCAACGGCAGACAGCATATCGCTTTCATGCGTCACTCCCATATCAAGATGCGCTATGTTAAGGCGATCTAATTCTTTCTTCATTTCCCCAATTAAGAAAATGGAATTAGGCTCGGCATTATTATAAATAAGCGCAATATTTTTTACCTGAGGTACAAGCTCTTTGAGCATGCTTATCGTATCGGGAATATTGATCATATCACTACTGCCAGTAACGTTGGTTGTAGGATGGATAACACCAAGACTCTGTGGATTCGTAATAGCAGCGAAAAATATTGGCTTTTGCTTTTCAACCGCAGCAATTGCTTGAAGCGCCGGTGTTGCTATGGCGAAAATTGCTTTTATCTCCGGATCAGCATGAAAACTTTGTGCGATGGCATGAGCACTGCCCACATTCCCTTGAGCATTACGCTCAACGAATTTTACTTTTTTTGGCATCTGTTCTCTTATTGCCTGCATAAAGCCAACCCGAACCGCATCAAGCGCAGGATGGGAAGCGGTTTGCAAAATACCAATAGTTAGTCCGCCATTCAGGGCATCACTTTTACCTCGTTGCCGTAGAAGCATTATGCTACTTACAAGAGCCAACGCTATAAGTAACATTGAAATATGTTTTCTGGTCATCGTTTTCCTTATCGATTAAAACACCACTAATAATTAAAAATCCCCGGCTTGTAACCGGGGATTTGTTTTTCTATATCAACCTAACTATGCGCATGTACTCTAGAAGCAAAAACTTCATCCCCGTAAAAAATATGATAGCTAAAGTAAAAATAGGAAAAGAAGCAATAATATGCGACAGAATGGGATAACATAGAGGGGATTGCTTGGCATCGAACCAAACCAATATTGTTTTGAGAAACTATAGGTCGCATATTCATAAAAAGACCTTCGAGTGAGATGTATATTATATGAAATCAGTGTAGGCAATTCATCTATGGTGGTCAAATGGTTCTTATCATGCTTTGTTGATTGAACCATTTACTGCCTCATATCACTCATACTAGGCTGTCTAAATAAAGGGATAATTTATGAATCGGGGGAATTTATGCAACATGTATCTTATGGGAATTTGATTAAAAAAATAGGCACAATGCTACTGTTGATGCATTACGCTGCCGTCGGTGCACAAACGGATATTTTTTCTGTCATACAAGATAAACGCCTTTCAGATATCACGCTACTCTGCGCCCACAATGCCACGTCAAATTACAGTAAGGGCCCCAGCGCCGTTGCCGATCAAACACTGACGCTTACAGAACTTTTGCAAGAAGGAATTCGAGCTTTTAAAATACCTATTCACATCGGCATCTTTTGGGATATTGATATTGAAGAAATCGGATCATTTTTTCATCTACCCATCATATCCATAAAAAACAGGGAGCGCGCCGTTGTTGCACACGCTCTTGCACCATCGGATGCAATCACACAAGAAAAAATTATCTTTGATACCATTTCTCAATCTCCTGCAATTCAAGCTCTTGAAAAAATTCCTGGCCTTAATCAACTATTCAACAAAGTCTTTCATGACATTATAAGTCGAGCAGATGATATAGGAGTAACATTATCTAAACTCTCATGGCCCATAGACCGATCAGCCCTGCCACTAGAAGAATTTCTCATCACATTACGCGTTTTCCTGGAGCGCAATCCTAAAGAACTCATAGTCATAACACCCAATATTAATATCGCTGAAACTAAAGACTTTGATTATATTATTCAGGCATTTGAAACAAGCGGTATAACGCCGTATCTTTATCTACACAATACCGAAAAACCATGGCCAACTATCAAAGAATTCACCGATAGCAGCAAACGCTTCATTTGCTTATTTCAGCATGCTGATGAACACGCAGTAAACATAGCTAAGTATTATGGTCCAAATCACTGGATTAGTAGGGTCGCATCTATGTCACTTCTTACGATTAATACACAGTACGCCTATAGCACCATCGAAGAATTTGCCACTAAAGAATGTTGTATTTTTGGGGCTTCCTGCGGTATTACCGGAAAAACACCTCATCTTATGAATATGCAACACTTCATTACCAAGGGTCTCGCAGGAGATCAGCGCATAGCTCAGGAAGCAAACAAGCCTGCTGTAATATGGCAACATATAAAAAATTGTAGTGCTGCGACTGGATTACTCCCCAATTTTATTATGCTCGATTTCCTTACTCCGGAATCAATTAAACAAATCAACCAAGAAGTAATTAAACCACTTAATACAAGGCGTACTGACTATAAAAACACGCTCATTCCACAATCCGGCACTATAGCGCCATGTACTCACTGCACCAATTAACGGAGAAATTAACATGCCTGGTTACCGCGGACATTTGGTGGGAGGACTGGTCACCTATATAGGACTAACGTATCTTCTACAACCGATACCCCCAACACCACTCTCATCTTTTTGGTGGCTATTGTTTTCTCTCGCGGGAGCATTGTTTCCTGATATTGACACAAAAAGCAAGGGACAATTCTGGTTTTCTTGGCTTATGATAATCATCATGATACTCCTTTTCATACATCAACACTATGCCGCGGCCGCCACGATCGGAATTACCGCCATGGTCCCCATGCTTAGCAAGCATCGAGGCATATTTCACAATCTATGGTTTGTCATTGTAGTGTCATGTATCGCAACGTTCATGATAAATCAATGCATGAGGCCTCATCTCTACCTCTGTAGTTATGATATGGTATTTTTCATCGCCGGCGCATGGTCACACATCATCCTAGATCTAGGAATACGTAAGGCATTTAAGAGATCTTTGAGCATCTCTTAAATGCCTTACACTATATTTCTAAAATGCCTTATCGCTTATTATTGCAGTGTAATACTATGTCTTCTTTTCCCTCTAAATATGATTGCAAGCTAGATGCCATATCGAGAGCTTCATGTAATTCCTGGGGGCGGCTTTGACAATTTTCTATAGCGTTTAAATGATCACCAATCATGCGCTTATGAAATTTATTGAATTCCTCTGCATACAATGCCAAAAGAGCATTTTTCTGCCTATCTGATCGCTCTCTTAATTCTCTGAAATTTTTCTTTGGATTTGAAAAATATATAGGATCATTGGAATCTGGAATTCTTTGATCTCCATATGATTTATCATCTAAGCGCGAAGAGCATACCGGTTCATTAGAATTGAAAATAATCCGATACGTATCTTCTCGATCTAGCATCCATTCAATAAGTGTAGATTTCACTATAGCATGGTCTTTTTCGTCGATGGGTGAGGGCTTTTTATTTAATTTATTCATAACAGCACAAACACTATCGCAATCTTTTATCGTATTGCGTAGCTCATTTATATCAGAAGATCTTCCAGAAAGGCGGGCTTGTAAGCATTTAAAACAATGTGCAACTTCCGGTTGAAGAAAATCACCACTTAGATATGAGTGTAATTTTGATGAGGTATCAAGAGCTTTAGGCAATTTTTGAGGGCTATTTTGATATTTTTTTATGGTACTTAAAGAATCGCAAATCAGACACTTATGAAACTCGTTGGATTCTTTCTTGTATAACACTCGAAGAGCCTCAATTTGTCTATTCGAGCGTTTTCTCAACTCTCGCATATCCTCATGCGTAGAATAGGTAGAATTGCTGAAACCAGGAAGACTTTGATCTTCATCCTCTTGATTTATTATTTGCTCGTTAAGAGCAGATAGTGCTATATTATGGATTCTCGCATCTGTGGATGAGGGTTTTTCATCTAATTTACCCACGATGGCATAAATAGTATCACCTTCTTGTAGCACATTATGTAGTCTTGCTACATCAGGAGAACCCTGGGAGAAACAACTCTGCAAGCGTTTAACAAATCTTATAACTTCATTTTTTTGCGGCTCTGTTGGAATAAGTGGAATAGAACTTAACAAAACCTTTATCTGAAAATCTGCATCACGAACTAATTCAGCATATTGTCCTGGTAAGTCTGCACCAGTTACTGGACTTAAATTGACACTATTGCTACCGCTTGCAGTGTTACAATGCATCGCATAACTGTTCATAATGCTCAATGGCATTAGGCATAGAATAATCACCTTATATTTCAACATCAACAAGTCCCTTCGATCGAATAATATTATCCACATTATTTATTACGTAATTGAGAAACAATATAAATAGCACACAAACCTAAAGAAAATCCTGGAATCATAGGAAGAATACCGGTTCCTAAATAAGGCCATATTCCAGCAACAATACTGCCAGTCAAAAGACCAGCCATAGCTCCTGAACGCGTAACATTACGCCCAAACAATGCCATGAGCATAAGTGGTCCAAATGCACTTCCCAAACCAGACCATGCATAATTTACTAAATTGTATACGGAACTACTGTTGTTCAGTGCGATAATAAGTGCCACACAAGCAACAATGATTCCGCCAATACGTGATGCCAATACAAGCTCGCGTTGTGTTGCTGAACGCCTGAATAATCTTCTGTATAAATCCTCAGAAACCGTAGACGCCGCAACTAAAATATGAGTATCCATACTCGACAAGGTAGCGGCTAAAATGCCACATAAAGCAAATCCGGCCAAAAGAGAAGGAAAAAGATTTTTGGTGATAATAACAAAAGCAAGCTCTGGATTATTAATACCATGTTCAAAATAGGCTATGCTTACTAGTCCCAAAAGAATCGCTGCAAGCAAAACTATTATCTGCCAAGAAATGCCAACATACTTTGCGTAACGAATTTTGCGGACATCATCAATACCCATAAAATTAACGAGAATATGTGGTTGCCCAAAATAGCCGAGACCCCAGCCAAGTGAAAGCATGATAATGCTTCCTAATGATTTAATTGATGTTGGAAATAATGAGAGAGAAATATTTTTGGCATGAGCTGCCGCTACAATACTTGAAAAACCTCCCGGCAACACATATAGAGCATATGTTGGCACCATAATAATCATGGACAGCAAAAATAATCCCTGAAAAAAATCACACCATGCAACTGCAACAAATCCTCCGATGAGGGTATATAAAAGTGCAGTGCCAAGAGCAAGAACAATCCCAAGATGATAATCCAAATTAAAAGCAGACTCAAACAATCTGCCCATGCCAACAAGGCCAGATGCAATGTAAAAAACGAAAAAAACCAATGCGATGCACGAACTCAGTACTGCAATATTACCTGAATGATCTTGAAAACGTTTATTAAAAAACGATGAAAATGTTGGAGTATCCATGCGCTCGGTCATAACCCGAAGCTTTGGTGCCACAAAGTGCCAATTTAAAAACATAAAGACAACGAGCCCCACAGCAGTCCAAACTTCTATCAATCCAGAAACATAGAGCGCCCCGGGATACGCAAGAAAAAGCCAGCTTCCCATATCACTCGCCTGCGTGGCGATGGCAGTTACCCAGTAGTTAACTGAGCGGCCGCCAACCATAAAAGCATCAGCATTCTTAGCTCTATGATAAAAAAGTGCGCCTATTGTCACTAAAAGAGACAAATAGATGAAAAAGGCAGAAACCAAAATAAGGTCCATACTGTTTCCTTAGAAATTCAACCCGCCCTGCGATACATAGAAAATATCTAACACTCGCGTAAATTAGAATTTTTTTAGTATAGCGCCACAGGACAATTTGGGCAATTTTAAAAATAATTCATAAAATAATTGCATCATAGATAATAATTTAATTCTTTGGAAAATTTTCAATGCCCCTCATGGGGGATTCCAAATACTCGCTGTACATTGGCAGTGGTTTGTAGAGCAATTTCCTCTACACTCACCGAACGCAAATCTGCAAGATATTCGGCTATATATGCGATATATCGAGGATGATTTTGCTGTCCGCGCATCGGCTGTGGAGGGAGAAATGGCGCATCCGTCTCTAAAATAATATCATCGAGCTTGACGCGCTGAGCCACACCACGGAGCTCCACATTTTTTGGATAGGTAATAGTGCCTCCTAAACCAATTACAAATCTCATGGCTATTGCTTGTTGCGCAAAAGTGAGATCTTCAGAAAAACAGTGAATAGTTCCACGTAATGATGGCTCACGAGCAAATTCATCAAGACATGTAAGGGTTTCATCTCCTGCGTCACGGGTGTGTATCACAAGTCCAAGGTCATGCTCAAGCGCCAATTCGATCTGCGCCTTAAATACGTCTTTTTGGCGACGTAAATTATAGTCTGGGTAATGTTTATCAATACCGCACTCACCAATACCAACAATCTTCAACTCTTGTTTGCGAGTAGCTAAAAGATGCAACTCTTTGAGATCATCCATCCATTGCTCGGTAGCATCATTCGGATGAATACCAATCGTTGCATAACACGACTCGTAACGTCGTGCAATTTCAACACAATTTTTACTTTCTACAAGACTCGTACCCACATTAATAATAGTTTGAACGTCTTGCGTGCGCGCTTGTTCAATAATTTCACTCGCGGCCACCAGCTCTTGTTCGGTAAGCACTCTATCAAAATCTTTTTTCACCATCATATTGATGTGGCAATGAGTGTCGACCAAATGCATAAATCCGCCTTATTAAAAGTGTGATTGTAAATTTTTTGCAAACATGCTTCCATAAGCAATATACAAAAAAAATTCCAAATTTGACAAAGCTATAAATAAAATTACTATAGGGTACAAGTACAGAAGAAAAAAGCAACTAGGGTTTTAGTGAAGTAGCAGTGTTTTTAGTCGTCCACCCCTATTTTTTGAGGAGTGTCTTATGAACAAAAGTGAATTAATAAATTCACTGAGTGAGGAAACCACTTTTAGCAAAAAAGATGTTTCTCGCGTTCTCGAGTCATTTACCCGTATCATTGAACGCGCCCTTAAAAAGGGAGAAAAAGTTACCCTAACAGGATTTGGGTGCTTTTCAATTTCCCGCCGCCCAGCTCGCAAGGGTATCAACCCAGCAACAAAACAACCAATTCAACTTCCAGAAATTTTTGTTCCGCGCTTTAAGCCAGGCAAAAATCTGCGCGAATTAGTGAAGTGCGGCATTAGAGTCATGTAACGTTCGTGACTGAGAAAAAGACTTACTCGCAAGGGTCGCCAATCGCGACCCTTTTTTCATCGCCTAACCATATTTTTGAAAGCAAGAGCTTTTTGCAACCCCTGTAGATTTTGTATATCATGGATACCATGATATTTAGCATTCCTTGCACATAATCTGTTTAGAGGTTTTTATGATTGATCTCAGTCTACTACGCAAAGATCCACAAACGATCATCGCCCTTATTCGCAGAAAAGAACCTACCTTCGATATGCAAAAACTCTACGATCTTGATGTGCAGGTGAGAGAACTGCGCTCAGATATTGAGCATTTGCGGCATAAGAAAAATGAACTGGCTCAACAAGCAAAAAGTGGCGTCACTCCTCAAATTCGGCAAGAATCAATCAAAATAAGTACACAACTCAAAGACCAAGAACAAAAACTTGTATCGCTAGAAGAAGTATTTAATAGTCTTTATTTGCGTTGTCCAAACATTCCTCAAGAAGACATCCCCCTAGGTGGCAAAGAATTCAACAGGCCCGTTAAAATGGTCGGTGAAAAACCTGTCTTCACCTTTTCGGTAAAAAATCACGTTGAACTCGGTAAAATCAATAAATGGTTTGATTTTGAAGCCGCTTCGGTAATGACAGGAAGCAATTTTGCGTTATATCGTGGAGAAGCGGTACGGCTCATGTATTCACTCACCATGTTCATGCTAAAAAATAATATTTCCTATGGCTTTGAACCAATGCTACCGCCATATCTGGTTAACGAAACATCACTCGAAGTTGCCAGCAATTTTCCAAAATTCCGAGAGCAAGTTTACGCACTTCCTAATGATAATCTTTTTCTCACACCTACCGCTGAGGTCAATTTAACAAATTTTTATCGTAAGCATATTTTTGCAGCGCAGGATCTACCCATACGCATGACTGCCTGGACCAGTTGCTTCAGACGCGAAGCCGGCACCTACGGAGCTGCTGAGCGCGGGCTTATCAGAATACATCAATTTGAAAAAGTAGAACTCTATACATTATGCACTCCTCAAGAATCATCACAAGAGCAAGAACGCATGCTCGCGTGTGCCGAGAATATCTTGCAAAAACTCGGTTTGCACTACCGCGTAAGTTTGCTTGCTGCCCAAGATTGCTCGTTCCCATCTGCAAAGACGTATGACATTGAAGTATGGATGCCCGGCCAACAAGCATATTACGAGGTTTCATCAATATCTAATTGCACTGATTTTCAGGCACGACGTGGACTTATTCGCTACAGAACTGAGCAAGAAAATAAACCGGAATTAGTACACACCCTGAACGGCTCTTCACTCGCATTACCTCGATTAATGGTTGCACTCATGGAAACTTACCAACAAGAAGATGGATCTATCCAGTTGCCTGATAGCATTAAAGCTAATTTGGTATGGTAAACCAAATGTCAGACATTACTCTGTAAGGATCAAGACTATGATTTCACCAGAAACCTTGCGACGCATCAAACAAGTCGAAATTCATACACGACGATTGCTCAATGGCGCCTTAGTCGGTGATAGTCGCTCTGCACTTAAAGGTTCTGGTTTTGAATTTGATCAAATTCGTGAATATCAGCCTGGTGATGACATACGATTTATTGATTGGAAAAGTTCTGCAAGAACCAATAAATTACTGGTTAAGCAGTATATCGAAGAACGAAGCCGCTGCATCATTATTGCGCTTGATGCCTCTACCTCTGGTCTAGGCACTTCAGGCGCACGTACCAAATATCACGTCATGGCTGAAGTTGCGGCGGTGCTTAGTCTCGTCGCTGATCATGGTAAAGACAGTGTCGGGCTTCTTCTTTTTACCGATACCATCGAATGTTTTATTCCTCCTCGCAAGGGGCGTAATCATGTTACACATATCATGCAACGCGTCTTTGAATTTCAGCCACAAGGTAAAGCAACTTGCTTTGGCGCTGCACTCAAAAAACTCATATCTCTGCGTAAAAAAGATACCTTGTTTATCATGATTTCTGACTTTATCGAGATTTTTCACGATTCAGAGCAAAAAAAACTAGTAGCTGCATTAAGCGCTAAACAAGAATTCTTAGCAATACGATGCCTCGATCCTCAAGAAAATACTCTTCCGGCTATCGGTTTTTTAATCACTGAAGATTTTGAGTCTGGTGAACACGTGATTGTGGATACTCGTAAACACAATACTCTTAATGCATTTTTATCCTACCGAGCGCAAGAACAAATAACACAATTTAAACGTCACAACATAAGTTATCTTGACATTTCCACTACAAGACCGTTTATTGGAGATATTATTAGATTTTTCAGACAGCGTATGGCCTACTAGGTAATTACTATGGAAAAAATAGCAGAACTATACCCCATGTACGGACTCTGGAAGCAACCCTGGTGGCAAACTTCCTGGTTTTTTTATACCGCAAGTGGCATAGCTACTATTTTTGCACTAGGACTGTTGTGGCTACTCGCGCGGTGGTATCGCCAAAAAAAGCATAAAAAAACTCCTTGGGATTTGGCGCTCACACGGCTTGCCGATCTTCAGCTTATGGTAACCAAGCAGCCTAGTATGCCAAGCAAAGAAATTTATATTCGAATCACTATCATTATCAAGAATTACCTGTATTCACACTACGCTTTTAATGTAGAAAGCAAAACCGACGACGAGCTCATCACATTTCTCGAACAAGCCTCCTTTGATCACACACTCATCACGGTACTTCAAGAAATGGTCAAAAATAGTATAGAGGCAAAATTTGCCCAGCAACAATTAGATGCCTCTATCGCCACGCGCGATATCCAGAGCTGTATACAACTCATTCGTAAAACAATCCCTCAAAATTATTAATCAATCAAAGATTATTTTAGGATTATTTCGTGCATTATAATTATTCTATTGAAACAAGATCTTTATATATTCATTGGCCATTTTGTCCTTACAAATGTCATTTTTGTCCATTTGTTGCGATGGCATCGCAAGATCACTTTATGCATGATTATTATCAGGCACTCATCAAGGAAATCGAATACTTTGCGCAACAATGTGGCCGTAAAATGCCCATTGATACAATCTTTATAGGTGGAGGCACACCAAGTACTTGTCCCGAACCTCTCCTACTTGACATGTTTGGTAAACTAAGAACATGGTTCGATATTCTTCCCGATGCTGAAATATCCATAGAAGTTAATCCAGGTACCGTAAACCAGAGCAAATTGGCAGTCTGGAAAGAAGTGGGTATTTCACGATTAAGTGTAGGAGTACAAAGCTTAAATGATGAGGTATTAAAGAAATTAAATCGCCTGCAATCAAGAGACGATGTTTACCAATTGTTGCCGCAAGCAAAGGCATTATTTGATAATTTATCGGTCGATTTGATCGTTGGCTTGCCAGGTGTGAGCAATGATGAATGGCGTAAAACGGTAAACGAAGTTGCTTCATGGCCAATAACACATGTTTCCGTGTATTTTTTATCCGTACACGAAAATACGCCATTGTATTTCGGGGTAAAAGCACAAAAGATAACTCTTCCTTGTGAAGATGAGGTAGTTGATTTGTATCACTGGACATCACAAACATTTAAAAATAACGGTTTTAATCAATACGAAGTGTCAAGCTTCGCAAAACCTGGCTATGAGTGCAAGCACAATATTGTGTACTGGGAACGAAAACCATACAAAGGATTCGGCCTGGGTGCCTGCTCATTTGATGGTGCCCGAAGATTTCAGAATCAAAAAAATTTATCTCTTTATCTTCATGAAATTCACCAACAAAAAGAATCTATTACCTTTTCAGAAGAGTTAACACATAAACAAATTTATCTAGAGAAAATCATGCTCGGCATGCGCCGATCAACAGGCGTAGCACTCAGCACGTTGCTTGAAGGCTTAACTCAGGGGGAACAAGAAAAACTTACCGAGGAGATTACACGGTTAAGGGACAACAATCTCATTATTCTGCGTAATGACCACATTATACTCACCGTTGCTGGATTAGCGGTTGAAAACGAGATTGTAGTAAAACTATCTCTATAAAAAATAACGAAGTGAAATTAAATAAACGTAACGTTGATTATTACTTTTTACGAGGTGTATTATGGCAAAGCATGTCGGTGTTAAACTTCCTGAAGACTTAATTGCGGTATTGAAAGAAGGTAAAACTGTCGGAGTCCTAGCAACGTTTTCTGAAAAGGGTTTACCCAATACTACTCCGATTCAGTGCTTATACCCAAAAGGGCTGGAAAGCATCCTAATTTCTATCCACAAAGAACACACCGGCTACCACAATATGGTATGGCAAAAAAAGGTCATGATGTGTTTTATGGACGTGAATAATGTGGTATATAGCATACTGGGAAGAGCCGGTGTCGTACGTGCTCCATCCAATATTCATCCACTCATGAATATTGTGCGCATAGATATCATTGACATTAAAAGTGACCGCTCAACTTTAATGCGCGTTGATTCAGGAGTACGTTGGAGCTACACCTCTTGGGAAGCAGAACAATTGTCTGTCGGACTTATGGACGAACTTAAAGAATTGGCCCGCACTCTATAACCGTGCGGCACTTAGTAAAGGAGTTGTTTTTATGCGTATTGCTCTCCTCAACCTTATGGTAGCATCCGTGATTACTTTCGCGCTACTAGCGCAAGAGAATGATGATGCACGGACTATGCCGCTAGCTACAGAAGAGATATCTGAACTCGATGCTTCCAGTTCCACTCCAACTAAACCGGAGGAGATCGCACAAGATAGCGCTCTTCCCATAACAAAAGAGAGCTCCAGAACCCCAGAGGGCGTCGAATCTCCTTCTCAGGTTGAAGCCCAGGAGATAATCCAAGCTCCTGCCTTAACCGCATCCGAAATAGCTCCGACATTTACTGAAGCTCCGATTTCATCGTCAGCAGCCCAAACTGAACCTAAAAAAGAATCTGCATTCGAAAGAATAACCAAGATAGAAGCCAGTCTAGGATCATCCCAAGAACCTGTCACAACCGTCACTCCTGTGCTACAACTTCAGGAAGCATCTACGCCACAGGAGACAGCAGTACCACCAATCCCAGCAGCTCCGAAGCCTACCGAATCCGCACCTGTAGAAGCAGAAAAATTATTCGATGTAGATTTTGAAGAGGTTGACCCTGAGGCTTCAATAGGTTTTGACACATTAGGATTAGAGAAACCCTCAGGCAATTGGCTTTTTAAAAGAATTTGGTGGGAAAAAGCTGAAGCCCGCTACGAAAAAATAAGAGGGCTTGTTGACCAGGTTATGGACCTGCGTATGCAGTTTCTCGCAAAGCGCAGTGAAGTAGACAATAAAATTCTCGATCCATTTTATATAGAACAATCTATTAATCAGGGGCAATTGGAAGAAATAGTTGGTTTTTTAATCAATGAGCTGAAGCGTGAACGTGAACGCGATAAAAGCCTTTCCCCACAAGAACGCCAGCTTTATGAAACCTTGGCAGCAGAAAAACGTTCTTTGGAGCAGCTACGCCTTGATGTGGAATCAATACGTACTATCGATATTGCACTTGATGATGCACTCACGGCACTCATGCAACAAGTCAATGCATGCCGATCATATGAAAATAAGTCCTGGGAACTATTTAAGGACATCGCTAAAGTTCTTGATCACGAACAAGCCCGTACGTTGTACTACAACATGAATACTTATCTGGATAATATTAAAAATATTCACAGTTATTTAAAAAATACATTCTCTCAACATTTTGATGGCTTGATAACAACCATCCAACAAAACATAACACGCATCAAAACAACGATGTCCGCACTACAAGAAAAGGGCGTAAACTTACGTCAACAGATGATCACCATTTCAGATCAGGAGGCGGCATTAGAAAAGCAAAGCACTCCTACCGCCCCTCAGCAGGCCAAAGATTTGGAAGAAGATGAGGAAGAAGAACCTAAAGGCTTTATAGCGCTAACCTGGAGTTATGTTACAGGGTTTTTTAAGGGAATCTGGGATCTGTTGACCTTCTGGCGATATTAGTTTGCCGCATGTACGTTTTTATGGTACTTTCTTACCCATGCAACCATACTACTAGCTTTATGCCGATGTAGCTCAGCGGTAGAGCAACTGATTCGTAATCAGTAGGTCGTCGGTTCAAATCCGATCATCGGCTCCAGACGGCAAAATCAACGAGATAAAACCATCGCCAAATTTTTCCCCAAAACCTGGCTTTTCTTGTCGTTGCGCACTTTGACTTTTGGACCACCTTTTGCAATAATGATTAAAAATCCGGTACTCATAAATCATATTTTCACAGGATCATATGAAAACTACAAAAAAGATCGCTCATGCTCCTCTTGCTCACGGCGTAGGTCGACGCAAATCTTCCGTTGCTCGTGTATGGCTCCGTGAAGGAACAGGTGCTATTCTTGTTAATGGAAAAGCAGCTCAAGATTACTTTGAAACTGAATTTAATCGCACTACGGTAGGAATACCGTTTAAAGTCTGCGCGCCAGCCGTTCACTACGATATCGAAGTCAATGTGAATGGTGGTGGACTACGCGGTCAAGCTGATGCAGCTGCTCTTGGCATCGCACGCGCTTTGGTAAGCCACGACGAAAACCTTCGCCCTATTCTTAAAAAAGAAGGTCTTCTCACGGTTGACTCACGTCTAAAAGAACGTAAAAAGTACGGACAACGTGGCGCTCGTCGCAAATTCCAATTCGTGAAACGTTAATTATTCACGCAACCGATTATTATCCGGTTGCGTGTTTTACTTGAAGGGTGTAGTGGGCAATGTGTAGCGTTGTTGGATACATCGGTAAAAATTCGAGTCGTCATGTTGTGCTCGAAGGTCTTTTACGTCTTGAATATCGTGGATATGACTCTGCTGGTTTTGCTTGCCTTGCGCCCCACGATAAACGCCTTGCCTTTACCAAAGTTGAGGGCGGCCTTTCCAATCTTATCACTGCCCTAGAAGCTACTCCTATTGATGGACATGTTGGCATTGGACACACACGGTGGTCTACTCATGGTGTCGTATCCCAACGCAATGCGCACCCACAATTTGATTGTGAAAAAACGATCTCAATCGTCCATAATGGCATTATAGAAAATCATCATCAGCTTAAAAATAAGTTAATCGCTGCTGGACACGTATTCCACTCAGACACTGACACAGAGGTTATTGCGCACCTTTTTGAGGCGCTTCTGGTGTCACATAACACGTTTAAGGCTGCGCTCGTCGATCTTGTAAATCAGCTTGAAGGCGCGTATGCCTTTATCATTATCTGTCAGGATTATCCTGATCAAATGATCGTAGTACGTAAACGCTCACCCGTATGTGTTGGTATTGGCGATGATGAAATGTTCATCGCGTCAGACATTCTTGCCTTTGCTGACAAAACTAAAAAAGTTCTCTTTCTACCCGATGCCAGCTTTGCACTGTTAAAGGCTGACATGATCGAACTATACAATTTTACCGGAAAACCATTGCCTATCCGTGTACAGGAAATAGATATCGACTGGAAAGCACATGAAAAAAATGGCTTTGAACATTATATGCTCAAAGAAATTTATGAACAGCGTAATGCTATCCATGCTACGGTATCATTCTTACGTTCGATTAACCATCGTCTCTCTGACTACCTTGGATTTCCCGTAGAGCAGCTAAAGGATCTTAACAGCATGCATATCATTGGCGCTGGAACGTCGTGGCATGCTGGTAGAATTGCACAATTTTTCTTTGAATCAATTGCACTGCTACCAACCAAAGTATCACTAGCTTCTGAGTTTAGATACACTGCCTTTTTTCCCGAACAACACTGTTTGCATCTCATGATATCGCAATCAGGAGAAACCGCCGACACGCTCGAAGCAATGCGTTTTATTAACAGCATGTCTCTCCCGACTTTAGCACTCACTAATGTGGCGTCGAGCTCTATCGTCAGAGAATCTGATGGTTTTTTGCTTACACAAGCAGGACATGAAATTGCGGTCGCATCAACTAAAGCTTTTTCAACACAACTCACCGTTCTATACTGGTTTGCTCATCGTATCGCGCTGGCAAAAGGCATTATTACTCAAGCACAATTTGAACATGCAGAAGAAGAGCTTTTGATTGCCGCCGAGCTTCTTGAAAACAATATAGAAAATTATAAATTAGACATTATCAAATCAATCGCTCCGCGTTATGCCATCTATAAAAAGGCTATCTTTTTAGGGCGACACATAAGTTATCCGTTTGCCATGGAAGCAGCGCTCAAATTGAAAGAAATTTCCTATCTTTTCGCGCAAGCATACCCAGCAGGGGAGCTTAAACATGGCCCTCTAGCACTCGTGGATGCAGAAACTCCCGTATTCTTATTTTCTCACCCAACTCCACTTATCTATCAAAAATTACTTTCTAATGCTCAAGAGGTTAAATCGCGCGGTGGACGCCTGATTATATTTGCATTTGAAGGCCAGGATGAACTGTGTCAGCTCGGGGAAACAGTATTTATTTTCCCACTCATTAATCAGTATCTGTCCCCATTGATTATGACCGGTATCATGCAGTATTTAAGCTATCAGATAGCTAAAGAACTGGGATGTCCTATCGATAAGCCGCGCAACTTAGCAAAATCAGTGACCGTGGAGTAATCCTCCACAGCCTATCTTTTTATGAGCGAGTACTGAAAGACCCGCCTCATGAAATTAAGTATTCAGAATTCAATAATTTATTATGCCTGATTTATACCCGAAAACGCTCATGCCGCAACTTAAGTTCCGCATGAGGTGTTGAACAGTGATGGCGTAAACCAAATAAGAAGAGAAGAAACATACCAGAAAGCAATGAAACGGATAATCTAAACCGATACTTTCTACACATACAATCCCTCAAGAGTGTTGGGTTTTGAGCTATTCGCTCCGTAAAAAAACATGGTTTTAACGACATTTTTAAGTGTACTCCGCCTTATTACACTGTCAACGGCCCACTTCTTACCTTAAAAAGGAAAGGACAGGTAAAAAACCTGTCCTAAATTCCATTAAAAATATCTATATCTAATTACTAAGAAAGCAAAGCTGCTGCGGCTGCTTTACGTTGAATGTTTGAAAGACCTCTTTTTGCAGAAGGTTCCCGAGATACTGACTTCTCAGCGTCAGCAGCTTCTTTAAGCAAATTACGTAGTTGCTCTTTAGTTTCCTTAATATTATTATTTAATTCACCCAACGTTACACGTTTTTCTTGTATAAATCGAACATCCGCTTGAGCCAACTTAAGCTCTGCAAGCAACGCGACTTTTTTAAATGCTTCAGCTTCTTTATCTTTTTTGCAGATGTATCCCAAAGAAAGTACACGAATAATGGTTTGAGCACTATGAACCGCTTTACGTAACAAGCCAGGTTTTAGTTGCTCTAATTGTTGTACAGCACTTTGTTTATCATCTTTTGTCCATTCTTCCTTGAGAAGAAGCTCACGCAAGCTTTGGTATTCTGGTTTTGAAAAATTAGCATCTTTTACACAGCCTGCGATAGCAGCGCTGTCCAGTGCTTTCACAGCATTAAGTTGCGCTTCTGTAAAACCATTCCATTTATTTTTTGCGCTCAGCATAACACGCATAGCTAATGCTGTTACTGGATCAATAGTATAGTGCTTCGCAGTTACAAGAGCTCCTTTTGCTCGTTGCGCTCCGGCAACTATAACATGCTTCGTTTTGCTGGCTTGAGCTGCGACGGCCGCTTTTACTCTACCAATTTTGGATAGTGATGGCGCTGCATCATTGATCGATGCATCTACTTGCGCATCATTATTTTTATTGTCAGCTAAAGAAGCTTCTTCTTTATTTCCATCAGTTGCTAATGGCGCATTGCTTTCATTATTATCAGCAGCTTCAATATTTGCTTTGCTTTCATCGGCTTTAATTGCTGCATCAGATTCATTAACTGAATCTGGTGTCACTGATTCTTGTTGAGTATTAGCTTCATTTTTTACATCTTCAGGAGCGGCTTGTTGCTGATTATCACGTGGCAATTCTTCTTGCGATTCAGGCGCCAAGACTTGATTGGAAGACGGCAATGAAGGCTGCCCTACAAGCTCTGAGTTTTGTTTGGTTGTTACTACAGCTTCATCACCTAATTCGCTAGAATTAGAAAGATTACCGCCACCTATATCGTCCATGCCTTTTGCCTGCATGCATACACTCACTGACATGAGCAACGTTAATGCCAAAGCTTTTTTAGTTGTATTCATTATAAAACCTCTCGTGTAGATAACAACGTGAATAATAAGTTGAACTAACAATTAAGATATACAGCTCTGAAGTATAGAGCGTCCCTGTGCAAAGTCAAGAATCGCACCGAATACATTAGTGATTGCCGCAAAGCGCTAATTCCCTCATCATGTATTTTTAATGCGCGGCACTATACGCAGTACTAGGGGCAATAATACCAAAATAGCAAGAAGCGCTAATGCTGCTATAATGTGCCACGAAAAAACATCATGCAGGGATGTAATATGCGCGAGCTGTGTTCCTGCATATACATAAACTGCCGCTGCTGGAGTCATTCCTAATGCAGAAACCCACAAGAATGTATGCCAAGGAATAGTAGAAAATGCCGCCAAAGAATTGATAATTACAAATGGTGTGACAATGGTAAAATGGAGAATCAAAAGATATACATACCCATAACGATCAAATCCTTCCTTGAGTCGCGCCATGCGTGGTGATAATTCGATACTATGTAATCGCGTGGTCATTCCGCGTAATAAGGAAAACGCCACGAATGCCCCCAATAAACCTCCAATAATTGAATAAAACAGCGCTAAAAAAAATCCAAACATAAATCCACCAGCAACACCGAGCGGCCCAGTAATTGGAAGAGAAGCCGCAACAACTATGGCATAAAAGAATATATAGATAAGCGCGGTCATGCCGTAGTGCTGTTTAACAACATCGGCAAGAAAGCTTCCGCAGTCTTTGATGCGCTCGAGTGAACACCAGTGTTGTAGGCTGTTCACCTGCATAAGCAAAAGTACACCAACAACGATTACGATAATACCGAACAAGATTTGTTTATAAGATATATGCATCAAAACGCCTTTTTAGAATGATCCACCAAGTTTAAGCCAGCAACCAACTGCCTTACATGCTCCCGAATGCTGCGGCGTTTCAAACCATGCGCCTACACCAAAAAAGCCATCGAATTTTGCTCCCTTGCGCCCCCATCCAAGGCTGACATGAATCTTGTGTACAAGTGTTCCCAATGCAGCTCCCGATCGCACGTAAAGATCGCCTTCTTGAATCGGTACAAAATCAGCGTCGTTTGCAGCTTGTTTGGCAATTGTACTCAAACTCGCTGTAGTAGCAACCGTTGGATTGGCGATATCTTTTATTCCCGCAAATCCCCATACGGCAGGGAAACTCTTTTTTAATTCTATCCGTTCCCGTGCATGCGCCCATAGATTATACCCTGCTTCTATATGCCAATCTTGATAAAAAATTCTTCCACCAGCGCTCAGATCCACCATGCCATAGGGATGTACTTTTACACGGCGAGTTAATATTGATGATGCAGGAACATTCTGTTCTGGCCCACGATCGCGATGGTTCAGGAGCATATAACGGCTCCACGGCTTATCGCGTACATCGAGTGTACGATGTTGTGTATTGTGCATAAAAAATATATTCTCAACATGCAAAAAAAGACACGTTGCATATGGTGCCGAACAACGACTCGTCACTACCTGAAATCCTGCTCCAACCAAAAATCCCCAGTGGCCATTGTTGCCGACCACTGGATCAAATACGTACGCCGCATCTTGTTTATTCCCCAATGGAGCAGAAATACCAGAATAATAAACTACCTGAAAATGATCTTCCGAAAGATATGCTCGCCCGAATCGTATATTGATTTCAGGGCATCGAAGACGAGAACGTGACACTGATGAAATTTTTGCATAGCGTAAATCAGCACGATTAAATGCTTGTACAAAATCTGATACAGAAGCAGATGTGGTGGTTGCTCCAATGCGTTGCTTAATTTCGATGCTATTTTGTACCGCTACCAATGGAACATTCACATCTATCCAGTAACCATCAAAGAAATCAACTGCTATAAATTTATTCAGATCCTGATGCGCATTCAAAAAAATACCGACTTGACGCTGTTTAGGCACCAGCTCTAAGGCTCCATAAAAATTGCTCGGTAAACCAAGCCATTCTGCTCGCACATCTCGATCTTGTACACCCACAGCGGCATCACCAATAACCGAAACTTCTGTTTTGCGATCAAATAAAAAATATTTATTAAGTGCTCGAGTGTTAAGCGACTCCTGATAAGCGCCTATACACTGAAAGCTCGTCTTACAAGATCCCTGCTTTTCGTAAATGTAGTCATGCCACATTGACTGATATAAAGGAACATTTTGATTCAATGGCCTGGAAAAAAGAAATGATCGATATCGTTCATCTTTACAACATCGTCCCTCAATCGCCCTAAGATAATAGGGTATAACTAAGGCCATCACTACAAGCACTACTACTCTCTTTTTCATAATCAATCCTTTCTCATGGAGTCTAATCTTAAGAGGTCCTCCATGCAAAGACAAGAAAATTTCTATCGCCATACTGAGAAAAATATTTTATCTTAACGGCGCAAATACCTTACCATTTTCGTCAAAAAAAGGAGCTTCTTCATGACGTGGTCGCGTTACTATGTTATCATCAGTCTTGTCTTCATCTTGAGTTATCACACGCGATCATTTTCGCAAATATACTCAAATGGATTCACCGAAACCGCTCCAGAATTCGATGCCCTACATGAACCCATCATAAACCCAGAAGAAACTACTTCTACTGAAACAGAGCCATACCTTTCCACTTGTGCCGATGAGAAACCTGAACAAAAGTTCAAGATAAAAATTTCTGGATACGTAAAATACGAGATGTTTGAAGATTCGCGCCAAACAATCAATGCTCGTCAAGGAACCATTTTGGTTGTACCCAAAATGCCCGAGTATGATCCTAATCATGTCGACATTCACGATGCGCCTCATTGGAATATGGCCGGAATCCGCTCACGCATTTATTTTGATATTACTGGCCCAAAACTTGGCCATGCTTATACTTCTGCAAAAATTGGAACCGATTTCGCTGATTCGGGCGAACTCGCAGTACTTCGATTACGCGACGCCTCAATGCAACTTTACTGGGAACATAGCCAACATTCCAACACACGTCTTGTGGTTGGCCAATCCCACCATCCTATGGTGCTCGGTGAGCCTTACCCTGCAACACTTGGGTATAGTGAAGGCATTCTTATTAATCCAGCGGGATTTGCGCCACAAGCAACCATCTTTTATACCACCGGAGCATTGACTCTTATAGGATCACTCAACGCCAACTGGAAAACATTTGCAGGTAGAAATGCGGTAGCTCCGTGTATTTTCTTAGCGAGCGAAATAACTATACAAGAAAAGAATATTATCGGTGCTGGAATTGATTTTCATCGTGAAGTTCCACGCTTGCAAACAGATGCTGAAATCGCCACCTTAGGACAAAGTTTTGCCACAACAAATGGGTTTAATAGTTGGGCTGCATATGTTTCAGCTTTCTTCGAAATTAGTTGCTTTAAAGCAAAATTTCGCTGGTTATATGCGGAAAATGGACAGCGTTATTATTTGCTCAGTGGATTTGCCACCAAGGCAGAAGGATACAATCCGGCAACCGATGAACGTCAGTATACCAATTTGCGTTCAATATCTTACTGGACCGAGCTTATTTATCGTTATAAAAAAGCAGAAGTAGGTATTTTTATGGGGTATGTGAAAAATATCGGTTCACGCCACCAATTAATAACTGATGAAGATGGTTTTGCAGATACTCGATTTATCACCACATTTTATCCAGAGGCAGCTAAAACTGATTATGTGCTACGGATTCAGCCACGACTAAAGTATTACTTAGATCCTATACATTTTGGCATGGAGCTTGAATATTGCTGCGCCGGATATGGTCAGGTGAATAAGTTTGGAAAAATTGAGAAATCATCGCCAACGAGTGTTGCACGCCTACTTTTTGTAGCATGTTATGTGTTCTAGATAGAAAATAGAAATAAGGCCCGGGAAATTCCCAGGCCTTATCTTTTAAATCAACATGACGTTTATTTCTTCTTGTTTCTTCGATTCATCTTGTTAAATTCTATCGTGCCTTGTTTTGGCTGTGTATTGCCTTGTGTATTGCCTATTGTCACTTCCGCGTTCACAGCTTTGGTCACTGGAGCTTTTTCGGCCACTGGTGCTACAGATTCAGTCACTGGAGCGACAGCACTTGTGCTCTTTTTACCAAACCATGAAAATGGATTTACATAAGAGAGAGCTCTTCGAAGTACACCACTACGGAGCCCAGAAGTAGATTCAACGCCTATTACTGATGTTTCAGATTTAGCTACTGGAGCTTCTTCAGTCACTGGAGCGACAGCACTTGTGCTCTTTTTACCAAACCATGAGAATGGATTTGCATAAGAGACAGCTCTTCCAACTGCACTACGATACCTGTAAGCAAGTCCAACACCCGCTAGTGTAGCCAATGCTACTGCTGCTGAGGTTGTAGGATTTTCCAAAACAGTGTTGTATGTCGCTGATCCACCATGTGACTTAGTGTATTCACTGATTGCTGTGCCAGTATTTTTGGCCAACACTAAGAGTCTAGCTCCGTATCCTGGTTTTACTACAACACTTACCACTTCTGGGGTAATACCTGTTACAACAGGGTCTACCACTTGTTGCGCAGCTTTAACTGTATTTGCCGAATTTAATGCTTTTAACAATTCAGCTTGGTCTTCCACCCCACCCATAGCCATTGCAGGAGCAATAACTGTTAATGCGGAAATTAACGCTATAACGTTAAATATTGTTTTTTGAGTCTTCATAAAGACATCCTCCATTTGTGGTTATAAAAACACATTTCATATCTTATAGTGGCATAAATTATATATTTGTCAATTTATTATTTAAGTCTGTCGCCTAGAAAAAATACATCTTGGCGAAAAATCAACTAATGTATTTCAAATATCTTCTATGAGCACTATATACTTCAACTGTACCATGCCTATTTTTAGCGTCAAAAGCCCCTACTTGAACCTGAAGAACTACTCCGCCTGACGAACGGCCAGCGGTCTCGCCTTTTCCCACACTGCCTTACATTCCTCCATGTGATCGCGAGCTTTATCTTTATCAGCCTGGGATGAGCCTATGGCGTACACAACATCGTTATAAATTTCCAAGGCTTCCTTGTAAGTTTTTGTTAGATCTTGAACCGACTTTTTGTCTTTTTTCTTACTTGGCGCCAGTGCCAAACTTCTTTTACTTCTGACTCTGGAGCGTAGAACATCCAGCTCTACTGTAGATTCGTGTCCAACCCCTTCAAACTCGGCTTGAGGCTCTTCATCGTCTTGCTGCTTAGAATCAGACTGATGTGATTCTACCTCATAAACCATGTTGACTTGTTCAATATTTTTTCTTTCCTTAATGAGAGCATCGATCTGTTTTTGTAGTATTGCTATTTGATTCGTCCATCGCTCAAGACGATCTGCTAGGTCAGCTTCCATTTGCGCCCTACTTTCTTCAAGCTGTCCAGTCTCTATACGCGATTTTTTCAGCTTTTGATGAGCATTATTCAAATTACGGCGAAGCTCCTGCGCCTCAGTCTGCATAGCACGTTTATCTTCTTCTAACTTATCCAGCGTGATTTGTAGAATACGCAACTTGTCTCGTAGTGTTTCTTGCTCAATATTCACCTTGTTTAGCTGCGCCTCAAGCTCACTAACACGTTTTCCAGAAGCTTCTACCATACCCTCGTATTTAAATATCTTATTTCGATTGTCTATGGAACGACCGATAAGTTCCTGATTAGATTGTTTACACCACGCCTGTTCTGCCAAAAACTGAGTTTTTTCAACCTGTAACTCTTTGAATGCTTGTTGATTCTCTGATAGATCTTCTTCTAATCTTTGTTTTTCTTGCTGATAGCTAGCCAACAGGACTTCAAAATCGGCAAGACTTCTTCGTACCTCTTTAGCTTTGGCTTCACTTTTCTTCCATTCTCGAAGCAAAATATTAAAGATTCTATCTTGTTCAGCTTCAGCGGCTTGCATGGCACTGCCAAACCTTGCCTGCAAAGAACCATACTCCATTTTAAGATCAATCAACTTTTGTTGTTGCGCTTCTGATGCTTGCTGACTAACCATTAGACTTCGCGCTGATTCATCGCCTTTTGCCAGAAGTCGAGTTCTTTCAGCCTGTGACTTCCCTAATGCTTGTTGATTCGCCAACAGATTTCCCTCTAATTTTTTCTTTTCTGCAGCATGCCGTGCTTCAAGCTCCTGATTAGATTGTCTATATCGCTCTTTTTCTGCCAAAAACTGAGTTCTTTCAACCTGTGACTTCCTTAAAGCTTGCTGATTCGCCAATAGATCGGCCTCTAATCTTTTCTTTTCTGCAGCAAGCTGTGCTTTTTGACTCTTAGTTTTTATCCATCCATATATCCCAGCCACACATCCAATTGATGCTACTATCGCCGTAGTGGTCAAAATAGGATGCTCTAAAAAGGTCCGCTTAGTCTCTGCAAAGACATCAAAGGAGGTACGCGCAAGAAAGGCACCAATCCTCTTGGTTACTGGTAAGAATTGTAATTCATTGGAAGAAACTTGTTTCATATCAACGGAAACATCGCTATCTAAAGGTTCAACTAGGGATGTTGCCGTCACGGTTTCAGTAATTTCGGTACCAGGATCAATACCATCAACAATTTCTTGGGCAGCATTCTCAAGAGGGGCAGCAACCGTTTCAGTTATTTCTTGGGCAACTTCTGGAGCCTGGACCTGGGTGATGCAATCATGAGTAACAGCCGCTTTCGCAGAAAAACCAATGGGAATTCGAACCGCTCCCGGATACTCAACGTCACTATAGACCGCGGAAGCTGGAATTTTGACTTCGGATCCTGAAGAGGGCATTGCCGGAATAATTGGAGAATCCTGTTCAGAAGGAATAAGATCTGTTTGTTGAAAAGGACCAACTCCTTGGCTAGTCATAGAATAGAAAAATTGTTGCAAAGAACGCATACTCCCTTGTGCAACTGACGAAAATGTATATCTAATATGAGACAAAATAGCATTGAGACTCATTCCGGCCTGTAATTCAGGCATCGGGCAAGCAGTACCCAACAGAAGCATCACAAATATAAGAATTTTATTCGCTTTTTTAATAAACTTTAGAATCATAATTCCCCCACTTAGATTAAAAATCTCACACCTAAAGTTTATTAAAAATTTTCAAATTGTCAATTTATAGCAGTGTGAAATAAATGGATTTTAAGAGATACGCCTCGGCTATAGCAAATCAAAATTTCTTAAATCTTTCTGTGCTGAATCTAAAACATCTCTGAATGCCGCTACTACGTTCCTTTGATCAATCAAATCGTTGACTATTTTTGTGCTAAATAGGTAAAACCGTAATAGGGATTTTTTTATCAGATAGACTTTAGGGACAAGAATGAAGGGTTTGATACGGGGGATATGCGGTATCATCATGGTGCTGTTTATAGGCAGGCCATGTGTTTCTGCTCTTAAAACACTTTATTCGTGCCCTCTGGTCACCGCCTACGCTATCGAGTATGATGTACGCCTTTCTTCACACGCCAAACAGGAAATCACTCAGTTCATTACCCATGAACCAATATTTAAAACCACCCATGGCAGAGAACAATATCAACTTATCAAACAACGCTTCCCTTTCATACAGAACTATACCTACACGATCCATCCTGATGGAACAAATCATATTAGCCTATATGCCGACAATGCTTTGGGTATTATTGATAATGCATTTCTCGTGTTTGATAATCTTGATCTCACAGAGATCAGCAGTTTTGATAGCTCTTATCTGGGTATGTTACCACAATTATATCTGAGTAAGAGACTCGAAATTCTAGGAAATCGATGCGATAAAGTCTGCGCTGATTTCATGAAAAATATCGATTGGCGTATTGCGCAACATTATGACTATCGATGGCACGAAGCCAATTATATAACACTGATACGCAAAGATACCACCCCCCTATCCATTGTGTGCAGCAATAATCATCTACCCTCACCCATGCTCGTAACTTCATGCGAACAAATATGGCAAAATAATCATGAATCAAAGAAAAATGATCGTGATTTTTTAATTATGGATACGCGTTTTAGGGGACAAATTATCGTACACTCGTGCAAAAAAGGGGGTCATGATGGGAAAAATGTTTGCTGATCACTTGATTGTATCAATAGATGTTGGAACTACTAAAATATGTGTACTGGTAGGTCAGCAGATTGATCATAATCATGTTGAAATTATAGGGATAGGAAAATCCCCCTCAGACGGATTAAAAAAAGGTGTAGTTGTTGATATTGCTCGCACCGTACATTCGATTAAAAAAGCAGTAAAAGAAGCAGAAATTACCTCCGGACATAGTATAGAATCTGCCTATATCGGTATTTCGGGCGGTCATATACAATCAATGAATTCGCATGGCATGGTCCCTATTAAAGGCGGATCCGTCCGGCAAATCGACATAACCAATGCCTTGGAGGCAGCCAAAGCTATATCAATTCCAGAAGGACATTATTTATTACATGTACTCCCACAATATTTTACTATTGATGGTTCAGAACGAGTGCACGACCCTCTAGGCATGCATGGATTGCGCTTAGAAGTCCAAGCACACCTTATCACCGGCGCTATTGCATCAGCACAAAATCTCATTAAGTGTTGCGAAATGGCGGGCGTCACGGTGCAGGATATTATTCTTGAACAGTTGGCCTCTGCAAGTGCAGTGTTAAGTGACGATGAACGAGAACTTGGCGTGGGAGTGATCGATATTGGAGGTGGAACTTCCGATTTTGCTCTTTATCAACATGGCACTATCCGCCACACCATGGTGCTCCCCGTCGCAGGAAATCACTTTACCAATGATGTCGCAGTAGGCCTGCGCACCACACTCAAAGATGCAGAGCGAGTAAAACTAGAACACGGCTGTGCGTATACACCACTACTTGAAGCTACCACTATTGAAGTAGAGCTCGTACAAGGCACTGGGAATCAACTAATAAACAGCAGAGATTTACTGCATATCATAGAACCACGCGCGGTGGAATTGCTTACTTTAGTTCATGAAGATATAACCGCCAAAGCACTACTCCCAATGATGCGATCAGGACTCGTACTTACCGGTGGTGGAGCCTTGCTCAAAGGTATGCCGGAACTAGCATGTGCACTATTTTCATTACCCGTGCGCGTAGGATTTCCACGGCCCGAATATGGCATTATCGATACACTCAATAGCCCGATTTACGCAACTGGTTATGGTTTATTGCTCCAAGGTATTAAAAAACGTAGTAATCATATTGATACATGGTCTGGCCCAACGATTAAACGGGTTCTTATGCGTATGAAATCGTGGATAGCAGATTTCTTTTAATGATCGTAATTCTCTTTAAAAGATGAAGGAGTAGATTGATGATAGCGTTTGATGCAGAAAAGGAATACCAAGCACGACCTGTAGTGTCCATTAAAGTGATCGGCATAGGTGGTGCAGGAGGAAATACGGTAAATAGCATTATGGATTCTGGTTCATCGGGAATCGAATGCTTAGTGGTAAACACTGACGCACAGTCACTTGAAGCATCCCGAGCACCGATCAAAATCCAAATCGGCGTAAAATCAACTAAAGGGCTTGGTGCCGGAGCAAATCCAGAACTTGGAAAACGTGCTGCACAAGAAGATATCGATAAAATAATGGAGGAACTTACAAGTGCAGATATTGTATTTTTAACTGGTGGCATGGGTGGAGGCACCGGATCAGGAGCACTACCGGTAGTTGCACGCGCATTACGTGAGCAAGGAATTCTTTCTATAGCTATTGTCACGCGTCCATTTTCTTTCGAAGGCAAACGTCGTTCAAAAATAGCCGATGAAGCAATTGCATCATTAAAAAAGGAAGTTGATACTCTTATCATCATTCCTAATCAACGTCTCCTTGACGTAGTCGGCAAAGATGTTTCCATGATTGATGCGTTTGCGATGATCAATGACGTGTTGAGTCAGTCAGTATGTGGCATTTCAGACATCATCACACGTTCAGGACACATAAATGTTGATTTTGCAGATGTAAAAGCGATTATGAAAGATATGGGACTTGCAGTTATGGGAACCGGAACCGCATCAGGAGAAGGCCGTGCAACTAAGGCAACCCTGCATGCCATTTCTTCACCACTTTTGGAAAATATGAGCATAATCGGCGCTCGGGGAGTTCTATTAAATATCACTGGCGGTCGTAATCTTGGTCTTCATGAAATTAGTGAAGCTGCATCGATTATTTATGAACAAGCTCATGAGGATGCAAACATTATTCTTGGCTCCGTAATCGATGAATCAATGGAAGATCGCATAGCGGTGACTATTATTGCAACTGGATTTTCACATCAGCAAGAAATTACTTCTTCTATCACCATACACCAAACCATCAAGGAAGAGGCCCCACTAAAGGCAACAGTTATTGGCAAAGCTCACGCAGAAACCACACTTATGGCAAAAACAACTGACCTAGCAGCTGATATACCAGAGCAAGAATCAATGCCATACATCACACAAAAAACAACCTCTGCTACCTTAGCAACGCTTGAAGATCTTGATGTGCCTACTTTCATGCGTACAAAAAAAGAACATGAGATTACAGAATAACTACCAAGGAGTTATCGTGTATCGAACCGCCTATTCAGTATTATGTATAATTACTATGAGCTCACACTTGGTATCTATGTATGCTATGGAGCGAGAGGCAAAGCCACAGACGGCAATAAGCTATCAACAACCGCATACTACCCTTTCTGATCTAGTATCTCTTGGAGCCGAAGACCAATCTTCGGCTCCAAGAGGTTCACTAAGTAGCATCCCTTTTCCTAGCCACTCTCCTTCAGAGCAGGTAGCAATTGACATTGAAGATTTTGGACACGATATTCAACAAGAAGCCCATATAACCGTTGCTAAAATTCTGCAATGTGCCAACGTTCAGATACCACAAAACTGCCACGAACTAATACAAAAAGAAATCGATGATTCAAAGCTGAAAAATTTTACACAATATCATACATTGCTTGCAGCAATCTCCAACCAACACAGAGGAATAAATGACACTCAATCCCAACAGGCGGCAACATTATTTTTACTTGATGTTTTGGGACGTGGCATTGAAACATATAAAAACGATTTGCGCGAAAATCAAGAGCGTAGTGAAGGACAGCGAAAAACTATAAGTCGTCAGAAGGCCGTAATAATCGGATCGGTAATTACCGCAGTGGTAGGCGGAGCTGCAACTATCGTTTCCGCAGCAATTACCGCTTACTTTGCTGCTCACAATAATTGCTAATGATTACCAAAGTAAAACAAGCGGCAGCTATTTACGATGTGTTTCCAAAAATTGGTCCAATGATCTATACATAATTGCTTCCTGAATATGAACAACTTGAATGACTGGCGATAATTCAAGATCAGCAATAGTACGGGCCACTTTTAATATTTTGTGATAACCACGCATACTCAAATGCAATGCCTCAAATGCCTGCTTCATGACATGCTCTGCTTCTGCCGACAATACGCAGTATTTTTCAACAAGATCTGATGTCATATGCGCATTCCATGTATTGCCATATCCAAAACGTTCACGTTGAGCATCGACTGCTTTTTGCACACCTGCAAACATTTCTTGCGATGAAACAGATTTGGTTGGCGTTTTAATGGTATCATATGCAACTGACTGAACTTGTACCTGCAGATCAATGCGATCAAGTAACGGACCAGAAAGTTTTTCAAGATATTTAGTCACCTGCAGTGGGCTACAATGGCAGGCTCGTTTTTTATCACCCCAGTAACCACAGGGACAAGGATTAAGTGCGGCGATAAGTAGAAACGACGCTGGAAATGAAATTGATTGCTGCGCACGTGCAATGCACACATGTTTACTTTCAAGAGGTTGTCGCAACACTTCAAGAGTTGTTCGTCTAAATTCGGTAAGCTCATCCAAAAAAAGAATGCCATGATGCGCAAGACTAATTTCACCCGGCTGTGGAAACGTTCCTCCTCCCACCAGGCCTGCTTGTGAAATCGTGTGATGCGGCGCACGAAATGGACGCTCAACAATAAGTGCTTGTTTACCCAATTTACCACTGATGGAATATATTTTGCTCGTTTGCAGAACTTCATCAAATGTCATTGCAGGCATAATACTTGGCAATCTTTGAGCAAGCATCGTTTTACCAGAACCTGGTGAACCAATAAAAAGAATATTATGCCGTCCCGCTGCCGCAATTTGCAAAGCACGCTTTGCCTGATATTGTCCTTTAACATCTGCAAAATCAACAAGTTTTTCTGCATTAGCAATCGCATAATCACCAAATGAAGTATACGTTGGCAGTATGGCGCACTCACCACGCAAATAGGCTATAAGTTCAGTCAAGTGATCAACTCCAATGACCTCGATATCTTTAATGAGCGCAGCTTCAGCGGCATTCGCCTTAGGAAGAACAATTCTCCGTTTCCCTAGTCTTTTGGCATCACATGCGATCGCAAGAGCACCCTTGATAAATCGAATGCTCCCGTCAAGAGACAATTCTCCCAAAAACAATGTTTCTTGCATCATCTCGGCAGTCATGGACAAAAAGCCACCCGCCTGCACTATAGCAAGCGCTATCGGAAGATCAAAAACAGTTCCCTCTTTTTTCAGATCAGCGGGAGCAAGATTAACGGTTATTCTTTTGGCAGGGAGTTTAAAACCACTATTTTTAAGAGCGGTTAAAATTCTCTTGTTGCTTTCTTTGATGGCAGTATCAGGAAGTCCAACAATATAAAATTGCGGTATGCCAAAAGCTAAATCAGCCTCAACCTGCACAAGATGAGCGTCTACTCCTATGGTAGTAGCCGAGCATATAGACGAGTTCATAATTTCAACTTTAAATAAGACGATATTTTTAAACATAATAATTATATTATAGATATAGCACGACCCAGGTGATTTGGAAATATAAAATATTTGCAGTACACTCTTTGCCAAAGTTTCCTCTCTAACTTCTATTCTCGTCAAATTAAAAGGATTCGGGTATGGCACGTGCATGCGTGAAAAGCATAATACTGTTTACAACGTTACTGAGTGGGAGCCTTCATCTAAAAGCAGCTCTACTTCTTCAGGGAGATCCCGCAGCTGCGGCTCAAGAATCATTTTCAAGTCCGATTGCCGCACACGCTTCTAGCTCAACAGGACAATCATTTTTTGTTGGTGCTGCTCCGGGATCATTGTTAGGCGAATACGCACTTTCAAGCATTGATCGTCACAGCACACAATTTTCCCCCCTAGCGCCACAATACGCCACAATAAACAATGTCTTCATGCTTAATCCTTTATACAATAGTGCGATAACTTTTTTATCATTGTTGGAAACTCCTGGCGCTGTTTCAGGCACTATTGATCGCCCAATCGTAGTGAGTGATGTTGAACCTAAAAGAATTTTTGTCATAGAAAATGCAACCGACATAAAAAAAATGATCTTGCTTGCAACAAACAAATTGAATGATGCCGCAGGCTTAGAAAGTGGTGGAATCACTGGGCTCGTCGCTGCCAATCTAAGACAAGGTGGCAGCATTGCGTTTGCAGCAGTTAAAGATACTAATAACACTCCATTTGGTACCGGCAATAGCGGTATTGCCATGGCAAGCTACATTGAAACAAAAATCAAAGAAACGGTTGATGGCAAAGAAGTAGAACGATCGTTACGTCTTTTTGGTCAAATTGATGCGCAGTCAACGGTTATCACTCCCCCTATAAGCCGCGCAGCCCTTTTTAACAAGGCTTCAGATTTTGTAAAGATTAACACTGACCTTGCAGATATGACTATTACTGACATGTGTTGGAGCCAATATCTTAACCGGCTATATGTAGGACTTCGCGTAACAGGTGCGGGAAACGCTGGCGATGGTGCGCGATCAATCGCGGTAGGAAGATTGGTCTACACCGTAGCTCAAGATGATCATGGCAACAAAACAACGCACATAAGCCTAGTTTTTGAGCCTATAGTAGATACTAATGTATTTGTACAGGATGCAGCAGATGAAATCATCGGCGCTATCAAAGTCGATGCTGCAATCAACGCACATAAAATTCGTGTTATGCATACCAGCACACGCTTAAATTATCTTGTGGTGCTTGGTGGTAACGTTGATGCACCTGACACCACAGCAAAAACTCTTTTTGCTTTACCTTTAGTTTGTGACACCAATAGTTCGGCCAAGCAGGGAACATTAGCACACAAAAATGCAATTCCTGAAGACATTTTTCTAGGACAAGATCAGATATTTGTTGGTCGTTTGCTAAAAACTCCTGCAACCGCAAATGCTGATATCCTAAAAGCAAATGATGGCGCCGCTCGTGTTGGCGGTGGTCCTATGCCTGCGGGAAATGTCACCGATATTTTTGTACAATCGGACGCCGTTTTTGTAGCAGTTGGCGATGCAGATGCAAATCAATTGCCTGGATTGTTTGTTTCCACCGCTTTGTTTGATGAACTTGGTAGAATCAAAGGCTGGACACCATGGCAACGCATCGCGGGAACAACCGAACAAACTTTTTCCGGAGCATATGATCCAGAACAAGGCTCATATTTATTTTTAAGTGGCGATGCAGCCAACAATCTAAAGACAGCACAACGCACCGCGTGGACAGGATCCACAGGAGATGACATCACGCCACTACAAGGTCTTATATCTCTGCTCAGTCAAGAATTTAGAGCACAAGACGCTGGCATTCATGCGTTAATCGATTTCCCATCTAATACTCCTGGCCTGGGACTCGTTTCATGGATGGCGGTAACCGGTTTACGTAAACTCGTGCTCGTAGAAACAGGAAGAACAACCGCAGGTACCTTCACCCCAAATACCGGTGACTTTTCTACTGACCTAGTGCGAGAAACTACTGGCGGCATTACTGCTGCAATTCCAAATACCTGCAAAGTTGTTGTGCTAACTGGTGGTGCACTCGATACAATCGGTGCAATCACAAGTACTGAAATTGCGGATGGTGGAAATGACAAAAAATTTCTTGTGATCGGTGGCGTCGGCGGACTTGCAATACTCACTGATGATGCAAGCGATGGCTGGAATGCGATGGATAATGGCTTTTCTGGTTTGGCTCAAGGCATGCAATTCAGAATGATTGGTAATTATTCTTTCGTTCGCAAGCTCATGAGCTCACAGAACTATTTGTATGTGCTTACGGACACCGAACTTGATCGTATCGATTTAGCTGCAAGTAATTTTGTTACCGGAGCACTCACTATTGCACGCCTCGCCTCAAAAAATTCACTTTCTGGGCAAGGGCACTTTTTGGACATGTTGATTTCTGAAAAATTAGCACTCCTTGCAACCAGCAAAGGAGTCATGCGTAGCGGCAACGGTGTTAATATTGCTGATCCATTGGTAACTAATCAAGATGCAGCGAAGTGGATCACCGTTGTTCTCCCTCAAGCATTGCTGCCGGTGTCATATCTTTGTCCACTTACCGCCTCACTGCTCTCTAAAGACATAGCCGCCGCACCAGGTGGTATGGCGTATCTTATCAGCGGTGATATCGGCAACAATCGCGCTCGCTTGATGCGTATTTCTATTGCAAATGTTTCTGGTGTTAACGCGGTAGATAACAGCACCGTACAACCACTCAATGATCTTTTTGTTAAAAATTCTCCATCATATCTCGCCAACTTAAGTGGATTTAGAAATTTAGTGTCAACTGATGGCTCTATTCGCTTAGTGACGGTCGACAGAGATTTAACCACAGCTCCTTCTGCCGTAGTATTAATGCCTTCCTTAGCAACTGGATTAAGCGCTGTATTGGCAAATTCTACCCTAGTGCCACTCAACTTCTCACATGCTGGAGACATTGTTGCATGTTTACGCACAAGTGCTCTAGGAAGTTGGGTCATGGCGGGTGATTTTGGAGTGGTGGTGAACGAATAGCAGTATTGTAGAAAGAAAGAAAAACATGATGAAAAAAATCTACCTAGGCAGCTTTTTTCTGGTTAATACTATCACCGGACTAAGCGGAATGTATCTCACACGCCCTTATGAACGTATGTTACTTGCCGAACGACGCGATCCTTTCTGCCTGCAAACAAGTATGTTTGTAGAACACGGTTATGGCACAACTGGTTATGATGATGACGGACGCTCGGTCAATGTACTGCGCATTTGGAATAGCGATCAAAATGCATTAAAAATGCTCGAGAGTTTTGATCCTGCGAGCGAAATTGGACAGTTAAGAATACAAATTGGCGCGAATGATGACGGCACTCGTGGCCATTTTACGCTACGTGGTGATCTTGATTATCGTTTTGGCATTGGCTTGGGAGCCGTTGCCAGCTTACCGTGCGATTTTTCACTAAGCGCATATCTATCCTTCTATCAACTCAAATTGCACAATGTGCTCTGGGAAAATAAAACACTTAACATCACAGCAGATGATGCGCGAGTTCGCGCATACCTTACTGATGATTTTTTTGCCCACGTACGTACTTTGGGAAGATTGGAACTTGACGGGTGGACGCGTTCTGGTATTGGCGATCTTACCTGCATGGCAGAATGGCGTAGAAACTTTGAACAGAAAAAAGATTTTCTCCAGAACGTTCAGCTCGGCGCTCGCATCGCAGCTATATTTCCTACGGGTAAAAAGAGTGACGAAGACAAAATCTTTGCACTAGCATTTGGTAATGACGGTGCATTTGGTGGTTTGATTGGAGCAGATTTATTGCTCACCGTTGCAAATTACTTAAGACTCGGCGTGGATGTTGAATTAACTCATCTGGTTAGTTCTACACGCGAACGACGCATAAAAACACATATCAATCAGACGGAATTCCTACTTTTACAAAAAGCACTCGCACTGCGTGATTATGGATTAACACAGCGCTTTAATTTATCTGCCGAATTACATCGTTTCTTTGGCGGATTATCAGTCAAGGCAGGCTATCAATTTTTAAGACATGGCGATGATACTTATACCGTATGTGACAACAAATTTTCTTCTAATGTCGCAAGTTCAGCAGCAAGCTTACAAGAATGGACTTTGCATAACTTATTTTTGATTGTTAGTTATGACGGCTCTCACGATGAATGCGCTCGTACACACCACTATGTTTCCGCATTTATTAAGATGCCATTTAATGGTCAATATGCCGTAGGATTTAAAACCATTGGCATGGTGTTTGCGTTAGATTTTTAATCATATTCATACCTGCACTCTCATGCGTGCCTTTGCTTCGCCGGTCAAAAGAGCCTGCATGAGATGCTCTTCTTTAGTTTTTAAAGATGCTTCCTGTTCTTCCATGGTGCATAACAAAAGTGGATTGGATGCA
Source organism: Candidatus Dependentiae bacterium UBA6230 (assembly GCA_002441565.1). Classification (GTDB taxonomy): domain Bacteria; phylum Babelota; class Babeliae; order Babelales; family Vermiphilaceae; genus UBA6230. Next base: position 112,534 of record DJWM01000001.1, read on the forward strand.
AGATCCTGTTTGATCGCTTCATAAAAACATACTGGAAGATCATCCGCAGCAAGCGTCAGAAAATAGGTAAAACGATACGTTAATGACCAATAAAGATCATCAATAGCGTCTAGATCGGATAAAATATCGGATTGAGCGCACTGCTCCAAGTAGCTTGCGATACTTCTCATTGAAGGCCATATTGTCTTATGATCCTGCGAACTCCAGATGAGCTTACTTATGCAAGTATCCAAAAACCGATACGCCGCTTGCTGAACATGAATAAGCATCACTTCATCGTGTTGATCGCACTGCGCACGCAATTGTTCAACAAATGATTGCGATACTTGATCAAAGAATAGATCTGGATTTTGCTTGAGCACGTCAAATTGCGACAAAAAACTATTGTATAAAAAATTATTCAGTGTCTTTTGCATCTGATCAAAAAGAGTCATTGCATCGGGCGTAACGTAAGGTTTTAAGAGTGATTCAAAATGAGGCAACATAGTAGTAAATGCATACGCATTGATGTATTCGGTTCCCTTAAGTTTGTTGCCAAAAAGTTTTAGTACTGACTTTGCATATGCTCTGGATGAGCTTTCTCGTCCATGATACAAAAATTGCAAAAGATGCCGAAAATTATGCGGAAGAATTTCCTGACTATAATATGGATTGTTAAAAACATCTCGCATGAAATATTCTAGACCCTGCGTAGTAAAAGAAATCGGCGCGAGCAACAACTCATCTTTGGTAACGTTATTAATAGTTTTAAATTCTGATAAACCCACAGGTTGTTGATTATCAAGAGCGTTTAGATTATGACTAATCAAGTAACATGCTATACTTAATGTATACCATTTTATTTTCATGGTTGACCTCTATATGCTAGAGAAACATTCTATGATAAGCATCGTACCATGAAAATAGTTGCACACTCAAGCACATTACCTTGTGCAAATAGCAACGTTTTAGCGAGGGCCGCACATATGGCGCTATATGCTTACCAAGCATTTACTAAAGAAGGCAAAAAAGTTTCTGGTTATCTTGATGCTTCATCGCAACAAGAAGTCAAAGAGCGACTCGTGCAACAAGGAATGTATCCTATCGCTATAGAAACTGCGCGTGAAGGAACGCGTCGAACATGGTTCAGCTGGCTCATGCCCATGAGCGTAAAGCCCAAGGACCGTATTTTATTTACAAAACAATTGGCCGTGTTATTAAAATCTGGCATTCCACTTTTGCAAGCAGTAGAATTGTTAATTGACCAAATGTCAGGAACACTAAAAAGCATATTAGTAGCCGTAAAGGATGATATTAAAGAAGGTAGCTCATTTGCCGACGCACTCAAAAAATATCCCAAAGTATTTGATAATATTTATGTACAATTGGTCCGCGCAGGAGAAGCAAGCGGAAAACTAGAAATTATTTTGGAACGTCTTACCGGCTTTCTTGAGCGCAAGGAAGAAACGCGCGCCCGTATTCGCTCAGCACTTTCCCAACCTATAATCCAGCTCGGCGTAGCTATACTGGTAGTTGCCGTAATGTTAATTTGGGTTGTTCCTACTATGGTAGAAAATTTTGCTGAATCCGGTAAAAAACTTCCAGGTTCTACACAACTGCTCATCGTCATTTCTGACTTTCTTGTAAATCACTATCTCATTCTCTTGATCTCTTTTATTATTATTTATTTCCTGTATCGCTATTGGAGCACTACGCCAACTGGACAGAGATTTATCGATACATGGAAATTGCGCATACCAGTTGTGAGATATTTTTCACGCACAGGGGCAGTGGTACAGTTTTCACAAACTTTGGGCATGCTTGTAGAAAGTGGCGTAAATTTATCTGAAGCTCTGGATATTGTGGTGCAAATTACCGATAACAGAATATTAAAAGACGCACTCAATGCTGCGCGTGACAAAATTATTAAACAAGGAAAAATCGCCCAGTACCTTCAAGAAACAACTCTATTCCCTCCCATTGCAATTTATTTGATCAAAACAGGGGAACAAAGTGGACAACTTGATTTCATGTTGCTTACCGTAGCGCAAAATTATGAAACCGATATGAAAGAAGCTGCTGATAGTTTAACGGCAAAAATAAGCCCTATATTATTAGTAGCAATGGCCCTTATTGTTGGCTTCATCGTTATCTCGATAGCGTTGCCTATCATGCAAATGGGACAAAATTTTGCATAATTTAATGAAAGGATGTAAATGATTACCATGCAAAAACATGCACGTGATGGATTTTCATTAATAGAAATCATGATTGCGATCACCATTCTCGCAATTGTTGCTGTAGCTGTTGGACCAATGCTATTTAGGCAGATTGACAAAGCAAGAGCTGCTCGAGCAAGAACTGATTTAGTAGCAATACGATCAGCAATCGATCAATACAATCTCGACACATCTCAATATCCATCAACATTACGCGATTTAGTCGTAAGACCTGCCGATGAAACCGCTTCTCGTAAATGGGACGGACCATACCTAAAAGGTAAAGATGCACCAAAAGATCCTTGGGGAAGAAAATTCATCTATGAAGTCACTGAAGGTGAAGAACACCCTTACAAGCTTCTTTCATACGGAAGTAAAGGTAAGGGCGCCAAGGAAGCTGAATGGATTAGTGTGTGGGATGAAGAATAAGACTGGCTTTTCGCTTATAGAAATAATGGTTGCCATAGCAATTATAGCTGTTATGGCAGCCGTTGTTGTACCAAATTTTCAACGACAACGCGCAAGTCAGCAGCGTGCAATGTTTTTTGATCGTCTTAATGCACTGACACAACTTGGTCTACAACAAGCGATTAAAACTGGCAACGTACATCGAATTTCATTTTTTTTTACTAATCGTCGCGTTGAGCTTTTTGTGGCAACCAATAAACTCGATGACGAGGGAAAACCTGGATTCGAACGCGCTCGCGGTTATCAACTCACATCTACTGTCACATGGCCAGAAACTATGGTCATAAGAAATTTTTTTATCGAAGGCTTTGATGAGATGAAGCGCTCAATGACAGAATTTACCCAAGAAACATGGTTTTATATCATGCCAGAAGGAATAACACAATCGGTAATCATCAATGTATCGGATGCTAGTGATAGAAAAAATGAGCGCAAAAAAGAAATTGGTCTGGTATTAAATCCCTTTAGCGGCACATTTAAAGAATATGATACGTTCCAAACACCTTAACCAATCGCCAGGATTTATGTTAACAGAGGTGCTCCTTGCACTTGCGATCATCGGCATCGTACTCACATCGCTTTTTAGCTTACAATCCACCGTCCTGACCAGAATAGCGGGAACTTCTGGTAAAATTATACGATTTCTGGCTGCCGAAAATTTTTTGATTGACACTCGCCAAAAGCTTCTTGCCCAGGAATCAGGACAAATGACTCAAGAAAAAAAAATCACTGATCCTGCCGCGATGATACGTTATCAGGCGAAGAATATTATCCAAGAAGGCTATTTCAAAAAAACTCCAGGAATAGTACAAGAGGAAATGGAAATTACGTGGAAGGATGGTAGATCGACACGAAGTGAATTTATAGTAACATTGCTTTATAAACCAGAAAAAAAATCTAAAAAAACACAAACGGCATGAAACAAGGATTTATTCTTCTGGAGGTTATTATAGCAAGCGCTATTGCAGCGATGTTGAGCATGATGCTTCTCAGCAGCATTACTCAACTGCATCGTAGCGCATCTGGCGCACGCAACATCATATCCGCTGATGTTCGATATATGCTCTTTTTCAGGCAATCTATACGTGATGTTTCTGGAACACTCGTACCTCTGATCACCAAAAAGACAGAAAAAAAAGAAGAGGCACAGAAAATTGAGCTGGTTCCAATCGAGCACGTATTTACTACGGGTGACGATACATCGATACGCGAACTTAGTTTTATAACCACCAATGTATTACCTAGCTATAATACCGGAAAACCTCACCTAGTACGCGTGACCTACCGCATGGAACCCGATCTAGAACATCAAGGCTCATACCGCATACTCCGCTCTGAATCATATGATCTTACTTATCAAAAATCTGATACAAAAAAAACAGAGACACACACCTTAATTGATGGCGTCAAAGATCTTAGCTTAGAATTTGTAGCACTAGTAGAAGAGAAAAAAGAGGCAGGCGATCAAACCTCACAACAAGCAACCACCACGACACCCAAAAAAAAGAAAATTGTCGTTAAACAATGGCCATCAGAAGAAATCGATAAAAAAATCTTATTGCCTGACTACGTGATGCTATCATTAACCTTATGGAACAATCGATACACACGTGAAACTAAGGTAGAGTATACCCTACCAATTATTGCGGTACCAAAGATTCCAGAAACGCCAAAAACAGCAGAACAGGCTAAGCCATCATCGCCAACCAATAAAAAAAATTCTGGCACATCAACAGCCTCTATCCAACAAGGAAACAAAAACAAAGCACCAAGTACAAAATCAACAAGCTCGCTAGCTGGCCGACCGAAATTCAACGTGGGACCAAGACCAAAAACGACCAGAAGTAGTCACCGCGAACTTTTAGCAGGAGCGATGCGATGAAACGACATACCTCTGGATACATGTTAGTCGTTACTCTTATGATTATCGGTCTCGCTATGCTTATAGTAACTGGTGTGGTGAATCGTTCAGGTATCCACGTCACCATCATGCACGTAGAACTAAACCAGGAAAAGGCGCGTCTTTTGGCACTCAGCGGACTAGAACTTGCACGGAGTCGTCTTGCAAATCCGCTAACATCAGAAGATAAAAAACAAGAATCTACGCCTCCCCAACAGGTTGCAAGCACTGGAAAATCATCAGATGCCGATCAAAAACAAGCAGCAGCCAATCTGATTGGCATGATTATGCCCCAGATGGATTCTTGGCAAACCTTTGCTATAACAGAGACGCAAAAAACGGAATATGGCACCATCAAAATCTGCATTGGGTGCGAAGAAGGCAAAATAAATTTGAATCAACTCTATGATTTTACAAAACACGAATTTTTAAAAACTACAGATCCAAAAAATAGTCCCAAGGCTCTTGTCGAACAATTATGCACTGCGCTTGATCGCGAAATGGGTACCAAAAAATTATTTGAAAAAATAGAAGCATTTCTCAAAGAGCGTACGTATCCGCTAAACGACATTACCGAGCTATGCGCCATCAAAGAAATTGCATCAATATTCGGCCGAAATCTGTTTTTGGAACCACACGACACCAAAACTTCTGACAAACAACAGGATTCAAAACAAGTAAGATTATATCTATCTGATGTCTTTACCACCTGGAGTAAAGACAAAATGTTACAACCTTGGCTTCTTTCATCATCACTAAAACGTATGCTCGGATTTCGGCCATTTGGCAAAGAGCAAGAAAATGCACTCAAAACAAGTTTAGAAAAAATGTCTCTACAAACTAACTGGACGCAGCAGTGGAACCAGCTGTTAGCGCCAATTTATGGCAAAGATTTTTCGGCCCTATCGCCAGCATTAACGCCTTTATTGAGTACAAAATTTGAACCTATGGTATTCTCTGTGGTATCTTATGGTTCTATAAAAAACGTTACGCAAAAGCTTTACGCAATTGTGGAACGCAAGCAGGCACCAACATCAGATGGTCCTGCATATGAAATAATAGTAAGACGATTATATTGGCTTTGATACGTAAGGAATTGAGTTGCGCAATTCAATAGAAACGCGCGTTGGCATATTTGTTCTGCTTGCGCTTGGTATATTTGCTTATATGGGAATTCAGGTTGGTGCTTTACGATTTGATCGAGCTCGTTATGCGCTCTATCGAATATATTTTAAAGATATCTCTGGAGTATCCCGCAAAGCCGAAGTTAAAATAGCTGGCGTTAAAGTAGGCTGGATCGAATCCGTGAGCCTCATTCCTGATCATGAAATGACGGTTGAAGCAAATGTTATGATTTCACGCGATTATTCACTGTACGCTGATTCATATGCAGTCGTACGCCAAGATGGATTACTGGGACCAAAATATCTCGAAATCATTCCCGGTGACCCCTTAACCAAAAAATTAAGTCCTGGAGACGCTCTTCCGCGACCAAGTCGAGCTCCGGTACAAATGGATGAAGTGCTGCAAAAAGTCAAAACAATCGCATCCAACATGGAATCAATCACAGATTCATTCAATGACGTAGTAGGTGGTGTTCGTGGCAAAGAACAATTACACGACATGATGGAAAATTTAAAATCAGCCGCAGAACGTTTGGCTTCTTTCTCTGAATCAATCGACCGCGCTATAGGTCGCAATGATGAAAACATAGATAATCTTTTTGCACTTGGTGCTGACATGAGAAGATTAGCGGAGAAAATTGAAACGCAAGTTGTACCAGCAGTACACTCAGGCGTAAACAAAGTTGCACAAGTTCTGGACCGTGACTTTGATCGTATTGCATCAACACTGGAATCGGCGGCAGAATCATTTGAAGACACCGCATCTCATGCACGCGATGGACTTCAAAGTATCAATTCTGTGATGGGTAAGATCGATGAAGGCAAGGGGCTCCTTGGCAAACTTATCAACGAAGATGACACATATCGAGACATCAAAGTTGCCGCACAGGGACTTAAAAATTACTTCGCCAAAATCGATCGCATGCAAATTGTTTTTGATGCACACGTAGAAAGCATGCAGCGCCCTGCTGAAAATTATAAATTTGAAGATGCAAAAGGATATTTTGATATTCGTATTCATCCTAATGATGATTATTTCTATCTCGTGCAACTTGTTTCTTCTGAGCGAGGATTTGTTAAACGCAAAGAAACATTCCGAGAATATACGGACGAAAAATGTGAACCAGTTAACCCAGATACGCTGGATCTGACTGATAGAGATAAGTTACGTTTTATCTACGCTAAAAAACAAGATCGTTTTTATCGCGGATCCATACGCTTCGGTCTTCAATTTGGTAAACTCTTTGATGACGTTGCGGTACGTTTTGGTATTTTTGACAATACTGTTGGAATCGGTGTCGATTATGATATTCCATTTAAATCTGAAAAATTCAGATGGGTCACCAGTATAGAAGCATTTGATTTCACTGGCTGGAACAGATTGGATGATCGCCGCGTTCACTTGAAATGGATCAACCGCGTTTATATGTTCAGAAATCTTTATGTAACATTTGGTGCGGATGACTTTGTAAGCAAACACAATGCTAGTGCATTCTTTGGTGTTGGTATCCGTTTTGGTGACAGTGATGTCAAATACTACTTACCAAATCTAAGTGGCGCCGGCTCACTTGGTGCAGCACTTGATTAAGAAAGAACTACAAACCCTCTAAGGACAAATCAATGCAATTTTTCGAACGTACGGCGTTTTGTGGACAGGTGAATGAAGCTCACTTGCAAAAGAGAATCACTTTGTGTGGATGGGTACATCGACGCAGAGATCATGGAAATCTAATATTTGTTGATCTGCGCGATCGTCAAGGATTAATGCAGGTAGTTTTTGATCCACAACTATCTGCTCAAGCACACAAGTTGGCGGAAAATTTACGCTCAGAATATGTCATTTGCGTCACTGGCGTTGTTGTTGATCGTATGCCTGGAACAATAAATAGTGCATTGGCAACAGGAAAATGGGAATTACAAGCACACACACTCACCATCTTTAGTACCTCAAAAGCCTTACCATTTAGTATAGAAACTGCAGATGCAATCGATGAAGAACTTCGCCTAAAATATCGCTATCTCGATTTACGTCGCTCCGATATGCAAAAACGTTTGGCACTCCGACATGATGTCATTTTTGCCATGCGCGATTTTTTAAACCAAGAAGCATTTTACGAAATCGAAACACCTATTCTCACCCGCAACACTCCCGGCGGAGCACGTGAATTTTTGGTGCCTTCACGTATCACTCACGGGGCGCTTTATGCACTGCCACAATCCCCGCAATTATACAAACAATTGTTGATCGTCGCCGGCCTTGAGCGTTACTTCCAAGTTGCTCGCTGTTTTAGAGATGAAGATTTGCGTTCTGATCGGCAACCAGAATTCACGCAACTTGATATCGAAATGTCCTTCATCAAAGAAGGTGATATCCAAGATCTCATTGAGCGCTTGTTAGCACATCTTTGGAAAAAGATTCTTGGCAAAGAGCTCACCACTCCATTTGAGCGTATGGATTATGCCACTGCTTTTGCTCGTTATGGTTCCGACAAGCCCGATAATCGCTTTGAAATGCCAATTTATGACATAAGTTCGTTGCTTGCCAACACAGAAATTAAATTCATAAAAAATGTGCTCGATCTCGGTGGCAAAGTAGGTGCTCTCTGTGTTCCCAATACCGCGTTTACGCGCTCTGAATTAGACGGATGGGTTGCCAACGCACAAAAATTTGGTGCAAAGGGACTCCTGTGGATTCGCTTTAAAGAAGATGGTTCGCCAGATTCTCCTGTTGCTAAATTCCTCGAGACAGATTTTCTTAAACGGATACAACCAATCATCAAAGAAGCGGGCCAGGCAAGCACTCTATTTTTAGTAGCAGGCCCTTACCAAGAGGCGTGGGAAGTATTAGGTAGATTGCGCCTTGCACTTGCGCAATCATTGAACATCATTCCACAAAATATATTTAATTTTTTATGGATCACCGATTTTCCACTTTTTGAATATGATGCTCAAACCAAACAATTAAAAGCAGCGCATCATCCATTTACTTCGCCTCAAGACGGCTGGGAGCACCAAAAACCACAGGACATGAAGGCTCGTGCATATGACCTCGTGCTGAATGGTAATGAAATTGGTGGCGGTTCAATTCGCATCCATGACGCTCAGGTACAACGAAAAATTTTTGAACTCATTGGTCTTAGTGAACAAGCCGCGCAAGATAAATTTGGCTTCTTACTTGAAGCACAAGAATTTGGCTATCCACCAGACGGAGGTATCGCACTTGGCATTGATCGTTTAATCATGCTTCTTGCAGGTGTTGATTCAATTCGGGAAGTAATCGCATTTCCAAAAAATCAACGTGGCTTTGATCCTATGATGGAAACGCCAAGTGCCGTAGATGACACTATTTTAAAGGAATATGGTTTACGCCTGCTGCCAACAATCAAAAAGAAAGAATAGCAACGAAGAATAGCGGTTTCTATTGCAAATTCTTGCGCGTTCCCGATACAGTAAACAGTAGTTTTTGCTTGGGATGTAAGGGGAAGCGCTATGAAAATAACCAATGTTTTTGCTCGAGAAATCGTTAACAGTTCTGGATTTCCTGCTTTAGAATGCGAATTAGTACTCGATGGGGAACTGCGTGTTGTAGCGTCAGTTCCCTCAGGAACTTCACGTGGTTTTCATGAAGCACGTGAAATGTATGATGGCGGTAATCGCTTGATGGGCAAAGGGCTCCTCAACGCAATCAGTGTAATCGAACGCAGCATAGCCCCACTTTTGATGCATCAAGAACCAGATGTTTTTCAAATCGACACGAAAATGCTTGAAATGGATACCACAAAAAATAAAGAAAAGCTTGGTGGCAATGTCATGTTGGCTGTCAGTAGCGCAGTGCTCAAAGCGCAAGCATCCATGGAGCAGCTTGAGCCCTATGAGCTCATCGCTCATTTAATGGGAGTTGAAGAAGTCACGCTCCCCTTTCCTCTTTTTAATATGATACACGGTGGCGTTCACGCTTCAAATAATCTATTCGTCCAAGAATTTATGATTGTGCCTGCAGGACAACACACAGTGCGTTCCTGCGTAGAAGTAGGTATGACACTCTTTCATCTTTTAGAACAAGAATTACGCAAGCAAGGCAAGCATTTTTACGTAGGCATGGAAGGTGGTTTTACGGTTGATTTTGAAAGTGATTTTGAAGCACTAGATTTGCTCAGCGAACTCGTACAAAAAGTAAACAATACCTATGGCGCAACATGTGCCATAGCGCTTGATGTTGCAGCATCGCAACTTTACAACCAAGAGCAAAGAATATACCAATGGGGAGATAACAAATTTTCAACCCAAGAGATGATTGAATTATATGAGGGTTTAATTGCACATTATCCTATCTATTCCATAGAAGACGGATTGAGTGAATTTGATTGGGAAGGGTGGGCACTACTCAATGCACGTCTTGGCCATATCGCACAACTGGTGGCAGATGATTTGGTGGTCACGAATCCTGAACGCATCGCCTACGGTATACAACGAAATACTTTTAATGCCGTGCTCATTAAACCAAATCAAATCGGTACCATAACTGAAACACTCCAGGCGGTACGCTTGTGCCAAGAACACAATATCAGCACCATTTTTTCACATCGGTCAGTAGAAACTGAAGATACACTGCTCGTAGACCTTGCCGTTGGCACAAATGCAAGTCAGCTCAAAGCTGGAGGTCTATTACGCGCAGAACGCACCGCTAAATACAATCAGTTGTTACGTATTGAGGATCGCCTCACCAGCGACTTGCTGCTGCGCTAGCAATGGATTCATCTCACCTGCCAATAATTTTTTGAGTTGGTCAGCCCGAGAATCCTGATCGTGAGTTTCCTGTGCACTCGCTACCATTGCATTATCAGAGGATGTTGTTTTTTGATTCTGTGCGCGAATTTCTGCCATCTGTTGATTGTGTTCTGCTATTTTCCCTTTAGATGGCATTGCCATTTTTTCAGAAACGCGAGAAGTATCTTGAGACGATTCTATCGTTGCCTTAGGACCATCGAATATTTTTTCATCAACTCTAGTTTTTTGCAAAAATGCATCGACGCTTTCATGAGTGTCTTCTGCGGTCTTAAAAAACCAACGAGTAATCGGATCGCGCATGTTATCAAAAAGCGTTCCTTCTTTTGCATATCCATGCGCTAGAGCAATATATTTTTCGGTATACTCGCTCACACCACCTCGCAAACGTGGCTGCACCATCGTTGGTCGTATGAATACGGTTAAATTATTTCTTGTATTTTCGGCATTACGACGCTTGAATAGCCAACCGATAATTGGAATGCGCTCTAACAGCGGCGTATTGCTTTGAGCTATAGCAGCTCGATCACGAATTAGCCCTCCAAGGGTCAAAATATCTCCCGAAAGAACCGCCGCCGATGTGGTCATTGTGCGCGTAACTCTATTTGCATCAGTCGCCGCCGAAGAAATAAACTCATTTATTTTTACCTCGACCTTCAAACTGATTGTTCCTCCTTCTTCGCTGATCAGAGGTGTAAGCTTTACTTCCAAATTTGCTTTAACGATATCTTTCTTCACCGTAACTGCACCACCAGCACTGCCAACTGAATCGCCATCAACAATGCGATCTTCACCGATAGAAACTGTAGCTTGCTTGTTATTGGTTGCCACAACGTGTGGATGTGAAAGAATTTTTGTTTGCCCATAGCCTTGTAATACTTGCAAAATATCCCACACACTACCATCCTTATCGCTTATTGTAATCGCGGTTGATCCAGGCGTTAGACCGGCAAGTATATTCGTTGCTCCGCTCGTATTATTAAATTTGGCAAGATCTGCTGCAATCGAACTTTGCGCGGGCGGTAATGCTGGTGTTTGTAGATTGGTTGCAACCTCACCCGGTGTAATTTGAGCGCTCTGGAATTCTACGGCACCATTACTATTGCCAATTTTAAAAAGCGGTATCGCCTTAGGATTGCGCATCATATTACCAAGCGTACGATTGTCTGTCATCGTTAAATCAACAATCAAAACTTCTATGATTACTGTTGCTTGCGGTGTATCAAGTTGCTCAATAAGCTTTTTGATTCGCTTCCAATCATCATTACGCGCTGCAATAATAAGGTGATTACTCCCAAAATATTCAGCACTTCCAGGCGCTCCTGATTTACGTGGCTTATCGGTAGTGATAATGACTCCCTCAAAATAGCGCTCTGGACCGGTTGAACCCGCCGCACCTGTCTTTGCCTGTCCTGTTCCTTCTGCAGACGCAGATTTTACAATACTCTCTAATACCGGGGCAAATGCATTTGCATCAAGATATTGCAATTGATGGGTATGAATAATAGATTTGCCGGATCCCAAATCAACATCTATTTCTTTACGAATAAAGTCTTTAACTCGGTCTATAGCTTGTCGTGTACCGAGAACGAATAATCGGTTAGTACGAGGCTCTGGTATAATACGGGTACCCTGTGGAAAATAAAACGCTTCCCCAGGTCTACGAATATTAAATCGAGTGCGTGGATCAGTTGCAGCTAGGATACTTTTATTAAATAAATCCGCGATGGCGTCTGCTTGCGTGTGATTTAGCTGTATAGTGTCAAATGATTCTTGAAAACCGGGATGATCAAGTTCCCGAATGATTTTCATGGCGCTTCGAATACTATTTGCATTGTCATTAATGATGATCGCATTTGAAAATTGCTCATAAAGTACCAGGACATTCTGCGACAAAAGTTCTTTTAGAATGCCATCCAGCTCACTCTGCTTTTCTGCTCCTGGAATAGGAACTTTTATATGACTTAAATAATAAATATAAGTGATTCTCTTTTCAAAATCCGGTAACTGTTCTGGCTCCATGCCTATATAAATTGGCGCGGGATCACGCGTGATACCAGCAGTATTCTTAACAATGGTATAAGCACCATTTTTTTCAATCATGCTGTACCCTGCTACATTGAGTAATGTGTAGAGCAGCTGCCATGCCTGGGTAAGGGTTACCTGCTCCGTCATGCGCAAAACAACCTTAGCGGTTAATGCATTGGCACCTATAGGCAATATAACATTGACGCCTTTTTCCGCCGCGAGCATGTTCACAATATCAACAAGATCAATTGCATCGAAGTCGAATTTGATTGTTTTTTCTCGACGATGTTTTTTTGCAGAACCCCTGTGATTGAAGGCAAGCTGCTCCTGAGTACTTGACGCAGCTTGTTCGTGTGCCGCCTGTAGATCTGATATATACAATGCTAGGCCACACATAACCACTATATACTTTTTATGCATAAGCAAATCCTATTCCGATGCCGCCGTACGTGGCTGTAACGTTGCTATAGTCAATGAAACATCTATGGTACGAGGAGCTTTAGTTGAACGCATAATCTCGAGCGCCTTAGTATAAATACGTTTATTTTGCTCTATGATGTTCAATAATTCAGTAAGTTGTTTCATGGTAATTTCAGCAAATTTTACGCTCAGCACACTTTCACGGTAATTGTCATCCAAAATCACTTGTGTAGCAGTTTCTTCTTTTTTGTTGTTAGCAATACCAAGTAAATCTAATTTTTCATCCAAGTAGCCGCCTATTTTGAATGCCTCATCTTCTGCCAATATGGCATTGACCTCTTTGCGCTGTTGTTTAACATGTTCTATACGACGTAAAATAGATTGTACTCGATTGACTCTTAAATCATTAATTTCTTCTAGTTCACTTTGCAACGATTGTACGGTACGGTGCACATAGTATAGACCAACTCCTGTCAGAAGGAGTACGCCCACAACACTTACTATAATATATCTATGTACCTTGGCGCGCTCGAGCGCATCAAAATATGCATATAGCTTCTGTATAAACTGCATACTATTCCCCTCCATTTTTTGCGAGCGTAATCCGCATAGTAAAATCTGTTTTTTCTTGAGGTTCTATGGAACTAAATAATGGAGATTGTTTGAGATCTTTTTCTAGTTTTCGTAATGCATCATAATCTTTGACACGTGCCTTGAGTGTGAGCATTCCTCTGCTAATATCAAGACGATCAACTACAAGCCCTAATCCTTCTTTATCCAATGCATGTAATGCAAGAAGGTATTTTAAAAATGACGAACGAGCTTGACCAGAAAAAGCAAACCACATCTGTTCTTCTTTTTTAACCTTTTCCTCTGCAGAAACAATGAGTTCTTCCAAATCCCTGTCTTGCGATAACACAAAATGCTGCTTTAAAGCACGAATAATTTCTTGTTGCGAAGCCTGGATTTCATGGGACAATGATCTCGTCCTTTGCCAGTAATTAAATCCTAAAATGCCAAACAATAATACTGTAAGAACGCCTCCAACCACTAACTGCTGAACAAACGTATGTACGCCAGTGATAGCAAATTCCTTTTGTCTTAGGTTACTTTGTTCTGTAAGCGAGGATGGCAACGCATTAGCAAGGCTTTGCACAAACACAGTATGGGGAAGAGATGGAAGCTTATTATTCACTATATGATTAGTGAAAAGCCCGGTGAATCCAAATGACTCGCAGTTAACACCAGTAAGTTGAGTCATAAAACGTTCAATGTTTTTAATAGTAGCGCCATCGCCCATCAATAACATAAGCTGTAAGCCATCGGCATCTTTGCTAGAAAATGAAGCAAGCGTAAACTGAATTTCTTGCACAAAATCCGATATGGTCTTGCCTATTGATTCACTATACGCAAGATTGTTATTCGGCTCTAACCCGAATCGCTGGAGAAGGTCAAGTGATTCAGAAATTGATATCGAGAGATCTTGATGTACTTGCTTAGCGAAATAATTCATGCCACGCGGTAATGACCGAATCATACGTAGCTGGCGATTAAAAATATAAGCAATAGTGGTATGAGTAAATCCAATATCAATAAGAGTTACACCACCCTTGTGCTGCTGATATGTTGGAATGCGTTCGTAAAGTGCGTACAAGTTAAACATGTCAACGGTAACAACTTCAGGATTTATGCCTGCTTGCGCAAGCATATCAAGATGCTGGATAACGTGGTGCTTTTGCACTACTGCAACAAGTACTTCACTTGATGAGTCTTCAGGATGTATTTTTGTAATAATGAAATCTACCAGTGCATCAGAAGCTGCAAATGGCAATAATGGTTCAATCTCATAATTGATAATCATTGCAATCTTTTCACGATCAACAAAAGGCAACCGCAACGTCTTAAATATCATTAAGTTACTTGGAAGGGCCGTATGAATAATACATTTTTTGTGTGCTCGTCCCATAATGGCACGAAGAGCTTCTACGATTTTTTCTTGACCTGACGTAGTAGCCCCATTGTCTACAGCTTCCTGAAAGATCTTTTCTATAGTTATCGTTCTACCACGCATCATAACTTGAATCGCGCGAACATGGCTCTTGCTAACATCTAACCCCAAGACACGCTTACCCACTAGATAGTAAGAACCAATTTTCTCCGGTATTAAAACATTTTTTAACATGTGCTTTGTTCCGTAGAGTTAGTCACTGTACCTTGCGTTGCTACCCGTTTCTTCTTTCGTCGGCGTTTTTTCTTTACTAATGTTTCTTTTTGCTGCAAATCTGCAAATGGCGTTCCTTTGAATATATGGTAATCCACTAATGCGGAAGGACTGCTAACTTTTTCTTTAAAAAACGTTCTGTCAACAAGATCACGATCATTAAGCGCTGATTTAATATCTTGAATATCGGCGTGATACTCATCAATATGTGCTTTGGTAAATGTCTCTGCTTGATTTCTGTTCAGTGGCTGAATAATACGTGTAGAAATCAACACAAGTAAATTTTCCTTAGAATCTTCACGTTTTTTGTTTTTAAACAACCAACCAATAAGCGGAATATCACCCAAGATAGGAAACTTGCTTTCGTCACTCGCAGTTCTGTTTCTTATCAGGCCACCAAGAGCCAAGATTTCTCTATCCGCGACAATAGTTGATGTTTTAATAGTCTTAATCGTCCTAGATCCATCCTCTGGCGAAGCACTACGAAATTCTTCGATCGAGATCTCTAATGCAAAAATAATCATGCCATCAGAGTTAATCTGCGGAGTGATTTGTATGGTAAGATTTGCATCGATATCCTTTTTTGTTTGTGTTCTAGATGTTGAAATGACTTCTGCTGTTACAATGCGGCGTGTTTCCCCTAGAGAAATACTTGCTGGCGTCTTATTAGCTGTTACTAAAAAAGGATTTGAAACAACTTGTGTATTACTGATACTTTGTAAAACCTGAAAAATGCCCCATACACCAAACTGATCAGTTCCCAAAGATAAAATCGTATTGCCAGCGCCTTTTCCAATCACTAAATTTATAAGATCTCCCAAAATACGTTGTGCTCCGGTTGCCGCAGAGTTATTCGTTATTATACCCTGCGGAGAACTTCCAGCACGTAACCCAGACGTTTGGAATTTGATATTATTACCAAGCAAGCCGCTCACTCCACCTGGCGTCTTACTTCTGAGTTGAGCACCCAATTCCTTGGTATTAATATCACCAAGGGTTAGTATGAGCATTTCTATGGCAACCTGTGGTTGCGGCTCATCAAGTTTTTCCATGATTTCTTTAGCTTTAAGAAAATCATCATAATCGCCACGCACAATCACACGATTATTGGTTGGTTCAGCGGTGAATGACATCGGTCTGAAATACTTATCATCACCACGAACACCTCCCACCTGAGCAGCCGGCACATTTTGACCAAATTTAGTAACTGTATTCATAGTTGCAGCCACCGTCTCTGCATCCGCATAACGCAACGGAAAGACGTGTAATGGTGAATAGGGAGTTGTTGGTTCAACGTCAATATCACGGATAACAAAGTTTTCTACTTGGCGAATAGCGTCACGCGATCCAAATAAAATAAGAGAATTAGTGCGCGGTTCTGCGATAATCCGCACATCATCAGGAAAATAATTAGCTCCAGACGATTTTCTTGGGCCAATGATTCTCCCCGCAGCTCCCACTTGTTGATCTGGCTGAATAAGACTCTTGTATAGTTCTTCAACACGCTTGGCATCAACCTGTTTTAATTTTAGAACAGACATGGATTGCGGCATAACAATACGATCAAGTTCTTTGATGATCCTCATCAGCACTTTTATATTGTAGGCACTATCAGTAAGCATAAACGCCTTGAGCTCTTGCATAAAAACAATCGAGGAAGTGCTACTACGCAAATTTTCTATAATGCCTTTTAAGGTATCAAGCGTGGTGAACTCTACAAAATAGACATACCGAATCTTGGCATCGGTATCAGGTAATGTTTCGGCATCAACACCTATGAATGCGGGTATGGGCGATTTTTTTGCATTGTCTATGCTGGTGACACGATACACTTTAGGAGCAGCTCCATCCTGATAAAGTGACAACCCAGCCATATTAAGAAATGTCGTAAAATAAGACCACGCTTCTGGCTTGGTGAGTGGCTTGTGGGTTTTAAATGAAATTTTATTCCCATTCACTGCTTTTCCACCCTGAGCCATCGGATTAATTGCATCATCAGGAATAAACGTAACATCAAAAATTTGCTCAATGTACGTTAACAAATTCTGCAGATCGGCATTTTCAAAATTAAAAATAATTTCAGGCTCATCTGCTTTTTCAGTAATCTCAACTTGAACTTGTTCTTCTGATTCTGTTGCAGACTCGCTTGGTTTATCTGCTAAATCTTGCTGTACTGTGTCTTTTGTTTCAGCATGAGGTGTTGGAGCCCCTTTAGGTTCTATAGTTGGCTCCATTGCTTGACTAAGAGAAAGTGTATTTTTAGGAGCAACTTCCGCAAGAAGCTGCCCTTTGCTTGCCATACCTTTAGTCGTTTTTTGTGTAAGCTGAGCACTCGCATACCCCACAACCACCACAGCGAGTACCGTAACCATAAAGCTCAAA
This sequence comes from Candidatus Dependentiae bacterium UBA6230, assembly GCA_002441565.1. Lineage (GTDB taxonomy): Bacteria > Babelota > Babeliae > Babelales > Vermiphilaceae > UBA6230. Next base: position 130,060 of record DJWM01000001.1, read on the forward strand.
AATGATAGCTGTTTTTTCATACTGTTACTCATTTATCGTTGGATAGGTTGCAGACGCATCTGATGATTTCCCATGCTGCAAGATATTCCGTCGTTCTTGTTTTCTAATTTCTTGAAGCGTTGGTGCAAATGTATGTTTTTTTTCAAGTATTTTTTGCTGCTCTTCGGTCAAGCCAAATTCACTCACCATGCCAGGTGGCGGTGTTTTTTCAACCTTTCGAGATTCAGTAAATTCTTTAAGCGTGTAATTCAGTGTAAATAACTGACCATTCCTTTGCAATGTCACCTTAAATGAGTCACCTTCACGAAGCGATGTAATGTGATCATAAATTTCTTTACGGTTTCTAGTACTTGTTACTGCTATGCCAGCTATATCCATAATCATATCGCCTAGTTGTAATCCTAATGACTGTGAAAATAAGGCAATATCCGATTCTCCAACGCGAACTCCAATGCCCTTACCATCCTTATAGCTCGTGGTTAAATCAAGTAAATCGATTAATTTTCCTAAATTAGGCACTCGATCAACAAACACAACGGGATCTATCTGATAGTTGTTTGGCGCAATTTTTCGTATCGTGTCGGTCCAATCACTAATCTGAGCGATAGTTGGATCATCTTGCGCATCTTTTGCTCTTAAATAAAATACTTCTTGCTGTCCGTTAGAACGCAAGAAGATAACTTTATTTTTGAAGATACGAATAAGTTGCGCATCTTCTATTTTTTCACCTACTTTGTATACACCTTCACGCTTTGTCTTGTTATCAAGTATGATGGCAATGTTGTTTGAATCATCGCTCGTCGCCATAATACCGTGCAAGGTTATCTGGAGCGGATCAAGAAACTGTGGTTTTGGTTGTGCAGGCACTTCCATAGAGCTTGGTTGTGGCGGTTCTGGCAAAGGAGTTACCAGAGTCGGTTCTTTTGGTGTCAAGATCTCTTTGCGGTATGTATCAAAAAGATCATATTCATATATTTTGCTTATATTAATTTTTGATACTTCACGAGTAACATCTTTGGCGCGTTTTTTTGGTTTGATAGACTCACGCTCAGGAACTTCTTGTTTAAAGAAAAAGGTAAACGCGAATGCTGCGATGACAAGGCCTGTCAAGATGCTATTAAATATCCAAAACGGATGTCTCATGCAGCGATTCCTTCATCAATATGTTATTCTCACACCATACCGATCCCACATTTCTCTTGTCAAGTGATAGTACACACCATGACCCTGTGGAAAAACGGCTTGATAAGTACTGATCTATGTTACTAGGGTGTCGCAATAGTTTTTACTATTTTTTCCACTACCGCATCAGGGCTCATGCCATCAGCTTCTGCCTCATAAGTCAACACAAGACGATGGCGCAAAATGGCAGGGCACACGACTTTTACATCATCAGGTGTTACAAAATGTCGCTTCTTTAAAAAGGCGTGAGCTTTTGCTGCATGATATATTGCAAGAGTTGCGCGTGGTGAAACACCATAGAGAATATATTTTTTAAGTTCTTTAAGATGATATATTTCAGGTGAGCGCGTTGCGAACACTAGGGCAAGAATGTAGTCGACTATTTTTTCATCGACATAAATTTTTCTGACAAGCTCTTGCGCAGAAAAAATAGTATCACGATCAATCACTTGATGAATAGTTGATTCATGCAATGATCGCGTCATAATTTCACGTTCTTCTTTCAGACTTGGATAACGCACCAAGAGTTTAAACATAAAGCGATCAACTTGCGCTTCGGGTAAACGATAAGTGCCTTCTTGCTCAAGAGGATTTTGCGTCGCAAACACCAAAAAAGGCTCATCTAAAATAAATGTTTTGGAGCCGATGGTCACCTGATGCTCCTGCATGGCTTCTAGAAGCGCCGCTTGCACTTTTGCCGGCGCACGATTAATTTCATCTGCCAAAATAAGATTGGCAAATATCGGTCCTTGTTTTGTTTCAAATTCCTGAGTTTTTGGATTATAAATCAGTGTTCCAATAAGATCTGCCGGCAATAAATCCGGAGTAAATTGAATTCTATTAAACTTTAAACCAAGCGCTTGTGCGACTGCTTTAATCATCGTGGTTTTAGCAACGCCAGGAACACCTTCAAGAAGAATGTGGCCACCGCATAATATCGCTATCGTTATGAAATCGACAATATCATGTTGTCCCACAACTACTTTTGCAATTTCGTAGCTAAGCCCTTGAAATCGGGAGCTCTCTTGCTTGATCTGTTCAAGTAAATGTTCTTTTTCGACTGTTTCCATTATGAATCCCTTAAAAATGGAGAACATGTAGGTGTTATTCGGGTTCATTGTAGCAAGCCTACATGTTTCTTACAACTCGTACAGATCGCCCTACCCAAGCAGCATGCAAGTACTCGCTGAGCAAGATGTCTATCAAGAAATATTGTGGTATCTTTACTCTATTAACTCATAACAACACACAACGTTATTACCCCAACGCCTAAAAAGGAACATTATGATTCTTTCTGGTAAAGAAATTAAAAAAAGATTAGACACTGACATCTGGATAGACCCGTTTAATGAACGCCAACTTAATCCTAACAGTTACAATTTACGGTTGCATAACGAGCTTTTGGTCTATGAAAATAGTATCCTTGACATGAAAAAACCCAACAAAGCAACATCCATTATCATTCCTCCAGAGGGATTAGTGTTGGAAACAGGAACGCTCTATCTCGGGCGCACCATGGAACACACGCGCACCGAGCACTTGGTACCCATGCTCGAAGGTCGTTCATCAATTGGCAGACTGGGGCTCTTTATCCATGTTACCGCCGGTTTTGGAGATGTTGGATTTAGTGGCTTTTGGACACTTGAGATGTATTGCATACAACCAATTCGTGTATATCCCGGCGTAGAAATATGCCAAATATTTTACCACACGATTGCCGGAGAATATGAAAATTATATAAGCGGCAAATACCAAAATAACACGGGCATTCAGCCAAGTTTATTGTTTAAAGATTTTGAAAAATAATACGAGAGGGAATGTGTAATAAACACTCCCTCTCGTAATCATAAAATTCAATTATTTAGGGCACGTTGCGGAAGCCGTTTTTTTAGGCGCTACTTTTTTCTGTTTGGCTGGCGCGGTCTTTTTTTTGGCCGGTGTTGTTTTCTTAGCTGATTCTTTTTTCTTAGCAGGCTCTTTTGCAGCTTCTTTAGTGGCTTTACCACTTGGCTTCATTTTATTAGTAATTATTTTCGAGGCTTCTGATACAAAATCTTCTTGCCCCCCAACAATTCTGTCTACTTCTTTACCTTCAGCAAAGAATATGGTGGTTGGCACTCCTCTAACGCCGTGTTCAGTTGCAATGTTATTATGTTTATCGATATCAATTGCTAAAAAGGCAATATCACTAAATTCTCCCTTTCCAGCAAGATCTTTATACAGCGGGCTGAGCTTCTTACAAGGATCACACCACGTAGCATAAAATTTAGCGACCACCGCACCTTTGGGCTTGAGTTCGTTAAAATGTTCCGTTGACGTAACCTCAACAACGGATGCTGAAACCGTTGAGCCCAGAAGAATTCCAGCTAGCAAACCAATTAAATAAGACACACGTAGTGCAATCATGAAAACTCCTTTAATAAATTATGATTCTTGCCCCTTTTGCGCAGGCACACTTTTTTCTTCTACCCAACGATATAATTTTCTTCCCGGCTGTCCTGGACTACCACTCAAAGCCCACACGGTTCCATCATTGCTTGCGGCAACAAGGTATAAATCGCTGTTTGCGCCACGCTGTTCTAGTTTCTGACTTTCGTGATTCCAGCTATACACTTTGCCACCCATAGCCCCTTCACGGATTATAAGCCAAAGTGCAGTATCACCTTGTACGGCGATGCTCATAATACCTTTTTCTTTTTCTTCTGACACCACATTTTGTTTTTGCCATGTTTTGGTAACCATATCCCATCGCAACAATTCAAGTGAATGCGCTGGAACTGCAGTTGTTGGATTAAGCGCCGCTTCAAAATTAAAACGTCGTGCAAAAAGGGTATTTTCTCCCCCTGCGGCCACTTCACGAAACCCTTCAATCGTTCCTAACTGATGCCATGATTCGCCATTAAGCATATAAGCTTTTTCATTGATAACTGCACAAACTTTATTCTGGCCCAACGCGGCAAGGGATCCTATACGTGCATGTTCAATGCGATACATTTCTTGCCACGAAGAACCGTTCCAAGCCTGTAGCGATGCCGCGCCGTTTGTTTTTTGTAGTGCAAATAAAATATTGTTATTATTTGCCGCAATCGCCTCGACATACGGCAATTTTTTACTTATTTCCTGCCAAGAACTACTTGCTTCATGCCATGAGAAGAGCGCCGATTCTTGCTGATTTTTTATCCCAAGCGCCCAAATAACATGCTGGTTACCGATCGCAAGTGATTTTATGGAAAATCCTTTTATAATCGTGGGTACAGGTAATTCTTGCCACTGTGCAACAAGAGCCCCGCTGCTCATCAGGCCGACTATAAACGCTATCTTCCTCATCATCTACTATCCCTCTTTAACCAAGAACTATGCTATTGTTTTTAGCTTAACAGGTAGAAAGAAAAGATTGCTAGCTTAACCACATGAATACACCAAGAAAGTATTTAAAGCGTCTGTAAATACTAGGGGAATGGTATAACTAAATTATTAAAACTTATCGCGCATATGAGGAATTTCTGCCTGAATAGGACCTTCGGTTAGCCCTCTGATAAATTGGTAAATATAAGGATTGTCTGACTCCCAGATTGTTTTTGCTTCACCGTAATACTTAATCGTGCCGTCGTGTAGCAGCGCAACATAATCAGCAAATTCAAACATTTCTACATCATGAGTAACGATCACTGAAGTCAGCCCTAGTTTGACTTGCATATCACGAATCAGCTCGTGTATAACACGAGAAGTAATAGGATCAAGACCGGTAGTTGGTTCATCATATAAAATAATATTGGGATTGCTCACCAGTGTACGAGCTAATCCAACACGCTTTTTCATACCGCCAGAAAGCTCTGATGGATATTTATACAAGGTTTCTTCGCTCAAATTCACGAGTGCAAGCTTTTGTTTGACGATGTTCAACACATCGGTGTGTTGCATGCGCTTATTTTCAAGCAAAGTAATAGCGATATTTTCAAAAACATTTAATGAATCTAAAAGCGCTGCGAACTGAAATACGTAACCAAACTGTTTAAAATAATGTTGAAACTGTTTCTCAGATACCTGAGTTACATCAACGCCATTAACAAGAATTTTACCTGACGTTGGTGGAATAAGCCCGATCATTTGCTTTAATAACACTGATTTACCTTCACCAGACCTACCGATAATGCAGGTTGTTTTGCCATCGGGAATCACCAAATTCACGCCCTTAGTGACTTGCTTAGCGCCAAATTGTTTGCGTAGGTTAACCAATTCAATCACAGGAATCTCCCTACAAACGCTCAAGAATTTTGGTGAGGAAATAATTTGAAATAAGGATCATAATCGAAGCAATTACGACGCTTTTGGTCGTCGATGAACCAACACCTCGTGCTCCGCCAGTTGTGGTATATCCTTTATATGAGCCTATCCACGCAAGAATAAATCCAAATACCGCCGACTTGGTAAGCCCACCCACAATATCGCTCATTTCTACATAACTTCTGATTCCAGACGTATAATCTTCCGGACTCAATCCTAGGATATGTATGCAGGTAATATATCCCCCGACAATGCCGCAAATCATGCAGAATAACGTAAGGAATGGCAAAATGATCATACCTGCAAGAATACGAGGAACAACAAGATACTGAAATGGATTAATATTAAGCGTTTTGAGCGCGTCAATTTGCTCGGTAATGCGCATGGTACCTAGCTCAGCGGCAATTGCTGATCCCGCGCGGCCTGTTACCATTAATCCGGTTAACACGGGGCCAAGTTCTCGGATTATACCTAGAGCAACAACCGTGCCTATAAATTGCTCACCGCCAACACGCTGAAAACCAATATAACTTTGTAGCGCAAACACCATGCCGGTAAAAAGACCGGTTAACACTATGATGGTCAACGAGTCCACACCTATCCTTTCCATTTGTACAAATAGCTTGTGCCATTTTAAACGCGTAGAAAAGATAACTTTAACCGTTTTGAGAAGAAAGAGGACATAAGAACCCAGGAGTGTACACAGTAGAATTACATAATGTCCAAGATTATGAACAAGGCTCAGTACCATCTTTTTCTGTTATTCTGCGGTAGCTTGTTCAACCGGTTCTTCTACACGTTCTGGTAATTGTTGGGCTTTTTGCACTTGTTGTTGTGTCGTTTGAGTTATTTGCTTAAGATAGCGACTTTCAGCAACATAGTTTGTTTTCATAAGAGCGAGAAGGAGCGCAAGACCCATAAACAAACCACCTAAAATCCAGGTAATTTTTTGAAACAAATCCTGACCGCCAGAACCACCGAATAGCATTTGTGCGCCACCGCCCAGTGATCCAAGACCTATACTACCTTTGCTTTGCTGTATGAGAATGATAGGAACAAGAAGAATTGCATCAATTATCAATAATGTAAGTAGAAAACCATATAGCATGTGATCCTCACCAAAAATACGCGATTTTATCATCTGGAAATCATGTTACTATGTTTTGCACCTTTTGGAAATCCTAGCCCAGCATGATACGGACAACTCGTTACCAACTGCATGCTTGAATTACCGCTTTATACGCTGCAACATCAATACTTGTTTTTCCCACTAAAAATCCATCAAGATTTTTTGTGTTCTTTAAATAATCTACCGTGGATTGATTAATACTCCCTCCATAAAGAAGCTTAATAGGTGGAATATTCAACGCGTGCGTTAATGTTCGTATAAAACCAAATACACTTTCAACTTCATGCTGATGAGGTAGCTGCCCGGAACCAATCGCCCAGACAGGTTCGTAAGCAACCAAAAGATAGGGCACTGTTGATGCGTGTATCACTTTGGTAACGGCTGTTAATTGTCGAGCGATCACCGCATGAGTCTGGCTACTTTTCTTTTCCTCTCTTGTTTCCCCTATACACACAATGGGTATAAGACCCTGGTTTAAAAGTTGCTGCGCTTGATGAGCAACAATTTCATCCGTCTCATGATGATATACGCGTCGCTCACTGTGCCCGACAATACAATAGGTACATCCAAGCTCACGGAGTGATTGCGCATCGGTTTCCCCGGTATAAGCCCCATGGCTATAAGCTGCACAAGTCTGTCCTGACAAATAAAATGGTGCCGATTTAGTATGAGTAATGGTAGCCAATGCACTTACCGCAGGACAAACAATCAACGTATGCCCAGTAGTGGTAATCGTAGACGCCAGTTGCTTTTCATACTGTTGATACAACGCTACATTTGCCTGATATGACAAATACATCTTCCAGTTACTCACAAAAAATAATGCTTTTTTCATCGATATTTTCTTTCCCATACGCTTTGGTGCACAGGGTATAGTGAATACACATACTTTGTTAAGCATTTTAAAAAATATCTGACAGATCATTGTGTGCTCTAGTAATACTGTGATACCTCTAGAACTACTTAAAACACATAACTATTTCTATAATAATAGTCTATAGGGAGACAAAAAATGAACGTTACGATAGGACTCAGCGACCATCAGTGTAAACAGATGGCTACCTTATTAAATGCTCTACTTGCCGATGAATTTACTTTGTACGTAAAAACACTCAATTTTCACTGGAATGTTGTTGGACATGATTTCAAGCCCTTACATGATTTTTTTCGCCAACAATACGAAGATCTTTTTTCATTCGTAGATGACATTGCTGAGCGGGTACGTACATTAGGCGGAGATTCATTGGGCAGCATGAATAAATTTCTTGCAACAACCCGCCTCAAAGAGGCTCCAGAAAAAATTTTTACTTCACAAGAAATGTTACAGATCCTGTTGAATGATCATGAAGCACTTATCTGCACCCTACGTGAAGATATAGAAACATCCGCAAAAGTTGGCGACATGGGAACCAATAATTTCTTAACCGATCTTATGGAAAAGCATGAAAAAATAGCATGGATGATTCGCTCAAGTATCGCAAAGTAATACATTTTATTTCTACTGATCAAAAAACCTGGCGTTAGATGCCAGGTTTTTTTTGACAAATATGACGAAGTGTTATACTAAGCGCATTGCAAATCATGCGAATACTACCATGTGTTTCATCAGGATAAATCATTCCGTAACTGTTCGCACAACTGTTAACCACATAGCATAGCGCTACTAAATAAAGGATCGCCGTGAACCCGCAAGAAAAAGCACAAACCTCATCACAAAACAAACAAACATATCCTAGTTATCTCGACTTGCTCACCGAGGAACAGTTTTCAGCCTTTGAAAAAGGAATTCGACTTGCTCGTGATCGCAAAAACGAAGAAGCAACCAAATATTTTCAGGCATTGATCCCAACCTATGAAGATCAACCATACATGCTCACCGCACTATGCATAATACTTGCAGATCTTGATCAAGTAACTGAAGCAACAGAGATCATGCAAAGAAATTTCGAACGCTATAAATCAAATGGCATGTTTTTGTGTGGTCTTTTACGTCTTGCATTAGCAGAACAAAATTTTCAGCGATTTGATGAACTTTACCAACTCGTAAAACAGTGGCTCCAAGAGCACCAACCAAGTTCGGATAACACTGAGATACCCTATCAAATTCGCCTAGAACATGCGATCGTGTTTGCTGAAGCAGCCTACCTGGGCGTACGTTATTGCGTTGCACAGGGTATCCTGGGACAAGCTGCATCCCTGATCAAAAATTATGAAGAGATTATGCCAGGTCATGACATGCATATTGCACTCAAACTCTATCTTGCTCAAGCGCTACAGGGAGTCGTGAAGGACTTCAAGTTACCACAACAAGAACATGAATTTGAACCATTCATGGATCATGTCATTGCGCAAATAATTGAACAAAATAAAGAAAACACACAAAGCTAACGATCCATCAGATTAAAAAGATTAAAGGGTCATTCAAGATACATGGATGACCCTTTAATCTTTTTCTTGTCTATGTTTTCTGAACCATTCTTTGGTATATGCAGCCTCTTGCGCATGATTAATCATGGGACGCGGATATGCTGGCGCATCCGTAATACGCTTGGTCTGGTACCATGCATGGATGATAGATGGAGAAGTAGATCGAAGTTCTGGTATCCAACGTTTAATATAGATAGCATCGGGATCAAATTTTTTTTGCTGCAACCATGGATTAAAAATTCTAAAATATGGTTGGGAATCGCATCCTACTGATGCAATCCATTGCCAATTTCCATTATTAACTGCTGGATCATAGTCAATCAACTGCTGCGCAAAATACTTTTCACCCCAACGCCAATCAATACGTAAATCTTTGGTTAAAAATGATGCAACAATCATGCGCACACGATTATGCATATAGCCAGTTTCATTCAATTGACGCATACCGGCATCAACAATGGGAAATCCCGTGGTGCCAGAACACCATCGCTTAAAGTTGGCTATGTTATGCTCCCAAGCAAGAGAATCAAATTTCTCCTGGTAGGCATGGCCAAACACAAAAGGTGAATGATAGGCAACGTGCGTGAAAAAATCTCGCCAGTAAAGCTGCTTGGCAAGGGGATGAAACTTCCCTAAAGACAGTTCTATCGCATGTAGCACTTCGCGGATCGACAATGTACCAAATTTCAGATGTGCAGAAAGATTACTGGTAGGCAGCGCAGGAATATCTCGAGTTGCCTGGTAATTTTTAAGTGTTGAAAGACCATCTAATAATACAAGTCCTTCTTTACGACCACCGCGTGTATGCATGGCGGATTTTGTCTGCTGAGACAACTGTTGATAATAGGGCAGAGCCTGTTGTTCAAGTGGACTCGTCCTAGTGTGCCAAGTACCTGATGGCAAAGAAGTAACTGATCTCACGGTGATACGCGACGCTTTTTTGAAAAATGGCGTAAAAATGACGTAGGGTGATCCATTTTGCGAGATAATATCCTCAGGCTCATGAATCAAAGCATCACCAAGGCTATGAAAGGGGATAGCATGACGATTACACACCTGCTCAAGAAGTTCATCGCGACGTATACTAAAAGGAGTATAATCGCGATTTACAAACACGGCATCGCATGCCACTTCGTCCAAAACGCGCTCCAATAATTCATGAGCAACACCATAGAAGCGATATAAGCGTCCACCGTGTTTTTGTAATTGTTCATCAAGACCAACAAGAGAATTGAGCATAAAGGTGATACTGCGTGCGCTGCGATATTCGTTTTCTTCACCAACTTGACGTGGATCGAAAATAAAACACGGCAAAACCAATTCTGATTGCTGTAAAGCGGCAATTAAGCCAGTATTGTCCTCTAGACGCAAATCGCGCCTGAAGATAAAGAGGGAAATTTTATAGCGATGTGCCATAGATTTTCAGAAGAAAATGTTATTTTACCAAGTTATGTTAGCCTACAAATGATGTGATGAATAATGCAAGAAATCAGGTACATAATTTGGTGGAGGCGATGGGAATTGAACCCATGTCCGCACTGCGTCAAGCGTCAGGCACTACATGCTTATTCGCTGGTTTTACAACATTGTCGCATCAGCGACACTACATAACAATGAGGCCATGTTAGTATACTTCTGCACTACGAACCTGGAAAACCTTATGCAAAAGTTCTATCGGGTCAATATTTGATAGTCGACGTGATAGACACCGCTCACTATCAAAAGCTAATTGCCCTTAGGCAAAAGCTGGTGCGAAAGATTCGCCGTTTATAGTTTGACCAATTGATTTACGAGCACTCAGTCAACGCTCGGCATGCTCCTAAAACTATCAACAACACGTCGAAGCCAGGACGCCCCCAAAACATTTCAAAGAGTTATTATTTTAAGTATAAGATTGAGACTGGTTCTGTCAACTCGCCACTGTAGGATTTGCTGTTTAAGCTGATTAACAAAAAAAGACCATAGTGGAACGCAGTTTACACCCCACCACTATGCGTGATGGGGTGTAAACTGCGTTACTGCTTTTATCGATGCCACCGATAATCATCCAAGCATTTTTTCGTGCATTTACCCAATTCTTGCTCTAATTCGTGATATTGAGGGCGATATTTTTGCTCAATACGCCAACGATTAGCGTCATAATTATCTTGGCTCATAGAGAGTTTTTCTTTTTGTTCATCCAAAGCCTGTATTTCTTTCATTCTTTTCTGATTCAATTCAGTCACCTTGAGGGTAAACAACGCCTGGCAAGTGTTTCGACATTGTAGCTCTTCATCGCTTATAACGCCTGCGGGAAATGTGCGCGCCCAGCTTTCCATGCCTTTAAGTGACACACAGCCAAGGCAGGCAACCACCATGACAAACAACCCTACGGTGATATTTTTTCCTTTAAACATAATCTATCTCCTTTTCTCGTTTCATAAATAGCACATTTTACATGCAAAATTTAATCATTCACTTTAGATTATAACAAAATCATGAAGGGGAAACGCAAGATTTTGCTTACAGAGAAGCAAAATTTCAACTCAAGTAGAAGCCGCACAGACCTAAAAATTACCCACATAGGTTTAGTAATTATTTCCTAGCTGTGCTTCAGTTCACGGCGTGTTTCACGGGCAATGTCTCGTTCACGTAGCTCTAAGCGCTTGTCCGTAGCTTTTTTATGCTTACACACACCTATAGCCACCTTGGCAATACCACGTTCATTAAAGTAGATTTTCAAAGGAATCAGTGTAACCCCTTTTTTAGACACATCGCCAAAAAGACGGTGAAGTTCCCGTTTATGCAGAAGAAGTTTGCGACTCTTGGTAGGCTCATATTCTTTGCTATATGCCTGGGCATATGCGCTAATAGTACAGTTAGTAAGATGAAGCTCGCCATTTTTAAAGGTAGCGTAAGAACCGCTCATGGAAACATGCCCGGCGCGAAGTGATTTGACCTCATCGCCAGAGAGCACCACGCCAGCTTCGATGGTATCAAGAATATGATAGTCGTGGAATGCTTTTTTATTTTGCGCGACTATTTTAATGCCCATAATATTACTTTAGTGGAATTAATCGACCAAAAAAACGTTTCATAATGGGGTACAGCATACCAGCAATGGCTAGGCCTAGCAAATTACCTCCCAGCATAAATGACCACCAAGAAACACCACGCAATCCGGTATACGAATGCAAAAATTCATTTAGATACGTCATCCAAGTTGGATTAGTCGCAATGGTATCGATACCAAAAATGCCATTCAAGATCAACTCACCCGTAAAATAACCAAACGAATATACGGGAACCATAGTCCACGGATTATTGATGAAGTGGGTAACTGAAAATACAATCACAAAATTCAGCGATAACAGCCATGACAACACAATCGCCATCACGGTATGCAATCCCACAAAGGGAGAAAATGCCACAAAAATACCCAAGGCGCACGAGGCCGCAAGTGACGAAGTATTCCGATCTCTGGCAATGAGTGAATAGATGAAACGACGTATCATTTTTGAAAATTCCTACCTTTACGGTATGCTACTTTATTGAACACTAGTATACCCTGTCGAATGAACAGCACTAGTCTAAAGATAGATGATAGATATTCTAAAATCCTATTGATGGTACAAAAAAGCTGTTACTGTACACACAGACATAACCTCGGATTGATATCGCAGCTGCAGTGGAAAGGCATAATGGAGACACTATGAAAAAAAGATTTCTCTTCCTTCTCGTTCTACTAACCACTTATACAGGCGCACAAGCCGATACCATTGATCCGGAACTTTTTTTTGTAGAACAAGCAACAATAACTAGCTCTATATTATTTCCAAAAAATATCACGCAACTACCAGAAATACCTATATTTTGCGCAGGCAACGAAGCACACTATGAAATTGATCACACTAACAAAAAAATTACATTTAATGTCTTAGTCAGCAAGAAATCAGCCTCTTGCTATCTGCTCATTTGCGACCAAGTAGTAGCACACATGCATGAAGACACGAGCTTCAAAAATCTCGTACAATATCTCAAGGTAAGTCCCGGTGCTCACTATCGACTCTACCGCATATCATTGATACCACCTATGTTGTTGCAAAAGTCTGTGGATGCACAGCGCTTAAACAAATGTGAATGGAAAATCGAAGAAATGATCCTAGGCCCTGAGGGAGCACTACCAGACCAAACAATTATTGTAAGCTACAATGCTCACTGGGTAAGTGGGCTCGAGACAACTTCGACAACAGAGCTTCCCCACATTGTTATAAGGCCAGACCTAATAGAGTATCTAGGAGGCGAAGAAGCATTACGCCGTTCCCTTGACCAATTATGTTTTACCACGCTTGATATGCGTTTGATTCACGCAAAAATTAAGCCAGATTTTAAAAAACATGAAAAAACTATTGTAGCAATGATAACGCGTTGATTGTATGAAGAAAAACACTCTTATTCTTGGCATAGAAACATCATGTGACGAAACCGGTGCAGCAGTATATCATCAGGAATTCGGTCTGATTTCTCATGCACTTTTTTCTCAAGATCACCATAAATATTTTGGTGGCGTTATCCCGGAATTGGCTTCGCGATCACAGCTTGAAAAAATAGCGATTATTGTTCAGCAAGCATTGCATGATGCCAATGTCTCACTACAAGAAATTGATGCTATCGCCGTCACCAACAAACCTGGCCTTGCAGGCTCATTGCTTGTCGGTGTGTGCTTTGCCAAAGCACTTGCTTGGGCAGAAAATAAAAAGCTCATTGGCGTCAACCACCTTGAAGGACATGCTTTTTCCCCATTTCTCGAACATTGCGTGCCCTTTCCTCACTTAAGTATAAGCGCTTCAGGCGGCCATACGGCTTTATATCGTATAGACGGATTTGGTAATTTCACCTTACTTGGACAAACTCTTGACGATGCAGCTGGCGAAGCATTTGATAAAGTTGCAAAAATGATGAATTATCCTTATCCCGGCGGACCGATCATCGAAAGACTTGCCCAGGAAATACATTTTTCTGATACACGATCATATCCTCGTCCTAAAGAAAAAACGCTTAATTTTAGCTTTTCTGGACTAAAAACCGCGGTGCTATACGATCTTGTCGATCAAGGAGCTTACGATCTCCATGCACGTGAATTTTTACGCCAGGAAGACCACGGCCTTAAACAAGAGGTTGCAAGCTCCTTGCTAGTCTGTATCGGCGATATATTTGAGCAAAAAATAGCCCTCGCTTATAAACAACACCAAGATATCAAAGCCATAACGCTCGTGGGCGGAGTTGCATGCAACAAATATTTACGCCAACGACTATCTACCTGGAGCAATAATCATAACCTAGCATTCTACGCACCTTCACCCCAGTTTTGCACCGATAACGGCGCCATGATTGCTTTAGTTGGTTATCATAAAGCACTTCGTGGAGAATTTTCTGATCTACTGCTCGACATCTTTGAATAATTTCTTATTCCCCCACGCATAGACTTAGCTATAAAACAACATGATACGCAACAAATAGAATCTTGCCCTTGTTTTAAGAAATCTTTGTCATGCGCCATTTTATATGCAACAATCTCAATCAGAAATGTTTTGTGTTGATTGCAATATACAATGGAGATTCTCTTTTATGTCAAAATATATATCGCTCTTAATAATCACTGCGACTATGCGGCTTCATAGCGTACAAATGCCTGTTTTTAATTTTTCAAAACCTCTATTATTACAGGATAAAAAACAAACAATCTGCGATCAAGCGCGCACTATCCAGGCTTATGCACACGCGGATTGTGGATCATTAAATAAGACAATACATATACTAGCCGCAAATACAACGTTATTTCTAGAAGCAGATGTTCAACGCAGTGATATTTTAACCAATCGCCAGGTATGGGAACATCTTATGACAACAGAGCGTATAACTGCAGATCTCTACCGAGCTACTATTCAAGCAAATGCCCAATCTGCCTTAAAAAGTTCAAAAACTCTTTCAGATTTTTCTTTTAAGATAAAATTGGCTCAAGAAGCACTCAGCTTAGCTCGTGATAACAAATACTTCTTATGCCTCATTAAGGCGGTAAAAATGAAACACGATTGTGTCCGAGACGCAATCGAAAAGGAAATAGTCACAGATAGCAGAGTCGCACATATGTTGCAAAACTTATCTGATGATATCTTATGCACTAATCAGCACGTTGCCGCCAATTTTTTTGATGGAGTTACTGATACTAACATCATTCTCCATCCTAGTAATCGCTAATTACTTCGCAAAAAAAATAATCTTCGAGTAACTACCCGAAGATTATTTTCTCATTTTATAGTTTTATTGTTTCTTATTAATTGCCTCTAAAAACTCGTCGTTCGTTTTTGTCTTTTTCATCTTATCGATAAGAAATTCCATGCCCTCTACCACATTCATAGTTGAAAGAAATTTCTGAATAACCCAAATTTTGTTGAGCACGTCTTCTGCCAACAAGAGATCATCGCGACGGGTTCCTGACATTTGAAGATCGAAAGCGGGGTAAACACGACGATTTGAAAGTTTACGCGTCATATGAATTTCCATATTTCCCGTTCCCTTGAATTCTTCGTAAATCACTTCATCCATTTTTGATCCAGTGTCGACTAACGCCGTAGCAACTATGGTCATAGAGCCACCACCTTCGATATTACGAGCGGCACCAAAGAATTTTTTAGGACGCTGCAGCGCATTGGCATCTATACCACCAGTAAGCACTTTTCCTGATGCCGGAGCAATAGTATTATAAGCACGTGCAAGACGCGTTATCGCATCAAGAAGAACCACTACATCTCGTCCGTTTTCTACTAAGCGCTTTGCTTTTTCTATAACAATTTCCGCCACCTGAACATGGCGATCCGCTGATTCATCAAACGTTGAGCTGATAACTTCTGCATGAGTACCGCGGAGTGTTTTTTTGAAATCGGATACTTCTTCTGGTCGCTCATCTATCAACAAAACAATAAGATGAACTTCTGGATTTCCCGCCAAAATGGCAAGAGCAATCTCTTTCAATAATACTGTTTTACCAACTTTTGGCGGAGCAACTATTAATCCACGTTGCCCTTTACCAATAGGTGCAAAAAGGTCCAAAATTCGAGTAGAGATAACAGTTGGATCATATTCTAATGCAAACTTTTTGTCAGGATAAAGTGGCACTAAGCGATCAAAGTTTACACGATCTCCTGCAGGAATCGGTTCTTCGTAGTTCACCGTGGTGACTTTGAGCAAGGCAAAATATTTTTCGCCATCTTTTGGCTTACGAATCACACCAGTGATCGTGTCCCCAGTTCTCAGACCAAAACGACGAATTTGTGATGGTGACACATAAATATCGTCAGGGCCAGATATATAATCATATTCTGCTGAACGCAAAAAACCAAATCCATCAGGCAACTTTTCTAACACACCAGCCACTTCAATTTCACGGTCAGGGTGCGCCTGTACATCGAGTATCTTTGCTATAAGTGCTTCTTTATTCATAAGGCTTGCACCAACAACTCCAAGACGGCGAGCCTGCATATTAAGATCAGCCATGGAAAGCTGTTTGAGCTCCTCCGTTGACAATAAGGCGCGCTGATCACTTTGACGCTGGTCTCGATCGGGATTATTACGATAGTCCCCTTTATGATCACGAGGCGAATCATTGAAGCGTTGGTCCCTGTGTCGTGACGACGAATATTTGCGATCACGCGGGGCATATGATTCAGAAGGCTCTTCAGATTCGCGGGCTACAGAAATTTGGTCTACTTCGATTTGAGAAACTGTTTTTTGTGCGCTACTCTGTTCCGTGACAGGCAACGGATGGGAAGCGTTTTGATCTTGATTTGTCATGTCACTACTGGTTGATTCAACATTATTTTTATCTTTCCCCTTCATTTTTCTCCCTCGAATTCCTTGATTACTCATATAAATTTCCTTAAGAAACAACCCTTCCTGAGGCCGTGCGTCAATTCCTGTCAGAATAATTTCGCAGGAGCCTTGGAAGCTTTGGTGACCTATTTAGTATTAAATAATTACTCGCGTGTTTAAGTTTTTTTGTAATGAATGCACAATAACTATAATTTCAAGAAGTTAGGCTTACGCCCGGGGATAAGAAGATTTTTTAATATCGGGTACCGCGATACTATGCGGCACCCGTAATATTTTTAAGCGTGGCGACGACGATCTTTATAAAAGAATAGCATAATCGGACTAGCCATATAAATAGATGAATAAGTACCAAAGAAAATACCCACTAAGAGCGCTAAAGAAAAGTCCCTTAATGCCTCTCCGCCCAAAAAGAACATGGACGCAACAGTTAAAGCAGTTGCCGTACTCGTTAGTATAGTCCGACGAAGTGTTTGATTAAGACTAATATTCACTATGTCATACATAGAAGCTGAGCTCATTTTTGCAGCATTTTGACGAATTTGAGCAAAAATTACGATGGTGTCATTGATCGAATAGCCTAGGACGGCCAAGATTGCACCTATGACATTAATCGAAATTTCTCGATTAAACAGTAAAAACACTGCAAGCATAACCAAAGCATCGTGTAACAAGGCTATTACAGCTCCCGCTGCATAGGCAAATGACCAAAAGCGCCATGCTATGTAAAGTAACATAAGCACTAATGATATCACCACTGCTCGCATAGACTTCCAGCGCAACATAGCACCAACACTAGACCCAACCACTTCACTCTGCATAAGGCTTATTTGATTTTCGGGCATTGATTCTTGCAATTGCGTTTGCATGGTTTCGGCAAGATCCTTTGCCCCTCCAGCATGATCATCAATATTTTTAACGCGAACTAAAAGCTCCCGTGCAGAAAATTCTCGGGTAACAACACCCTTCCACCCTTTTTCCTCAAGGGTTGATATTACCTGCTGTGAGGAAACCGGCTGAGAGAACTTAAATAAAGCCTGGGCACCACCGGTAAAATCTATGCTATACGAAAAGACATAGCCTTTTGTTTGCCAGCGATAAATACAAGTGCCAACAAAGGCACCTATCAACGTCAGCGAAAAGGCTAAACAAAAAAACCGATATTTTAGAAAATCAATACGTGACACGCTATTACTAGCCATAATACTCTCCGTGATTATGATTCATCTGATTATGGTCTTAACAAAACTAGCAAGCATTAACGCTCGCTATTAATGGAAACGTATTTACGCCTTTTTGCACCGTTATGAAACTTAATAAATCCCGGCTTGACCGCGAACAGTGTGTCATCACCACCACGCATAACACCAAATCCAGGGTGTACGCGAGTGCCACGTTGACGCACGATGATTTCGCCACCGAAAACTTGCTGACCATCAAACAACTTGATGCCCAAACGTTTACTTATACTATCACGACCATTTTGCGTAGAACCACCCGATTTACTCGTTGCCATGGTAATCCCTTGTTAAAAAATAAAGATTTTATAGAAGAAACTGCTGTAAGAAATGATAAACAGTCATATTAGTTATATTGCCCTTATAGTATGGGGAGTGTGTAAAAAAAGTCAATAAGCCAACTCTCAAGATAACCTCATCCGATGAACAGCTCCTACCAGCCACAATTTGGCAGAAAGCAAGCCAATTGCCAGTTGACAGATTGCGCAAGTGATAATAAAGTTAAATATCATATATTTACATTTGAATAAAATAATGGGTGGGGGATATGGTTAGTAGACTAAAATTAGCTATTCAAAAAAATCGTTATTTCAGGCTAGCAGCAATAGCGTTGTTCTTGAGCTCCGCCACCTTCATAAATATATATACTCAAGTCAGCAACGCTTTATGGTGTTGCATCGCTGAGCAATGCGATTCTGCCGAAAAGGACGCGGTTGTTGATACCTTGCAAGGACTCATTAACGCCAAAACTTTCCCCATTCTCACTACTAACAATCTTTTTAGCCAATTGAGAAATTCCTACCGTAATAGTATAGATCAGCACTGGCTCATATACGACTATAAAGGCGAAATTACTCTCATGCTACCCAAAAACAGCGCAATGAGTCATCTCTTTACAAATTCTGTCGGCCACAAGGCCTTTACTCCCACAACATTCATTCAGCAAAAACGCTCCACATCAAATATCAGCGAAGATATCACAAAGGCATGTCTTGATGAACTTTTGGATGACACTAATAAACCCGATTTTTTCTTTTTCGTTGGGCATGGAAGTTTACTGGCGCAGGAAAAATGTAGTGATGAAGAGGAGTTTATCGCAGAAAGTTTGCAATGCGGTATGAGATTAAGTTCGTTGTTTGATATTTATCGCTTACTAGATCAAAAAGGCACTCAGGGAGTATTTTGCCGAACTTGTTATGGCTCTAACCCTGAAGTTGGCGCTGTCTTGGCAAAACAACATTATCACTTCCCAATCCTAAGCATGTGCTTCGGAGATACCTTTTCTTCTTTTATCCCTGATGGGTCCACGAGTAATAAACTCAAAGACCTCCATACAGCTCTAAAAAAAATTCCATGCATCACCCAAGAAACACAAGCCAATGTCTTCAATGCACTTAATACGCTATTGGATTATAAAAATGAACCAAATAACATTCCCTGTGTTTTATGGCCTAATTCACCGCAATTTTCTGTGCTTAACCCAACGCCAAGCAGTTCAAACACCGGCGCTAATGCCATAACTACAGTAAATGATACCCATATTTTATTGAAATCAACTGTCAATAAAGTGTTTCTCGATCTCGATAAAACTGATGATCCTATTATAACTGGCGGACTTATAGATCACACAAACTATACCATTAAGAAACTTATCATTTCAGGCGACTGCGATCTTAAGAAATTAGCATCAATATTTCCAAATCTGAAACGGGCGAAGGAACGAAATTACACCATCGAGACTATACTATTGAAAGGTCCGCCCGGAATTAAAAAACATCAAAAGCAATATCATGAAACTCTTATTAGATGTACTAAGCACTTTACAAAAATTATTGCCCATGATGCCGCATCAAATCAGCCATCTAGTGCAAGTAAAATATGGTAAAAATTATGGAGACTCATTCATGGATACCATACAAAAAAAAATAAAAAGAAACTGGATCAGCGCTCTAGCTACCTCAATCACTTTCTTCTCGATTGGTTCTTGTAGCAACATATGTTCCCAAATTCAAGATCAACACATGTTATGGTGTTGCATAGCCGAGCAAGATGACGCTTCTTCTAATGATGCCATTGTCCAAACACTTAAGGCACTTATAGGAGCGCAAACGTGCGCAATACTAACTTCGAATCACCTTTTTTCATTTATTAAATTCAACGACGATGATTTGCTGGAAATAGAAAAGGAATGGCGGATCTTCGATTACAATAACACGCTTACCTTAATGATTCCTTATGGTGAAAAATATGTTGATACTTTTAAATCGGCTCTAGAATCAGAAGAGTTTTTCACTGCAGCAAGCCTTGAAGAGCAACTTAGTGACAACACCGGATACGTACCCTATTCGGGTGTATTTGCACATGGATTAGAAAAATTATTAATCAATGAAACAGCGCCTCTTTTCTTGGCGCTTACAGGGCACGGAACGTATTTTGACCCATCGAGCTACACCGACGAAAACTCATTCACACAACAAAAAAAAATTTGTGGAATGCAACTTTGCGATATAGTAAGCATAGGCAAAATACTGCAGAGCAAAAATACCAAAGCTCTTTTCGTGCAAACATGCTATGGATCAAGTAGTGATGTTGGTTCTATTTTAGGAAAAGAAAATTTTAATTTCCCTATTATTAGCGGTGGCTTTTACGATTCGTATGCTTCTGCAATAGGCATGCATGCCAAAAATATCTTGCAATTCAATGGGCATTTGAAAAAAATTTCTCAATTTACCGAAGAAAAACAAGAAAATTTATTCAACGCGATGGACGCCATTTTAATGTGCGATAAGGCTCCAAATAACATCCCTTACGTACTATGGCCACAAAAACCCCAATTTTCTATTCTCAATCCTCTACCACAACCGACAAACACAAGTAACCCTGACAATCAAATTCGAGTTCACCATTCTTTGATTTTAACCCAGCCTGATATCAAAGCGATATCACTCAATGATGGCGAAACTATCATTGCCGGCGGCGCTATGTGTCCACAGCCCCGTCGAGATTACACCATTGATGAACTCGACATCACTACCTTAAAGGATGACCCTGCAAATACATCACACCCTCAAACCGCCTTATTGAAGCATTTTAACAATTTGGGAAGCAAAAAGAAAAATGTATTCAAAATCAAAAAAACACATTTTCACTATAATGGTCACATCTTCACGTACAAAAACATTCGTATTTTGTGTAAACAGGGTGTAACTGGTGTTATGTATTCAAATAACCAAAACAAGTGCTTCATTGCTGAACAACAATATCAAACAAACGACATAGCAATAAGGCCATGCATACCTCCATCAAACGACTCATTTTAACAAGCTTGGTGTATATGTTCTACTTACTCACTTCCTTCCATGAGGACCCTGACCGAGTAGTAGCGACTAGTGGTATAGACCATGAAACAATCTGTTCAAGAGCTGTTTTCATGAGCATTTCAACTTGAGAAGCATGTTCCAGTGAAGCTGTAACAAGAAGTTCATCATGAATTTGTACTATGATATGCGCATCAAGATTTTTGGCATTCAATAACTCATGAACCCTGATCATGCCCATTTTCATAATATCGGCAGCAGTACCCTGTGCTACGGTATTTATAGCTACCCGCTTTGCCAAATCATACAAACTTTTATTTTTTTCATAGATGCCTGGCACGTAACGTCTGCGGCCCCAGAACGTTTCTACATAGCCTTGCTTCTTGCAAGTATCCACAACATGTTCCATCCACACGGAAACTGCTGGATATTGCGCAAAATATTTTTCTATATAAATTTTCGCGTCTTTAAAAGGAATTTTAAGATCCTGCGACAAGCCAAATGGAGTCAGACCATACAACACACTGAAATTAATACGCTTACCAATTTGACGCTGTTCTGTGGTAACATCCGATAATGGTACATCAAAAAGACGCGCTGCTGTTTCAGCATGAATATCGTGCCCTTGTAAAAAGGCATTAATAAGATTTTGATCTTGCGCAAGATGTGCAAGTACTCGTAATTCAATCTGTGAATAATCGGCTGAAATAAAGACATGTCCTGACTTTGGTTTAAATGCCGCTCTAATTTCTCCGCCCCATCCGCTACCAGTAGGAATATTTTGTAAATTTGGATCTGAACTCGCAAGTCGCCCGGTCGCTACAACAGTCTGACTGAATGTAGTATGAATATTACCCGTCACTGGATTTATATACTGAGGCAATGCATCTAGATAAGTATTTTTTAACTTGGCAAGTTCTCGATATTTAAGAATAAGTCCAGGAACTGGATGAAGAGCTGATAATGCTTCTAAGACTTCTTGATCCGTAGATAAGCGATTACTTGACCCACTCTTTTTTTGCGGCGGCAACTGTAAATGCTGAAACAAGAGCTCTTCAACTTGCTTTGGAGAATTTAAGTTAATGGCTCCATAAACATCGCCCACAAGTGCAAAAATCTGTTTTTCTATAATTGCCAGCTCCTGCGCAACAGATATCTCAAGCGACTTCAACACATTTTTGTCACAAAAAATACCCTGGAGCTCCATCGCATAAAGAACCTGTATGAGAGGGAATTCGATATCTCGATACAATTCATCAAGTTTTTCTTTGCGCAATTCTTGTTCAAAAATTTTTTTTAATCGCAAGGTTTGATGCGCATCGGCAGCGGCATACAATGTTGCAATACTAAGAGGTACATAAGAAAAATTTTTGAGTTTATTTGCTTTTACTACCTCATCATAGGAAAGCATGCTCTCACCCAAATAATGTTCTGATAAATCTTTTAAAGAAATTTTCTGCCAATCTCGTGCCACAAGTCGTGCTGCTATGAGCGTATCGAATGCCAAGCCACGCACATCAATACCAGCTCTTTTAAGCACCAGCTGGTCAAATTTAGCATGATGCATGTATTTTTTATAAGTAGGGTCTTCAAGCAACGGTTTAAGTGCATCGATTATTTCTTTTTGAGAGAGCTGCTCAGCATCAGTCTTATGTCCACACGGCAAATAATAAGCTGTGCCTTCTTGCACTGCTATCGAAATACCAACCAGATCTGCTTGCAGTGGATTTAACCCAGTCGTTTCGGTATCAATTGCGCACGCTGGTCGCTTTTTCATTTCAACGATTAACTGCCTGAGCGCATCAGTGGTTGTCACGGTAATAAATTGATATTTTTTAAAGTTACTTAATTTGTTCTCAACAATCTCCGCAGCAAGTTCCTTATTCTCCTGCAGCTCTTGCATCAGTGACTTAAAGCCAAGCTCTTTAAAAAGCGGCATCGCGCGTGACCAGTGTGCAACATCAAAAGCCATATCGCTTCTCGTCAATCCTGACGGGTGATATTGAAGCAAAAAAAGCTTATAGCTCAAATAGGCGCTGTCCTTTTGTTCTTGCAAAAGCATACGAACTTTTGGACGCTTTACTGCATCAAGATTTGCATACATTTCATCGAGTGAGGCAAATTGCGTTACTAATTCAAGCGCTCCCTTGTCACCAATGCCACGCACACCTGGAATATTATCTGAAGCATCACCCAGCAAAGCGAAATAAAAAGGAAGCTTCTCAACAGGAATACCTTTTTTTGCCGTAAATTTTTGCGCATCAACGATGTCATCCTTAAATGGATCGAACATAACCACGCGATCACTCAGCATCTGCGCCATATCTTTATCAGAGGTAATTAAACATATTATATCACCTTCCTGCGAACGTTCTTGCGCGATTGAATACATAATGTCATCCGCCTCGATACCAATCTGTGCTTTTTGACACATGCCAATAAGCTCGGCAAAACGTATAATGTATTTTTTTTGTTCGTAGAGGTCGCTGGGAGGCGCTTGGCGTGTCGCTTTATAAGCTTGATAAAGCTCATGACGCGTTGTTTTTCCCTTAGAATCCCACACCAACACGACATTACGCATACCAAAAGTTTTGATAAGCTTTTGGATCATGCGACAAAAACTGTACACCGCTTGTACAGGGATCCCACTGCTCGTATGCAAAGGACGCAAACTATAATACGCACGATATAAAAAAGAAGAGCCGTCAATTAAAAAAACGGTCTTTTGAGGATCCAAATTCACTGATTATTTCCCAACGTTTTTTTCACTGTTTTCCCAATAACTCAATGGCAAGTCTAGTAATAAACTAGTAATCGATCAATTCTTAATCATGCCCAAGAAAAGGGTTTTTTGTTGCTTTATATTCTTCGCCACATACACTAAACATAATCATCTTTTAGCTACGGACAACGAATATTTCATACTCATGTTTATCCAAGTAAAATTACTCCACGGATGGCAAGAACCTTTGTGGTACGAAGTTCCAAAAGAATGGGAATACAAAAAATTAAAAGGTTCCCTTGTACGCGTTCCCTTACAAAAACGTATAACAACGGGACTCGTTATTGCCTCAACATCGCAGCGACCTGCCGTATCTTTCCAGTTGCGCAAGGCCATAGCACAAGAATTATTTCCATGTGACACCTCATACGCACTATTTCTTGATCAATTAGGCATCTATTATCATCTTGAGCCAGTGCGATTTTATCAACGCATGCGTCATTTTTTAACACAAGATTCGGCTTCGTCAACCACGCATGAATCGCTCCTTACATCACAATCGCACACTACCAATAATACTATTCTGACGGATGAGCAGCGTGTTGCATGTGAAAAAATTATACCCCATATCATCAATGCACATTATCATGTCACCTTACTCCACGGCGTCACGGGATCAGGAAAAACCGAAGTCTACAAGCAATTACTCCACACAGCGATCTCTGCCAACAAAAGCGTCCTGTGGCTTCTACCCGAAGTGACCCTTGCACTTCAATTTGAAAAAATAGTGCGCACACAACTTCCAGACATAGTTGTTTATGGTTTTCATTCCGCTACAAGTAAAAAAGACAAACGAACAATGTGGCAAGACTTATTAACGCAGAAGCCCATAGTAATTATTGGCGTGCATTTACCAATTTTGCTACCCATAGCGCATCTCGGACTTATCATCATCGACGAGGAACATGAAGTTGGCTATCAAGAAAAAAAACATCCAAAAATTAACAGCAAAGAAGCTGCCTTAATTCGAGCACGCAGTGCTAATATTCCAATTGTATTAGGATCTGCGACACCTTCGGTGAATTCGTTTTTTAACGTCACCCACAAAGGCTGGAGCTATATCCAGCTTACCAAACGCTTTGCAGGAAACTTCCCAACTATTAAAACAGTCTATCTATCCGACGGCAAACAACGACGCAACTTTTGGATTAGCCAAGAGCTTGAGCAGGCTATTAAACAGCGATTATCTAACAATGAGCAATGTATCATCTTTTTAAATCGCAGGGGTTACAGTTTTTTTGTGCAATGCAAAACGTGTGGACTCATATTTTCATGTCCTCAGTGCTCAGTTAGTCTCACCTTACACCAGGATAACAATCTCACGTGCCACTATTGCGACTTTAATCAACAGCTTCCATCAACGTGCTCCAAATGCCCAACCGATCAAAAAGACTTTTTAAAAAAAGGCATTGGCACTCAACAAGTAGTTGCAATCTTAGAAAAACTTTTTCCACATGCACGCATTGCACGCGCTGATTTGGACGTAACACTTAAAAAGAAAATGTGGCAAAAAACATTAAATGATTTTGAGCAAGGTCAGATCGACATATTGGTGGGAACACAAACTATCACCAAGGGTCTTCATTTTCCACGAGTAACACTTGTAGGAATTCTGTGGGCGGATATTAATCTTCATTTTCCAGCATACAATGCGACAGAAACGGCCTTACAACAGCTAATCCAAGTTGCAGGTAGAGCCGGTCGCCAAAGTGCAGAAAGTCTGGTCATAGTACAAGCGCTTGCACAACACTCTGCACTCGAATTCCTTGATGAACGCACTTATGAAAAATTTTGCACTCAAGAATTAGAGCAACGCCAACTACTCGCATATCCACCATGCGGGCGATTCGCAGAAATCGAAGTACGTCATGCGCAGGAAGAGGTTATTGAGCAAGAAGTAATTCGCATTATTCATAGAGCAAGAAATATTATTCACATCAACGGCTTATCAGTACAAGTATTGGGCCCATCAAAGCCCGGGGTGCACAAAATAAAAAACATGCACTTGCGTAAAATCTTTCTTAAAGCAAACGATATGCGCGAATTGCATGTTGTGTATCAACAGATAATTCAAAAGCGTTTTATGTGCTCTCTATTTTTTACCCCAAATCCTGTGACGCAATAAAAAAATGCTTGCGATAATAATTCAACTCTTCGATTGAGGCGAATACGTCCGCGAGAGCGCGATGGCACTCCGGTTTTTCAAAAATTGCATGCGGATGATTAGGATACCAATGACGAATTAGTTCCTTAATGCTACTTACATCAATGATGCGATAATGAAGATAATCAAAAATTCGAGGCATGTATTTTGCTAAAAAAATACGATCTTGCCATACCGTGTTACCTGCAAGCAACAAACCCTCTTTGCCCGCATGCTGCTTTAAAAAATTAATGGTTTGCGCTTCGGCTTCTTTAAGAGATAGCGTTGATTTTTTAACTTCATCAAGTAGCCCAGATTTGGTGTGCATGTGCTTGACATCATCATGCATTCGAGCAAGTGCCGCTTCTGGATGGCCAATCACCAGAGATGGCCCCTGGGCAATAACATGCAAATTACTATCGGTAATGACGGCTGCAATTTCTACAATAACATCATGATGAATATCAAGTCCGGTCATTTCTAGATCTAACCACAAAAAATTACGGGTATTGTGATGGCTTTTCATCATCTACTCGCCCAATTCCATTGCAAACATGCCATCTTCAGGAATCACCACATTCTTTTGAGTGGCATTCTGTTGCTGAGACCATTTTTCTCGCTCGCTATCATCGCGTACTTTACGAGCCAAGCTTATCAATACAAAAGCGAGATCCTGAGATGCCCTCTTAAAATCACTTTTATCAATATGTTCATAATCACGCTTTTCATCAGATTCGGCCCTTGAGAATTCGATAAAAAGTTTTCCTAAAGTACACTCAGGACACTTTAGAGATGGTTTTCTTATTATGCCACGCCATTTGTTTTGAATAATCTCTGAAAAATTACACGGAAAATCATTGCGATTTATATTTCCATTAAGATGAAGCGTGTGCAATGTTGAATCTATTAAATGAGTAATTTCGCGAGAATCATTATCCACGCGAATATTGGAACCCATTCCACCAAAACAACTAGTTGAAAAAGCACTTACAAGCACAAACATCGTATTACGGTACATCATGAAAATTCTCCGTCTGTTTTTAAGTTTACGAATGTACAAAAAAAATAGACACTAAAATAGTGCTACTACTATAGCAAACTGCTGCATAATGTTAAAGGACGACCATGAAACTACGCGTTGGTGTTTTGATCGGTGGAATATCTGTTGAGCGAGAAGTTTCATTTAATTCTGGTCGCACTATTTGCGATCATCTTGATACAACGCGCTACAGCATCGTACCTATTTTTCAGCGTACAGACGGCAAGCTCTTTCTTCTTCCTTGGCATTTTATGCATCGCGGCAAAATTAGTGACTTTGAACACAGACTGGAACATGAAGCACAATGCATTCAATGGCAATCACTAAAACAGCATATTGATTTTATATACATCGCGACGCACGGGCGCCATGCAGAGGACGGAATACTCCAGGGTATGCTCGAAGTTCTTGATATTCCCTACTTAGGATCAAAAGTTTTTGCGAGCGCAATAGGCATGAACAAAGCCATGCAGAATCATTTGTTACGCATACATGGTATAAATGTTCCTCGTGGCATAGCAGTTTCTCCAGAACAAATCCTTGCATACAGCAAACATGCGCCAAATATTTTACAAGCAATGGATCGTGCTCGCATTGGATTTCCCTGCATCATAAAACCACAGGAAGAAGGTTCGAGTATTGGTATAAGTTACGTCGCATGTGAAGCAGATCTATATTCTGCACTTTATAACGCATGCACAACTCATCACAATAAATACCAATCCGTGCTCATAGAAGAAGTATTGACCGGCATGGAATTTTCTTGCGTCACCTTATTTGATTACAAAAACAAATCATTCATACCTTTACCACCCACAGAAATAATTCCCGAAAGCCACATTTACGATTATGAACAAAAATACATGCCTGGAAGAGCCCTCAAATTCACACCAGCACGCTGCACATCGGAACAAACTCGTTTGATTCAAAAAACATGCATGCGCGTTATGGAACTACTTGATTTCACCACTATGTCACGCATCGATGGATTTTTAACTCAAGACAATCGCGTAGTAATTATTGATCCCAACACATTATCAGGCATGGGCCCAGCAAGTTTTATCTTTCTTCAAGCTGCTGAAGCAAATATGAGCCACACAGATTTGATTAATCATCTTATTGAGACAGAATTAGAACATTATGGGATGCTCGCACCTATCCTAGAACAAGAAAGGATCGATGAATCTATGAACACTTCAACACAGAAAATACGCGTTGCAGTACTCATGGGAGGCGATTCTAATGAACGTGAAATATCCCTAGAATCAGGGAGAAATGTCGTATATAAATTATCACCCACTAAATATGAGGCCATTCCTCTTTTTGTCACTCAAGACATGCAACTCTATCACATCGATCAACGCCTACTGGTGAGAAGCTCAACTAAAGAGATTGCACATGATCTCGATCGAAATACTCATATTGCTTGGGATGATTTACCTACCATAGCTGATTTTGCATTTATCGCACTTCATGGTGGTAAAGGTGAAAATGGGTGTGTGCAAGGAACCCTTGAGATGCTACAAATTCCCTACAACGGATCCGGCGTTTTGACAAGCACTCTCTGCATGGATAAATATAAAACGGCTGAACTATTACGAGGACATGGTTTTGACGTCCCACAATCGTATCTTCTGAAAAGACATAGCTGGCTGAACGACCGCGAAGTAAGTATTCAGAGAATAGTAACACGTTTGTCATTTCCGCTCATCGTAAAACCACACGATGACGGGTGCAGTGTTATGGTTAATAAGGTGACCAATCTGCAAGACCTCAACTACGCACTTGACGAACTTTTTGCCCACAATAAAGAGTATGCGATGATTGAAGAATTCATTCATGGCATGGAATTAACCGTGGGGATAGTAGGCAACCTCAATCCTCAAGCACTTCCGCCAAGTCAGGCAGTAGCAAGTAAAGGGGTGCTTTCTATCACAGAAAAATTTCTACCTGGAGCTGGAGAAAATCAAACACCAGCTCCGCTACCATCCAATATCCTCACCTTCATCCAGGAGCGTATCGCGCATGCATTTAAGGTTATAGGTGGCAGGGGATATGCCCGCATTGACTGCTTTTATCAGGCGCCAGAGCAAAGCCCAACTGGTCAAGAACGCCTCGTCATCCTAGAAATCAATTCCTTACCAGCACTTACTCCAGCCACATGCCTCTTTCACCAAGCGGCTGAGGTTGGCATGAAACCTATGGAGCTTATTGACCTGATAATTACCTTAGGCTTTGAAGAGCACCGAAATATTGAATCAATTCAACAGGTTCAACAGCGTTCTCAAGAAACATCAACTCTATAGATCAAATAAGCTCTCTGATCGTCCTGGTACTCTCTTTTTATAATTATTTTCAGATTGACAATTTTAAATAAATATATAGTCTTTAATTAGATCAAAAAAATCAAAATTATGTCGTTCATGGATAATGGGGGTTTTGAATAATGAATAAAAGACTATATATTTTCTGCTTTTTTATATCTCTTGTATTCGGCCATCTGGTTCATGGACAAGATCCATTGGAAAAATTTCAACAAAGTACTCAATCCCAGGTTCTCTATAAAGCATTTGAAGACGCCGATGAGTCTGATAAAGAGCATGCCCTATGCGACTATGTTTTTTTTCGCCTAGCACATAATCTCGAAGCACTTTCTAAAGCACTACCAGGAATCGATCACATTAATAAATTTTTTGAAAAAATGCATCTAGATATGGACCTCGTAGTAAGGCTCGTCGATCATCAACAATTTGGCAGAACGGTGGTTGACAATAAGACAGGATCTATATCATTAGAATTTGGCAGAGAATTGTTTTTACATAAACACCACCTTAAAGCATACATACAGTTTATCATCGAACATGAAATCATTCATGTAATACAAAATCTATGTGGCTTTGCGTATCAAATAAATAACAACCCCATCAGCAATCACTGCAGCACAAGTGTAAAGAAAGCAATCCCTCTCTATTTTGCTCATAAGTTTCCCACACACTCATTTTCTTCCGCCGGTCCCCAACGCTACCTAAATATGCTGGAATTGGAAGCCGATGCTTTTGCATTATTGTTTCATCCAGATAAAAAGGGTTTATACGCTTACTTACAAAAAAGAAAAACACGCAACAGTAGACCACCATGTTACCTGCAAACTTCTACACAGAAAGAATGGCTCGAATTTCTATTCGCCCATGCTCCTTACACAGAAATTGAATACCGTTCGTTGCTTGAACGCTGTGCGTTATTAATCTGCACTATGCATATGGATGGATATATACCTGTTAATTGGCAAAAAATAAGAAATACACCTCTTACGGAATCAAATAAGAACAACATAAGAAGTATCGTAGAAACACTGCTACAAGAATCTTTGTATGAAAAATTCTTCTATGCCATACAAGATATTCCCAAGCACTATGAGCTTGTCGCCACACATCATATATCCATGAGTACCGATAATCAATGGGATATATCTTTTGATCAAGAACACAAAATATGCAACATTTCGTGCGGCCAAGATATACGTGAAGGCCTTACGCCCATCAAAAAGGCCATATCTGAACTTATGGATTGCTACGCTACTGATAGAGCTATGATGGATTCAGTAGAAGCCAATCCCATAAATAGGCTAACAAATAAATTATTTAGAGACGACAATCGAATGGAGAAAGTATAATGATACAGCAACTTATTATTTTCCTGATAATGCTGGCAACATTAGGAAATGCCTGTGGGCAAAATACTTTCAAGCAACAACAATCAGAATTAATGTCTCAAGAATTATATAGCAAAATTGAACAAGCTTCCGAAGCAGATGTGTTAGCAGCTATTACTGAGTATGTGAATTTTCGCTTTCAACATAATTGGGAGGCATTGATCAACATATTGCCTGGGCTAAAATCGATTAATGACGACGCATTAAAAAACTTGCTACCCTATATTGGAGTAACGTGGGCACCACTAGGTCAAACAGAATATAATGGCAAAGCTACGCCAGATGGTCTAGGCGGAACAATAATCTATCTAAACCCTTTCATATTCATCGATTCACGATTTGCACAATTCGTCATTGAGCACGAAATAATACATGCCATACAGGTGCTTTGCTTTACTGTTTTTGAATGTAAAAAAATGTCTACTGCTGTCCATAATGCTCCGCTGCTATCAGGATTTGCTCCTCTTAGCATAGGAAATTTTTATCCACAAACCATTCCCATAGAAAGTCCGGCGCGACGACATGATATTATTGAGATGGAAGCTGATTTCCTTGGGATGATTCTCCATCCTCGCAGAACAGAATTTCTAACATGGGCTGAACATAATTTAGGATATGATAATGCAAATATGAGCAACTGTATGTTTAGGAAATGGAGTCAGCTATTATCCGCATCAAAAGATCTTTCCGGCAAAAACCTTGTCAACATAATTAAACAACATCTCAATGATATTCTAATTATCCGAACACAAGGATACATACCATTTATGGGCCACGCAGCTCAAATAACTCAACCTTTCTCAGACAAAAGAACACAAGAAATAATAGATACTATTAAATTTAGATTGCAGGAGGCACTATATGAAAAGTATCGCTACACGCTCAATCCTATCCCTGATCACACCGTATTTATTAAAAGCTATAAGGTAAACTCTAACACTTCAACTGGACCTAGCATCGCTATTGATACACCAACTAAAACATGTACCATATCATATCTTTCTGATCCTCGAGACGTACTCTCCTTAATCGATGTATCAATTTCATCTATGCTTTCATATTATGAAACAGATTTGAATCTGCCAAAAATACAAAATTCTAAGTCAAACGACATGCGCCCAGGTATCCACACTGCAGATTATGATGCCATTTGCGCACTTCAACGCATACACTTCGCTCACTCAAAAACTAATCAGCAAAATAATACGCTGAAGCAGAAGATACACAGAACAACGCTACCTATAAGCGAATTAATAAACTAAAGGAGATCAAATCATGCGTAACACATATAAGATATTATTGCGCACTATCATTATGTTTGCTTTGTGCCAACACATTATTGCACAGGATCCTTTCGCTCTTTACCAAAATAATGTTGATATACAGAATACATACAATCAAATCGCGACAACTGCTGAATCTGAAAAATGGTCTGTCGTTAACCGATATATATGCTCAAGACTAGAGGAGCACTGGAAAACATTAGGCAACACATTGCCGGAGTTGCAAAGAATAAAGCGCAATTTTGATAAAGAACCCATTAATATTACTACAAAACCACTTGATGCCCATGAAGAATCCCCGATACAAGGGTTCACCGAGGTTAATGAAAAAAATAATTCTATCGAAATTCACCTTAGTCCAGCATTATTTAATCCGAATACCCCAAAAACATTCACTATCTTTGCCATTGATCATGAGCTTACCCACGCCATACAAGCAATGTGTAGCTATGTATCGAGTAAGAATAAAACTCCTCTGATTGATCAATTAACAAAGGACATCAAAAGAATTGCTCCAATCGGCTTAATAGACGGCAAATCACAAGAGAAGTCTATTGGCGCAACACGCTGCCTCAATATAACTGAACACGAGGCTGATATGTTTGCACTTGTAACGAATCCATATAAAAACCAGCTATTACTTCATTTTCAAAAAACTGAGGAAACAGAACAACCAGAACCAGAAAACATGAGCAATATTGAAAAACAATCCCTACTTAAACATTTGCTCTATGGAAAAAAATCTTACACTCTCGATGAATATCACAAAACAATCCATGATCATATAGAATCTATTCGCAATAATTATATGAAAGGGTATTCACCAATTAATTGGCGAGAAAAAGATATCATAGAATCGAATGTTAGCACTGATACCGAGCAAGCTTCTTGCGATTTCATTCAACATGTCATAGAAGCACGACTACAAGAATTGCTTTATGAGAAATACTGCTATTCTGGTCAACAAATCCCAGGAGCCTCATCACTTATAAGCGAATATGTGTTTACCAACAAATCTGATGATGTAAGTATCGCACTCGATTTTGACCAAAAAACAGCCACTATTTTCTATGATTCCAATCCATTACTCGCTCTAGAAAATATGAAAGAGGATATTGATATGGCTACTGCTCAATACCTTGAAGAACAAGCGCTTGCAAATTCTGCATCAGAAAATAGTCATCAGACAACCGTAGCAGACTTGTTGCATGTCATCTCAGGCAATAAAAAGAGACCATCATCACCAACACAAGATCATCCATACAAAAAACATAAAAACAATTAATGCTTAAATGTTCCTTCAAAAACGAACGCACTAACCGGATGACGATCCGATTTTTCTTCTCGCTCTTGAAGTTCTTTAGGTAGATGCTCTTTTTTACCCGGTCTTCCAATAGCAATCATTGCTTCAACCGTGTAACCATCGGGTACAGAAAGTTCATGTTTGGTTTTTTCGTAATCAAATCCTTCCATACCATGCACCACAAGCCCCATTGAAAACCCTTGCAATGCCATATTTTGCCAAGAGGCGCCAGTGTCAAAAGAGTGCGTACGCGCCGGCTTGTCGTTCCAAGGAAAGGTGTTTTTCGATAAAACCACCACAAGAACTGCCGCTGTAGTAGTCCACGATTGATTAAATGGTACCAGTAAATTAAATAATGCTGGCCAGTATTTAGTATCGCGTCTCGCATACACAAATCGCCATGGTTGCGCATTGTAAGATGATGGTGCCCATCGAGCCGCTTCAAATAGTGTCATCAATTCTTGCTCAGTGATCGGCTCACCCGACATGGCACGCGGAGACCAACGATCTAACAACAACCGCTCAATAGGGAATTGTGCCTTCCTTTGCATCGCCATATTCTCCTTTTTTTTGTAATGGACTAACGCGATTGTTCTTCATGATCTTTAGCTGTCTGTGAAATGGTAGGCGCGGAAAGAGTTGTCATAACACGCATTGGTACAGAAATTTCAATACCATATTTACGTAGTTCTTTTACTATAGAAATACGTAAATCACTCGCTATATCCCATTGATCAAGCGTGTAATTCGAACTAATAAAACCACGAATTAAAAACTCCATGCCAGCTTCCGTAAAATGCTCTAATCGAATGACTGGCTTTGGACTCTTAAGGACGTGTGGGTGCTTATCAAGCACATGGGCAAAAATATTTTTCACTTTTTCAGGATCTTCCTTGTAGCTCACTGTCACGGAAAAATCATCAAACGCACAGAATCCCTGTACATAATTCCAGTTAGTAACTGGCTTACTCAGCACTTGCGTATTTGGCACCACAATCGTAGTACTATTACGACGCCGAATAATAACAGAACGAGGGGTAATTTTACGTACTACTCCCATGACGTCATCGTCCATATGCACATAGTCGCCGATTTTGACTGGCCTTTGCACAAGAATAATAAAATAAGCCATAAAATCGCTAACCGGATCCTTTATCACCCAACCAATAGAAAGAATAAGGGCACCAGTAACGTAGATAACCAGTGATCCAAGTCCAACATTTTGAAATCCAAGCATGATTGCGGCAATAATAATCAAATATCGAGTAAAGCTTGCAACAGTATTTTGTACTCCGGTATCCACCAACAGAAGATCGAAAACCCGCCTCAGAAGAAAGCGGTTGACCAATATAGATAGTGCATAACCACTAAAGCAAAACAAGAGGATACGCACTATTGATGATGCAGTAACTGGTTTTACATCTTGGCCCAGATAAATAAGCGGTGATTCTAACCATTCAAATATTTCTTTGAACGAAATAAACCAACCCCAGATACGCGCAATAACAAATGCTCCGATAATTGCTATTACAGAGAAAACTGCTATGACAAATAAACCATACCAACTTTTTGCATAGATAAATCGCTCGCGTACCGTATCCTCATCCGTGGTGAAAAATAGTTGGGAAAATCCCCTACGAGCCATGTCGTATGCAAACACAAGAAGCCTAATCAAGACTGCGGTATAAATGATGCCGCGCAAAGCAAAAAGTACTAGTCTACTAAAACCAACATAAGGATTGCTCAAAATTATTACGGACACCAAAAATGCAAGAATAAAGTAATAGTAGCGATCTATAAATTCATGGAGCCATTGCCACAAATTCCCT
This sequence comes from Candidatus Dependentiae bacterium UBA6230, assembly GCA_002441565.1. Classification (GTDB taxonomy): domain Bacteria; phylum Babelota; class Babeliae; order Babelales; family Vermiphilaceae; genus UBA6230. The sequence goes on from DJWM01000001.1 coordinate 165,594, forward strand.
CGTCGAGGGATGATACTAAGAACCTGCTCTTTGGTGATTAATGCAATGAGGCATACCTGAAAAATAATAAAATTAATGGCCAACAATATCGCAGGAAGTTCCGACTTATGGTAAATACCGGTCATGAGTGCTTTTCTAAAGAATACAATACTTACGGTTGCATATGAGAGAATTGACAAAACCTTGATAAAGCGGTCTGAATAGTCACTCGAAATAATTTCAAAATTATGTTGTCCATTAAAAATAGCAAAATAGCGTATCCCCAGAAAAGATGCAAACAGCGCATAGGGAATGGAAGCAAGATAAAACAAGATGTGCATATAGTGATTTGATATGATATTAAAACGGATAGTGAGATATAAAAATGTCCATATGCCTAACAAAACAAAGTAATGCAACACATAATTCACCACAAATAACGCTAACAAGCGCAAGATATTAAATGTACGATTAGCAAATTCACGTGTCAGCAAAAGATTACGCAAACGAGGAAGCATCATGCGTATAGCAAATATCAGAAACAATACCAGTAGTAACTGAATAATTGTGTAAAAAAAGAGCATTGGTTGTTGCACGCTTTGCTCCGCCATGTGTACGATAAAAATTGGCGAAATTTGTCCAACAAATGAATATAATTCCTGACCAAATCGTTCTAAATCAGGAATTATATTTCTAATTCCCTGCAAGGTAATCGCATACTCCGGCCTGTACCAGATAGTGATGGCTTCAAGTTCGCTCACAATAAAATCAATTTGCTTTAATATGCTTTCGGCAAATGCAATAACATCTGTATACGTGCTTGATGTTTTACTGATTAAATCAATCTCTTGATTTATACGTACCTCTGATTCGTTAATCAACCCCAAGCAACGATTGAACTCTTTGGTATGAGAACTAAATAATGGCGCGCCCTGCTTCTGCAGGTTGTCACGCAAGGCTCTAAGATTTTCTGAAGCCCGTTTTTTGAGATTCAGCATATTAATAAGTGTGTTGAGCTTTTCCTGAGTCCGCGAGCTCGTAGCGCGTATTCGTGCTTGTAAAGTACCAAATTTTTTTATTTCTTTGCGAATCTCTTCTTCATTCACATATTGACGCGAAGTAATTCTGTAGTAAGCCTCCTTGACTTCCGTGGCAATTTCCTCTTCATCCATTTTTTCATCTTCAAGCGCAATTTGTGCTTCGAACAATTCACGTCGACGATCTAAGAGTAGAATCTGCTCGTTCAGACTGGCAACTTCACAAATACCAACATACGAAGCCATAGTCTCACGTGGTGTGAGATTCCACAAATCTACATCGCGCTCAAGAGGGATGTTATATCGCTTACTTAGTGTGTTGAGTATGCGAGTTTTTCTCTCCTTTTCAGCGGCAAGCCGATCAATTTCTTGGCGATAATTTTCCTTGATCGTAAATGAAGCTTGTTTCTTTTTCGCAAACTCAGCTCGAGCAGCAAGAACTTCTGCTTCGCGAATTTTCACTAATGGCTTAACATGACGAAAAGCCGCTCGCAATGCTGTTAATTTAAGCTTATCAACAAATATTTTAGTTTTTATTAAGGAAATTTTATATTCAATTTCTTGGATACGTAATCCATCAAGCCTTTTTTCATAGTCATACAGCTGTATTTCAAGACGCGTAAGTTCTCCACGTTGCTGTGTATCAAAACCCAACATATCTTCTGCTTCTATAGTTCCAGATATGTTCTGCGCAAGCTTGTTTAATACATCTTGTCGTTTTTTAAACGTATCAATAGTACCTTGTGCGCTTTTTTTGCGATGCTCAAGCTCCGAACTCGCATTGCTCTCTTGAGATAATAGATATTCTATATTCTTCTCTTGTTCAAATATTCTGCGATCAAGACCCTGCAGATCACCAAATGGATAGGGCCTATCATCAAGATATTCTTTAACGTACGTATTAAGTTCTGGGTCTTGCAGATATTCGTTAATCAACTTGAGGTGGTCGGCAATAAGAGACAGACTGTGCTCTCTTGATTGGGCTATATCATTAAGTGCCTGTTGCTGCTTACTCAAAATTTCTAATTTTTTATTAAGGAATTGATAATCCCTAGGCTCCTGTTTTAATTCAAGGCTAATGCGAGAAATCTGATTGGCAAGCTCGTCGAGTCTCGGTTTTTCATTGCGTGAAAACTCTTCAATATCATTCTGAATGCTATTTTTCTTTTCAATTAATACTGCTTGCTGTTTCTTTTTTTCATCGATAACGCTGGTAAAAATGGGTGACGATTCAGTCATATCGCCAAATAATTGTTTGCTTGCTTTGGTAATTTCGCTTACAACATCAGCGTGCGCACACGGCTTGTACAATACAAGTAGTATAAGTGGTATAAGTCGACTTAGATTCTTCATATTCTCCTAATGAATCCATTGATACCATGAAAGCGTTTTAAAATATCGAGCGTGGGGGTGACTCATAATGCAGGATTTAAGCCACTGATCGAGTTCTTGTTCAATTTCTAAATTTAAGATCACCTGACTCACCGTGTCAATAGATTCTTGAGCTATATTATGGAATTTTTTAACATGTAAGATTATTTCTTCAGGATACATGCCAAGCATAACAACCAACTTGAAAATGATGCTCTTTTGTATTACACGAGAGCAATTTGGATCACGTTGGTACAGTGCATGAAAAAATGACACGAGATCACGTGCAGAACTTCCTATTGGCAAACAATAATAGCACAACTCCAAAAGATGATGCAAAAATAAAATATCCTGTTTTGCTAATGCACATGGCATTTCAAGAAGCTCTATAGAATCAATATTCCACCAACTATTTTTCTGGTGGGCGTTATAAGTGATTAAACTACCAATACTCGGTATATTACCACGTATTTGAGTAGTAATTTTGCCTTCCCTGTCATCCATAATCACCATAAGATCGCGGTTTTTGGTGGAGGTCTTTAAAACAATCCCAGTATTTTTTTTCATATTATTTTTCCACGTACTGGGGTACCTATATTCGGCTTCTTTATTTCCGATTTCTTTTATATTAGGATGATGATCATATGGTCAAGGGGTAAATAAAGCATACAAAAAATAGGAATATAATGAAGCATCCTATACGTCGTTCAGCATTATTTTTTTTATTCAACATCACCTGCCTGTTAGATTTAACTGCCGGCGCGCCTCGTCTTGCCGTAATACTAGTTATAGATCAACTTCCTTACCATGTTTTTACCTCTATGCATCAAAATTTGGTAGGTGGTTTAAAAAAACTAGTACAAAGTGGAATCAATTTTACTAATGCTTATGCACCTCATGGGAAACCTTCTACCGCAACAGGACACGCAGCATTTAATACGGGAACCTTTGCCAAGGATCATGGTATCGTAGCAAACTCTTGGTATTCAGATGATGGTAAAGAAATTTTTGCTGATCATGATAACTCACCGTATGCAAAAGTTTTTGGCGCATCAGACACCACGATCGGCAAATCTGCCCACTATCTCATGGTAGATGGTATCTCAGATACCGCTATTATGTATTCATCATCAGGCGGTACCAATAAAGTTTTTGCGCTATCACTTAAAAGTTATCCTGCTATTATGTGCGCTGGCCATCTTGGCAAAGCACTGTGGTTCGACGAACAACAGGGAAAATTTACCTCGAGCCGCGCATATTTTGAACAGCTACCTGCATGGCTTGTTCAATTTAACAACTCCCACGAAATTCCAGATTCCATCACCTGGTTTCCTCGCCATTGTTTTTCAAGTTGTTTTTACAAAAATGTATGTCCTAGCGCTCGTATCGAAGATCTTTCGCTTTTTAAATCTCCTATTAAAACACATACTAAAATTAACGGAGTAGAAACTTATAAAAATTATCTCAAAACTCCACAGGCAACTCAGTTGCTATTTGATGCTGCGCGATCCTGTATAGAAGCAGAATTATCATGCAACAGAGATGAGCAACTCATTGTCTGGATATCAGTAAGTTCGACTGATTTTATAGGTCATGAACTTGGTACACAAAGTATTCCTTATGTAGACCTTATATACCACATTGATTGCCAATTTAAGAAGTTCATGCGATTCGTCACACGACTCGTGAAAAGTAGTGATGTAGTTTGGATGCTTTCATCCGATCATGGCTCCGCCCCAGTTCCTGAACTATTAGAACAAGAAGGTTACCATTCTGCGCGCCGCATCAAGGTCGCTGAACTTGAAGACACTATACGCAAAGCAACACAGCAGTTAGGTCACGATACTACACTTTCTACAACAGTAAGCGCACCTTACGTGTACATATCTAAAAATAATCTCAATACTATTGATGCACAAAAACGTAAGGCTTTGTTCAGTACTATACAAGACACACTTTTAAACACCACATACATCAAACGTGCATGGGCCTACGAACAACTAAAAAATGCGGTCTTCGACCTCTACACACCAGAATATAAACTACAACAACAGCTGTATCCAGGAAGAAGTGGCAATATTATTTTCCAGATGGCTCCCTATTGCCAGGTGTCCCAATACAGCAGCGGAACTACCCACGAAACTCCTTATGATTATGATACCCATGTTCCCTTAGTAATGTACCAAAAAGGTTCAGTAGAGCGCAAAATCATCAATGAAACGGTATTAACGCTACAGGTTGCACCGACCATTGCTCACCTTATGCAAGTACCAAAACCTTCGGCATGCACCTTCAGCATATTACCGGGAATTGCGGGGCATGAAGTTCTTATTTAGGAAGAAGCTTTAACGGTCGCAGCTGCTCTGCGTAATTCATCATAGTAAAAGACAAGTAAACCCAGAAACACAAAGAATCCGGCAAAAAGAAGATTATATGACACTGGCTCCGCAAGCAGCGACCAGCCGATCAAGCTAACAAAGATAGGAATACTAAAACCTGCAAGCGATACAAAAGTAAGATTAACATGCTTAATAACATAGGCGTACAGCGTATAGCCAATCACATTCCCAATAATTACCGTATACGTAAAAAGCCAAAAAAATGTTGATACAGAAGGTATAGCTACTTCCTGCCACTGGTGTAATACCGTTGCAGTAATCAGGGCCAGCACGCCACTACCCACCATAGACAAGCCATTAACCTCTAATGGCGTATAGCGCTCCTTGCGAACGAGTGATCGCAAAAGAATCCATCCCCAACGGCTGATGACGACGCTTGCAAGCGATGCAAGTTCAGGATAAGAAAACATGAGCCATGCATGCCAATCTTGTTCTGGTGGCGTCTGTCCGACGGTGATGACAAGAATTCCGCCGAATCCAATAATAATGCCTACAAACTTTTTCCACGACAGCTTTTCATGCCATAAAAAATATGCATACAATGCCGTCACAAACGGATCTATGCTTCCATAAAGTGCCGCTTTAGATGAAAACAGATATTTAAGACCGAATGCCTTAAGAATTGAGGGAAAATAGGTAGTAAATAATGATACGCCAATAAGAGGAATTATATCATTTTTGATATAATTCCACCTCATTCTATCAGACGAACGATACGCATAAACGCACATGAGTACTCCTGCACAGAGCATACGAATGCCTACAAAAAGGATTGCTGGGAACATGCTCAGAAGAACCTTATTGCTTGAGATAGCGCTCGCAAGAAAAAAATTACACAATAAGACCAACAGTAGCATGATCCCATCCTCTCTATATCAAAATCATGAGCAGTTAAATAACTGTTACAACCCTAAATCTGCTAAAAATGCTTGATCATTCGGTCCACGGCCAAGAAAATCTTTGAGCAGTGCATTTGGATCTCTGCTTCCACCCCTGCCGATCACCTCTTGTACATATCGGTGTCCAACTTCAGGGTCTAGCAACCCGTGTTCCTTGATATAGCCAAACAGATCGAGCGCAAAGACTTTTGACCAAAGATAACCATAGTAGCGGGAAGCATAGCCAGTCAAATGACCAAATGAAGTATACATATGATCCTCTGGCCAGAAAAGTACATGTGGCCGTAAAGTTTGACAATAGTGCTCCTGTAATGCATGAGGATTCTTATCTGCTCCAGGACCGAATAACGCAAGTGCAAATGATGCAAGATAAATTTGTCGTTGCGTCCAATCGCCCGAATCAAAGTGTTTTAGTTTTTTAATATTTTCAATAAGATCATCCGGGAGTTGCTCACCTGTTTTGTAGTGGGAACTTACCATCTTAAGAATTTCTTTGTCCCATAACCATTCTTCTAGCATCTGTGATGGCATCTCTACAAAATCGCGTTTTACGCTCGTGCCCGATTGACTTGCTAGCCGTGTTCTTCCTAACAATCCATGCATCGCATGTCCAAATTCATGGAAAAAAGTGCGAACATCGTCACGTTTCAGCAATGAAGGCTTATCGGCAGTTGATTTTGGAAAATTTGCAATGACCAATGAAACTTCTGGTAATGGTTTACCATGTTCATCGACAATCGCTGGCACCAGGGTCGCATGACATGCATGATTATATTTATTTGGTCTTGGATAAAGATCAAGCAGAAGATAACCAAGCAACGTGTCATCTAAAGCACTACGCGCTGCTATGAGTTGCACATCTTGATGCCAAAAATTAGTTGCTGGAATTTGTTCAAAACGTAGTTGGAAAAACTTTTCGTAAATAGCAAGCAATCCTTTAATCGTATGCTCCATAGGGAAATATTCTGAAATACGTTTTTCATCAACTGCAAGATGTTGCTTTTTGTAGAGATTTTTAACATACGCTACATCCCAGGGATACAATTTCCCTTCTGCGGTGAGCTGCACCAACTTAGGGAGGTGCTGTTTAAAGAGTGCATACTCTTGATCCGCTTTTTTGCTGGCCTTGGCATATAATGTTTTCAAAAATTTTTCAACTACCTCTGGATTTTTTGCCATCTCAGAATCAAGGTCTAGATGGGCATAACTAGAAAATCCAATAAGTTGTGCTAATTCATCTCGCTTAGCAATAATGTTTTTTAAGATATGTTCGTTATCAGGATATCCTCGATTATTCATCGCGATAAAAAAATTTTTGCGCGTTTGCGCATCATCAGCATTTTCTATCACATAAAAATACGTTGGATAATCCGTACCAAGAATATATTCTCCTGTTTCAGTACGCGATAACGTTTTGATAAAATCCTCATCAAGTCCAGCAAGGGCCTCACGCGTCACAGTAATCGTTTTATTGTCTGTTGCTATATTTGTTTCAAATTGCATACCAAGTGCAGCAAGAGCTTTGTGTAATGTTTTTACTTGCTCAAGTTTGTCCGGTGTCAGATCTAGCCCCGCGCGCTTAAAATCTGCCATTGTTTCCTGAAGAAAATACTTCTGATCAGGACGCAGCTGTTCTTTTTTTTGTAAAGTATACGCTTTGAATGATTGGTACACATCATGATTATTTGAAATCATATCTACTATAAATTCGCGCATTGCAATTTGCGTCTTGTGCGCAGCCTCACGCATTGCTTGATCCGGATGGACATACTCAATAATTTCAATAGCACTCATGGTAACTGGCAATTCAGAAAGTGCCGCTATGCGATCGAATGCCAGAGCGGTATTATTAAAATTTCTTTCGGCATCATCTAGGGCAATTATATCATTAATAGCTTCCCGTGCGCGTTCCATAGCACAGTGAGCACGATGTTGAATTTCTTTCGGAGATGTAGGAAATAATAAACGTACATCATCAATAGATTGTATCGGTAATTTAATCATGGTTACTTCCTTGCACGCTATGGTTGGGGCATAATACAATAGCAACAAAGTTGACGCCATTGCGAGCACAACTAACCCCGTATATATATACACTTTACTCATTAGAATACACCTTTTTAACAATGTTCTTAACGTCACCTGCACTTCATTAAACACAGTGTAGTCAAGTAGGAGAAATTAGCCATTGTTTATGAGCCAACGAAAAAGTCCTGCCAGAGCAGGACTTATGTTCACTACTTTTTACTTACTGATTATTTCTTTTTTTCCGTAAGTCGACGAATTTGTTCTAAACCGCCCATTTTTATAAATCCTAAAACCATCATATAAAGGGCACCAGCAATAATCAGGTACTGCAATCCTTGCTCCATAAATCCTAGCGTATGCAACAGCAATATGATGCCTGCAGCCATGATAATAATTCCCTGAAAAATCTCAGGAAGAAAGCTTAACAGTGCCATAAGATCTCCTTGATTAATAAAGTTAAACCATTATGCAGGCACTATAATGATTCTACCATAAATAAAACAAGGAATAGGTAAGATCCACCACTAAAACATTGAAATTATTTTATGATTGCATAAAACCGGCTATCGGCCAACTCCGCAAGAAATCAAACCGTATATCATTGATAGGTTGGTGATGCGTCATAAAGTAGATACCCCGCACCCCAATTTGCGCACTACGTACGGTCTTGAGTAATCCCTCAAACCACATGAGATTTTGTAACGTTGCGCGAGCCTTTACTATTGGGTTGCGATCAAAAGACAAATACGCTTCTTGCGTATCAGAAACAAGTGCTGATTGCAACGATATGCGTTTTTCATATACACCTTCTTCTAGCACGACTGAAAGCCATTTGCTTACCATTAAGTTCAGCTGTTGCGCGACATCTTCCGGCCATATGAGTTCCATGGTTTCGTGTTGCCAAGTATCCACATGCCAAAAATAAAAAGTGATTATCTTTTTTTCGACTGAATGATTCTTATCATGCAATAAAGACGCCGTGTTTGATGGTTTTTGAATGACAATCCACCCATATGACAGCGCATATATAAGCATGCCTAATGCAAAGCACCCTGCAGAAAAAAATATGATAACACTACGCCTCATGATCGCATCCACTGATGCGCAAGTTCTATAAAAACATCAGAAAGACATTCGACATATTGCGACCAATCATCTTTATGTTTAAGTCCTAATTCAATACTACATGCCGGTACCACAATACCTACTAGAGATTTGATGGGGCACGAAATCACACCATGAATATCCAAAGAAGCACTGCGTACATCTTTTTTAAGAGTCTGACAAAGAGTAGACGCATACCGAGCGCTTTTCAATGCTGATTTTTTGTATGCCTGATCAACAGGTAAAAAAGTAAGCTGCTCAAAATTAGGCGAGGGATTGATAAATTCATCGCCATATGAAAAAGTAAAAAGCGTCAGACCAGCTTTATGACTAAGCTCCTTATACACTTGCAAATTGAGATATAAATCAACATTAAGACGATTCGCAAAATTGGCATTCTGCAACGGTTGTATCGTTTCTCCCGGTAAACGTGTAAGAACAACCGCAATTTCAGGGCACTTAGTTTCTACATCACGCTTGATCGCCTCCGCCCACTGTAAAGTAAGACTCCGCTCAAAAGTGTCTTCTATGGCCCTACCAACATTTTGCGCATCCCCAGTAGGATCAAGCATGATGGTAAATTGTTGCTGCTGCGAGGCGGATAAACATCTCACGGGCAAAATCCAAGACATCGATAAAGCAATCCCCACACCTGCGCGAATTACCCTATAGCGAATAAGTGAATAAAAAAATACCATTAACGACATTGTAAATCAGTGGTTAGAAATTCTTTTAAAAAAGTAGTGCGCTTGATTCCCGTATTATTGTTAATCGCCATCCCTATGGCTTTTGGTTGCCCAACAAGTATACATAATTTTTTAGCGCGGGTGATGGCAGTATATAAAAGATTACGTTGAAGAAGAGTAAAATGTTGCATAAAGATAGGAATAATTACGGCACCAAACTCAGATCCCTGACTTTTATGTATGGAGATCGCATAGGCCAATGAAATTTCATCGAGTTCACTATATTCATACACAACTGAATTATCATTAAACACGATGACCAAAGTTTTCTCTTCAGCCTCTATCTGTTCTATAATGCCAATATCACCATTGAATACATTCTTGTCATAGTTATTACGAAGCTGCATGACACGATCTCCTACTTTGTACGAAGTCCCCGCGTACGTCAAACCAGGTTCAGATAATTGTGGATTGAGCATCTGCTGCAAATCATGATTAATTTTTACCGTTCCTACAACACCGCGATTCATAGGCACCAAGGCAATAGATTGGCCAGCTGGAATACCAAAGCGTGGCAAAAGACGACGATAAATATCTTCAAGGTGGGCGGTAATATTTTCAGGATCATCTTCTTTGATAAAGTAAAAATCTTTGTCAGCACCCGGCAAAGTATTCACCGGGAACTCTCCGCTATTTACTCGGTGCGCATTGACAATAATCATGCTATTTTGTGCTTGTCTAAATATCTGCTTAAGCTGCTTACAACCAATGGTATGACTATCGATGATATCATGCAAAAAATTTCCCGCACCCACGGCTGGTAACTGATCAACATCGCCAATAAATACAAGATGGGCATCATGCGGAACTGCCTTTAAAATCGCATGCGCAAGAAAAATATCGATCATCGAAGCTTCATCGATAATTAGAAACTGCAAGCGAAGAGCATTGCTCTCATTATGCGTAAAGTTCATAGTGGACGGATCAAATTCGAGCAAGCGGTGAATGGTAAGTGCATGCCGCCCTGTCCCTTCTATAATTCGCTTTGCCGCTCGCCCCGTCGGCGCAGCAAGTTTGTAACTAATGTGGTGAGCATCAAGAATTTGTAGGAGTTTTCTAATAAGCGTTGTTTTACCCGTCCCTGGACCACCAGTTATCACGGTAACTTTTTGTTGTAAGCAACTCATGATGCCATCAATTTGGTCATCATTCAGTATGATATCTCGTTCATCACGCACCACACGCAAATCATCATATATTTTTTTTAAATCAAAGCAGGTGAGAGAAGGTCGTTCACGCAATGTTGCAAGTTTTTGCGCAACACCACGCTCAGAAAAATAGTATTGAGTAAGGGTAACAAAATGTTCATCTTGATGAGTAATCAGCTTAATTTTTTCACTATTGTACAAATCATGAAGCGCATTACGGACTAATTGCTCTGTGTCTGCTGCATTGAGCTCAAGAAGCTCTATTACCTTAGTCTTAAGCTCTGACAACGTTATATAAAGGTGCCCATTGTTTAATGCCGAGGTTATACCAAATAATATTCCCGCACGAATGCGCTTAAGCGAATGCGTATCAAAGCCCATTTTTTGAGCAATGGCATCTGCAGTCTTGAAACCTATTCCCCAGATTTCATCAGCAAGCCGATAGGGATTTTCTTGCATAAACTCAATGGATCGCTGCCCATAGGCTTTATATATCTTCGTTGCATACGTACTCGATATACCTTTGTCCTGCAAAAAAACCATGATGGCGGCAATTTCTTTCTGATCCTTCCACGCCTTAGTTATCACTTCCACGCGCTTAGGTCCAATCCCATCGACACGAAGTAATTGCGCTGGATCATTCTCAATGACAGCAAGAACGTCGGTACCAAATCGATCAACAAGTTTTTCGGCATAAATTGGACCAATTCCCTTAATGAGTCCTGATCCTAAATATTTTTTTAATCCAAGAATCGAGTTAGGCAGTGTTGCCGTACACTGTTTTGCCTCAAATTGTTTGCCAAATTTGGGATGCATGACCCATACCCCACGTAAAGTAACATGCTGACCAGCCTGAATGGACGGAAGGTAACCACAAACAGTAACCGTACTGGTTCCGCGTGGTTGCAGAACTAGTACGGTATAGCCATTTTCTTGGTTCTGATATAAAAGTCTGTCAATTGTTCCAGTAAGTTCTTCTTGATGCATACCTATTACACAGATTTATTACGTTTTTGCTGCGCCTTGCTCATAATCTGCTTAAACTGCTCTCGTCCTTTTTCACAACTATTAAAAAGATCTTCAAGAAAAGCTACCAGATCTTCGAAGAATTCTGCCATAGCCCCGAATGTTGTCATATCGTTTTCGAAATATTCAGTTTCTCTTCCATCAGGTGCTTCTGCCCATTTAAGAAGGAAGCATTTTTCTTTACCACGCAATTTGCATGATTCTTTAATAAGAATGAGCATTTGCTCTTTAAATCCACGTGCTGCTTCAACATACGTTTTGGTAGTATTCTTAAAATCTTCCTTAATAGTTACATGAATCTTATTAAGCTGTGATTTTTTAACAGCATATTCATGCCTAAGCGACTCTAATGAGGTAAAATCTACAATGGCAGCATTGTTAAGATACTGCTCACGAGCAAGAAGCTCTGCATGAAGTTGACTTTCAAGCTGCGCAAGAAGCAATATGCTATACATCTTCCCTTCAAATTCATACATGCCTACACGAGTTTTAGTTGTTTTATCTAGCACCCCGTACAACATTTGGCGAATACGGGCAATCACTTGATACATAACACCTAGCACTTCGCCATGTAATCCCCAGGATTTACCATCAAGTATTTTGATAATTTCATGATCTATTTTAGGAGGATTTTTTGCCGCCTCTTTTGGTGGTACGATGTTCGATTGCTGCAACTCCTCCTGGGCAACAAGATGCGCTGTAGAAGTTACCAAAGCCATGAGGCACAATATGCCTAAAAATTGCCGCTTGCGCGAAAAACTGATCATAATATCTCCTTAAATGGTTAAAAATTTTTCTCTACCAGAAGCCCTATCGTGAATTGTCCCCCAATACCGCGCGTAGCAACAGTAGCCGCCGCATTAAATTCCACAATAAGATCTTTATTTTTCTTAGGATTTTTGAATGCTATAGATCCAAATACCGTACTCTGATAACCCCATATACCCTTTGCTTTTTTGCGATCAAGCCGATCAGCCAAGAGGGGGGAAGCGTTAATTACACCAAGATGGTCTGGGGTCTTAAGCCATGTGTCTGATCCAAGATGAAATTCTCCATAACGCGTCGCATAGATTGCCTTAGTCGTCCATACAAAAACAAATCCAGGATGAATACGTGTTTCAAGAACATAAGGAAAAAACTTATCAACAAATTGTTGTTCCAAAAATGCCAAATTCTCTGTAGCTTTACTTTCATCATTAAAATTATGATCGTCAAAACGCTTTGCAGTATCCTTTTCCACAAAATAACGTCGCCTGGTTTTTGGCAAAAGATATTCAGCGGCTATTTTGCTTTTAAATACCACCGCTTGTGCCCATGGTCGATATACAAAAGTACTGAGCCGAGTTTTAGTATTTGCTATAATTCCAACACCCAAATGTCCATTATTACCAAGACTTGTGTCAAGAAGTATTGCCGAAAGACGATCAAGAGATGCTAAGAAGAATTCGGTTGCTTTATCGATTGCCTCTTGTCGCGTTTCAACCACCGATCCCAAATCAAGCAATTCCGTGAAGCTAAATGTTGGTTGATTGATATTTTTATCTTTATAAGTTGATCCAAGTAATCCTTTGGCCAAAGCGCATGCCGTCGGCAATGTTATCTGAGCACCAAGATCGATTTCATAATCTGATCTACGTAGTACAGGATAAGCCATGATAAATCTCATATCCCCAAAACCAAGCTTGTCACAAATAAGATGTTTTTTTTGAAAATCTACTTCATCTTCAGGCGATGAAATTGCCAGGAGCGCCGCGATCCTATCCTGTTCCTCTTCAGTAAGAAAGTAATTGCGCTCAAAATAATACAAAGGCAAATAACACAAAAATGTCTTGCCTTTGTATTTTCTCATCATGTGAAACATAATCCCAAACCGACGCTCTTGAACCTTGGCATTGGCAAAAAGATCAAAAAGATCTATAAAGGGAAGCTGAAAGCTCGGAAACAATATTTTTACTTTATCAAGAAGATTATGTAACGCTTCTATAACTGTTTCTTGATTCATACCAATATAAGACCCAATATTGGTGCTATTATGGGTAAAATATGATTTAGCCATCTGATCATAAAAAAGATGGGCGCCAAAAACATAGCGTGGGTAATAATAATTCAACCCTTTAATAAACGCTGGAAGATCAAGAACATTTCGTCGATTAAGCGGATAGGTTTCAAGAAAAAAATCCTGCTGCAATAGCTCTATGCCACCAACAGTTTTAATGACATCAATTACCGATTCTGGAGTTGCTTTTTTTGTTGGTAGAGAATCACCTTCATTAAAAAAGCCTAAACACTCCTCAGGGTCAAATGGAAGATCATATGATAGTTCATCACCACAAATGAATGGTGGATAATCGACATGCGCAACCGCATTCAAAGCCCATAACGCAGGTAAAATACAATATTTAAGAAATATGGTAATAATTCTAATACGTAGATTCATGTTTCCAATTTTCGATTCGAGGTTTGAGGCCAAGGGAATGTACGTCAATGCGGCCAACACGGCATTAGTTTTAATCAAATTTAAGTTTACTGAGCTCTTGATCACTTGTAAAATGTGCTTCCCCATCATAACTTTTTGAGCAATATTATATTTTTTTTCTTGCCTATTCTCTTTACCGGAGTACGCTAAAAACAGCAGGTAATTAGGCATAAATTGTTTTCCATAACGAATAGATTATGTTCGGCTCTTAAAGGATGCTCATGTTCGCATATAATAGCCTCTCACCATCCTCTCAGGTGCAGTGGTTGATAGTAGAAGGCAATGTTGGTGCAGGGAAATCAACTTTTTTAAAGGTCATGCAGCGCTATCTCAACGTGGGAATGGTCTTTGAACCTCATGAACAATGGCAACAAGTTGCCGATGCTGGAAACTTACTTGACTGTTTTTACCAGGACCCTCGTCGCTGGGCCTACACATTCCAATCGTATGCTTTTGTCACACGTGTTATGGCTCAACAGCGCTATGCACAAACAACTCACACCGGAACATGTATTTTAGAGCGATCAGTATTCTCAGATCGCTATTGTTTTGCCGAAAATGCTTACGAGCAAGGGAATATGTCTGGACTTGAATGGCATCTTTATAAAGAGTGGTTTTCCTGGTTCTCTCAGAACTTTTTATCTAAACCAGCAGGGTTTATCTACCTACGCGTAAGTCCCATCATATGTTTTGAACGCATGCACGCGCGCAATCGCCACGAAGAATCCACGGTACCATTGCATTATATTGAAAAATTGCATCAAAAACACGAATCTTGGCTAATAAATAAACAGGGAGTTGATGCACTTGTTGCTGATGTCCCTGTGCTTATTCTTGATTGTAACGAAGATTTCGAACACGATGAATTGATGCAGCAAGCACATGTACAAAAAATTATAAATTTCTTCAACGGAATTGATGTAACACTATCACACTCTTTGCAAGCATCCTTGTAAAAGACGGTATAGGCGCAGTACTATGAAAATAAATAATAAATCTATTAATATCCGATCATAAGGGGCAATTATGGATGGTATATTTTATGCAAAAGCAGCCGCTTTTTTAGGCGCAGCAATCGCAATGGGTGTGGGAAGCATCGGGCCTGCTCTTGGCCAGGGACTCATTGGCATGAAAGGCTGCGAGAGCATGGGAAAATATCCAGAAAGTGCAAGTAAAATCAGAATGGCAATGTTACTCGCGATGGGTATCGTAGAAACATCGGCAATTTATGCTCTTATGATTGCAGGCGCTCTTATCATATTTAATCGATAATCAGCATATCGTTTAACGAGTATTCTGGGCATTAACATGACCATTAATCTTACTCTGATCATTCAAATCGTTAATTTTCTAATAGCGTATTGGCTTTTACGGGTACTGCTTTTTAAGCCCGCAGTAGAGCACATCACGCGTATAGAGAATGACGAAGGCGCGTACAAGCTGCGAGTATCTGAGCTTGAATATCGCGTTGAACAGGAGCGCATTAGACTTGCAAACACGGTACAAGCTACCATGGATACACTTCAACGACATTATCCTCATGAGTCTGAAAGTACGTCATTTGTTTTTAACGATGTACAGATCGATACCACTCAGCTTATGATTCCCAATAAATACATCACCGAAGAACAAGAACAAATAATTCAACAACTGCGCAAAAAGGTTATGCTATGAAAAGTGAAATCGTAGGCTTTGTATTCAAGTGTATCAATTTCAGCATTTTTAGCGGCGTAGCGTATTATCTTTTTCGCGTATATTTTATCCCATTGATCAGAACGCGCATACAAGAGCATGAAAGAAAAACACATCTGCAGTGCGACCATGAAAAAGGGCTTGAACAAGAGGCGCTGGTCATTGAATCACGCATTCATACACAGAAACAACACGCCGAGTATCTAATGCGTCAGGTAAACGTATGGTCTGAGAAAGTTGATCGATGGCATGAGACTCGAGAACAAGAACGTAAACGATGCAAAATATTAGCACTTGAACGAGTGCAAAAAATACAAGAGGGCATGAAGCAGGAATATTTCATGAAGGCCATTGTTCCCGGAACATTAACACAGCTTCGACACGAATCTGTACGCTACTATGAAGATGCAGCTCATGTTCATGCGGCTTTTAATAGCATCATGCACACCCTTGAACGGAAATTATCATGAATAACACGGTGATTCTTGCTCGTCGTTACGCCTTGGCGTTTATTCGTGTGTTTGATAAAACACTCACGTCAACAACGCTCACCCACCTGGAGCATATGTCTGATTTTATAGCACAACATAAAATTATTATGGTGGCACTAAAGGGGCCTGCCTGCACCATTGAGCAACAACATAACATGCTCAATATTTTATTTAAGCATTTCAACTTAGACGATTGCTTTTATGAATTGGGTCGCTTGCTTGTGTACGATAGAAGAATAGCTCTATTACCACTCGTACTTGATTGGATTAGAAAATGGTATATGCGCTACCACAACATCGCGACATGCACTATCAAAAGCTCTCATCAACTGCATGAAAAGCATCGTGAGTTACTAGTGAAGTTTACAGAATTCAGTATTGGCAAAAAAATTTTATACAATGTTCAGCTCGATCCAACATTGATTGCCGGCATATGTTTGCGTGGCGAAACATTTTTTTGGGAACATTCGGTCAGGCGTCAGCTACAGCGCTTACAAGAGCCACTTATGAGCAGAGGTTTCTATGAACAGTATTAAGAGCACCGATTTAATATCTTTATTCGAACAGTCACTAAAAGGCATCGAGCAAGAATCTTTTGAAGAAACAGGCATCGTGGTTACCGTAGGCGATGGCATCTGTTACGTTCATGGGCTTTCTCATGCAGCATTTGGTGAGCTTATTGAATTTGAAGGTGGTAACCGCGGCATCATCATGAATCTTGATGAAGAAAGCGCTGCTATTTTTCTCTTATACCAACATATTCCGGTTCAAGAGCTTGAAGTTGCTCGACGAACTGGTGGAGTATTTAAAACCCCCGTTGGTATGCAGTTAATTGGACGCGTAATTAACGCTATGGGTATTCCCCAAGATGCACTCGGCGAACTTAAACCAGAAGCTTATCGATCAGTTGAAGCGGAAATCGCTTCAATCATTGAACGTGCTCCAGTCAATGAATCTCTAGAAACCGGTATTATGGCAGTAGATGCATTGGTGCCGATCGGTAAAGGTCAACGAGAACTCGTGATTGGTAATAGAAACACCGGAAAAACTTCTTTAGTCATCGATACTATTGTGCATCAAAAGGGCAAAAATGTTCTTTGCATATACGTATCTATTGGTCAACGCCAAGCAAATTTAGCTCGAACGGTAAGTTTTTTATCTGAACAAGGAGCGATGGAATACACTGTAGTGGTAACCGCTGATGCTGGTGAAGCAGTACTTAATCAATATTTGGCACCCTACGTCGGCTGCACTATCGGTGAATATTTCATGGATAAAGGCTACGATGTATTAGTCATATACGATGATTTAAGTAACCATGCGGTAGCATTCCGCGAAATGTCATTGCTCATGCGTCGCGCTCCGGGACGTGAAGCATACCCAGGAGACGTATTTTATTTACACTCACGATTACTCGAACGAGCAGGTAAACTGGCCAAAGGCGGCTCGCTTACTGCGCTACCATTGGTGCAAATACAAAGCGATGACATTACTGCTTACATTCCAACAAATCTTATCTCAATCACCGACGGACAAATATTCTTGGATACGCAATTATTTAATAGCGGCATTCGCCCAGCGGTTAACGCCGAGCTTTCTGTATCACGTGTAGGTGGAGCTGCGCAAACCGCTGCTATCAAACGTATGACCAAAGCGCTACGTCTCGAGCTGGCACAATATCATGAATTGTTAGATTTCTCTCAATTCGGAAGTGAGTTGGATGAAATTTCACAGAAAAAACTTGCGCGCGGCGCTTTAGCAATGGAATTACTTAAACAGCCTCAGCATGTAACCTATACATTTGTTGAGCAATCACTCATGCTGTTCTTACTCAGAGAAAACTTCCTTGATACATTGAAAGCTCAGCAAGTAAAAACTTTTGCCACACAATTCGTAAGCTACGTGCGTTCAGTATATCCCGTGGTCTATGAAACAATTGAGTCAACTCAAAATATATCATCCTCAATTGAGAGTGATTTAACGACCATTGCACGTGAATTTAGTGCATTATTTGTAGTAAATAACGAATAATCCACCTTGTTGAACGCAATAAGAGTTGAGGTTTTTCGCTGGTTGTTTATACTAATTTGACTGATCTTTTGCATTCACTCGTGCCCGTAGCTCAGCTGGATAGAGCAACGGATTTCTAATCCGTAGGTCGCAGGTTCGAATCCTGCCGGGCACACCATCTCCAAAAATATTTCCCGATTTTCTTCTCTCCTTCCATGTCTTTCAACTACACCTTTGACTTTATAATACAAATTGAAATATCATTCATAGTAGTAAAGTCTAAAAACACATGTAATAAAAGGAAAGCCATGGTCAAAAAAATGATAGCTTTGATAACGGGATTTTTATGTATCCACCCTATAGCCGCAACAACACAACAAAATCAGAAAAGAATATTGGTAATCTGCGTTCACAATTCAGCCAGATCGGTAATGTTAGCAAAATATCTCGAACAATTACACCCGGACTGGACCGTTTATTCCGCTGGACTTAAGCCAACTGATCAGATCAATCCATTTGCAGTGCAAGTGCTAAAAGAAGATGGGATTAATGTCAGTACTCATAAGCCCCAAGAAGTTACAAAATTTCTCACACAGCCATTCGATTACGTCATTTCAGTGTGTGAAGCAGAATGTCCGGTATTCAGCGGTCAGGTAAAACATACCTTACATGTACCTTTCCAAGATCCATCAAGTGCAATCGGCAGTAAAGAAGAAAAACTGGCAGTATTCAGGCGCGTTAGAGATCAAATTAAAGCATATGCTCAATCATTTCCACAGTAGTGTTAGAATTCTGTAGTCAAACGTTGCGTCGTGATAAAAATATTAAAATTGTTCGCCTCGTAATTTTTTAAGAGTGCTGCGACGTTTTTTTTCTTGAAGGCGAGCTTCTTGTATTACTTTTGGCACGCGAGTCTTCATGCGCTTTTTAGGTACAAAGAGAGCCTTTTGTACAATTTTAGCAAGTTGATCGAGTGCCAATTTTTTGTTGTGCTGCTGACTACGCGAAACACTACAATGAATAACGAGATCACCATCGTCAGTCAGGCGGGAGCTAAGATTTTGTAATACACGTATCTTTTGTTCCTCGGTCAACACCGCGGTATTATTAACATTCCAGCGCACGGTCACTTTGGTTTCAGTTTTGTTAACATGCTGCCCTCCGGGGCCACCAGCGCGGCTTACCGTGATTTTTATTTCATGCTCCGGAATCACTATGCCATTTTTGATAGGCACATCATTTTTCATAGCAATCATAGTACATGTAAGATAAAGTGTTTGGTCACCCACAGAAGAGCAAGTCCACCACCTATAGCAACAAAATAGCTATAGGGCTTTTTCTTGGGCAAAACATATTCCTCTAAAAGCCTTTCAGTTCCCCATGTTACCGCAACGATACCAAAAGCAGCCGCCAGGGCCACCAAAAGCTGATGATGTTCTCCAAATGAGCTCAATTTATCTATAAGAGATGCCATTTTTATTCTCCGTTGGACACAGGATAAAATCTTGATCAGCTTAAGCGATAAGCAAGCTCGATAGCAAGGCTCACCACCACGACTTCATTCTTTGGCCAAAGACATTTCGCAAATAATGAGGCTACATTAATTCAAACCAGACCAGATGGAGTTTATTGACAATCTGAAATAACAACCTGTATCCTGAAAAATAGAAATAACGCCCAAAATAACCTCATTAACTTAGGAGACTAGAATATGTCGTTTAAAAAATTTAGCGTTCTTACACTTGCCTTTGCTATCAGTTCAATCTCGCTACGAGCAGATGATGGCCATTTTGAAGTGGTTGGCAGTGGAGAAAGTCAGTATATCCGTGTGCGCTCGGGCTTAATTGCAGCGAGACTCTGTGGATATTTAACTCTTAAAGCGAAAAAAGCCGAATATGCTGAGTATGTACCCGTGTACGATCCTGAAACAAAGGAGCAATTCTCCATCCCTCGCTTTGTGCTTGTTGCCGAATTATGGAATTACCCAGGTTGGTCACCACTAGGACAAAAACCACCATACAAGTTAGGTACCGTGGGCCGTGTCGGATTGGCTGAAGATCAAACCTACATTTTTGATAACAAAGATTACCATATTCATCTTTACGAAGTTATCGAGAAAGATAAGGCAACGGGCGGCGGATGGAACACTCCTGTTAACATCACACTGCTAAGAATGAAAAAAGTTCCTGTGCAAGACTACATAGAAATTGCGAATTATAAGTTAAAAGAAGTTTGTTCAGGATTACTTAGTGGTGTAGCAGGACACGTAAAACCGCTTAATATGGCCGATGATGCTCCATATATATCGAATGCCACAACTGAATTCAAACAAATTCCCGCATATGCCGAATAAGAGGGATAGAAAACAAATATTAACATAGGAGCAGTAGGTTGATGATTATCCCGTCAACCTACTGCTCCTTATTTATTTACATCAATAGCATGTTTCAAATTCTTTTATTCTGAGTGCCGATCAAAAATAACAAGACACCCGCTGCAACCGATGCATTATAAGAAATATCAGGCATGCGCTGAGGTAATGTAATTTGTTTTCCACTTTTCAAAATGCCTTTTGAAATACCGACAGCCTCATTACCAATGACCAGGCAAAGCGGTTCTTGATAGGTGGGGTTCGCAGCGTTTTCTCCTCCAAGAGTTGCAAGATAAATGGCGTAGCCAGCATCCTTCAATAATTGAACTGCTGCTTCTGCAGAGGTTGCTTCATAAATTTCCATATACTCAGCGAGTCCTGCAGATGCCTTAAGTGTTGAGGCATTAATAGGAGCGCCACCTTTTTTGCACATGATAACACCATCCACACCCACACAATAGGCCGAGCGCAGGATGGCACCGACGTTACGCGTGTCTTGAATGCCATCAAGCATTAAAAGGTAGCGTTGATTATTGGAATCAAAGAATTTTTTACGCAATACAAATGGTTGAACCCAGGCAACAACACCCTGGTGATCCGTAGTGGTAGCCATCTTGTTAAGAACTTCCCGTGCAACATATTGTATCTGTACATGCTTGGGTAACAACTTAACAATCATCGACCAACTCTTAGGCTCTGGACGAGTAGTGTAAATGCTTATCACTTTTCTCCGTTTTGCCTTAAGCACCTCGATCACGGGATGAATGCCATAGATAAGCTCGCCTTGGACCTGTTTAGATGATTTATTCATACTTACATTTCAATATAAAAAATGACTTAAAATCTTTTCATTATTAATTTATCACGTATTAGCCATAAAACCAAAACTAACCACTTGAAACCGTCAAATATTCCGTCGTATACTTTTTATAGTAATCTACTTTGAAACATTTTATTAACTCTTCATGACCACTGGCCACCCAAAAGATTTGGGAGCATTTTTATAAATACTGTTAGAAACGAGATCAACAAGCTATCCTATGGTAATATAGACAAACCTCGTTACCCCAAAATACCTTTAAAACAGGAGGGGCCCATGTGGATCTTAGGTACAAGACGCCTACAACTCATCTTGATCATCATGCTCACATATTCAAACTCACTCTTTACTGGACTTACCGAAAATTTAACCGAATTTTCTCAAGAGACATCAGAACAAGACAATCTTCATACCGCATCATTTCTCAACAAGCTAATGCGCTACCTCACAGTCACCAAGAAGCGTTCTCAAACAAATCAATCCGATGCAGATCTCATGCGCCAAGCGTTCGAAGAATCTGAAACATTGGATAGCATGGCAGTCATGCAAAATGAACTATTTGTAGTAGCGGATAAACAACTTCAGGAACAATCCGAACATTTTTTAGAAACTACCCCCTACAAGTCCTTCCCCTCTCTTTATGAACAGATCAAAAAAGTACGTCCTAACATTGCTATTCCTAGGGGGAATTATTATGTTGAAAGACCGATTATATCTGCTGGGGAAATTAGAGCTCTCCTAAGAGCTTCAATCTGTCGAATTACCCAAGCATTATCCCAGGCTCATTGGGTAGGAGAAACTCCAAAACAGCATCCTCTTTTTTTAAAAATCAATTATTTACCAGAATATTTGGCTTATCACAACTATCTTACTTATGTAGAAAAAAAAGTAGTTGAACCGGGATCAACCGTAATCCTATGTGGCGATTTGCACGGCGATATCTTATCATTAGGGGCCTTAGCCAACACACTCATTAAAGATGGCTACCTAGACAATGACCTAAAACTTAAACCAAATACCTATATGGTTTTTTTGGGTGACTATGTCGATCGAGGATATTACGGCATCGAATGTCTTTATCTCTTATATCGACTAAAACTAGCAAATGATACGCATGTCATCTTGCTGCGCGGTAATCACGAAGACAGCAGTGTAACCTGTAGATATGGATTTGAACAAGAACTTTTTGATAAATATGATGCCTCCCAGGCAAAAGAAATCATGTCTGATACCCACCGCGCGTTTGACTTAATGCCGGTTGCTCTTTTTTTAGGATGCAGAAATCAAAAATCAGAATTAACTCACTATGCAAATTGCTGTCATGCTGGCTTAGAACCCCATTACTCAGCAAAAAAAATTCTGACTGATCCAGAACCACATGCATATGAATTACTGGATCCATCACTTCTTGAAACTCGAGATAGTGACTCCGGTATCATCACAAAGGCATTTAGTTCACTAGGGTTTTTGTGGTGTGATTTTAATACTGATCCAAATACTGCAACACATCTAATTAAAAATCGCGGTCGATCTCTCAGTCAAGAGGAATCTACGGCGTTATTGCAACAATATTCAACTGATTTACACAAAGTTTTTTGCATCATTGGAGCTCATCAGCATGGGATATTAACAAAAAATTCCATGATGAAACTGATATACGATATCAAAAACAAAACTCCGCAACATCAAGGAATAGCGAAGCTCTGGCTGTCCCCTTCGGATCCATTACACAACACGAACCACTTATGGGACGGAGCAGTGATAAAATTTGGTGTTGCTCCAGATATTTCGTTTAATGCTTGGCAACCCAATGGTAATTTTGACCTAAAATATCTTGCGTATGGCAAGCTAACCACGGACGAAGAGATTAGCGACTGGAAGATTGACGCTAAACATTTAATGTTCCCCGATGATATTATACCATCCCAACTAGCTTTAGCGCGTCGCCAAGAAGAACTTAATCCAGCACAGCTTTGACCAAGGCCGCACAAACAGATAACCTTTTTGTACTCATATTTTTATTTTAATATAGATGTTATTGGAGCCCGATATATGAAAAGACAGATACACCTTGCCATTCTTGCTTCTGTTATTTGCGTGGCAATAATACCACACGGTGCGTATGCAGGAATTTTTTCGCGTTTATTTCAAGCATTGTCATCCGAAGAATCATCAGTATCGGAGGAATGGTCCATATCAGAACAAGAATCTAAAGCAGCCACTCTATTGCACTTATTAAACGAATCTTCTGATACACAGACATCAAAGAAAATATCGCCTGAATTAGAAGAATCAAACCCAGTTACCGTAGTACCGCATCCTCATCTTCAAGAATCTGAAGAGCTCGATGTTATTTTGCATCAAACACACTATCAATCCCCTACATTAACAAGTTGGCTTAATAAATTAGCAACCATTGTGCCAAACTTGGAAGTTGATGACTACACAGGAAAAAAACCTACAAAAGACTGCATATCATTAGACGAGATGACAAGTCTTCTACAGGCAAGCATTTCTATGCTTCGCAACCATTATCAAAAAATGGCATGGATTGGAGAAAAGCCACAACAAGATTCACCTTTTTTCCAAGAAAGTTATCCAGAAAACACCATCCATAACAATAAAGTATTCGCAGAAAAAATTGTTGTAGAACCATCAAGTGAAATCATAACCTATGGCGATATGCATGGAGATGCATTGTCTCTTAAAGCTTTCTTAAGCGATTTAAAAAATAAAGGCTATATCGGCGACGATTTTAAGCTAACTCGTCAAAATATTTTTGCGGTTATGCTGGGAGACTATATTGATCGTGGCAATTATGGGCTCGAGTGTTTATACACAATTCTACGCCTCAAACTTGCAAACCCTCACAACGTGGTTACTCTACGCGGTAATCATGAAGAGGCTGGGATTGCTTCATTCTATGGATTTCATACAGAATTAGTACAAAAATTTGGTGATAAAAAACATACACATAATCTTTTTAAAAATATCTGTCGCATGTTTGATCTCATGCCTGCTGAAGGTTTTATGGGCTGCAAAGAATCACCGGAAAATGACGTGCAAACAAAAACCAACTACCTCCTTTTCTCCCACGCGGGCATTGAAACACAAGCCCGTTCTTGTCACCATAACTTATTAGATAGTGAACTATCACATGCATGTACTATCATAAAAGAATTACCAAATAACAGCTTATACCACACGGTCGAATCCATGTGGACTGATTATGATCCTGAGTTGGGTTCTTCTAGCTACATCGCCGAAGGTAGAGGTCCTGTTCGTGGAGAACAAGATACCAAAGACTTATTTAAAGAGCATTCAACGGCAACATCGCTTGTTCAGGGAAACATTCGTGGACATCAACATGGTGGTATCAATGGATATGGTATCAATGTGGACATGATGCGGCTTATTCACGATACTGCCAGGAAAACCCCTAACCATAAAGGAATCGCCAAGCTATGGATAGCAGAGGGTAGTCAAGATTTTAATACCGATAACCTTCCAGAAGGAGTGGTCGTAACATTGGGTGTAGGAATAGAAAACAAGCGCTTCAATGAAGACAAACTTCTTACTCAGCATGCATACGGCATAGTGGAAACCGCAGCTGCCTATAAAAATTGGAAATTACGTACGCATAAGCTCACCAATATCTGGTCAACCCAAAAAAATAATTAAGCCACATAATCAAATTACTCATGAGTGTTAGGTATTTTTGGTATACTCATTTTATCCACGTATCTTTCTGACATATTTTTGAAGCTTGGATATCACCATGAATACCTCTCCGCTCAGCTGGATCGAAATTAGTAAAAATGCTCTAAATCATAATATCCACCAATACAAACGAGCACTTGGGTCGAAACAACTTGCAGCAGTGATTAAAAGTGATGCCTATGGGCATGGTCAATTGCCCATAGCACACATCTGCCAAGAAAATAAAGAAGTCGACTGGCTCTGTGTTTCAAATTTGTCCGAAGCACTTTTTTTACGCAATCACAACATCACGAAACCAATACTCGTTTTGGGACATGTCGATGCACCACTAGATACAATCATCAACAAGAACATTGCCTTTATATGCTATGAAAAGGATTTTTTAGAACATGCTAACACAGTTGGCTTACGTCATGGCTCGCCTCTACCAATACATCTGAAAATAGATACCGGACTTTCAAGATTCGGCCTAATTCCTGAAGAAGCGCTTGATTTTATCCGCTACGCACAGACCCTTTCCGGCGTCAACCTACAGGGAATATTTACTCATTTTGCGCAATCTCAACATGAAGACCAAACATTCACCATCGAACAGCACCGTATATTCACTCAACTTATTGAAAAAATCACATCATCCGGCGTTGCAATACCAATTAGACACTGCTCAAATAGTGCAGCTGTAACATTACTCGATGACAATACTTGTACCATGGCACGCGTTGGTATCGGACTGTACGGAATATGGCCATCAGAATCAGCATACATAAACACACAGAAGCGCCATCCTGATTTCAACCTCAAGCATGTCGCATGCTGGAAAACACGCATTACCTATATTCGTACCCTGCCAGCAGGCATCACTATCGGTTATGATCGCACATTTACCATTCAACAACCAACAAGAGTTGCGCTCCTACCGATTGGCTACTATGAGGGTTATGATCGACGAAACTCTAATAATGGCAGCGTCATCATCCGCAATATCGCAGCGCCAGTTTTGGGGCGTGTCTGCATGAATGTAACGTTAGTTGATATTACTCATATTCCCCAAGCAATCGTTGGCGATACGGTGCTTTTGCTGGCTGATCACCCTGGTATTACGCCTCATGAGCTGGCACAGCGTATACACAGTTTTAACCCACGTGAGATATTGACACGAATCCATAAAGACATTCCACGCATAGTTATCGACTAAATTGTTTATTGAGTCAACATCCCTGCATGATATACTGGAAGCCATAAACCCCCTTATACACGGAAATAATAGTATGTATATTTTAGAAGGCAATATTGGTGCCGGAAAATCAACATTTTTAAAACTTGTTGCACAACATCTGCCACATCTGCAAGTGATTTTAGAACCACTTGCCACCTGGCAACATCCGGTACATGGGGAATCAATTTTGACCAATTTTTGCCACAATCCAAAACGCTGGGCGTATTCTTTCGAAACACTCACGATGATGTGTCGCGTCAAGGATCACCTAACTCAACAACAAGAACCAAATAAGTTGAGAATTTTAGAACGCTCCATTTACTCTGGACACTATTGTTTTGCCTTAAATAGCTACAACCAACGTTACATGAATGAATTAGAATGGAAGATGTATAACGAGTGGTTTAATTTTCTTGTCCCAAACACCTGTCAACCTCCACTTGGATTTATTTATTTACGCGTAGATCCTGCTATTGCACATACGCGTATTGCAAAGCGTAAACGAATAGGTGAGGAGGAATTTTCTCTTGGATACTTACAACAAATTCATGAACGGCATGAATCATTTCTCATTAAGAAAGAACATATACTCCCGGAACTAAAAAAAATTCCAGTACTCACGCTCAGCTGTGATCGCGAGTTTGAGCACAATCCAAAAGTGCTACGACAACACCTCAATGCTATTCAGGACTTTGTTACAGAAACGGCACCATCAGTGGTGGCAGCGCATACAACCTGCTCACAAAAGGCTTGTATATAGCGCTCTCGTGATTTAAACGTTGGATGAGAGGTTTGAATAGTTGATGAAAAGGGTGCAATTTTTCGCAGCGCCTCCTCTAAAGCTCGTGCGTATGAATAACCCGCAAGACACGCTGTTAAATCTGCGCGCCGCTCACTAAACCGATGCCATCTGACCATAAGTGGAAAGGCTGCTGCTTTTCGGTACCAAGAGGTTTTTTCTAAAAGAGAGTGCAATGCGTTCCACACCGCTGCGTCTTCGTAAATAACATGAGCGATCTCGTGAAGTAATAACGCATCTTGCTCCTTGATCGTAAGATTCATCGAATCAAAAGATCGCCTCGAACACCCTACAAACTTATGACCTGCCTCAGGAGCCTCTCCATTATTGACTATAACCACATCGCTATCATTAACACCTTGAACGCGTAACAACGCATGAAATCGAGCCTCAAGTTCTGGATTTATGTGATCATACATACGTGCATATCGAGCCTTGAAAGCCTCATCCCTTTCGCCACAATCGCGACGGGTTTGAATCAACTCTTGTTGCCAATCCTGATCATTTACATTAAAAATGCGCAATAGAATTTTAATAAGACTAGTGCGCTCTTGCTCTAACTCACAAGTATAACGTTGACGAATCGCTTCAGGTATGCTCAATTCTTGAGCGTGCATAGACCAGATCGAACAAATTATGGATATTAAAATAGCATTAAACCTATTCATCGACATGAACCTCCGCATATCTTCTATCGATATTTCTTAGGATACCCAGACTTACAAAAATGAGCAACGGCTCTAAACACAAGCGGAGAATTTTCAAATTGAAAACTCTCCGCTGCGCTATTCATGTCCTAAATCGGTTAACCATTAATGCTTAATCACATAAATTCGATGCTTACCGACCTTAATTGTCATTCCTTGCTTCCAAGTTATCTGAGCTTTGAAGTCTCGTACTACCTCTTCTGCAACTACTACCGCGCCTGCCTCAATCAACCGCTTTGCTTCCGATGAAGTTTGCACCGCACCCATATGTTTAAGCATATCAACAATCCAAGCAGGATTGGGAACTTCTATAGGGAAAACAACCGGAACAGCCTTGGAGTAATCCTTGTTTTGGAATAATGCTTCGAATTTCTCCTGTCCATGGCGCGCTTCTTCAGGTGACCAAAATTTGGCAACTATATCGTAGGCTATCTGTTTTTTTAGCGCCATAGGATGCACATCACCACCATCAATCTGAGCTCGCAATCTGGCAAGCTCTTCTGGCGCGCTATTTAGTAGTAATTCACTATAGCGCCACATGAGTTGATCAGAAATAGACATCAATTTACCATACGCTTGGTCAGCAGGATCATTAAGTCCTATGGCATTCCCCAAGGATTTTGACATTTTTTGGACACCATCCAACCCCTCTAACAGAGGCATTGTAATGACGACTTGTGGCTCTTGATGAAACTGCTCCTGCAAAAAACGGCCTAACATCATATTAAATGTTTGATCTGTTCCGCCAAGCTCAACATCTGAAAATAACGCTACTGAATCATAGGCTTGGAATATAGGATAGAGCAACTCATGAAACGCCACTGGTTGACCATGTCGAAGACGATTTGCAAAATCTTCGCGTTCGATAATTCGCGCAACAGTTGTGCGTGCACAAATTTGCACAAAATCTTTCAACGCAAGCGTATCTAACCATTCAGCATTGTATAAAACACTTACTTTATCTGGATTTAAAATTCTGCTCACTTGAGCAAAATAGGTACGTGTATTATCTTCTATCTCTTTTTCGCTCAATGGTGGGCGTGTTTTTGATTTGCCTGTCGGATCACCAATGCGTGCAGTAAAATTTCCAATGAGAAAGATAACTTCATGTCCAAGATCTTGAAATTGACGTAATTTACTGAGCACTACCGCATGCCCTAAATGTAAATCCGGAGATGTTGGATCCATCCCAAGTTTAATTTTTAATTTTTTCCCCGCAGAAAGTTTTTTTAGCAAATCACTCTCTGGTAGTACAGCCTGTGTTCCCGATTTAATAATCTGTAAAATTTGTTCATGATTGTGCTTCATAAATATCCATAGCTATATAACTGAAAAACGGCCTACTTCAATAAGATGCATGCTAGTAATTGATGCTACAATCCCATACCAAGCAAAAGAGCAATGGTGTATCCGGTGCCAAGAATAATCCACGCAGTCAGCCAGCGCAATACATCAAAAGAAAGAAGAAGAAAAACTATTGAACTACCAAAGATTAATAAATCCTTATATCTGCTTTCCCCTACGAATGAGGTGATAAAAGGAAGAGCAACCATATGAAATAGATTGATAACAAGACTAAAAATAACCAGTCTGCTTGCAATATAAACCATGGCAGCGCCAACTAAAGCCAAGGAAAGAGAAAAGGATGAAATATTGTGATAATGATTCATTACTGAAACATCTGCTGACGCTACAGTACTAAATAAGGCCAGTATCGATGGACCAAATATCACAAGAAGGGCCACTAATGAAAAAATCGCCATTAATAAATACGCGATGGTATTAGCAAAAGAGGCCAGATAATATTTAAGCGTAGCATATGGTCGATACATATAATCCCGATCAATCATAGGATACTGACCAATTCCTATTCCAAAAATCATAAAACTAATGAGAAAAATAACATCGATATGCACAAGCGGATTTAGTGAGGCAAACCCAAGTTGTTCAGCAGTATCGTCACCAAAATAAGCCGCGATTCTTGCTCGTATATAGCCAACTAGAATAACCGCCATTGCGTTGGCCATAAAAGTCGCCAACATACTGCTTAAAAAAGTTACCTGTTCTACGGTAAGCATATGCCCCCATCTGTGTGTTAAATACGAAGAAAATACAGAATTAAGGGTATGACAAATAGCCGGCATGGTCAATTGGCCGACTCCAACACCTTTGGCAAATCACATTATTGATTAAATTACCACGTTCGCTATTCTGGCGTTGATTTTATTCTTGCCAGAACATGGTACTTAAAAAGGAGCCTTAACA
This sequence comes from Candidatus Dependentiae bacterium UBA6230, assembly GCA_002441565.1. Taxonomy (GTDB): domain Bacteria; phylum Babelota; class Babeliae; order Babelales; family Vermiphilaceae; genus UBA6230. The sequence goes on from DJWM01000001.1 coordinate 195,898, forward strand.
TGTCTGCATCAAAAACCAATTTACAACCAGACCGCCACACGCAAAACACATTATCCTGGTGGCACTATCTAGTGCCACCTTGTATTCTTGCGCTCATAACTGCGATATTTTATTATCCATCGCTCCATTATAGTTTTCAGTTTGATGATATAGCTAATATCACCAAGCACTTTAGCATCCGACACAACACGCTCCAGTCACTTTTTTTTACCGGAACTCGATGGATTAGTTATTGGCTTAATGCGATACATTACCAAATTGGTGGATTTGACCCATTTTCGTACCGTGTTGGCGATCTCATCATTCATATCATCAATGGCACGTTATTGTTCTTTCTTCTTATGGCAGTGTTAACAAGAACTCGCACACAGCATTTCTTTACTCGCCATGCTTTGTCTATAGCATTTCTTACAACCGCACTATTCTTACTACATCCTGTACAAACGCAAACAGTTTCTTATGTCATACAAGGCCAGCTTGAAGGCCTTGCTTTGATGGCCATTCTTTCCATGGCGCTTTGCTTCGTTCATGCCGCGTATACATCTAACACAATAATAAAAACAGTATATATCTGCGGGCTCTTTATAAGTGCGATACTCGCATGTGGCACCAAGGAAATCGCTATTATCGCACCTGCGCTACTTGCACTTATCGATTGGTTTTTTGTAGCGCAAGGAGACTGGTGTTCATTCAAAAAAAGATTCTTCCTTCACGGTACGCTGATGCTTCTGATGTGCGGTATTTATGCCTGGTTTTTAAAGCCAACATTTTTTACCGAAATATTAGGACTACAAAAAGTTGCCAAAAATAATATTGGTAACGTTATCACAGCTCAACCTAATGATGTTATAACACCATACCTATTTTTTATCTCACAGTTTAAAGTAATTCTGCATTATCTATGGATCTTTGTATGGCCATTCTTTATTAGCGTCGAGTATGATTGGGTACTCTCAAACAGTTTTTTTGCGCTTGATAGCTTGCTACCATTCCTAGGGTTATTTGTAATAGGCTTATTCGTACTATCTCTACTTAGGCAAAATAAAATTTCACCATTGGCATTTGGATTCCTTTGGTTTTTTCTTGCCATCCTACCCCGCTCAAGTATTATCCCTTCGCCAGAACTTCTCGTTGATTACAAAACATACACCGCATCATGTGGTTGGTTATTAGTACTTGCAACCGGGATCGTTTACTTAATAACACAGTTAACCAGCTATGTGCATCAGCCATTTTTTACTCGCTTTAGTAGATTTGCCATCATTTCCACTTGTGTAGTACTACTCGGCCTTGGAACTATGCAACGAAATTTAGTCTGGCACTCAGGCATGGAATTTTGGGCAAATATGATACAAAATGCCCCCAATAAAGCACGCGCTTACAATAATTACGGCGTGGAACTTTCGCAATCATTACGCAAATTCGATGAAGCGGTAGGATATTTTAAAAAAGCAATCAGCATGGATAAAAATTATCCTGATCCATGGAATAATCTTGCTGTTGCATATGCAAATCTTGGCAATGTAGATGCTGCCATTGAGGCGCTTAAAGAAGGAATCAAGATAAACCCTTATTATCCAGAAGGATACAACAATATCGCTTCATTTTATTTACAAAAAGGGGGAATCGATCATGCCGAAAAGGCCCTGAATACCGCGCTTAAACTGCGTCCTTACTACGGTAAAGCTCACTATAATCTCGGCAAATTATATACTCAAAAGAAAGAACCTGAAAAAGCTTGGGAGTGTTTTAAAAATGCGTGCCTCAAAGGAGATTTCGATAACGAGCATGGCTTTGCTACCTATGGACGAGCCAGTCTAGAATTGAAAAAATTTGATGATGCAATTTTTGCATTCGAAAAAACGCTAAAAATCAATCCAAATTATCCCGGTATACTGTTCAACTTAGGAAATGCCCACTTTATGGCCAAACACTATGACCAAGCAATTTCATGCTATAAAAAAACTACTGCTGATGGACTATATACCACACAGGCGCTCTTTAATCTCGGTGAAACGTATTACGTAATGAATGATTACAAAGCTGCCCTAACCTGGTTTGAAAAACTTGATCCCTCAAAAACAAATCTTCCACAGCTCTACGTGCGCCGTGCGCAATGCCTAGAAAAATTAGGCAAAATAGATTTGGCGCGCACTCTCCTCAACGAACTAGTACAGCTCAATTTTGGTAATAATCCAGGAGCAGATAAGATAAAAGAAGGTGCCCGCATCATGCTCACACAACTCAATGCAATCAAGATAAAAACATCATAATCAGAGGATTACTCCATGTTGTATCGACTGCTATCGACAGCTATAATCGTTTTACTAGCATCAGGCAAAATAACGTGTGGAATCATTGAAAACAAAACTGGCCATACTATAATTCTTCACTCATTTTCGACACATGAGCAACCACTTGATATCACCCCCAAAGAACTTTCACCTTATAGCATGATGAATGAAGCTCAGATTAATTTCACCATTTGCACGGCAACCACGATTGATGGGAAACAATACCAGATTATTGAGACCAATTCTGAACAATCAACATTCATTACCGATCATTCATTGCTCCCAACTGGTAAAACTGCAGAAGAATTACGGATTTTTAAAAAAATGGCAAGCAAGCTGAGACGACTTGAGCCTCTTACAATAATTCTCAAAAACCGTAAAATAAGCCCTCAACCATCTATCACAAAACTTAACTAGCGACTAATTATCATACTGCTATCCCCAGGAGAATTCTTTCTGGGGATTGTTTTTTAAATAGCTACACCCTAAACACCCTTTTTCGACCTATCATTGCAAGCTTATGCACAAGGCTCAATTCTTGACTTATGTCCGATTTAAAAAATACTATTATAAATAAATGACTATTTTTGATGATACTGAAAAAAGGGTAATAATTATGAACGGAACATACAAACTTGTAACAATGGTTCTTTTAATCTCATCCATAATTCAGCAAACCGCGGCTTTTGATATACAGAGTGATCAAAAGCTTCAATCGACCATTCAGTCGATAAATGATAATCCACCACCAGCACTATTGTTAAATTTTAGAAATTGGTTAAAAACTCCCGAAGAGGGAACGTCCGTATTACAAACCCTGCTTAACGGCATCAATGATGCGGCTAGACAACAGATTACTGAGATCATCATAGAAAGCGCGCGGTTTGGAGCCCTGCCTGACCTCGCCGGATTTCATAATCTTCAAAAGCTCGAAATTACAGGCAATGACTTGGCCAACGTTAGCTTACAACTAAAACTGCCAGCGAGCTTGAAAGAACTGCATTTAGCAAATAATGGGTTAACTCAACCGCCAAGTATTTCTGGTGCCAATAACTTAGAGAAGCTCAACTTAGCTTTTAACGCACTCCATGAGATACCGGATCTTACATCGATTCAAACTATTAAAGAGCTCAATGTTTCTAATAATCAGATCAGCTCATTACTCTCTATGGCACATCTTGAACAACTAAAAACCCTTAAACTCACTAATAACCAATTAACCGGATCTCTTAATCTATCTGGTCTCACAAACCTTACTGAGCTCTTTTTGTCACATAATCGACTCACAACGCCTCCAATTTTGGTTGGGCTCAATAATCTATGGACCCTAGGTCTGTCCAACAATCAGCTCACCTCATCTCCTGTATTAACCAATCTTACACAACTGCGCAACCTCTATCTTAGCAACAACCAGATTGCCATTCCACCAGACTTACAAGGGCTTAGTCGGTTAACAACGCTCAATCTAAGTAGCAATCCTCTGGTTGCACCTTTACAAATCCCATCAACACTAAATCGTAGCCTACGCATTATCGGAGTTCCAACACATCTTATTACCTATTTAGTGATACACGATCCAGTAGAGTTGCACACCCTAATCACCAAAATCGTTTCAGCAATTTATACCACTGAAGCAGTACCTGAAAACTTGATTCAGACCATCATCAATCAGGCACAACCAGAATTAAATAGTCCAGATGGCATAACACAAGAACAAGTACAAGCACTCATCAATGAAGAGGTTGAACGACGACGACAGGAGTCTATGAGGCAACACCTTGCAGCGCTTTCTGAACAACAAAAGCACTCATACTCTCTAGAGGACCGCACCCCCGTTGAGTTATCAACTAATCCTGAATATGCCCTCCCAGTATTTTTTAGCACGGGATCATTACCAAATATCAGACAACTAATACGAAAACAACCTGTAAATATATTACTCCAGCCAGCAAAGGGTAATGAGCCCACTCTTATAAATCCCGATATTACAACGCGAACTCTCGAAGAATCGTGGCACTATTGGAAATCTAAAGAACAAGATTTCTTACCAAAATTTCTAAATTCATTAAAGGGAGTAGATCTTTTGACCCAGGAAACATTTCTGATTGAGCGTAGCAAGGCTGAGATTTTTCTTAAGGAGCTTGGATTACCTGATACTACCATTGCTACGTTTATGCGTGATAACCGCGAACAGTATCTTGAGTTGAATCAGATTGTTTCTTTTATTGAAGAAATACTCTCAAGGCGCAAATAGTAACTAGCGTACCTCTTGTTGTTTTCGTGCGCATTACAATGCGGTAGGTCTGCTTTACCAATACCTTGTTTATCTTTAAGCTAATTTAAAAATCTGTTTCTTTTAATTTGCGGTGAAATTGCCATTATGGAAAAACGCTATGATCATTTAAGTGCAGAAAAAGAAGCACTACAATTATGGGAACAACACAAGACTTACAAAGCGGAAAATAATCCAGGACAACTCTACAGTATAGACACGCCACCACCAACCGTTTCCGGCAGCCTACACATCGGTCACATTTTTTCATACACACAAACTGACATTCTTGCACGCTACAAACGCATGAGTGGCTATAGTGTTTTTTATCCTTTTGGTTTTGATGACAATGGCCTACCAACCGAGCGCTACGTTGAAAAAAAACTAAATGTATTCGCGCATGGCATGTCACGATCAGAATTCATTGCTCTATGCTCACAAGAAACTAAGCTTGCTGGAGAAATATTCAAAAATCTTTGGCAACGCATGGGATTATCGGTTGATTGGGATGCATGTTACTCAACTATTTCAGACTCTTCACGCAAGATATCACAGGAATCCTTTATAGAGCTCTACAAAAAAGGCTATGTCTATCGCAAATATGAAGCGTCTCCCTTTTGCACCACCTGCCGAACTACCGTGGCTCAGGCAGAACTTGATGACGAAGAAAAACAATCACATTTCAATGATATCGTTTTTAGCGATGAGCAAGGGAATGACCTCATTATCGGTACTACACGGCCAGAATTACTATTTTCCTGTGTCGCTTTACTCTACAATCCTCATGACATCCGCTATCAACACCTAAAAGACACATTCGCAAAAGTCCCTGTCTTTGATTTTCTAGTTCCCATACGAGAAGATGAACAAGTCATTATAGAAAAGGGAACAGGCCTGGTAATGTGTTGTACGTTCGGCGATAAGACAGACATACAGTGGTACAAAAAGTTTGATTTACCCTATAAACCTTCGATCGGCCAAGATGGCAAATGGCTCCCTGAGACCGGTCTACTTGCTGGATTACGCGTCACTGCAGCACGCGAAAAGATTCTTGAAGAATTGCGCCTACGCGGACTCCTTCTGCGGCAAACGCCAATTCGCCATGCCGTTAATGTGCATGAACGATGCAAAAAAGACATTGAGTTCTTGGCATTACCACAATGGTTTTTACGCATTTTAGGGCTCAAAGAAAAATTTCTCGCACTAGCAGACGAAATTAATTGGTATCCAACATTCATGAAATCACGCTATCGCGATTGGGTAGCCAATCTTGGTTGGGACTGGTGCCTTTCGCGGCAACGTTTTTTTGGCATACCATTTCCCGTGTGGCATTGTATGCAGTGTAAAGAAATTCTCCTTGCCTATACAAGCGCACTACCTATAGATCCACAAGAAACTGCTTATCCGCAAGAGGCATGCACCAACTGTGGCAGCACGCAAATAGTTCCTGACACAGATGTTATGGACACCTGGAACACTTCTTCATTAACACCATATATTTGCTACACCTATTTCAATCGCTCGGCAAAATCACCGTTTCAAGACACCGATATCCTAAAATTCATGCCTATGAGTATGAGGCCCCAAGCGCATGACATTATTAGAACATGGGCATTTTACACTATCGTCAAAACATGGATGCATCACGCAACCATACCATGGAAAAATATTGTCATCTCAGGGCACGTGCTCAGTGATACTAAAGGAAAGATTTCTAAATCAAAAGAGCATAATGCACTTGCACCAGAAAATTTATTACAAACATATTCTGCCGATGCAATTCGTTATTGGACAGCTTCTGGAGGGCTTGGACAAGATATTGCTTTTTCAGATGCACAGATAAAAATAGGACAGCGACTTGTTACTAAATTGTGGAACGCATTTATTTTCACCGCACCGCACCTTACTCAAGACGCACAAAAACCCTCAACTGAACTTGGTGCATTAAACGAATGGATCTTGCATCACGCAACTGCTTGCTTTAGTCACTATGATAAATATTTTAACGAACAAGAATTTTCTTTGGCTCTCGATCAAATAGAAAAATTCTTCTGGTCGTATTTTTGCGACAATTATTTGGAATTGGTAAAAGACCAACTCTTTAACCCAGAACGTTATCAATCGCATGAAGTCGCTGCTACACGTTGGACGCTTTACCATGTGGGTTTGCGTATCTTACAACTTTATGCACCGTTTGTTCCTTTTATCACAGAAACAATTTACCAGAAGCTCTATCGCAATCATGAAAAAATGCAGTCGATTCATCAAACTCGTTTTGCTGATTATCAAATACCACTCAATTATCCTGCAAGTGCACACACTATAGGACAGCTCATTGGCGTGATCGCACTTATCAGAAAACTCAAGAGCGAACACCAATTTTCTCTTAAAGCACCAATCGACGTATTAGTTATTTACCATGAAAGCCAAGAACAATTGCAAGCAATTGGTGCTTATGAACAACTCATCAAGGGTGTCACCCATGCATCAGAAGTCATGTACAAGAATGAGTCGCTCGAAAACGCGCACTTAGAAAAAGAAAATGATCGCATTACATTAATTGCATTAACACTATAGAGCGCCATGATCACTATACGTAACACACAACGCAAAATATCAATTGATGTTGAAAAACTTCACCAAGACGCGCAAGTGATTTTAAACGCCTTGCGGTATCATGATTATGATCTTGGCATTTGGCTTGCAAGTGATATTCGAATTCGCGCGTATAATCGTGATTATCGCAATAAAGACAAAGTAACCGATATCTTATCTTTTCCTTATCACACAGAGCTTAAAGCCGGAGAGCGCATTGTTCCGCGCTCTCCGGAAGACAGAAATCTTGGTGATCTTATTATTGCGCCAAGCTACGTGCACCATGATTTGGCGCGATGGAATCAATCTTTTGAAAAACGCATGCAAGTACTTTTAGTTCACGGTATTTGTCATCTGCTGGGTTATGATCACATAAAGGATGAAGATTACAAGGTAATGAAGCGCAAAGAAGTAACATTGTTAAAAAAACTCTAATCAAGGTATATCATGAAATTTGCGCACACAAAACGACTTATGCTTGTAATAGCACTCGCTCTTTGCAGCGCTACAAGCCACTCCATGGATTCGGATACCTCTTCCAATTCTGACTCTAACCAATTCACAGAATTTAGATCAAAGATCAGCAATACATTAACAGACGCCTATACTGAACCAGCAGGAGCCATTTTATACCATCTAGGGATTCCAGTGGCAATAAAGCTCGGTGAACTTGGCATACAAGGAATCGTCTCACTCATTGTTAAAACAAAAGATGTGGTGATTTGCTACAACTACACTCCTGAAGAGGCAAAGCGAGAATTGATAGCCATACAAACTGCCGATCGACTCAATGTGCATGAAGAAAAAGAGGTCGCTGTTGCTGCGCATTTCATCAATGCCTTCAATAGTCTCTCAGGACGCAATAAAATGTTAGGTGGCGATCCAAAACTAGAACAACACGCAGCAGTCCTTGAAAAAATTGATCCTGATTATGCAAAATTTTTATTGTGTATCAACCGTCACCACAATCAAAAACATCTTGTTGCCATTGTGTCCCAAGCAGATCGTGATCCTGAATATGGGCCATGTCGTCCGCCTTATAGTGTTACCAAGTATTTAGAAAACAACTCGAACGGCAAGCGTATTAAAAAATACTTGCAAGGATTATCACCAAAAGAACATGTCAATACTGCTTCTTCCCTGAACAGTAGCAGCCATAAAATCTCGCCAACAAAAATCTAGGAACCGCCATGTTACACATTATTTTGTTACTCGCGTTCTGCTGTTTAGAAACTTGCTGCATGACACAAACAATTCCTCAACAAGTGCCTGAAATCTTAGTCGTAAACCCTGAGCAACAGACTACCAGTATTCTGGCTTACGACGCTTACCTGAAACTCATCATCAATAATCCATTAATAAATGACACAGACCTGCTACAGAAACTTACCCAACAAGGCATCACGTGCTCGGCCTCAGATCTAGACACCTTTAAACAACTCTGGATCAATCTCAGTAATACCATCAGTGATCGATTAGAGCGTGAAACCAAGAATATGATGCCTATTTTTGCAGCGAAGCTGTTAGAACTTTACCAAACTATAGAGGATCTTTATTTACAAGGAATCCCTATCGACGAGATTTATGAACAAATAGCCGGTAATGGCTTTGATAACATACTGAGCAAATCAATGCTTCAAAAAATAACGCAGGGAATTGAGGAGAAAAAACAATTAATCTTTGGCAACATCCCTGACCAAATGTGTTTAGCTCAAATTCAGCAACTTATTATGCACAGCCCTCACTCATCAAAACTCCTTGAGGCCTATCGGGGAATAGCTGAAAAAACAAGTGACCGCCTGATGCAACTGAAAATATTGGAAATTTTTGCTGAAAAAATGAGCCTTCAGGAATCGGGCATTATTGATCCTGATTCCATAGATATCAACTATATAGGAGAATTACCTGAGGCGCTTCAAAGACTCTGTGATCAATATAAGCATTCTGAAAAATATCCCAATAAACTTTCTAACGCTAAACAGAGCATTCTTTTTTTAGGAGAACCAGGAACCGGGAAAACATTTACTGCGAGAGCATTTGCAAAGGAATTACACGCGGGATTACTTGAAATTAACTGCTCACAATTGCTCGACAAATATGTCGGAGAATCTGAAAAAAAATTAGAAGAACTTATCAAACAAGCAGAACGCTATACAAACCACTTTGGTCGCTGCCTGGTATTTTTTGATGAATTTGACACTATTGCCCGCAGACGTGGTGAGCGAGGCATGGAGCATATTCACACCACCCTCAATCGACTTCTTTCAATTATAGAACAGAAAAATAACAACCCGAATCTTATCTTTATCGCAGCAACCAACTCGCAACTTGGAGACCTCGATCCAGCTCTCACGCGATCAGGAAGATTTGGCATTCATATGGAATTTAAACTACCAACATGGTCCGAACGCAAACACCACTTATCAACCCTTATCGAACAGGATTATGCTGAACAGATAGCTCAACAAGATATTGATTTGGAAGCCCTTGCACGTTTAACCGATGGATTAAGCCCTGCCGATCTGAAAAAAATTGTTGATAATGCGATAAAACTAGCCTGTTATTATGAGCGAATCACGACTATGCATGATTTTTTAAAAGAAATAGATGACCTTCAACGCGACAAACACGCGCAGCGTAAAAAACATGAGCACTGACACAATGTTTCAGATTTTAAACCACTCGGGCTTACGATAGGCAAGAATGAGAACACCTATTAAATTAGGAATCGCTACAAAAGTTAATACGGTATCCATAATGCTCCAGATTAAAGGAACACTCATAAGCGATCCGAGAAATATAATGCCCACTGCAAAAAGTTGATACACCAACATCCAGCGATTTTTAGTGAATGAAGCAAAAGCTTGGCTACCGTTAAAGCAATTTCCAATGGCCGTAGTAAGCACAAACAACATAATGCTCATCATAAGAACAAAGCGCCCCATAACCGGAGAGTGTAATTTAAATACTTCGTACATGAGTGTATTACTAAAGCCACAGTCAAGCCATAAACCGGTTACCAGCACCATGAACCCGGAAAGAAGTGATAAAAATGCGTCCGCCCCCATAGAAAACATCGCTAAGATTCCTTGATCTGTTGGAACTTTGACATCAGCCATAGCATGAGGAATAGAAGACGTCCCTAAGCCAGCTTCTGTGATAAAAATACTTTTATACACACCAGCGCGAATAGCCTGGCAAACAGTGGCGCCCACAAATCCACCCAGCGCTGCAGAAGGCGAAAAAATATTAGAAAAAACAAGAAAGAGCGCATTCTTAAAAGCAATTGGATTTTTAAGAAGAATAAAAAGAGCAAATGAAATATAGAGAACTGACATAACCGGAACCAATTTGCTTGCAATATAACCAACGCGACTTACTCCACCACGTAGAACCAACAACACGATCAACGCGAGAGCGCATCCTGTAATCCAATGAGGAATAGCTTCTTGAGCAAAAATTCCTGCCAAGGTATTTGCCTGTAATCCTGACCAGCCGGCCATTAAAAAGAGCATTGCAACGCCATACCAAGAAGCCACGAGTGGACTTACTTTTCTTAGATATTCCATGGGGCCACCAACAATATGCCCATCCGGCATACGAACGCGCGTGTGAAGGGCACATACCACTTCAGTAAATTTAGTGACCGATCCAAAAAACGCATACACCAACAACCAAAATAAGGCGCCGGGACCTCCGGTGATGATGGCAATAGATGGCCCAATAATATTACCCATGCCCAACGTCGTCGCCATAGCAGTAAAGAGTGCATGAAAGGGATTGATGGTATCAGTTTTATTATTAACCCCTTTTTCTGTAACTCCACGACGCACTAGTCTTATAAAATGAGAAAAAGCACGAATCTGTGGAAATTTCATCCTCACCGTTAATATGAGTGCAGTAGCTAAAAACACAAACGTCGCCGGCACTACCAAAAAATCATTAACGGTATTTACTATCTCTAAAATACTCATAAAAAGCTCCGCATGTATCAGTATGAATATGCACGGAAGATGTGCTTGTAGATATCTTTAATTCTAGGATTTTTTAGCCAGAAAAGATAGCGCATGCCGTATAAGCTGGTCAAAAGTAGGTGAGCTATTTTGATACGTTTCTCGCACATATTTAATCGCCTCAGAAATTTCAGGCTTCGAATAATTCAAGGATTCAAGTACCTGCACCACTTCCTGCCATTGCACTGAGGCACCGTCATGCGCAATAGATACGCCAGATTTGATGAGTTTAGCCACTTTGTGCTTAAGATGTACAATCATTTGCTCCGCTTTTTTTGCTCCTATGCCGCTCACCGAACTCAGCTCTTTTTCAGCACCATTTTGCACTGCAGCAAGAAAGCGCTCAACGCCCAAATCAGCAAGCACAGCAAGTGCGATCTTGGGACCAATACCAGAACATTCCAGAATCATCACAAAAATAGTGCGCTCCAATGCGGCGGAAAAACCATAAAGGCTTGGTCCTTGCTCTTGATTCCAATGCATATAGGTCAAAATGGTTGCCTCATGATCTTTTTGATAACACGATCCCATGGGAACCGATATGGCGAATCCAATTCCATGAACTGATACCACAATGCGATGCCCGTCTACATCAGTCACTGTACCTCGCAAAAAATCAATCATAATTCTCCTAAAATAGGTTATATGGTGCCCTTTTAGAAAAAACTAAACCAATACAACCGTCAACTATAAATATTATTCAGCGAATTATCGCTACGAAATTGACAATCCCCTTCATTCTGCTACATTTTTAGCAAGCATTTGACTAATTACGCGGGAATAGCTCAGTGGTAGAGCGTCGCCTTGCCAAGGCGAAGGTCGCGGGTTCGACCCCCGTTTCCCGCTCCATAGAACTCATCTTAACGTTGCTAGTTTTGTAAAACATCAGATTTCTGTTAAAGTAAAAAACAATCGTACTTTTTCGTTTTTAAGGATTAAACCTTCTATGAAATCTATCATTCAAGAAGCCTCTTCTATTGCCAAAGCAGTTGAACTAGCCTGGATTAAAGCAGGAAAACCTCAACAATTTTCAATAAAAATCTTCCAAGAATCTGAAAAGAATTTTCTTGGTATGACCAGTAAACCTGCCAAAATCGCTTTTATTTTTAATGATGTTCCAGATTCTACAAGCAAAGTCATTAAGAAGCATGCGGACCAACTAAAACAACCACGTACCTCTCACCCGCAACCAAAAGAGTTCAAAAAACAAGAGCGGGAAAGAAGCGAGCGCATACAAGAATCTTCGCCTACACCAAAAACACCTGCAACAATCTCCAAAGATTCAGAAATAGCCGCAAAAATTTCATTACTCTGGACCACAGAGCACTGTGATTTTGTACAAACTTGGCTTCAAGATATTTTGCGCTCACTTGGCTATCAACATGTTAAATTCTCTCTTGATACACAAAAACAACTACTCAAAATTCATTTTTCTGCACCACTCATTAACGATGCCGCCAAGGAAAAACATTTGTTCCGCAACATCGCTTTTCTTATGCTCCAATCGTTGCGTCGAGAATTCAAGCGACCACTTAGACATGCGCGCGTAGTTTTGCTCAGTGGTGAGCGCCAATAAATAATAATGAACACAACAGAAAACATTTTTCATCAAGAAACCATCATAGCGCAATGCACTCCTCAAGGTAGGGGCGCACTTGCGCTTTTACGTTTGTCTGGGAATGACGCACTTCAGATCGCTTCTAATCTATGTAGACTTGCGTCACGCAAGCGGCTTGATGAAGTTTCCAGTCACACCGTTCATGCAGGATGGATTGTTGATCAAGATAATAATCATATTGACCAAGTTATGTTTATTGTGATGCATGCACCGAGAACGTTTACTGGTGAACATGTCGTGGAAATTACCTGCCACAATAATCAATTTATTATAGAGGCAATTGTACAACGCGTACTCGCATGCGGAGCACGCATCGCACAAGAGGGCGAATTTGCAAAGCGCGCCTATCTGAACAAAAAAATAGATTTAGTACAAGCGGAAGCAATCAATGAGCTTATTCACGCCAATACACAACAAGCGCTCAAACAATCACTTGCCCAGCTTGAAGGAAGCTTGTCCCATCACATTACGCGCCTTGAGCAAGAAATTTACAAAGCGCTAGCTCTTTCAGAAGCAAGCTTTGAATTTTTGGACGAGGAAATTGATTTTGGCATTCAAATTAAACACCTTATTGAATCACTGCTAAAAGAAATTAACATTCTCAAACAAAACTTTGATCAACAACAACACATTCGCCAGGGGATTCGTATCGCGCTTATTGGTTCAGTCAATGCTGGAAAATCGTCAATCTTCAATGCACTATTGGGTAAAAATAGAGCCATTGTCACCGATATCGCCGGCACAACCCGCGATGTCATTGAAGCTGGCGTTTATCGCGACGGTACGTATTGGACACTGGTAGACACAGCAGGATTACGAGAAACCAACGATGTTATAGAACAAGAGGGGATTAAACGCTCTCTACACGAAGCGCAACTTGCCGATATCATTCTTCTGGTTTATGACCACAGTAAACAGCTTGGTCAACATGAAATCGAAATTTACACCGATATCGCAAATCGTTATGCACATAAAATTCTTATCGTAAAAAGCAAGGCTGATCTCCCCACATCTGGAGAAGGGCTATGCTTGCCGTCCCATAGCACCCATCTGGATACAAGTGTTCATCAACAATCAACCGTTTCACAACTTGAGGCTGGAATCAAATCTAAAATAGAAGCAATCTTGTCTAATGCTCAAGCACCCTTTCTTCTTAATCAGCGGCAATTTAACCTGATACTCGGTTTAGAAAAAAAACTTTGCGCATTACTTCCTATGCTCCAAGAGCATATCCCCTATGAACTAGTTTCATACCACCTCAAAGAAGCTCTCGCGGATTTCGCTGAACTGACCGGCAAGTCGATAACCGATCAGGGAATGGAAACTATATTCAGAACATTCTGCATCGGCAAATAATCCACACAAAACTGTTTACTTATTTCTATTTGAAATGCTACTTTAAACAAAAAGTATCACATAGCAAATCAAAAGGAGATAGTAATGGATCATCAAGTTCACGAAGAAATACGCCTTATTCAACGCAATGCCCTACAACAACTTAAAGAGAATTGGAAGTGGTATTTTCTCCTTGGTGCCGGATTAGCAGTAATTGGAGCGCTCGGTATCATGTATGCCTTTACCGCAACACTGATCTCAGTTGTTTATCTTGGTGCGCTACTGGTAGTTGCTGGTTTTTTTGAAGCCATGCAAGCCTTTAGGCTCAGCAAATGGGGCGAGGCCTTTTTGCGAGCTCTGCTGAGCATCTTGTATATAGCTGCCGGCTTTTTTATGATTTTTCAGCCAGCAATAAATGCCCTCACACTCACGTTGGTGTTGGCGGCCTTTTTTGTTATCTCCGGTATCATGAAAATTATTTTTTCAGCAACTCGCCATGTTCCTCATAAGGGGTGGTTGTTGTTGAGCGGAATTGTAAGTATTTTCCTTGGTGTACTTATCTGGACCCAATGGCCTTACTCAGGATTATGGGTACTGGGCACCTTGGTTGGCATAGAATTGCTGTTCACAGGAAGTTTTTGGATCATGCTCGCGCTTAAGGCACGAAAATTATCCGTCTAAAAGTTATGCACTGAAATAAAAAAGCACAGGTTTTACCTAAAGCGGTAAAACCTGTGCTTTTTATATATTCAAATTACCAAGATAGTAACAATTAACTGCAAATTACGCGTACTTCACCGCGGCGATTTGGCCATTGTTCATCTCTATTACCGGTGATAACTTTACCTTGAGCATCACGCGCAGGAATTTCTGACCCGCGAGCGACAATCTTAATGTTTTCACGCGCAATGCCGGCGGCTACAAAACGATCCGCAATTTGCTTAGCGCGTTCTTCAGAGATAGCCATATTATAGGTTCTTGAACCTGCGGCATGACAAGCGTGCCCTTCAATAACGATCGTTGGATTTTCACCTTCTGCGATCATTTTTTTTGCGAGCTCAATGTCTTTTTGCACAGCATCATGTTGTTCTTTAGCTATACGGGGGTTATCAAAACCAAAGTATATTGCCTTAAAGGAATCGTTTGCTGCTTCTTCTACCCAAGAAAAATCATCAAGCGGAAGATCCGCTTTTGCTGTTATCTTGCCTTGAGATGCTTGTGCATCATTTTCAACCAACGTGAATGCTTCAACATCTTCATCAAAGAAACTTACTTGCTCTCCAGCAACGGGAATATTCACCTGTGTGGCAATTTCCGAATTCTTTACCTTAACTGATTCGACCTTTTTTTTCTTTCCACCACCACAGCCAGGAATGCTGACCAATAAAACGAGAAGAAAAAATGATCCTTTTTGTAAATTCTTTAACATAATATCCTCCGCATGCGGAATTATACTGCCTAGATAATTATTATGAGCACCGGTACTTTAGCACATTTCTCGCTAATTTTCTACTCATATTAATTGTTATGAAGTATGCTTAAATGAAATATGTCGGTTTTAGGACAACCATGAAAAAAATTATTATCAGCGAAAATCCTTGGCAAACGCGTATCGCAATCACCATTAACGAGCGTTTGCAAAATATCTATTTTGAATCACATACGGTCGATTCATTGGAGCGTTGTTACTTTAAGGGTAAAATCACCAAAGTTCTTCCTGGCATTCAAACTGCATTCGTAGATATTGGCCAAGAAAAAGCTGGTTTTTTACATATCTCAGAGATAGATCGCGAAATGGCTTTTGCGCGCATGAGCGATCAAACAGATGAACTGGAAAATCGCGAAGCAACTCCACGTAGACAATCAACTATGGAAATTAGCAAAATCTTGCGAGAAGGCGACCCAATTCTTGTCCAGGTGAGCAAGGAACCTATTTATGAAAAGGGAGCAAAACTTACCACCTGCTTTACCCTCCCTGGCAGATTTATCGTACTTATGCCCAATATTCCACGCGTAGGCGTGTCAAAAAAAATAGAAGAACGCGAAGAACGCCAGCGGCTCAAGGAGCTGGTAATCGCTAATTTGCCCGAAGGTATGGGTGCAATCATACGCACCACCAGTGAAAGCGCTAAAGATCGCGATATTATCAAAGACATAGAATTTCTTGTTCAAACTTGGCAAACAATTCAAAAAAAATTTGCACAAGCAGAATTTCAAGAAAAAATTCATGAAGACCTGCCACTTGTTCTGCAAGTTGTACGGGACTCCCTAGATGAAGATGTTGAGGCCGTCATTGTCAATACGCAAGAAGCCCAGAACAAGGTGTATCGTTTTGTTAAAGAAATCGCACCCGAACAAGTGCAAAAAGTAAAACTTTATCAAGAGCCACCAAATCTCTTTGATATTTTCAACATCAACAAGCAACTCGAAGAAGCGCTTGATAAAAAAGTTGAATTAAAATCTGGCGGGTCGCTCATCATTGAAACCACTGAAGCCATGACTGTTATTGACGTCAATACAGGCAAATTTATCGGTAAAAAAAGTCTCGATGACACTATTTTAAAAACAAATCTAGAAGCGGCACAAGAAGTCGCTCGGCAACTTCGCTTGCGCAATATCGGCGGCTTGATCGTCATCGATTTTATCGACATGGCACACTCAGCGCACCGACAACAACTTATCCGCTTTTTTGAAAAAACACTCAAGGAAGAAGATAAATTTCAATCTGTCGTGCTTAAAGTTTCTGAGTTTGGGCTCGTGCAGATGACCAGAAAACGCTCGGGCAAAACGCTTATTCAGCAGTTAATGGATACCTGCCAGACTTGTGCTGGAAGAGGATTTGTTAAATCACTCCAAACACACTGCGTTGAACTTCTTGATAACTTTAAAAAAGAACTGCAATCGGGGTCACCGGAAGGGAAGATCGTCCTCCGTGTGAATCCAAGCATATTTAAAAATATCACGAATATTGAATACAACACCGTATTGGCGCTAGAAAAACAATTCAATTGCGCTATAACTCTGGTAAGCGAACCTGGGTTTGCTGTTGATCAGTATAAAATAGAAAGACCATAATTTGAGCAACTTAAAGGAAGCAGCATGTCAGTTTTAGATCGTTACCCCGATTACGAGGTGGTAATCGGCATTGAAGTCCACGTACAATTAACCACCAACACCAAAATTTTCTGTTCCTGTTCTAATGAAGTAATCAAAGAACCAAATACTAACATCTGCCAAATATGTGCTGGGCATCCTGGAATTCTGCCCGTGCTTAATAAAAAGGTTGTCGATTATGCCATTGCAGCAGGATTGGCAACCAACTGCACCATTAACCAACTTTCTTATTTTGCTCGCAAGCACTACTTTTATCCTGATCTGCCAAAAGGATACCAGATAACACAAAGCGATGAGCCGATCTGCAAAGATGGTTACATAACTATCCAGACAGAAGATGGCCGTACCAAAAAAATTCGTATCACGCGCATTCATATGGAAGAAGACGCGGGAAAAAATATTCACTCCGAACACAGCAATGAAAGCTTTGTTGATCTGAACCGCGCAGGAACACCTTTGCTTGAAACCGTAAGTGAACCTGACATTTCGAGCGCATATGAAGCACGTGAATATCTCAAAACACTTCGCTCAATTGTGCAGTACCTTGATATCTGTACTGGTAATATGGAAGATGGCGCCTTTCGTGCAGACACAAACATTTCCGTACGCAAAAAGGGAGATCCAAAACTTGGTACCAAATGCGAGCTCAAAAACATCAATTCGTTTAAATTCATAAGCGATGCAATCGAATATGAAATTGAGCGGCAAATCGAATTACTTGAACAAGGCCAAAAAGTTCGCCAAGAAACGCGCCTTTGGGACACTAAAAATAAAAAGACTATCGTGATGCGCTCAAAAGAAGAGGCGGCCGACTACCGTTATTTTGCAGATCCTGATCTTCCATTAATTGAACTCGCTCCTGAATACATTGTCTCCATTAAAGCAACGCTCCCTGAATTGCCACATGAGGCCCTAGAACGCCTCTGCGCGCAGTACAGTCTTTCGAACTATGAAGCTAATATCCTTGTTGGAGATCGAGAACTTACACGCTATTTTGAAACCGCATATAGCCATCATCCAAGCAAACAAATCATCAACTGGATTTTACGCGATGTGCTCGGATTTCTTAAAGAGGCAAATATTGCTCTTGCTTCCTTTAGCGTAACTCCCGAAAAACTCGCACGTATTATTCAGTTAATAGAGTCTGGCAAAATTAATAACCACGCTGCAAAACAAGTTTTTGAAACGGTTATTCAAACCAACGGCGATCCAGAAAAAATTGTTAAAGAACAAGGATTAGAGCAAGTCGGTTCTGTAGATGAGCTTGAAAAAATAGTTCTTGAAATTTTAGCGGCAAATCCTCAGGTTGTTACGGACTATAAATCTGGCAAAGATCGCCTCATGGGCTTTTTTGTGGGGCAAGCAATGAAGCAGACGGCAGGCAAGGGAAACCCACAAATCTTACAAGAGCTTTTCAAAAAACATTTACATAACTAAATAACAAGCTTTAAACGCCCACAGCACTACCTATTTGATAGTGCTGTGGGTATCAATATGCAGTGCACATAGTACCAATATCATCAATAACCATACTCCAGGGAGTTCTTCATGTTTTTATCTAAAAAACTCATTCTTTTTTGTACA
This sequence comes from Candidatus Dependentiae bacterium UBA6230, assembly GCA_002441565.1. Lineage (GTDB taxonomy): Bacteria > Babelota > Babeliae > Babelales > Vermiphilaceae > UBA6230. The sequence continues at coordinate 214,723 of DJWM01000001.1, forward strand.
TTATTTTCAGCCTCATCTGTATTTTGCATGACAAAACAGACGAGTAATCCTGACATACAACAAGATTTTAAAAATTGCATACTTAACGTGCATGGCATAAAGCGAAAACTACCTAATTCATACTGTTATTTTATTAACGAGCTTAAATCTAATAACAATAAAACTTCTGATATCTCGCTTGCTGAAAGAAAACAATTAAGCGATCCCGGCATTATATTAGTTGGGAAAACTGGGGTAGGAAAGACAGAACTCGCTCATTTTCTTGGAGAAATTACAAAATCTATAGTAATACCTGTGGAAATGTCAAATCTTGTTTCCTCTGAAATTGGTGCCACTGCAGTAAATGTTCATAAGGAATTTGAACGCGCTCGTCAAAGAGCACGAGACTACCAAAAACCCGTTATTCTGATCTTTAATGAAATTGACAGGATAGCTAAATATATGAACACAGAAACAGCGCAGGCAGTAGAACTTCGGGCAGGGTATCAACAATTTAATTCTGAAGTTGATAGATGCAAAAAAGATGGTGATATCTTTGTTGTAGGAACAACCAATTACATAAATGAATGTGCTCCTGAATTTAGAAATAGGTTAACAGAAATATCCATTACAGAACCACTAAGCGTCGACGAACGAAAAGATGTGTTAAGCTGGTATATAATGGGCCCAACATATCATCGAATATTGGAATCAAAAAATATTGTCATATTTCATCAAGCTATGAAAGAAAAATTACCCACTGACCTTCGCGATTCGCTTGATAAATTGATTCAATCAATTTATCAATTAGACGAAGAATCAATTGCTGAAAAAGGATACCTGCCTGAGAGCGCTGGGAGAGACCATTATACTATTTATATCCCAAGTATCGACTATTTAACAAAGCTTTCAGAATGCGCTACTGTGCTTGATAATCTTGCCTCCAAATACAATTCCTTAAACGAATATTCTTTTATCGAAGATATCCTTGTTCTTCAGAGGGAAAAATTCGAACATTATGTATATCTAAGTACTTTTTTTTTCTTAGAGGATGGTCTAATCAAAAAAATTGCAAAAAAAACCAATACTTGGAATTTTAGGGAATTGGAAAACTTGTCATCTAAAATTAGAAATAGCCAAGAACAACTTACTGAAAAAACAATATTCGCATGGATCGATGCCATCGAAAAAACCAGATCTGCTCTCTCTTGCGAAAAAAATAGTGCAGATTACGTTGAAACAGGTCTTAATGTTATTAGTTGGACTGCTAAAATTGCATCTTACTTTTTTTGAACCCACACTGCCATGACTAAGACAAACTAATTTTCAATTTAGGACACCTTAATCACTATTAATAACAATAACATCATAATTTAAAAAAATTAAGTTAATACGTGGACGTATTCATAAGGATTATTCATGTTTTCATCTAAAAAATTAATAGCCTTCCTTACTTTATTTGCAACATCATATGGACATTGCGCTACCAAACAAATTCTTAACACTAAAATCAAACACGATTTTGAAAAATGTATACTTACTGTTCATGGCATATTGCGTAAGGTGCCACAAGCTTATTGCTCTTTTATTAAACTCACCAGACAGCAAACAGATATATCTGATATAGTCCTTGCAGAAGGTAATCAAAAAATTGATTCTGTAGGCATTATATTAGTTGGAAAAACCGGAGTAGGAAAAACAGAACTTGCGAAATTTTTTGCGGAAATAACAGAGACTATTTTCATTCCTGTAAAAGAAGATATCATATCCCCCTATATTGGCGGTACTGCAAAAAATATTCACAATGAATTTGAAAACGCTCGTAAAAAAGCACGGGAAACACAAAAACAAGTAGTTCTTTTTTTTGATGAAATTGACAAACTAGCAGGCTATACAGGTTCAGAACAGAGGGCTGAGCACCGCGCAGGCTACCAACAACTTAATCAGGAACTAGATCGCTGCAAAAAGGATGGTGACATTATTGTCATTGGCGCAACCAATTATATAGAAAAATGCGCCCATGAATTCAGAAACCGGTTCGAAGAAATATCCATTGTAGTACCACAAAGTAATGAAGAACGAATGTCTATACTAAGTTGGCATTTTCTAAGACCAAACCTCATGCGTGCATTTGCACCACAAGCCGCTATCAATTACTATCAAGCAGTAATGAAACAATTACCGGAAGATACTCAAAAACCTTTTGAAAAACTTTTTCAGTTATTAGAAAAGTTAACAGAAGAAATATTAACACACGAAGAAAATTGGTCGATTGCTACCCTCGAATTTCACTCATTAGCCGAAAACGATATTAAAAAACTAGAAACTTTATTCAAAAATGTTAAGGAGTGCACCGAGGCCTTTAATAGAGTTGCCTCAAAACATAGTTCCTTTCAAGAATTACATGCAAAAATCAATGCGATAATCAATTTGCAAGTTCAAAAAATGACCCGATATCTTTGTTTGGCAAACATTTTAAATAAAGACAATGCTAAGGTTATCGCACAAAAAACAAATGGTTGGAATTTTAGAGATCTGGAAAAATTGGCATCTACCATTAACAACTACCAAGATCCTCTCACCAAGGAAGCAATATTTGCACTCATCAACGATATCGAAAAATCAAGATCAAAAGACAAAAAAACAGAAGACGAATATGCCAACCTTAAGATTGCGGGAAATCTCGCTGTTAGATTTGCCGAAGTCGCTCTTGAAGCTGCTGTTCGAGGAACTGTCCAAAAGGGCCTTGACCTATACTTTGACAAAGATGATAAAAACAAAGAAAAATAATGACTTTTTATCTCTACCTTATTACTAAGATATGCCATGAAGTTTAACAAAAAAATTATTGCTTTGTTTATTATTGTAAGTCTATCAACAGCAGGAAGTATATTTCAGGCGTCTCCATTGGCGATCGTAGGAGTTTTACTACAAACCATAGTAGTGCCGCTTGTAGAAGAGCTTGTTTACGCTTCTTGTTTTATAGCCGGTGCCGCTATAATTAAAAATAAGAATAAAGACGATATCTCAATGATACGAGACCGACTTGCCAAAATGGCTCCTAGTCGTGAAACTCAACACCTCACTCCTAAAAGCGAGGTTAATTCTGATCACATTGATCAACTTCGAATGTTATCAAAAATCTATGAAACAGGACAATCGCAACAATTCTCTTCTTTAAAAACCACTCTCGGTGGATTAATTTTTATTAAAGAGTTCTCGCCAAATAATACTCTTTCTACCGAAAATTTGATCACGGTAGATCAGGATAATAATGCTGGTCTAGTGCAACAATTAACTCAAACCGCTTCCAAGGAATTTGTATCAGCACACGAAAATCTCGTAACTCGCGTTAAACAAGCCTACTCTCTGCCAGAACATCAAATATTAACACGTCCTTCCCAAAGTATTGCTGAAGTTAAAAATCATGAAGCATCTATTAATTATGGAAATCCTAATTACGACTTAAGAAACGATCCCAGAGTTATATCACACAGAAAATCTGCTGCTGAGCGTGCTGACGCAATGTCGCATGAAGCGATGTCTAATCTTATTCGCTATCAAGAAGATGCAGAATTTCAAACCTTAACTATCTCAGAGATCGACCACACCATCAGTTGTTTTATAAATACCAATAGCAAGAATGTTGTTGAACGGATCAAAGAACGCCTCAATCTTATTACCATGATATTCGAAGGAGCATTTGCGTGTGAACTTAATGATGCGAGAATAATGCTCATACAATATTATTTTGATAAGAATGGTATGCTAAAAACAGCGGATCAGTCTACAGCAGTAAAGACAGTTTTGACTTCTCTTGCAAAGAGTATTAATTTCGCTGATCGAGCAAAAGAAAGGATTTTTAATCACCCATTTATTGCTGAAGAAAAACGATCCGGTCGGCTCTATTTAACAAAAATACCTTCTACTCCTTCAGATTTTGCAGTATTAATACAACAAAATCGCTATAATCACTCTCTTATCGATCTTATTGATTCATATCAACGAGGAAATTTTACTCGCGTAGTAGAAATTAATGAGGATACTAAATACAGTCTCAGAACGAGAAGTTTTTTTAATGGCGCATCTGAAGACATTGCAGAAAAATATGCTCTAATAGTAAAAGACATCAACTATCACTATCAAAATCTTTTATTTGATTATAGAGGTATTCATAAATCTTGCTTAGATAATTCTTTATTAAAAAGTTTAACAGAAAATGACTTTGAAGCCTTACAAAATGATCCTCAGCTAAAGGCAACGTTCAACGAAAAGCTCTTATTTTATCGGAAATTAAAAACAATACTGCAAGAAACATGGGCTATTCCAAATGAAGCGCCAGCTATAGTACACACTGCTTTATACGAAATCATAGGAAAAGATGGTCTTGGCATTACCAATACAGAGCATATGATCGAGCGAACTTTTGCTATAATTTCCCAGGCAAAAGGAGATGATTATAAGGCGCTGGCTCAACATCTTTTTCTTCCAAATGGCGCACTGAAAGATTTTGCACAGAGTAAAATTGTTAAAAACCTTACTATTAATCCTGCTATTCTCGAATCAGAAGATAATGATGTCAGGCACAGACTTAACCATTTTATTTATATTGCACAAACAAATCCTGAGACTTGCGTAGGAGCACAGGCTACCCAAGGTATCAGTTTTGTAAAAAAACAGTTCGAAGTGAAAGATGGCACCCTTAAATCAACGTATCGTGCCTTGGAACATGAGATTCATAATTCATTAATTAACAATGAAGAATTTTTACTGACACCAAAAATCATCGATGTTATCAATAAACACACTCAGCTTGAAACGTATGATATTGTAACCACAGAATTTTTTACACCAAATGGAATTATCTCTCCCATTTCATCGGGAGAGTTTGTCAATAGTCTAATTATTCCCGCTCTAATCAATGCACCATCTCAGACAGATAACAGATATCTCTTAAATCACTTGATTTATGCACAAGAAGTATTACATGGAACCGTTTTAACAAAGCCAGCTCATTCTGCAATTCAAGGCATCATTAACCGGATAGGGAAAACAGAGAACCAAAATCACATCGCACATGGAGTATGGCTTGTCGCCCAAGAATTCATTAACCATTGTAAAAATCACAACGATCTCCCCCATGTTCAAGCAATAATAGGTAATATCGAGAAAGTTCAACAACAAGCTGCAGCCAAAATTACTCATGGCACCCCTGGAGATCATAGATTTGACGTCTTATATAAGGCCCCTAATACTTTTGTTGATACAACCCCAGGACCAAGATCTTCTTTCTTTGACGAACAAACGACAACGCAGCCTTGCGATACAGCTTTGGATTCGGATAAAAGTGAAATCCCACTCTGCGGAACAGGAATTGGGACCAAGGAGCAAGCGGAGAGCATGCCATCCTACGGATGTGGCACTGGTGATACTATTGGCGATAATGATGAAATTATTAATGCGCCCCGTCCTGCTTGTGAACCAGATATAGTGCCACACAATGCCCCATCTTGCGGTACAGGTAGAATTGGAAAAGCTGAACCTGAAGTTCCAGCCGAATGTAATTGGAGCAAACAGCATGATTTGCCGCCACTTGACGATCACCCCTCTTCGGAAACAACAACTGAGCCTAATCCACAACCAACTTCAGAAGATACTCATCTTCCAGAAATTGTCCCGCTCAAAAAGAAGGGCAACCATCAAGAATCTGAAGAAGCAAGTTCTGAATGCGGAGACTATAAAGTCGCTGTTGGCATAACTTTTGCTGACAAAGAAAAAGAACCATCTAAGAAAAAAGAGATCGATCAAAAATCAATTAAATATCTTTTAGATGCCATTCAAGATGAAGCGCTGAAAACCGCCATTCTAGACGCTATAAAACAAGCAAAACATAAAGCATCGGGACAACGTTGTCAGGATCATGATTTGCTTACTTCCAAAGGAAGGCATGAACTTGTTGATGTAGAAATCGAATCCATTAACATCACGTTAAAAGATGTCGAAAAACTGGCGAAAGTGTTTGATGGATTATGGAAGACACATACAAAAAATGAGAATGGCAATGAGTGCACTCCTATGCCAGTGACTTTCGATTATCAGCATATTCTTGGCGTTGACATAGAAGTGCAGTGTAAAAAACAAATTTTTTCCATTGGCGGTTGGCATCATGATCCCGAAGGAAAGATAAGAAAAAGCGGCCTTATTGATGTCCACGATATAAAAATCGGCGATCATGGGATCTATCAAATAAAATGGAGCTATAAGGGATCAAAATCAAAAATATCGACCTTTTTCCCCGAAGATTGGAGCAGAGCAAAGGTAATAGAAAAAATTGGAGAGGCGCTTCAAGACGCGGTAAAAAACATTAATGCAGGGACAGCAAAACCAAAAGAACTAAAGAACCATCGGATAATTTTAAGGGGATTTACCAAAGAAGGGGTCGAAATAGAGATTATTCTGGAAGCATACAATGCCAATAAAAATCAAACAACTGGAAAAGTTGTTTCAGCATATCCTGTTTTACCAGAGGATAATTAATGCAAATATCTAAGAAATTTTTAATTCTTGTTGATGACAATCAGCGTTATCAAATACTCTACGCAAATACTAAAGCTTTAATAAATATCGGCGAATTCTGTTATGATGGCTGGTATTTCACGACGTTAAAAGAAGAATTACTTAGCCCTAATTGGAGGGGAATGAGTTTTAATATAAGTGACTTTTCTGTAGATGAAGAAGATCCCAATAATGTAATTATCTCTGCATTTTATTTAAAAACTGAAGAAGAGGAAGCGCTCTATAGCGCTCGAATCAAAAAGGCAGCATTGCTTGAAATTGTTAGTGAAATTATTAAAGCAGCAACGTTAAGACCTCGCCCCGAAGCAATTTTAATTCATGAACCAGCACCAGGTATATTTAAAGCTGAGCCAGTAAAAAAACCTTCAATTTGCTACATAAGGGTTCTTTATAAAACACCAGCTAGCTCTTATCAAAGCGCTATGTCCGTCGGTGGATGCGATTTCAGTCCCTATTCAATTCTTGTTCGAAAACCAAGCGTTTCCCAGGTTATTAAAGAAGCTTTTGAAAAACAATTATCATCTTTGACAGTAGGCGAAACGTCTGTTGAAATCATGGGCGATACGTTGCAGCTTCGTGATCCAATATATCGCGATCCTATTAAGATCAATATTCCCTATTTAAAGCGAGCATTCACGCAATGGGAATATCTTATGCAAGAACGACCTGAATACATCGTATTTTGGAATAAAGAAAGTGGAGAGTTTGGCATTGCCGATGAGTTAAAAAAAGGGGATTTTGATATTTGTTAAAAAACAAACACACTATAACAACATAAAAAAATAAGAATGCATTTACTTTTTACCATATAAGAAAGATTGCCACATGAATAAAAACCAGTTGGTACGATCAGGCTACTACTTACTCAGTCTCATCATCATCTTAACAACAGCACAAATCAAACCTATGTTAAAAACTAAATTTGAAAATTACGATGAAAGTAAAATAGTTTTCGAGTCTATTGTCTTCTTGCCATCCGAAAAATTACTCAAAGAGATCTCTCACTTAAAATTCACTAACCAGTTTTCCCAAAAAATATTTGCCAAGGGATCTGCTCTTTTAATAACTCCAAAAGAAAATGACTATCAATGTTTTTTACCCATACTCAAAAACTTCAAATATACTCATAATATTATCTACTGTGACCTAGATACAACAAGCGAGGTATACTCCAAGATAAAGAATGTATTTGAAAAAGCTAACATGTTCTCTCGTCAAAATGACAAACCAACTCTTATCATATTTGATAACATAGACAAAAGCGTTAAAAACGATCTATCCTTTGGTAAAATCACGCATCGCAATGAAAAATTTGCCCCTTACACTTTAAGTGAGATATTTGACAGATACAGCAAAAAATCTTATATAAGTATTATTTGTACGGCAAGCGATCACGAGCTTTTTAATGACAAAAATTTAAACCATTTTTTTGGATATGTTCTTACCAAGGAGAAAATACAACTCTGGGAAATAATTGAGTCCATCGAAAAAAAAGCTATCGATATTACGATCAACACAACTGTCAGTTGTGCCGTGTTTGCTGCACTACTTGCTATCATTAAGTCACGCCGGAATAGCAAAAAACCTGTGATTAAAGAAAACTTATCCTTTCATATTCTTTCAAAAGACAATGTTTTCGAGCCTCTTCAAGAATCGTGCGTAATCGAATGTTAAAGTAACATGAAACATTAGTGCTTTTGGCATCAAAAAAAGCAAGCACATCTATTTGTTAATTCAACTTGAAGAAGGATCATGAAGCTAGGCTATATCACTCTAAAATCCATACACAGCGGCTATCAAATCAAACAATCTACAAGTGAATTACTGTTAACTGCATATTCGATGCTTGGAGAAAGCAAAAATTTTAGGCTAAATATTAAACAATTAATTTTAAGTAAATGTACAATTGATAGATTGGCTGCAAATTCAACGCTTGTCATTTTTGATAAGGAAGAAAAAATCTATATCAAGCCACTTTATGGTGATGATGCTGAAGAGTTCCGTGTAGGATTAACACGAGAAAACCTACTTAAATTGATTAACGACTGGGAAGAACTCTTAAAAAAGCAACCCGAAGAAATAATTCTAATTCGCGATGAAAATAGCAATTTTATAGTCCAGGAGCATATAAAATGAATCGAATTTTTTATCACATGAATAATACAATGTTATCAAATTATAAAATTCGATGGATTCATGCAGTAGGATTACTATTAGCTCTGGCAACTATAAAAACTACCCCAATGACAAGAACAATGACACAGCTCAGAGTTATAGATACTGAAATTCCAGAAGCTTACACTACGACAACTCCCGTAATATTCCGTGACTCATCAACAAAGACCCTAAATTATATACATCTAGTTATGCCTAGCTATATTTCTTCTATCGAGATGTCTCAAAATAATCTCGAGACGACCGGATGGATTAGCACAATGCTAACGCAACGAGAATCTAAGCAATGCATACTTACTATTAACGGCATAGTACGTCCAGTTCCACGAGCTTACCGCTCGCACATCGAACACATCAATGCAAAGAATCAAGGATCAACCAATTCTCTACCCCTAGAAGATAACCTAGATACGGCAGGCATTATACTCCATGGACAAGCTGGAGTGGGCAAAACAGAGCTCGCTGATTTCTTTGCAGAAGTTGCCAATACCCCCTCAGCATCTATAGATCTTTCTAAGATAATCTCTCCATATCAAGGAGCTACTGCGGCAAATATCCATAAGGTATTTGAGGACGCACGTCAAAAGGCGCGTGACTCTCATATGGCGGTAATTCTTATTTTTGAGCATATTGATCGCATAGCAGATTATGACTTTATGGACTATAACTCAGAATACGAAGAAGCTTATCAACAGTTCTGTCACGAAGCCGATCAAAGCAAAAAAGATGGTGATATTTTTATTGTCTCAACAACAAATCATATACGTCTATGCAACCCTGAATTTAGAAAAAAATTTACGGAAATAACTCTTGTAAGTCCGCAAAACGATAATGAACGAGCTGCCGCGCTCTATGGCTACCTACACCGCTTATTATCAATGCGCGCGTTTACGTTAGAGGACATAGCTAATTTTCACCAAACAACGCGAGAGAAGCTTTCTGAAAAATTACACGCCCCATTCGACCAACTCGTACACGTGTTGGAGCAACTCACTAAAAAAATAATTACTTTAGAGCAAAATTCCAGCTATCTAGTGTTTGAAACATATTCACAGAACAATGAAAAAATTCAAGAAATAAAAGATTTATCAGATCAGCTCAATAAATACGCCGTATTATTCGACCCCGCCACGGTATCTGAAGAATCATTGCAGAAGACTTATGTAAACATCAGCAATATTATAAAATCTCAAGTCGATAAGATGGGTTTATTTTCTGATAAAATTCGACTAATACATGAAAATATTGCTTTAGCAGCTCATACAACATCTGGATTGAATTTTAGAGAATTAAAGGATTTAGCAATAACATTGTTAAACTATCCGGAACAATTCAGAAAAGGGCTCTCACCCGCGCAGGCCCGTTGTGATCATAGCAGCAACCCGACAACCGCCAAGGATACCCATACACACCAAACACATCGAGGCAAGGTAAAAATAATAAACAACATGTCCTTTAAGCATCCTTCCGTAGCAGCCATAGTACCTATTCTTGGCGTAGCAACATTTGCGGCAGTTGGGGCGATTAGCGAAGGATTTGGGAAAGGAATTGGCGAGGGGCTTTTCGAAAAACATAAGAGAAAAAATCGTAAGAAAATCGATCAAGAATCTGCAACCAATTCAGAACTATCAAACAAAGACACATTGCCAGAACCAGCATAATCAACTATTAAACAGGCTGAAAATATCCTCAAAGCGCGCCTTGTGTCGACCAAGCCACCGCTTGGTCTAATATTCATGTGAGGCTCTCTTGACACCATCAATTCTTCCAGGAAATTTCGGAATATAAGTCCTAATTTTCATGGAGAATTAATGAAAAAATCTATTTATCTCGGCCAAATGAGCAGAAAATTCTGTTCATGGGCTTGATGCACTTGAACAAATTGCTATTTAACACATCGAAGATTGCTTCACGAATCTAATCACAATAAAATCGAATTCTTGTTCTTGTGTATATAGATCTCATAAAATCAATCAGAAACTCTTATTTTTGCACAAAGGAGAAGTTTATGTTGCCAAATTGTTGCTATAACAAGGTAAAAGTATTGTACAAACTCAGCAAACTAGCGTGGTTCCTTAATAAGCATGCCATACCTCAATCCACAGAACTCTGTAGCCACCATGAACAATGCTCCGGAAGACACGAACATCATGAACAACACAAGGATAAGGCTCACCGTGAGCAATGCGTCACCGCATACAAAGAATTACTTAAAGATCTTCAAAACCACGTGGATATTTTTAAAAAACTCCAATAGCCCCCACCTAAATAACCCATGATAAAAAAAATAAAAAAATTTATTGCCATGTTGGGACCAGGATTTACTACGGGAGCCGCTGATGATGACCCATCGGGCATAGCCACATACTCACAGACTGGAGCTCAATTTGGGTTTAATCAACTATGGACTGCGCCGTTCTCATTTCCCATGATGGTATGTATACAAGAAATGTGCGGCAGAATCGGCATTGTAACGGGTAAGGGACTTATTAGCATCATCAAACAACATCATACAAAAACCTTTCTCTATTGTGCAGTAATGTTGCTCGCACTCGCCAACATCTTTAATGTCGGAGCAAATTTGGGGGCCATGGCAGCGGCAATAAATCTTATTACGCCTATACCATTTTTTGCAGGGCTACTCGCTATCACCATAGGGACACTTGGTTTAGAAATTTTTATCCCCTATGTTGTATACGCGCGTTATCTGAAATTTCTTACCATTGCACTACTCGCTTATCTAGCAACCGCAATGCTCATTTCCATTAACTGGACTGAGGCCCTTACTGCCACATTCTTTCCGCATTTTGTTTTTTCTCGCGATTACTTTATGAATCTCACTGCAATCTTTGGAACTACCATTTCACCGTACCTTTTTTTCTGGCAAGCCAATCAGGAGGTTGAAGAGCTCCAGATAAGTGACCGCACAATGAGCACCGCAAAACGATTAACCAACATGCGTATTGACACAACATTTGGCATGTTTTTTTCAAATATTATTATGTGGCTTATTATTGTGGTTACTGGAGCAACACTTTGGAAAGAAGGTATTCACACGATAAATTCTGCGCATGAAGCGGCACTCGCCTTGCGTCCCTTGGCAGGAGACTATGCATTCTTTTTGTTCGCTCTGGGTATTATAGGTACCGGATTACTTTCAGTACCTATTTTGGCGGGATCAGTTGCATATGCGGTGTGTGAATTACGAAATTGGGGATGCAGTCTGGCATTTACCTATGGCGATGGTAAAAACTTTTATCGCACCATAGGGTTGGTCATGCTATGTGGTATGCTCATTAATCTTCTACCCATTAACTCTATTCGCCTTCTCTATTACAGCGCAATTCTCAACGGTATCATTTCTCCAATACTCATCTTTATGATTCTTGCTATAGCTAATAATCAAAAAATTATGGGCGATTATAAAAACAAGAATTACATCACTGTTGCCGGTTTATTAACGGGGATAGTAATGGCTCTTTCAGGAATAGCATTCATCGTGACTACTATTTTTTAGATAAATTTTTCATTTCCTGGTCTGCCAAAAATCACAATTTTTCTAAATTTATGCAGTGAATTCACACAAGATCCTTGTCATGTATAGTTCAAATTACTCAATTAATGCTATTTGTTGATCAGTGAAATACAAAAAACCATCATGCATTAATTGCCGCGCTATCCGCTCAACTCGCTCTACATCTACAGTCAAGCGCTCAGCGACACAAGATATGCTTAACGAAGATTCGGCAAGTAACATACGCAAAATTTCACCTCTAATCTGTCTATCAGAGCCCTGAAAGACGGATTGCTTCACATGATGAGCACTCGCACGACTCGGATTTGGATAACATTTTTTAAGCACAACACCATAATCCATAAGCGCATAATACCAATCCCGTGGATTATCAACATCAAGAACCATGCGTGCCAAAGGCAACAACATTTTATCATGAATATTCGATTCACCCTGGAAGAAAAAATGAATCAAAACAGCGCGAATATTTGTTTCTAGAAAAACTGTCGGTTGGTTGAAAGCAAATGCGCATATTGATCCGGCTGTGTTACTGCCGATACCGCGAAATGTCGTAAGAAGTTGAGGGTCTGCAGGAAGTTGTCCGCTGTGTGTCGTAACTACCGATTGTGCAATAATCTGCAAAGCAAGTGCTCGGCGATTATAGCCAAGACCTTGCCACGCAGTAAGCACTGATCGCACGTCGGCTTGTGCAAGTGCGTAAAAATTAGGAAATTGCGCTAGAAAATGCTCAAACTTACCACTCACGCGATACGTTTGTGTTTGTTGCAACATAACTTCAGAAACAAGTATGTGATAAGGATCAGTCGTCCGTCGCCAAGAAAATTCACGCTTATACTGATGATAGTAGCCGTAAATGATTTCGTGAAAATTCATTACGTGCTCTTTTGTCAGACCAGTTCGCAATGCCTGCGTAAACAGCATTACTGGAATAGAGGAGAGGTGAGAGATTTGTTCGAGAGATAGCTCACTTGATGATTTCATACAGCAATCCATTGGCATCGATCAATAAGTATTATTAGTATAACAACAATCATGTAAATAAGTGACATCGTATTATTATAGCAGGATACTTATGCAGCATACCAAAATAGCCATTATTGGCGCCGGCGCTGTTGGTTCAACAACTGCCTATGCGCTTATGCTGCGCAACTTGGCAGCCGAAATCATGCTCATTGACATTAACGATTTGCGATGCAAGGGAGAAATGCTCGACTTATCGGATACACTTTCATTTTCTGTAAGCTCAAACATCAACATGGGAACAGCCCAAGATGCACGCAATGCTGATATCATTATTTTTTCAGCCGGAATTCCCCAAAAGCCTGGACAATCGCGAACGGAGCTGCTTGCAACCAACAAGAGGGTGGTGCAAGCCGTGTTTAAAGAATTACAGCCTATTAATCCCAATACAATCATCATCATGGTTACCAATCCTGTTGATAGCCTTACTCTTTTGGCACAAAACATAAACGGGCTTCCACGCACACAAATATTTGGCACCGGGACGCTATTGGACTCCTTGCGGCTACAAGGATTAATTGCACGCGCTCTTGGCGTCGCAGAGCAATCGATTGACGCCTATGTGCTAGGGGAGCACGGTGACTCTCAATTTGTTGCTTGGTCATGCGCGCATGTTGCCGGCACGCCAATAGCATTATTCGACAATATGACCAAAGAAAAACTAACCGCTTTAGAAAAAGCAACTCGCCAAAAAGCCATAGATATAATCGCTTGCAAGGGAGCAACGTATTATGGCATAGCTGCATGCGTTTCTCTTATGTGTGAAAGCATTATTTTCAATCAAAAGCGAGTACTTCCACTTTCCACCTATCACGAAAATCTTGGCGTCTGCTTAAGTTTACCCGTTGTATTAGGAGAAAGAGGAATAGAAAAAACTATCCCGCTCAAACTAGCTGCACATGAAGGAGAGATGCTTTATCAGTCTGCAGAATGCATAAAGGCGATGTAGAAATAGGAGAAAATTACGAGAGGAAACAATAATGATAAATGATACGTGGTGAGAAAAACTTATGATACTTATAGCGGTACTCATGATAGTTATGCCAATTCTTTCCATTTGGCTATCCCAATTTTGGTTTTAAACCCTGCAACAAAGAGCGCAAAGAAGTTCTTGCGCCCTTTGTTTTGTACAATTACTTTTCTTGATTTATTCTGCCAATTTTAAAAGTGATCATTTTTTTAGTACTCAACAATTTTTTTACTGTGTTAATCACATTATCTTTACCAATCTTAGCAAGTCGCTCTGCGCGCTTGTCAAAATAATCTACTGGCAATCCGTAGCGATCTAAAAATAGAAATGCTGCTGCAATGCCTTCATTCGATTCAAAATTATTGACTGAAGCATTCACTATAGCATTGCGTGCTTCAATGAGCTCATCATTTTTAACGGTATCAACAACCGCATCTATGGTTTGCTTAATAACTTTCTCTGCTTCCTGTAGACGATCCAGGGACACAAGCGTTTGCACCATAACCATTCCTGGTTGCTCATTGGCGCGAGCGGTGAGTGAGCCATTTATGGTATAAAATAATCCCGACTGTTCCCGCAAATCAAATAAACGAGAACTCATCGAGCCAAGAACACCGCCACCAAAAATTTGATCAAACAATAATAGTGCATCAAAATCAGGGTGCATACGATCAACAGAAAGGCCTACAAAACTCAAAAAGACCTGATCGCGATTGATTGGGTATACCACTTCATGAGCCTTAGGCACTTCAAGCTCTGGAAAGGTGATATCTTCCACAACTGGCCCCTGCCAGGAACCAAGATAGTGCTCCACGAGCTTTTTGAGATCATAATTCTTAAGATCACCCACAATGGCCACTTTGGCCCCATGGGGTGATATGTATTTTTTGTAGAAATCAATGAGATCTTGACGCGTTATCGCTTCAAGTGATGCTTGTGTTCCAAGAGAATTCTTACTATACGGATGATTTGGATAAATATTTTCACGGATTAATTGACTTGCAAATGAGCGCGGATTATCCCAAAATTGCTTCAGATCCGTCAACATATGTTGTCTAATTTTTTCTAGCTCATGCTGATCAAATATGGCATCAGTCAAAACATCATGCAGTAACTCAAGGCCTTTTTCAAAATCGATACTCAACATGCTCAGAGAAAGACCACCCGGATGAATATTCAAGGACATGCCGCGAGATTCAAGTTCATGAGCAAATTGGGCCGCGCTGTATTTTTTTGTACCTTCAAGCATCATGCGCGTAACAAATTCATAAAGACCCTGTTTTTCCTGTGGGTCGTAATAGTCCTTCGCCTTGAACGAAAGAACAATATTAATCTTTGGGGTAGTTGGATTATTATAGTAAAAAACCTTCATACCATTATTAAGGACAAACTGCTGCGCTTTTGGATAAATAAATGGCGTCGGTTGTTTTACCGCAATACGTAATGCATATGAAGGGTCTTCAACACATGAAAGTCGCTCACGAGCAGAAAGTATTTCTTGATCTTGTATATCTGATGCTTCTTGCAACGTCTCCCAGAGTGATTTTTCTTGCTCTGGTAAAGGCATTACGTAGCCCTTGTGAGCAACGACCGGCCTAAAATAATGTTGTACAATTTCCTGGACACCTGCTTTAATCTCTTCCAATGGCTCATCAAGGTAATTATAAGCAAAATTTTCATCACCCGTCGCTAAATAATACAAACCAATTTCTTGCGCCTGCTGCTGCACATTTTCCAGCATATTAAAGTAATGCATTCTTGCTTTATTAAGGGCACGCTTGAATTCTTGATCCGTAAATCCATGCTCATGCAACGCTGTTAATTCTTGCCCAATAACTCTTTCTATTTCAGGAATGTCCTTTACTGATCGAGGCTCATAGATAATGAAAAATAGCCCGTGATCAAAAAGCGACCAGTAATCAGTCGCAACTGAAGTAGCAATCTTTAATTCATCAACAAGCTTGCGATGCAATCGTGACGCTTTCCCCGTGCCTAGCGCCCAAGACAATATATCAAGAAGCTGAGTTTTTTTACTCGAAACGCCGGGAACAACAAACAACATGCTCCCGGTAGGATGCTTAATATCTCGGTATAAAGTTATTGACTTGGATATAATGTCTTGCCCAAAGTAAAATGTTTCCTTTTTATAATTTTCATTCGGCTTTATGGCGCCGAAATACTGTTCCGCTAATGTGAAAACTTCTTCTGGATCAACATCGCCTACAACAATCAACGTTGCATTATTTGGCAGATAATGTTTTTTATAAAATGCTCGCAAATCACTCGAGCACACTGACCATAGATCTTGTTTGTAACCAATCACAGGATAATGATACGGATGATCGGGGAAAATGGCAGACATCAATTCTGAAACAAGGCTGCGTACATAATTATCTCTATTCATCTTGAGTTCTTGGATGACCGCCTTCATTTCAGAGTTAAGATGATCATCTTTGAATGCCGCGTGTTGCATCGTGTCGGCCATAACGGGAAGAGCTTCTCTCCAATGTTGCGTAGGAAAGTTAAAAAGATACCCGGTGTAGTCATAGGAGGTAAACGCATTGGTACTTCCAGAAAGGCGATGTGTTAATATATTGATATCAGACTCGGAGAGTTCTTCTGTTCCCTTAAACATCATATGTTCTATAAGATGGGCAATACCACGCTCACCCGTTTTTTCATCTTTAGATCCCACATGATACCAAAGTTGAATTGAAACCTTTGGAACCTGATCAGTTTTTCTCACCAAGACAGTCATACCATTTTTCAGGACACGCTTTTCAACAAAGCGCTTTTTATTTTTTTTCTCAGAATATTTAGCAGCATCCATATTATTACTCGTATATGTCATAATTTGATTTTCACCTTGAGTTACACTAGCAGAGTGCTTTTCTGCTTGACACGGCATCGTCTGACCACATAAAGCCAAGACAATAATCACAGATTTCCATAATAAAATACTCTTCATCCAACTCCCTTTGAAGCATAATTATACTCTTCCAACCTGTATACACAGCAACTTATCACTTGAAAGATATTTACGGACCGTGGTGATCATATCATTTTTAGATATTGCCTTTAAAATATCTGTGCGTGTATCAAAATAAGTTGCGTCAAGTCTATAACGCACTAGAAAAAGCAATGATGCCGCCGTCTGTTGATGCGTTGAAAAACTTTCAATTAAAGCATTGTTTAAGATGTACTTAGCTTGCTCAAACTCTTCATCGGTGACATGATTTATCGCCGTATCTATGGTCTCTCGTATGCTTTCTACAGCTTGCTTTAAGCTATCATTCGATACAAGAGTTTTTATTAGAACCATGCCGGGCTGCTCGTCACTGCCCGCAATGAGCGACCCTTTAATGGTATAAAAAAGTCCTGACTGCTCGCGTAGCAAAAATAAACGCGAGTTCATTGAATTCAGCACACCACCACCAAATATTTGGTCAAACAGTAATAGTTTGTCAAAATCTGGGTGTATACGCGGCACAGAAAGGCCTGCAAAACATACAACTGTTTGATCTCTTTTAATAAAGCGCGTGAGCTCATGAGCATGTATCGAGCTTAATGATGGATACACAATCGCTGGCGGCACAACCCCGCGCCACATGCCCAACCTCTCTTCGAGCATGCTTACTACGTCATATCGTTCTGTATCACCAACAATGACTAACGTTGCTTCGCGTGGTGTATAGGTAGCGGTGTACCAATGCCTCACATCATCATGACTTATGCGAGAAATTGAATCCGATGTGCCCAAAATTTGCCTGCTATAGGGATGCCCCCTATAAACTTCTTTACGAATGAGATCATCAATAAATTCTGATGGCTCATCCCAATATGATTCAATATCGGAGAGCATGCGATCTTTGATCTTCATAAGCGACGGCTCTGGCAATACCGCCTTTGTCAATAGTTCGTTCAGAAGCTCAAGTCCTTTTTCTAAATCATCCTTCAACAGCGTGATCGTGATACTTCCCGGATCAATGCTCAAATGAATTCCATGTGATTCAAGCTCCATGGCAAGTTCATAGGCACTATAATTACTTGTTCCTTCTCCCACCATGTAACTCGTGCATAAACTTAAGCCTTGAAGATCTGAGGGATCGCCGTAGTATTTAGTTTTTAAATCAAGCATGATTTCAATGGTTGGCAAACGATTGTCGCACGCGTGTACCACCTTGAGTCCATTCGACAACATCACAGTTTGCGCGCGTGGCGCGTGAAATAATGGCGGCGACTTGGGCATAATTAAATTCGCATAACGAGACGGCTCTACTGGCGCACTTCGCACCTTTTTTTGCAAAACAAGACTATCTATAGTATCCGAGTCATGTTGAATCTGATCTAGCCTATCCTGCTCATTAATATTTATAGGAACCAGGAGCCCCGTATGCATAACCGTTTGGCGTAGAAATGTTTTTACAAAGTCCTTCACTGCTGTGAAGATATCATCCGGAACGTCTTGAAGAAATTGTAAAATGTGCTGTTCATCACCTGTTGCTAAATACGTTTCCCCCAAGGCCATACCTAATTTCTGCGGGCACTCAAAAAGATTTATATAATCAATCTCTATTCTTTTTCTTGCGCGGCACTCTTCTTTTTCTGTCCAACCATGCTCAGTAAGATCCGCAATGGCCTCCATCACCAATTGTTTAACACGATCAAAGTCACTTACATTTTTTAATTGAAATTCTAATGAAAAAAGACCGTAATCAAAAAAATTGTGTATGTGAGACTGAACATCAACAACAAGTTGCAAGTCATCAACCAATAATCTATATAAACGAGAACCTCTTCCCTGCGCAAGAAGCCAACTTACCATAGTTGCAACATATTCCTGCTTGGCCTTAAGTCCTGGTATCACCCAGGTGCACAATGCGCTCGGATTTTCTATAAATCGGTTGAGCGTGATTGACTTCGCAATGATATCATCCTGATGATAGAAAGTTCTTTTTTTATAATCGGGGTTCCCCTTTAAATCACCAAAAACCGCATCAACATCCCTGTAGACATCATCGGGGCTGACATTCCCGACAACAACAAGCGTTGCATTATTAGGGATATAGTGCGTGTGATAAAATTGGAGCAATGCCTCACGTTCCAAACTCCACAGATCATGCTTAAAACCTATAATAGGATAATGGTAGGGATGATCTGCAAAAATGGTAGACACAAGCTCATCAAAAAGATGTCCTGAGTATTCATCTTTGTACATTTTTAACTCTTGAATCACAGCTTTGAGCTCAGAATTCAAATGTTCTTGCTCAAGCTTTGCATGCTGCATGCAATCCGCGAAAACAGGAAGAACTTCTTGCCAATGCTGTAACGGCATGTCAAAGAGATACATTGTTGTGTCATAAGAAGTAAATGCATTGCAATATCCAGACAATTTGTGAGAGAAAACGTTAATATCGGATTCAGTCATGCGCTCCGTGCCCTTGAATAACATATGTTCAAGGAAATGAGCAAGCCCTTTTTCTCCACTACGTTCGTCTTTGGAGCCCACATGATACCATAATTGCGTTGACACTTTGACAGCAGTAGCCAACGGATATACCAAAATAGTTAATCCATTTTCTAACTGATATTTGTAAACAGATGAATTATTGTATGAAGATTGCAAGTCACGCCTCTTAATGTGAAGTTTCGTCAAAACATACTTATTTTTATGTACGATCCATGGTAACAGGCAATGCACAATAAGTGTAGCGTGTAAACAAAGGCAACTCCTTACCACATTCGACGAAGTTATTTTCTTTACTTAAATAATCTATATTATTTTATTCATGAATATACAAATCGCCACTTATCGGCGCATGCAACGCTCATTCTTTACGGAACAACCACCACTTTTTTACCTGCTTGTTTTCCACATAATGGGCATCTTGCTCTACGAATACTCAAGACCAGCATGCTTATACGCATTAATCTTCATCGCATTTTTAACAGGCACAATATTTTTAACGCGCAGAACATCATGGCTAGGCGTCAGCTGCATGCTAACACTATGCTGCGCATTGGGATTTGCCCTTGTACAGAAAGAATATGATAATTTTAGCTCATTCTATACTATGACCAAATCGCATTCTTGGCAGGTACACACGCGCATTGAAAATATCGAAAAAATACAACATCCCTTCTATGATCGTGAAATAACGCTCACCATGCATGAATTGCGAGATGAAGATGGACATCGCTTTAATATAAACAAACAATGTCGCTGGTACTGCAAAGCTAAAAAAACTCCTCTAGAACCTGGCGCTATCATAACACTGGATCACGTTGTTTTTCATCAACCCACAAGTACCTCTTTTAAGCAATATTTATGCAAAGAGGGCATTCAAGCAACGCTTTTTGGAAGATTCACAATTCATACTCCTGCGCAACAAAAGCCAAATCTGCCATCTTTAACATCTCGGCATCTGTTGCAAAATATCAAAAATCAAAAAATCGCAACAATTGGCGGGCTCATGCAGCCTCGTACAAAAGCTCTCCTTGATTCTCTTTTTTTCGGTAAAAAACCAATCAACAAGCGCCTCTTTAGTGCAACAAGACGCTTGTTTGCTCGTTGGGGATTATCACATTATCTCGCCCGATCTGGATTGCATCTGGTGGTATTTGTTGCGATATGGAGTGTGCTATTGCGCATCGTTCCATTGCATTTTGCCATCAAAGAATTATTGGTCGCTGTGCTAGTAATTGGGTACGCATTGTTGAGTTATTCAAGTATATCTTTTCTACGAGCTTTATGGATGTTCATTGTGTATAAATCGTGCAACTTGACGCGATTGCGCATCAATATACTCAATGTTGTGATCTTAGTCGCCTATGCAACATTGATTTTCAATCCCTTGCAACTATTCTTCCTTGATTTTCAACTTAGCTTTCTTCTGACTTATGCGCTTGGCTGGATAAGCGGCACACGGTTACGCAGCAACGATTAACACAAATTATTGCGTGCCATACAAAAAACGGCATATTCTCAAAATCAAGATGACTACTTGAATAAGGGGAAATATATGATAATGAAGCACGGAAATAGAATAAGACTTCTATTACTCTCTCTTGCGATAACAGGAATATTGACACAAAAAATTCTTCCAAACAATCTTGTGCAACATAACAAAAACGACGACCTGACCGAATTAAGCAAAGCGATACAGTCACCTGACGATCAAAAAAGCAACGTCTTCTCTAACATCCTTGCAACGTATCATAGTTGCAGCGCTCCTGAAGCCGTAGTATGCAACGATTATTCATGTGTCGCTACACCGGAAAATGAAGTTAATTTTTTCGACCCAATCACCACGAGAAAAACAAACGCAAAAGATTGGACGTTTCTTGTTTACATGGCCGCAGATAATGATCTCGGTAGATTTGCTGCAAATAACATTAAGCAGATGGCGGCCATAGGATCTAATGCGCATATCAACATTGTGGTACAACTAGACATTAGTATATCAGGAGGAAGAAAAATAACGCGCCGTTATTACATAGAAAAAGGCCGAATCCTGCACCTCAATGCTAACGATGCACAATCTCAGCAAATGGATAGCGGCTCTCCAGAAACCCTCATCTCATTTTGCACCTGGGCCATTACCGAATTTCCAGCCGAACACTATGCTCTTGTCTTTTGGAATCATGGAACCGGCATCCTTGATCCAAATAGAGGACGCATCATCAACGCAACAGAGCTCTTTACGTTTAATCCCGCAATTAATCGATTTGAACTTGATCGGAGCATTGGCTTCTTTGATTTTATCAATGTAATTAACCAAGAAGATGAACAACGCGGTATTTGTTGGGACGATTCAACTGGCAATTATCTAAACAACAAGGCCCTTGATTACGCTCTTGAAACAATAAAAACCAATCTACTCGACGGTAAAAAACTTGACATCATCGGATTTGATGCGTGCCTTATGTCTATGCTCGAAGTTGCCAATATTATAAAAAAATATGCTCATATCATGGTGGGATCACAAGAGGTTGAACTTGGAACCGGCTGGAATTATTCGCTTGTATTAGCGCCATTCGATCAGCAAAATCTCGACCCTTTGGATTTCGGAAAACATATCGTTAAGGCATACCAACATACATACCATCAAATAACTAACGATTTTACGCTCTCTGCCATAAATCTCGACATCATAGAAACACTTGAAAAAGATGCTCACGCAATAGCCCAATTACTTACCGAAGCACTTAAATGCCAAAAAAATGGTAACGTAAAAAAGGCTATCCGAGCATGTCGTGATAAAATCTCATGTACGCATTTTGATGAACCAAGTTACATAGATTTGCATCATTTCTACATGAACCTAGATCGCTATATAGGGAATTTTGATATCAACCACAAAGAAAAAGTCACACTTTTATCACAACTCAGAGAACTCATTCATCACGCGTGCTCATGCATACAAGACTGCGTAATAGCTAAAACTACCGGGAGCAATTTGTCACTCGCACAAGGAATATCTATTTACTTTCCTGAGCGCAAGATTCACGCATCATACCGCACAACTACATTTGCCGCGAGCAACGATTGGATAAGCTTTTTGACGACTTATCTTTCGCTTTAGCGTTTTTTGCTCAGACTCGTATACTAAAACACAATAAAACAACATCAACGAGTGGAGTAAGCATGAATTATCATCATAAAAAACAGGAGCTTTTGAATCAATTGTACGAACCCTTCCGCGACGTATCGTTGTGCCCATTTCCATTTACCGATCTCACTCAAACTGTATTTGGTGAAGGCAATCCAAATGCAACGCTCATGTTTATCGGAGAGGCGCCAGGTCGGGATGAAGATCGCCTCGGAAAACCATTTGTAGGAAGGTCTGGTCAATTGCTCAATCGCGTACTCGAGGCCGTTGGCACGAGCAGGCA
Source organism: Candidatus Dependentiae bacterium UBA6230 (assembly GCA_002441565.1). Taxonomy (GTDB): domain Bacteria; phylum Babelota; class Babeliae; order Babelales; family Vermiphilaceae; genus UBA6230. The sequence goes on from DJWM01000001.1 coordinate 237,873, forward strand.
AGATGTTTTTATTACCAATGTCGTCAAATGGCGCCCCCCCAACAACAGGAAACCAACGCCCGCCGAGATGGCTATTGGCAAGAAGCTTCTTGATCAAGAAATCGCAATCATTCACCCAAGAGTAATATGTACTTTAGGCTCTAGTGCTTTGCACGCTCTTCTTGGCCCAATAGCCAACATTTCAAGGGCACGAGGTACTGTTTCTAAGCTGAACGACATTCTCATCTTACCGACCTATCACCCTGCCTACATCTTGAGAAACAAAAAGGAGCTGGAAAATTTCATGTCTGACATTACTCGCGCAGTTGAAATAGCAAAATCACGACAATAATGAAAATTTAGGTGGTGGATAAGTGGTGGATAAGTGGTGGATAAGTGGTGGATAAGTGGTGGATAAGTGGTGGATAAAAAAAATTTCTGATAACGAATACGCCAATCAGGATATCTTTCAGGGAGTTATCCACCAGTGATAATTCGACTTGCAGGGCAAAGCCAAGTTATCCACCAAGTTATCCACCAAGTTATCCACCAAGTTATCCACCAGCAATTCGCCGATCTAGTCGAGCCAAGTGCCACTTTTTATAAAGTTATCCACCACCACCTATTATTATTATATTTAAGAAATAAAAAATATAACTTAAGAGTATTTACTTGGGTGGCCAAACATCTGCGCAAGCCAACCCTTGCATAGACTTCCCCTTTTTTGTTTTTTTGTTACCATTAAAACAGTTGTCGCTGCAATCTCCCTTTTTTGTCTATATGAGGTATCCGTGAAATTGACCGATGTCATTGAAGAGTTGGTAGAAGAGCGAGGTCTTGACCGTGGAACATTGAGTTCTATCGTAAGCGAAGGCATTCTTGCAGCCTACAAAAAGAAATATCCAGCTCTTTCTCTCAAGGCCGAACACAGCAAAAAAACGGATGAAGTAGAGATTTATGCAGAAAAGGAAGTGGTGGCATCTGTTGAAGATGATGATTCTCAGATAAGCGTTCGCAAAGCACGCTTTGTTGACGAGTCGCTTACCGAGGGCGACAAGCTGTGGCTCCCATTTGATGGAAAAATTGGACGAATAGAGATTTTGAGAGCCAAGCAGTTCATTGCGACAAAAATAAGAGAAATAGAAGCAAAGGCTGTTTACGACGAGTTCAAGGAAAAAGAAGGCACCGTCGTTTATGGTGTTATCCACAAATGCGAACGCAGGGGAATCGTGGTCAAGCTTCAGGACGTTCTTGCGTTTTTACCACAAGCGCTTACCTTGCCAACCGACAAGTGTGTTGTTGGTTTTTCAATCCGAGCTCTTCTTAAAGAAGTTCTTCTGGAGCCGCGTAATGAGAGCCAGCTTATTCTTGATCGCGTTTCCAATCAATTCTTGCAAAAGCTTTTCGAGCTTGAAATCCCGGAAGTTTTTGAGCGTCTAGTAGAGATCAAGAAAATGGTTCGAGCTCCTGGGTATAAGTCCAAGGTGGTGGTAGTTTCTCATGACAAAAACATTGATCCTGTTGGCACTTGTGTTGGTGTTGGCGGTGCTCGCATAAAGCCTATTTTGAAAGAGCTTGGCAGTGAAAAGATCGATATTATTTCATGGAGCGATTCTCTTGAAACTATGGTTAAAAATGCGTTAAAGCCGGCAGAAGTGCGGCGTGTTGAACTCGTTGGTGATAGAGAAGCTCGTGTTTGGGTGGATGAAGATCAACGCTCGCTGGCTATTGGTAAGATGGGGCAGAATATTTCCCTAGCATCCAGATTGCTCGACATGGATATTCACCTTGTGCAAGACTCCTATGGACCCAATAAAAATATTAATCAAGATGATGAACCTGCACTATCAGGCGATGTGTTTGAGTAGTGGGTAAAAGATAAAGGTGAAATTAGTGTCTATGCGCGTTTATGAGTTTGCAAAGCAGTATGGCTTATCTACAAAAAAAGCTTTAGAGTTACTCCACGAAGGGGGCTTTGAAATAGGAAGTCATATGTCGGTGCTTGATGCTGCTGCAATTGATTTCCTAGAAAAAAAGATTGTTACATCTTCGCCATCCCCTATAACAAAGCGCACGGATTCGCCCGTTGCCGAAAGCAAACAAGTGCATAGCAGTCGTAAAGAATTCCGAGAAGCTGATGTTTCGGCAAAACCGTCATCAGATCAATCTTATTCAAATAAATCGAACCCAGGAACTCGCCCCACCAGCGGCGCTACAGCCCAAGTCACCAAACCAACAGGCTTGGTTGCGGGGCCCCTGATGGTCGCAGAGGTTGCTGAAAAAATCGATAAGCCAGTAACTGAAATTATTATGACCCTATTGAAGTGGGGAAGTGCTTTTACCAAAAATCAAGTGGTTCCTGAGGAATTGGTCGTGCGCCTTGCACAGCAGTTTGGTGTTCCAGTTGTTGAAGTTGAGAAAAAGTCCGAAGCATTGCTTGACAAAACACTTGCTGGAGGCGAATTAGTTCAAGGTCGTTTACCAGTAGTAGTTGTTGTTGGGCATGTCGATCATGGTAAAACAACCCTATTGGATTACATCAGAAAAACGCGAGTTGCTTCTCGAGAAAAAGGGGGTATTACCCAACATTTAGGCGCCTATGAGGCGGTTACCGATCATGGAAGCATCGTATTTCTCGACACTCCTGGTCATGAGGCATTCTCAAAAATTCGCGTAAGAGGTGTTAAAGTTGCGGATCTCGCAATCTTGGTGGTTGCAGCTGATGATGGTGTAATGCCACAAACCATTGAAGCTATTAAGCATATCAAGTCTATGGAAGTGCCAGTCATCGTTGCAATTAATAAGATAGACAAAGCGGATCCATCTCGAATTGAAGTAGTTAAGCGTGAAGTCTCGCAATATGGGCTGCTTCCTGAAGAATGGGGCGGCGATGTTGTTTGTATGCCAATCTCAGCAAAATTGGGCAAAGGCGTTGATGAGCTTCTTGAAATGATTCTTCTTCAGTCTCAAATTATGGAGCTAAAAGCAGAAACAGCGGGTCGAGCACAAGGGTATGTGCTCGAAGCAAGGCTTGAAAAGGGCCGTGGAATTGTTGCAACTATCATTTGTCAGCGCGGTGTTTTGCGCATTGGCGATTATTTTAAAGCTGGCAATACGGTGGGAAAAGTGACCTCTCTGTTGGATTCTCACGGCAAAAGGCAACATTTGGTAAGTCCATCTATACCAGCTCTAGTTGCCGGATTTGAAGAGTTACCGGAACCTGGAGATCTGTTTGAGGTAATCGACAAAGAAGCTTACAAAAAAATACGCTTGTCTTTGGAGGCGCGCAAATCACTTGCGCCTCGCTCTTCTATGGCGAAAGATTCTTTTAACATTTTAATTAAAACTGACTCAAATTCATCCAAAGAAGCACTTGTTGGCTCTATAGAAAAACTTTCCAAAAAGCTTGATCGCGGATATCACATAATTCACTCGGGAGTTGGTAGCATCTCTGAAAGTGATGTTACGCTTGCGTATAACACAGGTTCTAAGATCATTGGGCTTCATATCAAGCCAGAAGCGAGCGCTGCTCAGTTAGCGCTTCGTTTAGGTGTCGAGATTAAGCTCTTTGATATTATTTATAAATTACTTGAAAGCTTAGAAGAGCGTTCTGAAAAGGCTAAGCCAATTAAAATGGTAAGAAAAAAAATTGGTGAAGCAACTGTTCTCAAAGTTTTCGATATCAAGAACCTCGGAGTGATTGCCGGCAGTTATGTTAAAGACGGCCGGTTTAGCAAAGAAGGGACGGTTGTCATTTATCGTGGAAATCGCAAGGTTGGCGAAGGAGCGATTAACAGCTTGCAACGTGATCGTAAACAAGTGAAAGAAGTTCATACAGGGTACGAATGTGCCTTTCTCGTTGAAGGGTTTGATACGTGGCAGCCAGATGACCGTGTTGAGTGCTATTTGGAAGTACCGGAAACCCTGAAATAATACATTGTATAACATGATCATAGAGGGCGAATGTTTCATTCGCCTTTTTTTGTTGCCTTTTCTTCTTTATTATGTAGTTTTTTCGGTGATTTTAGAGGAGAAAATATGGATATATTATTAATAAAATCATTGTTCGCTGTAGTTATTGCTTTTTTGATTACCTTTTATTTAATTCCAATTTTGCACACAGTTGCTTTGAAGTTAGGAGTTGTGGATGTTCCTGATGGGAAAATTAAGCTGCATGGCAAGATCACTCCCTATCTAGGCGGCGTGGGCATTTTTGTGGGCTTTATATGTTCTTTGTCGCTTGTTTTGCCCTTTGACAATAATTACTCCCTGTTTTTTATTGGTCTTACCCTTCTTGTTTGCTTGGGTCTCATAGATGACCTTATTGCACTTAGGCCATCGCAAAAATTTATTGGCCAGTGCATTGCTGCCTTGGCATTTCTAAAGGCAGGATTATATCTCAAGGAGCGTTTTTTTCAGCACACATTTTTTGCCATTCCATTGTCATTTTTCTGGATGCTCTCAGTTATCAATGCATTTAATTTAATTGATATTATGGATGGTCTCGCCACAACAGTGGCTATTACAGCAGGAATTTCTTTCATGATCATCGCCTTTCTTTACCAGCAAGGAGCGGTACTTATATTGTGTAGTGCCCTGGTGGGATCATTGTTAGCCTTTCTTTGGTATAATAAACCAGTTGCCAGGATGTATATGGGTGATGCTGGAGCTCTTTTCTTAGGTGGATTTATGGCTGCCATGCCATTTTTATTCGAGTGGGGGAAGTATAATCAGTTTGGTTTTTTAATTCCGCTTATCATATTGGCCATTCCTCTCTTAGAACTTATGTCATTGGTGGTGATAAGAAGCTATAAAAGAATTCCCTTCTATCAGGGTAGCCCTCATCACTTTGCTCTCTATTTACGCAGAAAAGGTTGGTCTGTATGGCAGGTTTTGTGTTTTTGCGCTATTATGGGGATGATTTTGATGGGGATTGGGATAGGGTTTGCTGTTAATTGGCTGACAATCGGTCAAGTTATTATTCTGCTTCTTTTTATCATTCTTGGTTGGATTGCAACCGTTTTTTTCTAAAACATTCGCTTATACGCGATTTTCTTATCATTGCGCAAAATTTGTTGCGAATTGTTTTTTTTGCTCAAAAAGCAATGGTTTTTTTAAAAATACTCTCAAAGAAGCCATTTTTTTGTTGTTGCGTTTTTAATAAAATTATTTTTTTTGTTTTTTATAGATACTTAAGCAAAATTAATAATGCTTGATCGTAATCCTTGTACTCCTTTTGGGATATGGTTAAAAGCACTGCTTATTGGGGGAAGTAATAGAAAGAATCTCCATCAAAATGCTACAGTTCCTTCTTAGCTCGAATGCTGTACGTTGAGATTCTTCTATTACTTTGCTCATTTCTTTTGGGTTACTCAAAAATCTTCATTTTTAACCCCTAAAATCTTCCTAGTTTTTGCTGAAAGAAGTTGCAATATTGTTCTTATGTCGACCGCATAGTCTTCCAGTGTTCCGTCTGGAGTCTCTAATATCTTGGGAACGCCAAAAAAACGAGGGTCGTTAAATAAAAGCTCGAACGCCTTAAGCCCAATTTCTCCCCTTCCAATTTTTTCGTGTCGATCGACGCGAGACCCAAGCTCTTTTTTTGAATCATTGACGTGAATCGCATAAAGCTTGTCAATTCCTATTGTTTTATCAAATTGTTGCCACATTTCATGGTAGGTTTTCGATGTTCTAAGATCATAGCCAGCGGCAAAAACGTGACAGGTATCAAGGCATACACCAAGCCGCTTATTTGCGGATGATACCTGACCTATTACATAAGATATTTGCTCAAATTTGTAACAAGCGCTTGTTCCTTGTCCGGCCATGGTTTCAAGAAGCAAGCGCGTTTTTCCCGTGTGACCTTCGAATACAGAATTGATACTTTTGGCAATCTGATCAAGGCACTTTTGCTCAATTGATCCCTTGAATGATCCTGGGTGTAACACGAGATAAGGGATATCCAGCAATGCACAACGCTCGAGCTCCTTTGTGAGAGCGCTGATCGACTTTTGTAAAATTTGCTTGTCGGATGAGCCGATATTGATTAGATAGGTCGCGTGAGCAATAATTGGCGAAATTGCAAATTGTTCGCGCATACTTTGAAAATCAGAAACTTCCTGTTGAGTAATTTCTTTTGCATCCCATCGTCGGTTACTTTTGGTGAATATTTGTATAGTTGAGCACCCAATAGATGCCCCTCGTTCGAGTGCCAGGGAAATGTGCTGCGCAATAGAAACTTGAGCCCCGAGAAGTAATCGTGGTGATTGTGTAGGCATGATGATCCTTTTTTTAAGAAATTATTGATGGATATCTGCTTTGACAAGCATAGCAAAAGGGGTATTCTTGAAGAGATTTTTTCATTGTTTGGTGTTGTTTCTTGTGACACTAACTATAAATCATGGTTTCTCGCGACAATAATTCTCATGTAAAGGATTTTCTATTATGAAGCTTGCGCAGATTAGCAGGATCGCAATTTTGTTACTTGTTACCCCGTGTATTTCTCGGCCTGATATTCGCATTGAAACAGAAGTCGGCGGCCAACCGCTATCCTGGACGCTCTTTGCAAAGTTAAGAACAGGTGAAACCTTTTTAGGTAAAAACATTAGTTTGTTAAATGATCTTAATCGCGAAGATCGTCTCTTTTATATGCGTCATACCTTAGATGCAAGTTTGAATGTTCTTTACGGATCAACAGCATGTGAAAAATCGCTGCTTGAAATGATGCTCACTATCCGCAACAAGGGAGTATGGGGAAGTGTCACCAGTATTGCGCAAACTACGGATACTGAATTTAAGATTTTAGATAGCGTTGGCCAACCACACCGTCACTACATTCCTCGCCACATGTTATGGATTCGCGAAGCTTGGTTGCAAATGAATGTTGGCGAAACGCTCGGATTATATTCGGTACAAAATCTATTGTTTACGTTTGGTGCGTTTCCATTCCAACTTGGTCGCGGTATCGCTTTAGGTGATGCCTATGCGGTTTCTCCTGATTATCTAGGGTTTTACGCCGATTCAGCTGTTGATCAATATGCGTTTGGCGCCAAGCTCTTCGGTGAAGTAGTTAAAGACAAACTTACATACGATATTTATTTTGCGTTCCTTAATAATCAAGCAACAAGTCTTTCGCAAACCGGTGAGCGAGTATTAGCTCAAGTATATGGTAAGCGCGATAACCCAATTCGCGGGTTCCCGGTGATTAGTTTTATTTGGGCATCTCGTCTACAATGGCAAGCGCTCAGAACGGATTGTGTCAAGGGTACATTTGAACCATATGTTCTTTATTATCGCGACCCAGAACAGAAAGTTGAGGTTATGGCAGATGCGCACGCACAACTTATGACTTTTGGCTTGGCTGGTGAGTTTGTAGGGGATCGGTTTGAGTGGGGTTTTGATGTGGCCCTGAACCGCGGTAATCAACATGTTAAAGGCTTGGACCGCAATGTGATCCAACAGCAAAATCGCAATGGCCGCATGGTTTTTGTCAATAGCCATGTTCTTCTTAATGTTGATCCTCTTGATCCGGGCAATGTTACGTCATTTAATCCTTATAAGGCGCCACAAGCCCCCATCATAATCGACGCTGGTAATGTTATAGTTACGAAGCCAACAGTACAAACTATTATTAATGACGCGGGCCAAAGCGAGTCACAAAATGGTAAAAAAATAGGAAAAGTTACAGGATACGCCGCTCAAGTTGGTGCACCAAATCCTGTAGCTCCTGCCGTTGCCGATGAATTGTATAATGCCAATGATCGATTTAGAAATCCGTATAATAATAAATTAGATGGTTTTATGTGGGTAACTGATGGCGCTATGTATTTTGCAGAGCGTCAAATGAAGCTTGCCGTAACAGCTGGTATGGCAACGGGTGATGCAGATCCTAATTTTGAAGAAAAAGATGGCATTTATCATGGTTTTGTCCCGCTACAATCGGTGTATTCTGGTAAGCGCGTCAAGAGTGCTTTTATCATGGGAAGTGCGGGTAAATTAAAGCGGCCGCTTGCAGAGCCTGAAGAGCAGGATCCAAATGCAGTAGATGATTTTGCGGTACTCACATCAGATTTTACCAATTTGGTATTTATAGGTGGTGGGCTAACATATGCTCCGCATGATGTGTGTCGTAAGTGGACACTTAATCCGAATTTATTGACCTATTGGAGGCAGCATGCTGACCAGAAATTTGATATTACTACCAAGAAGTTTTTGACTGAAAAAGCAAGTAAGTTCTTAGGAATAGAAGTAAACCTGTTCTATTTGTTGGAAATCACCAAAGACTTCAAATTCTTTACCGTTGCATCGATGTTTGTTCCTGGTCAATATTACACTGATATCAGAGGCAAACCTATGAATGCGGCTCAAGAAAGAGCGTTGGATAGACTTGATCCAACAGGATACACCGGTGAACGAGTTCCTGGTATCGGTACCGACAATGCATACACACTCAATTTTGGTGTTGATGTTCGATTCTAAATGATAAAAATTGTAATGTTGTAAAATATGGGCACAGGTGTTTTTCTAGACGCCTGTGCCCATTACTATTTGGTAGGATTATCTGTTAAATGTTCTTTATCTTGATAACACTTTTTGTGCAAACATGTTCTAAATTGATCATAAAGCGAGTTTGCGAGAGATTTAATAGCATCCTGTTGTTGATTGCTAAACTCATTTTTGCAGCAGTTATTATAGCGGCAATATATGGCAAGGAAGTTTGGCACTAGGTTGCGTAACAGTTTATTCTGTTCTTGCTCAGAGTTTTGTTCGGTTACTTTTTCAAGTAATTGTTGCATGTGTGGAGCTTTTATATTCTCAAAATCTGTCTTTACAGCTTGCTCGAGTAATTTTTTTATCCCAGTTTCTTGGCAAGGGAAAAAGCGTTTAACAAATTCTGATGAAACAGAAAGTTCTCGTTGCATTTGCAGGTGAGACTCATCTGGAAACCATAATTGAATGATTTCATTGATAAACTTCGTCCCGAAGACATAACCTGCAATAGCGATGCGATTTGCACGCACCGTATACGCGTGAAACAGCAGAAATAAAAACAGAAAATTTGTATAATGTGGTACTTTTTGCATGGTAGATCATCCATTAAAAAAGGGAGCTCCTGAGAACTCCCTTAAATCTTTTTTGTGATAAAGCGTTATTATTTGATGTGCGGAAAAAACAGCGACAATTCTTGTTGCGCGGTTTCGGGCGCATCGGATCCATGCGTTGCATTTGATCCTACGTTAGTGCCAAACATCTTGCGCAGGGTACCAATTTGAGCTTTGTTTGGGTCTGTTGCTCCCATCAAATCACGCCATGCTTGAATCGCGTTTTCGCGCTCAAGTGCCATGATAATCACGGGACCTGAAGAAACAAAATCAACGAGTTCACCAAAGAAAGGACGTTCTTTGTGGACGGCATAAAATATTTGCGCTTTTTCTTTACTGAGTGCTGTTTTTTCCATGCCAAGGATGGTAAATCCATTACGTTCAATAAGTTCGATTATAGCACCAGAGTTTTTTGCTTTTACTGCATCTGGTTTGATCATTGCAAATGTTTTTTCCAACATGCATTTCCTTGAGTTCATATATTGGTTTGTGATTGAGTATTAAAAAATAGGACCCTGAGGTTATCAGGGTCCGTATGTAATTGATTTACTCGTTGTCTTCGTTTGCTTCTGATTGACGAGCAGCATGCTCTTCGAGTGCAATTTGCAATGTTGATTTAGCTTTTGAAGGCGAGGACATTTCGGTTGTTTGTTCGCTTCTTCGTGAGCGAGGTGCTTGTGCTTTCTTCTCGCGTTTTGCTCCAGAGCGATCATCACTTCTTGCCTTAGATTCACTACGTGATTCGCGTACTTCACGTGCAGGACGATCTTCAAGTTTCAAACTAAGTCCAAGTTTACGTTCTTCTTTGTTGAGGTTGATAACCTTGAATTGACGTTTTTCGCCAATTTTTAAGATGTCTTCAACTTTTTCAACATTTTGATCTGAAAGCTCAGAAATATGTACAAGACCTTCGATGCCACTTGCTAATTTTACAAATGCGCCAAAATTGGTGATGCGAGAAATTTCACCTTCGACAATGTTGCCGACAGGGTAGTGTTCTTGAATTGCATTCCAAGGATCTTGTGCAAGTTGTTTAATGCCGAGAGAGATCTTCTTGTTGGCTTGATCTATGCCAAGAATAATTGCTTGTACGGTGTCGCCACGTTTAAAGAGTGATGATGGATGATCTATGTGTTCTGTCCAAGAAAGATCAGAGATATGTACCAAGCCATCGACTCCTGGAATCAGCTGAACAAATACACCAAAATCAGTGACGTTGCTTACGGTTCCCGTAATAACTTGTCCTTCTTTGAATTGTTCAGTAATAGATTCCCATGGATTTTTATCAAGCTGTTTGATACTCAATGACATGCGGCGGTTGTCTGCATCAAGAGAAACGATGAGAACTTCGATTTCTTCGCTTACCTTGAATTTTTTATGAAGATCAGCGATGCGGTCAGTCCATGAAATTTCAGAAATATGAACGAGGCCCTCAACACCTTTCATGACTTCTACAAAGAGACCATAATCGGTGATGCTGGATATTTTGCCAGTAACGCGATCGCCCACTTTGAGCTTTTGTACCGCTTGTTGCCAAGGATTTTCAGAAAGTTGCTTGAGTCCAAGGGATATTTTTTCGTTTTGTTTGTCGATTGATAGCACCTTGACGGTGATTGGATCACCAATTTTGACGAGTTCGCTTGGATGTGAGATGCGTCCCCAGGTCATATCAGTTATGTGGAGCAATCCGTCAACGCCACCTATGTCAATAAACACACCGTAGTTGGTGATATTTTTTACGCTTCCGCGAATTACTTGACCTTCGGTAAGAACATCTAAGACCTTGCCGCGGGCTTCTGCGCGTTGATCGGTAAGAAGTTTACGACGAGAAATGATAACGTTGCCGCGCTTGCGATTGATCTTAATAATAAGCGCTTGGATCACTTGGCCAACATATTGATCAAAATCGGTAACACGTTGCACGTCTATTTGTGATCCTGGCAAGAAAGCTGGAACACCAAGGTCGATACTCAAACCACCCTTGACCTTATGAGTTACCAAACCTTCAACAGGTTTGTTTTCTTCATAAAGCTTGGTAATTTCATCCCATGCTTTGAGAGCTTTAGCTTTTTCGTAAGAGAGGATTACGTTGCCATCAACGTTTTCTAGTTCGTCCAGAATAACCTCTATTTGATCGCCTTCTTTAAATTTTTTCAATTCGTGGGGACCAAATTCAAATTTAGGGATGAGGCCATCAGACTTGTAGTTGATATCGACCAAAATACCATCTTGATCGATTCGCTTAATAGTACCAGCGATGAGCTTACCTGGCTGAAATTTAGTTGTTTCCTCTCCATAAAGAGCGGCAAGCTCTTGTTGAAGTTCGGGCGATTCGGTGAGTTCAGTATCACTTATGATAGCATTAAGTTGGCGATACTGCGTTGAGCGTATGAGTTCTTTTGACATTACGTCATCCTATAAAAGCCTCATATAGTATGAGGGTTAGGGGTTATACAATAAATAAATTCGTACAGATAAACTATAGCAAATTTATCATGTTAGGCAAAAAAGGGTTACTAAAAAGAGAAAACTGCGTTTTGGTCGTTGAATAAATTATCAATTGTATTAAAATAATAAACATAGTCTACGACATTTGTTTTGAGATTAGCTTTACAGGATTGTCTTGGGCTCGGTCATTTGGAGGTAATTATGTTTTACGGTTATAGGCTACAGCCCTTATTTGCTTATTTTTTATTATTGTCCATAGGTGTTCAGGCAACCGAACCTGAAAATGCCAACACAGACATTCCTAGATCGGGCATTCCATACCATTTAACTCGCATTTTTCCCGGTAAATCGCTTTTTGTTCCAGCATGGTTCAAAAACGTCAAGCTTTTGGCAGCACCAATAAACAGTCAATACAACACAGAGACACGCACAATTTTTGAAAAAACGATTAGCTTTTTGCGAAATAATGTTTGCGCAAGCAGTAATTTTTTTACTGATTCTAAGGTAAAAGAAAAAAGCAAGTTTAATGTAATTCGAGAATTATTTTGGACACGAAATTATATTCGTGCCGAAAAAATTCGTGCTAAAGAGGATGGAAAAACGCTTACAGGAGCGCATAAGAGAAAACTTACTTGGAAAGAATATTTAGAATATGTCCATGCGGTGCTCACCGTCCTAGATAAACCGGAGTTAGAATTTTTAAAAAGCTATCGTCCGGCAAGTTTGGAAGATGGCGTGTTAGACGGGATATCTAAGTTTGAGCCAATAACCAAAGAACGAGCAGAGGCATTACACCAACTAATAGATAGAGGTATTGATCCTCATGAAAATTATTTTGATCCCGACTCATTGAGCTTTTATGAGTACCTTAAACAATATAGCGTGCTATCAGAATATGAATTCCGAGTTAAATTTCATCAAACAAGCTGGATGGGTGTGCGGGCTTTGAAAGCTGAGGATTATAAAAAATACACGGTGTGGTTTATTATCAGGCACATAGGTATTGGAGGACTTGGGTTTTTGCAAGATTGCACCGTTAATGAGGAGGTTGACTTTGCTGGAGCTGGGGCTTGGATGCAGATGAAGCTTCTTTATGCGCGACAGCCGAAGTTTTCTGTTGAGTATTCTCGTAAGATTTCCAATGCGTCTTTGATGCAGAATCTTCAAGGTTGTGGCCATGAAGTTGCGGGTCATTTTCGAGACTATGTTGTTGCGTGTATCATAGATAGAGCGATTGCGCGTTTTGCAGGGCTATCAGATTTTTATACTACTAGGAGAATGCTAGAAGAGGGTGTAGATGCGCGCGAAGAAGAATATAATGCCGATGTACAAGGTTTTGTATTAATTGAAAATACGTGGGATTCTTGGGATTGCTTATGCTCCTTGATTAAAAATGGTGCTAGGCAATCTGTTCCCTATACTGATTTCAGGACTATAGCCAAAAACATACAATTGGTTATACAAAAAAAATACATAGCTGATCGCTATTCACCATACAGTATGCGTGACGACCAGTGAATCTGATGAAGCATGCGAGTTTTGGCCCACTAGGATTTCCTGCTTTTTTGGCATGGTCAAAGAAGGACATTACAGGTTAAGACAGCAGATAAGACTAGCCTAGTTTAGGGCAGAATCAAAATTCAAATTGACTAAGATGGCAATTCTTCTATAATAAAATTATTGCATGATTGCAATCAGATTTATTCTTAATGATCCATGAATATAATTATTTAATATTTCAATAATCTACTCATAGTGGAGTGGCATAACGTAGCAAGTGTTGTCTGTCTGCTGTGGGTTAAGCATTCTGTCGTTTAGTAAGACGGCATACAACTTTAAGAGGACCCCATGTCAGTACAGACATTCGATCAATTTGCGTTAGCCGAAACCTTTAAAAAAGCCTTAGCGGAAATGGGCATTACCGAGCCGACAGAGATTCAAGCCAAGGCGATCCCCCTGCTTTTGACCCAAAAGCATATCGATTTTCATGGACAAGCCCAGACGGGTACCGGAAAAACGTTGGCTTTTGGCCTTCCACTGCTCCAAAACATCAATCAAAATAGCTCCAATCCACAGGCTTTGATTGTGGCACCAACGCGTGAATTAGTCTTGCAAATTTGCGAAAGCCTTACCAAGGCCGCTCGCTACACATCTATATCAATTGTCCCTATTTATGGTGGCGTTTCTATTGAGCGCCAAATAAGAGACTTGCGTCATGGTGCGCAGATTATTGTGGGGACTCCTGGTCGTCTCAATGACCATTTACGCAGAAAAACATTAGTACTTAAAGATCTTGTTACGCTCGTATTAGATGAAGCTGATATTATGCTTGATATGGGGTTCAGACAAGAAATCGACGAAATTATGCATTTTACTCCGAAAAATCGCAATATTTGGCTTTTTTCGGCTACAGTCAAGCAAGGTATTGAAGATATCAAAAATGAGCATATGACCGATCCGATAGTGGTTCGTAGCTCAAAACAACAGACTACCACCTCAAATACCAAGCAATATTATTGTATGGTCCCTGGTAAGTTGCGCTTAACGGCGTTGTGCAGGTTCATTGATCAGGCGGATGATTTTTATGGAGTAATCTTCTGTCAGACCAAAGTTTTGGCAAGTGAAGTAGCTGAAACTTTATCTAAACGTGGATATAGTGTTAGTGCTTTGCATGGTGATATGGATCAAAATCTGAGAAATGCAGTGATTGCAAAATTCAGAGCCAAGGAATTCAAAATACTTGTTGCAACTGATGTCGCCGCGCGAGGTATAGACGTTTCAGGGTTAACACATGTGGTTAACTACTCTCTACCAGAAGATCAAGAAAGTTATGTGCACCGTATTGGTAGAACTGGTCGTGCGGGCAAAGAAGGCACCGCAATTACCTTTATTGGCCGCAGTGAAATGCGCAGAATGCAACAGCTTGCGCGAAGGTTTAGTGCAGATATCAAACCACTGGAAGTTCCCGGTATCGAACAAATAGTAGAATCCCGAACGCAACAGGCTGCATTATATCTTGCAACACTGACCGAAGAGCGGGAAATTATGGCAATGGATTCGGTAGAAGTATTGAAAGCAGCAATCAAGCAGCTCGATGAAGGACAACTTGCAACTGCTTGCACGCGACTACTCGTTGAAAAATTTCTTAAGGGATATGAACGTGAGCAAGATATCAATTTTGGCACGACTGCTGATCTTACACGCTCTTCTTCTTCTGGGGATGACAAGCAAGAGATCATGCTGCATATTGGCTCTGAAGATGGTGTAACTCGACAGGATATTGTACATTATTGTAAAATTGATGGTCTTGATCAACGTGCCATTGAACGGATTCGTGTAATTAATAAGCGCAGCTTTATTGTTGTTCCAGCACGTGTTGCGTCTTCGCTTGTTGAACAATTGAAAGAGCGTAAACTACTTGGCAAGAAGGTTCGCGTTACAACGATTGCCGGCGATCCTGATGCCTCGCATAATAGATCATCAGAACGCCGCGATAGCAATGCCTACTTAGGTCGATCAAGAGATTTCCCACCACGTAATCGCTCCGACAGAGATCGCGAGCGCCGCAGATATTAATATCTAAGAATTAAAACAGCGTCTTTGTTACCCAACAAAGACGCTGTTTTGCATTTAAAGCTTTCTATTTTGTTCTTGTGGTATCGTTTTCCCCAACTCTTGAGTTTTAAGGTAAAGAGGGGAGAGTTGTTGGGAGATATTCATATGATTTTGCCAGTAGTGATATCCCATTAGCCCAATGCGATTAATCGAGCAGTGTTCTGGTAATGGCTGCGCAAATATCGCTCGTTCGCCTAGGACTTTTTTAATGAGCGCTTCATGAAGCAAGCTGCCATTGCCAATGAAATAGAGTTGTTGTGATGGATACAAAGCATGTAATTCGAGAAGCAGTGTTGTTATATTCTGGTATCCCTTGCGATATGCGTTGCTAGCAGTATCTTGTATGGCATAATACACATCATTGGTAAATGCGTTAAGCAGTGCAATGGTGGGCGTTTCCGGGGAGGCGTGCTCTTGCATGAGTGCGTCAAGTCCATCGATGCCGATGAGAGGTATTTTTGTAGCGAAATTTAATCCGTTCATAGAAGCGATTACTACGCGTAGCGTCGTGAATGGCCCCGGCCCTTGATTTACGGCGCAAAATGTAACATTATGCAGGCGCAATCGTTGATCAGCAAGTAGCTCATGGATAAGTGCGATAAATGTTTTACTTGCGCGCTTCTTGTCATCAGATATGACTGCTTGCAGATGAAGCTTGTCAAACAGGGCAATTTCGACGCCAGAATAAGTGTGCTGAACGCTTAAAAATATACTCATGGTTGGTTAGCTGCGATTCTTATTTTTTTGTTGTTGATAAAATATGCTAAAAGCATCGAATTCAATGCTTTTTTCTTTTCTTACAATAACCTTGCCGCAATTCAAACATTTCCACCCATCAAAATTGAGAAAATGGTCAAAAAATGATTGCAAGACCATAAGCCCATTACACTTTTTACACTTCATTCTCCTATCCCTCCTTTTTTATGGATAGTCGATTAATCAGAAAAACTACTCTCAGCGTTATTTTCAGGCTAGATGGTGCGGAGCGTGTATGTAATTTTGATCTTGCTTTATTTGTCAACGCGATTATTGGCGTGATCTTAATCAAAATGTAATGTATATCAAATCTTGTTGTCAATAACGCTCATAAAGATTTCAACTTAGCCCAAATTTTTATGCATGTGAAGATATTCAAGATATGAGTCTAATATAAATGCTGCAGCAACGGCATGTGAACGTTGTTTTTCTTCTTTTGACGTGGATTTTTTGTGTAACTCTGCGCGCCTACTGCTCAATCGTTCGTCCCAAAGAACCCAAGTAATCTGAGGGAATTGTGTTTTTAATATTTCATGTTGGGCCTCAATTTTTTTTGTTTGCTCACTTATGTTTCCCTTGAGCGTTTTTGGATAGCCAATTACTCCCTGTGTTATGCGCTCATTAGTAATAAGTTCTTTGAGTTGCAGCATGAGCTGATCAGTTGTAACAGTCTTGTATGGCTTTGCGAGTAATCCTAATGCGTCAGAGATTGCAATGCCTGTCCATTGATCTCCAATATCAAGTGCAAGAATTTTCATAACGAATGAACCTTTTTAATTTTTGTATGCGATAGTACACTGCTTGAGTGCACATAGTTAATTTTATTCCTGAGCGGAAGGGAAATTTCATGTCTTTAGGCGCTTTTATACAGAGAATTAATGAAATGACAGTAAGTTGGCCAATGCTGATATTTATTATCGCAGTATGCCTGATCTGCACCATTGCCTTTCGCTTTATTCAGTTTAGATACTTTATTGCTGCTTGGCGATATATGTTATTCCCTGAAAAAAAAGGATCAACGGGTGACATGTCTCCTTTTCAGGCGTTTCTCAATTCCTTGAGCACCGGACTCGGGAATGGAAGTTTGGCTGGCGTTGCTACTGCTATGTATTCTGGTGGCCCTGGGGCGGCTTTTTGGATGCTTGCTCTTGGGCTTGTAGTCATGTCAGCCCGTTTTGCAGAGGTGTTTTTGGGAACATATTTCGCGGCTCACAGTACTGTTGAAAGCCGCATTGGTGGCCCGATGCTCTATTTGCGAGCAGTTTTGGGTGGTGTTTGGTTGACGCGTATTTATGTCTTTTTTGGATTATTATTCTGTTTTATTGTCGGTAATGGTATGCAAACTAATTCGATTCGCATTAGTGTGCATGCAACCTGGGGTATAGCTCCTATAGTAACCGCGGCTTTACTTTTAGTATTCATGGCATATGTAGTATTTGGTGGAGCTGCACGAATCATAAAGGTTTCTGATAGATTAGTTCCTGTCAAAGTCATCACATTTTTTGGTTCATCTGCCATCGTGCTTGCTTATCACTATCAAAATTTAATACCAGCATGTAAATTAATTTTTTCTTCTGCGTTTCAACCGTTAGCGCTTGCGGGCGGTGTTGCAGGGTTTGCGGTACAACAAGCAGTAAAATATGGGGTGATTCGCTCTATAGCAGCAACAGAATCTGGATTAGGAACTACGGCAATATTTTTTGGTGGAAGCGGCAGTAAGGAGCCAGTTAAAAGCGGTATCATGTCCATGCTGACTTCTTTCATTAGCACCTTGGTTTGTGTTATTGTTGCGTTATGCATTATTGTCTCAGGGGTTTGGGATTCTGGGCTTACTAGCACCGCACTGACTGTTGCCGCGTTTTCCACGGTATTTGGTGTCTACGGTGGTTGGATTGTATCATTCCTTTCCATCGTCTTTGGCATGGGTGTCTTGGTATCGTACGCTTATGTAACACGTGAATTTTGGTTTTACATTACAAATTATCGCTTTGAATACTTGTTTGCTGTCATCTACAGTCTTGTTGCTTTTGGAGCGGTATTTGTTGATCCGACAATTTTATGGAGTCTTGCTGACTTGCCGAATGCAGGAATGCTCACTATCAATTTAATTGGTATTTTGTGGCTAACTCCTCTGATTCGTCGAGAGGTGATAAAATTTATGCAATCACAAAAACAATAATGATATTCTATGATTCAACCACTATTTCCAGAGATATATCCAGTTGCATGTCATACCAATAATGTTGGTTCTCAGACGACCTTTGTAGCTATTAAAGGGCAGCACCAAGATGGCGTTGATTATATTGGCAAGGCGCTTGAATTAGGAGCGCGCAGCATTGTGGTACAGCGCGACGTATGTGTCACAGAAAATATTTTGGCAATGATTGATGCGCATCAAGCCACGATTTATTATGTTGATAATGCACGTATAGCCCTTGCGCAACTCAGTGCTGCAGCATTGGGATATCCCGCAAAAAAACTCCGTATTATTGGTATAACCGGGACCAAAGGCAAAACATCAACCGCATTTTTACTTGAACACGTACTGCGTTGTGCGGGATTTAAGACTGCTTTGATGGGTACCGTCAAAAATATGATTAACGGCCAAGAGGTGCCACATGGATTGACCACACCTCAGCCTGATTTTTTACACCAATTTTTTGCATGTTGTGTTGACCAAAATGTTGATTATGTAGTTATGGAAGTGGCAGCGCAAGCACTTTCGCTACATCGGCTCGATGGCGTAGCATTTGATATGGCGCTATGTACTAATTTCAGCCAAGAGCATGGGGAATTTTATGCATCCATGGAGGACTATTTTGATGCAAAAAAGCGTATTTTTGATCATCTAAAGCCAGGTGCTTCTGTTTTGGTGAATGCGGATGATACTTGGTGTAAATCGTTGTTATCATATGCGCAGGCACAGGGATATTCACTTGGCGAACATTATGGGCAGATGCCAGTTAGCATAACCTATCACCATAATAATCAAGCACATGATATTGCATGTCCGGCGCTTATTGGGAAATTTAATTGCTACAACGTTCTTGCAGCAGTTACTACCGCGCATGAATTGGGTGTCTCTATGAACGACATTCAGCGATATGTGTTTTCATTCCAGGGAGTACCCGGTCGCATGGAGCGCTATGGAATGTCTAATGGTGCCCAAGTAATTATTGATTATGCGCATACCCCCTCATCATTTAGCGCGGTTTTATCGGTGTTAAGAACTCTCACCGATCATCTGATCGTGGTGTTTGGGTGTGGTGGGAATCGTGATGCCAACAAGCGTCCAATTATGGGAGACATCGCAGCCCAGTATGGCGATTTGGTATTTATTACTACGGATAATCCTCGTTCGGAAAATCCACAAGCCATTGTCGATCAGATTTATAACGGCATACCACTACGCACCCGCCACAAAGTGGTGCAAGAACTTGATCGCGAGCACGCTATAGTTGAGGCTTATCGTTTGTCTCAGAGTGGCAGCATCATTGCGTTATTGGGAAAAGGTCCGGATGAGTATCAGCTGATTGCGGGAGTTAAGCATGTGTTCAGCGAAAAATCAATAATCTTAAAATTATCTGCTCAGGATAACTATGTCGAGCGGGCGACTTTACAAAGAGAGTCAGACTCAGTACTATAACTTTCATCTTATTGTAGGTAAAATAGTGATTTTTTCTAACAACTTCAAAGGTGGAGACTATGACGGTAGTCCATTATTATGCCGCTTTTGCCGGCGTATCATTGTTTGGCTTGGCGGTTGTTTTTGCCCTTCTGAATCGCATTAAAGCATTACCTGTTGGTCATGAAAAAGCCGCTCGCATTGCAGCGGCGATTCGTACAGGCGCTATGACATTCTTAAAGGAAGAATACAAGATTATAGCTCTAGTTGTTGCCATCATTGCTATTATCATGGCATATGTTATGGGAGCCATGGCAGGCATTGTTTTTGCGATTGGGTCAGCGTTATCAATGCTCACTGGTTTTATTGGTATGTGCGCTGCAACTGATGCTAATGTCCGTACTACCATTGCCGCAAAAGATAAAGGTGAACATGCGGCATTCATGGCCTCATTTCTTGGTGGTGGTGTAATGGGTTTTGCGGTAGCAAGTATAGGTCTTTTAGGTCTTGCTACCATATTTTATTTATTCTCGCATCAACAAAATTTTGTGCAGTTACTTACGGCATTTAGTTTAGGCGCAAGTTTGGTTGCGTTCTTTGCTCGTGTCGGGGGTGGTATTTTTACCAAATCAGCTGATGTTGGTGCAGATTTGGTAGGTAAAGTGGAAGCAGGTATTCCTGAAGATGATCCACGTAATCCTGCCGTAATTGCAGATAACGTTGGTGACTGCGTTGGTGACACTGCCGGCATGGGTGCGGATATCTATGAGTCGTACGTTGGTGCTATGGTTGCTTCGGTGATACTTGCCGTTACTACCTATGCGTCGAGTAGTTCTTATCTTGCCTATTTATCATTACCACTTGTTCTGGCTTTTTGTGGCTTGATTGGGTCAGTACTTGGTCTCGGATCAAATCTAATTCTTAGAGCAAATCCTGCAGCAATGCTACGCAATGCAACCTATGTAGCAATTGTAGGATTCCTCATTCTTTCGGGCTCCTATTTGTTCTACATGGGGATGGATATGCGTTTGTTCGTTGCCATCATCATCGGATGTTTTGCAGGAATATTCGTTGGTTTGATCACCGAATATTATACAGGGGGATCACCAATTTCACGTTTGGCAAATGCCTCGCGTTCAGGTGCTGCTACTAATTTGATTTATGGCTTATCGATTGGTATGGAATCGACGGTTGCTCCTGTTATTCTTCTTTCTTTAGCGGTTCTTGGTGCTTACCTATTTGGCGGTGGCCTATTTGGTTTATCGCTCGCTGCAGTTGCTATGCTTTCTACCGTTGGCATAACGATGACTGTTGATGCATATGGTCCTATTGCTGATAATGCTGGTGGTATTTCTGAAATGGCAGGATTTGGAAAATCAGTGCGCGATATTACCGATAAGCTCGATTCACTAGGCAACACCACTGCTGCCATGGGGAAAGGTTTTGCAATAGGCTCCGCGCTGCTTGCAGCGTTGGCATTGTTTGCAGCTTATTCACAACAAGCAAATATTGGATCGTTGGACTTATTAAATCCACTTATTATGGCGGGTGTCTTTATTGGTTCTACCATACCATTCCTTATTTCTGCGCTTACTATGCGTTCAGTGAGTGATGCTGCATTAAAAATGGTTATGGAAGTCCGTAGGCAGTTTAAAGAAATACCGGGATTAATGGAAGGTACGGCAGAGCCTGACTATGCGCGTTGCATTACCATTAGTACACAGGCTTCGCTTCGTGAAATGGTCCTTCCCGGACTTATTACTGTCTTGTCCCCAGTCGTGATTAAGTTGTTGCTGGGCAAAGAAGCTCTTGGTGGACTACTTATCGGTGCTACCGTTGCAGGCGTGCTTCTTGCACTTATGATGGCAAATGGTGGTGGTGCTTGGGATAATGCAAAGAAATTTATCGAGGCAGGAAATTTTGGTGGCAAAGGATCTGATACGCATAAAGCTGCGGTTATTGGTGATACAGTAGGCGATCCATTCAAAGATACATCAGGACCTGCACTGAATATTCTGATTAAATTGATGTCAGTAGTCGCGCTTTTACTTGCATTGGCATAGGTTGCTGATTCTACAGTAGAATGTTATTGATGCATAAAGATGGCCCGAAGATCTTCGGGCCATTCTTGATTGTTGTACTGTTTTGATGAAATTGTGCAACGCATCAAAAAATTTCTTAATCTGTAGCGATGAAGTAATGATTGCGCCACTATATCTCTTGCACTTCTCCAATGAGCTTCATTTCTATATCGCCATTTTCTTGTTCTTTTGCGGGTTGATCACCATGTTGCACGCCCGGCTGCTGTGTTGGATCGATTGTCTGTGGCTCTGAACCCCACCAGTCTTTAAGGCGTTCCCAGTAAGATGATTCACTGGTCTGGCTTGATTCTTCTTCTACTTTTTTCCCAAGAACCTTTTGCTTAGCAGGTGTTTCTGTAGCCACTTGAGTTCCTGGTATCCAGCTATAGGCGCTGCTCATCATTCTTCTAAGTAAAGACTCGTGTGTCTCAGAAGGCTCTGTTGTTGATATTGCAGGAGATTCAGTTGTTGATAGTGCGGCTTCAAACATTGATTGTAATTGTTTAAAATTGTCAGAAAGAACCACAAAAAGAACAGGATCCTGCTTTTTTAATGCATGAATAAGTTTTTGAATTTTTTCCATATCTTCGCGTTGTACTAAATCTATGTAGCTGGTAATTATTTTTTGGCGTCTTGTACTTTTTGCCTCTATTTCTTCTTTTATTATTCTTAATGGTCCTACTAATTTTTGTAATAATTCTGAGAGTTCTTTGCTTTTTAAAAGTAATTGTGCTGATTCTGGATCATGTATAAAATCTATTTCTCCTATAATTGGATTTGTCAAAGCAAGAATGCTTTTTTTTGCAACCTCTATTCCCCTCTCTATATCTAATAGCTCCTGATATCTTGCTTCCATCTCTTCGACATCTTTTATTTTATCTAAGGTTTCTCTCGAGGTTTTAATTTTTTCATTTAAGGCATTAATTCTATCTATTACAAGAGCATTGTGTTCTTGCACTTCTTGTTTCATTTGATTGATTTTTTCAATTCTTTCTTGGTAATCAGGTAGATTTTCCTTTAGATCTAAATTTTCTGTTTGGGTTTCTAGAAAATAAGCTAACTCACGCTGAGGATTTTTATCCTGTTCAGCCATGAAAGATAGGGTAGCGGTGATGAGTGGAAACAGTGATATGTATAAAATTTTTTTCATAAAAGGATCCTTTTATTTCAAGGCTAAGTTGTATTTGTATTAAAATTAACGAAATCTAGTGATTAAAATCAAGACTCACGCCCTTTTTATGTTTTTCACGCGTCATATGGAATATTTTCTTGGTTATTTGCAAAATTGTTGATTTGTAATTTTTCATCCTGATAATATGAGGCATCAGAAAGGGATCTAGAGAGCAGGGGGAGTCGTATGTTTAGGGGAGTAGAGCAAGTGTGCACGTATGTGCTCATTTGTGTGCGTATAACAGTACTTGTTGTTGTGGCACTTTTTGTTCCACGATTGGGCATCGTATACATGCAGTCACGAGCACAAGCTTCTGAGTGTAATGCAAGCGCACAATTTAAACTTGGGGTAGAAAATATTACCCATGATTTTTTGATTTCATTAACACCAAGGGGCGATATATCTTTTACCGTTGGTCTCATCACCAATCAATCTGGATGTGATCAGGCAGGACGCAGGACACTTGATATTTTATTAGACCATGGTGTTCCCGTAAAAAAAATTTTTGTTCCTGAACATGGCCTGGATGGCACGATAAAGAATCATCTTAATGCGGAAACTGAATTCATTGATCAAAAAACAGGCACGCCAGTTGTTATGTTGTATGACAAATGGACAACCAAAATACTTGATAAAAAATTGCTTGAAGGCATTGATGTGTTGTTTTTTGATATTCAAGAGATGGGAATCCGACACAATACCTATTTAACCACACTTTTTCAAGCGATCGAGTCTGCAGCCGTGCACAAAAAGAAGCTCGTTGTTCTTGATCGTCCCAATATTTTGGGATCGTGTATGGAAGGACCTCTGGTGGAGGATGGGTTAAAATCGAGTATCTCCTATGCATCAATACCGGTTCGCCATGGGATGACTATTGGAGAATTGGCGATATATTTTAATACGTATTGTGCAAAGCCAAAAGCTGATCTACGCGTTCTGACCATGGAAAACTATAATCGCTATCAAACTTCTACAACAGCATTTCCAGCACGGCTGTCTCCAAATATTAATTCCACAAACGCGTGTTATGGTTATAGTTTTTTAGGTATGTTGGCGGAAGTTCGTCCATTTGATGTTGCGTTGGGCACCGATAAAGCATTTCAGTGTATTGCTCTTCCTGATTCTATCAAGTTTTCACAAAAACAGTGGTATGAACTTCGCGATTTACTAAAAGAGAGCGGTGTAGAAACCTGTTTTCATCGTTACTTTAGTGAGCGCAAAAAACAGTATTGTAGTGGCTTGCTCGTGCACATTAACGATATGAATACCGTTTCGTCGTTTAAAAGTTTGTTATCAGTATTAAGTTTCTTTAAAAAATCTGGTATTGAACTTAAGTTTTCAAAACTCTTTGATTTGGCTGTGGGTACTAGGAAAGTGCGCGAATTCCTGGAAGGTTCGTCGAGTAAGTACGAGCTTGAAACAACAATAAACGCCTATTTGCATGATTTTTTTGCCAAAGCATCATCAGTGTTTAAATATCGTCCCTATCCGTACTTGGTACGACTTTGAGTTGTTTTTATGGTTGATCGATATTAAATAATTCTTTGATGAGAGTTTTGAATTGCTCGGTGAGCACGATATGAGGCACTCGTTTAACTTCTATGCCATCTTTAAAAAAGATGAGCATGGGAATGGTTTTTACCGAAAAATTCTGTGCGATTTCAGGTGTATTTTTAATGCCGACATTGGCGAATTTAATAAGCGTGGCGTACATCTGAGCAAATCTTGTGAAGAGTTTATTCATTGCACCACAGGTGCTACATTGTGATCGCGCAAATTTTACGACCACCAAACCATCTGCAATAAATTCGTGCAATTGTTCTATAGTGCCAATCTGTTGAATTGGCCTTGAGGATTGGCAGGTGAGAAGAAGAATTATGGTTAAACATATGCGTGTTATTTCTCTATTCATTATTCGGATGTTCATAAAGTTCCTTTCATTGGACGATGGTGTTGTGCGTATACTACGACTAACTGATGATTAAAGTCAAAGATGTTGCATGGTATAAATAGGAATAAAGCGTATGAGCACCTATTCATTAAAAGAAGTAGTGTATGTTGACGCCATACCACTCGATGAAAAATGCCTTCTAGCAGCTGACATTGGGGGGACCAATAGCAATTTTGGTTTTTTTGTTATTCACAACAATTCGTTTACATTATTGTTTTCGTTACATGCAAAAAGCCAAGAAATAAAAAGTTTCGTAGAGCTTGTGCAACAAGTTCTCGCGTATGTACAGCAACGATACCGTATTGCTGTTACACACGCATGTTTTGCGGCTGCTGGAGTTGTTTCTCGTAATCGCGATTATTGCAAACCAACAAATTTGAATTTTGCAATCGACGCAAAAGATATTTTATCGCATACCACATTACACTGTGCCGTTATAGTGAATGATTTTGAGGTGATAGGGCATGGCATTGGTGTTATTGATCCAAAATCACTTGTGCATGTAAGTAATGGATACCCAGAGCATTATGCCAATCGAGCGATTTTAGGTGCTGGAACTGGATTAGGCAAATGCAGCTTGTTGTGGAGTTTGAGTACCAAACGCTATATGCCGTTGCCTTCCGAGGGTGGTCATGCAGATGTTGCTGCACAACATGCGATTGATCTTGATCTTATTGAGTACATTCGTACCACAGAACAACGATCATGCAATATATCATGGGAGGATGTGCTTTCAGGAAATGGTATTAAAAGGCTGTATCAATTTTTTAAAAAACGTAATCATGCTGATAAAACCAACGAAGAGCTTGAAAAAAACGGATTACATCCTGATAAAATTTTCAAAAGCCGCACGCTGGATACGCACGCATTTAACACCTACAAGTTGTACCAAAAAATATACGCCCGTTGTGCAAAGAGCTTTGCACTTGATACCTTGGCTCTGGGAGGGCTTTATATCGCAGGTGGAATTGCTGCCAATAATCTTGAGCTGTTTAAGGATGCTGATTTCATGCATGAATTTATTAACTGCGGGAAACAGCAAGAACTATTAAAGCGCATTCCTATTTATGTCATCACGGATTATAACGTGAGTTTATACGGCGCAGCCACATACATGGTGCTCGAAGGTTTGTGTAAGTAGTGGTTATCTGAAATTTAATACGTACGCCTTATTTCATTCCTTGACGTGTAAGTAGCCTTTGCTATGTTTGGTGTGCATCTGCCTCGATCGAGATGGGTGTGATTTGCTTCATCAGAGCAGTGGTTATGAAAGAGAGAGTGTGAAATTTTTCCCCAATATTATTGCCGACTGGTGGTATCGATCTCCTGTGCCATTAAATAGGAATGTAGATATAGTAATCTATTCCTATAATCGTCCTATGCAGCTCTATGCACTATTAGAATCAATTCATCACTACATGAGCGGCATGGGTACCATTTATGTTATCTATCGAGTATCGCATGATCGCTATGATGCTGGATACGGCATCATCAGAAATAAATTTCCTGCAGTATGCTATGTCCGACAAGGGACTGATCCAGAAAAAGATTTCAAAGCACTAACACTTGATGCAGTATATAACTCATCAAACGCTTATGTAATGTTTGCGGTTGATGACATTATTGTTAAAAATGTTGTCGATCTTGCTTATTGTGCAAAAATGCTCGCGTGTACTGGGGCCTATGGATTTTACTTACGTCTTGGCAAAAATATTAGTTATTCCTATGCAAATGATCGTTTTGAGAAAGTTCCGAATCTTGCCGCAGTTGAGGGCGATATGTACTCATGGATGTTGGGCGATGGAGAATGCGAGTGGCGTTATGCACATACCGTTGATATGACTATCTATCGCAAAAAGGACATCAGGCGTGCGTTGTATAATTTGTGTTACGAAAATCCCAACACTTTCGAAGGTCATTGGTCTACTCTTGCATACAAGGTTATGCATCGCAAGGCGCTGTGTTTCGAATACTCAAAAATTGTGAACATTCCTTTAAATCTCGTACAAAATGTATGCAATAATCGACATATGGGTGCGTATACACCAGATGAGTTGTTGGAGCTCTTTGAAAAGGGTTTCAGAATAGATATTCATGATTTTTATAAGATACAGAATAATGGTCCACACATGGATTACCAACTGCACTTTGTTGTGCTGTCAGATGAGGAATGGTTATAGTTTAATAAGTACCGAACCACCAGAAATTGTCATCTATATGAAGTTCTGTTTCTGAGATCTCCGCGACCCGTAATACTGCCTTACGAACTGATGGCCAGCCGTAATCGTCTCCACATATGATTCCCGTAGGCGATAAAGTTTGTCTCCAGTGCATGATGTCATCATACACGTCATTTTCTGCGTGTGATCCATCTATGTAGATCAGATCTATATCCGTAATTTGTGTAAAGTAACTTTTGTAAGCATCGATAGATTTCATTCTGATCGGGATTATTTTATGGGTTACCTCATGGTGGATACAATTTGATAAAAATCGCTCGTAGGCATTTTTGAGTCGTTCTTGGCACTCCGGCATATTATCCATATCGTGGTAAGGAACCCATGGATCAATGCAAAAAAGCTCAGCGTTTGGTGACAATAATTTTGCCATGAAAATTGCTGAGACGCCAAGCCATGTTCCTATCTCAATCACCT
The DNA here is from genome assembly GCA_002441565.1 of Candidatus Dependentiae bacterium UBA6230. Classification (GTDB taxonomy): domain Bacteria; phylum Babelota; class Babeliae; order Babelales; family Vermiphilaceae; genus UBA6230. The sequence continues at coordinate 265,254 of DJWM01000001.1, forward strand.
TGCGAGGATTGATTGCATCTATAAACTTTTTTAAGTTTCTTTTGTTTGCTGGGCTAAACCAGCCATGCATATCTTCAGGGTAAACGTAAGTAAGATCAAAGATTTTGCTGTTATTTTCTATAATATTATCTAATGGGCAAATTGATGTACTGACATTTAGAACGCTAAGAAAAATTGTTATCTTTAAGATGCTTTTAATCTGATTCATGGACAACTTTCCTTATTTTTTAATTACTGCGACATAGAGGCCATTCCACCAATTTTCTTTGTCACTTGCAACTTTCCCAGGGAGGGATTGTTCGAATAGAATTGTATAGCCAAGGTCTCGGAATGCATTATAAGTACCTTTTTTCACAGATTCCCAATTCCAATCATCGATAACAGCTATAAATGTATCGGCAAAAATACTATTAAAGTAACTAAAGGCTTTGTATTGTGAATCGGTTGAATGATTACCATCATAGAAATAGATATTAACAGGATTAGTTAGAAGATTTAAATCTATGCTAAATGCATTTGACTCATAGAAAGTAAATGATTCAGCAGGAAGAAATTTTTGGGTAGCTGCAAGAAAGTCATTCTTGACATCGCCAAACTCAGACCAATTGTCGATAGCGATTGCTTTTTTTAATGTGTTTGTGTTATCAAAGAGAGCTGATACAAAGGTTGATCCTTTCCAGGTGCCAATTTCCAAGTATGATCCATTGATTAGCGTGCAGAGATTATTAAGAAGGTGGCGCACCCTTGAGCTTGACATGCCTTCGATACATAAAATTTCAGGAATCAGATTTGATGATTGTTGATCGGCTAGTTCGATGCTTTTTTTCACATGATCGATGAGTAATTGTGGATCAATTGTGTTTGTCATTGTAACCGAGCATGAAATGAGTAAGAGACTATTTAATAAAGACTTCATGTAAACTCCTGTTTATTGCGAAACATAAAATAGCGTATGTTTAGGCATTATGGACAACCTTGTTTAAAGATGTCAAGATTCGCCCAGATTTGTCTCTATTAAAACAATCGATTGTTCATTTTGAGTGTTATCTATGAATAATTGCTTCTTCAATCAATTGTGCTAGTTTCTTTTACCAAGAAGATTTCAGGAGCTTGTAGAAAGCGAGGGTAGGTATGAAAAAAATATTGGTGACTTTTTTGATTATTAGCACTATTTCATGTGCCAACAATTATGATAAGCAAGCTGCGGTAACCTATGATTTTTCCGGAGGCCGGTTTGGAGATTGCCTTATAGCCTATCTTCATGCAAAGTGGATGTCTTTTACATATGGAATCCCCTTACTATACAAGCCTTTTAAATATTCTGATCAACTTGAATTGGATCGACGAGAAATAAGAATCGATAACGTTCGATTGCCAGCTCGTACTAAACGGCTAGCGCAGCACGATTTGAGCATTGATGTTACTAAGCCATGCTTGTACACAGTCCCTTATTTCAGTGAAGTTTTATATGAAAGAAATCTTACTCATAATAAGGAAAAGTGGATTTACTTTGCGGTTGATTGGGCTGACAAGGAGTTCTTGCAAGAAATCCGTAACATGATTAATCCTATTGACAAGAAGCTTCTTGATAAAAAATGTAAGGCAGATGCAATTACTGTTGCAGTCCACGTGCGCAAGGGAGGAGGATTTGATCAAGGAGAGCTGCTTTCAGATACAATCGAAAAGGTCTCTGGAGTTAATTATCGTGATCTTCATGATTCATTAAGATTTCCCCCAGAATATTATTATGTAGAGCAACTGAAAAAACTTTCTGAGCTGTTAAATAATTGTCCCCTCTACGTGTACATCTTTACCGATGATCAAAATCCAGCCGAAATTGCGCGTCGTCTTCAGTTTCAATTAGGTGAATATGCAAATATAGAGTTTGATTATCGCAAGCAGTCTAATTCACATGATGCAAATGTCATAGAAGATTTTTTTGCTATGACTACATTTCAGTGTCTAATTCGTCCGCAGTCCAATTTTTCTTTAGTTGCGGGGCTGATAGGTGATTTTTTAATCGAAATTGCGCCAGTAGAGCATCATTGGGAAGAGACCAAGTCTGTCTTTGATAAGATTGAAATAAAAGACAAGAGAATTTTGTCTTGAGAGGGTTGTTTATGATTTCTATTTTTGCCCGTCGAGCAGGATACTTATTGAGCGCTATGCTCTATTTGCTATCCCATTATAGTGTTGCCCTTGAATCAAGAGTGTATCAGTTTGTTCGTGAGCCTGTTGACGTAATAATTTGTTGTCATGAAAAAGATCTTTTAACGCTTGATTTGTGTATAGATGGTATTAGGAAATGCTCGGATATTAATAGAGTTATTGTTATTTCTGAAAAATCGCTTACCAATAAGGCGGAGTGGTTTGATGAAAAAAAATTTCCGTTTAATAAATATACGATAGCTCTTGAGATATTTGGTGGAAACCATGAGCAGGCACAAGAATATTTCAACAACAAAAAAAATCGCCTAGGGTGGATTTTCCAGCAACTCGTGTGTTTTTATGCACCATTTATTGTTCCAGGTATTTCGTCCAATGTTTTGAAATTGGACGCAGATACCATATTTATGAAACCAATTCACTTTACTGACGACTCTGGTGCTGCCTGTTTTAATGTGGGGACTGAGTATCATATGCCTTATTTTTTACATGCTGAAAAAGTAATTCCTGAATTTAAAAAAGTATTTCCATACTACTCTGGAATATCGCACCATATGCTATTTCAGCGATGCGTTTTAGAAGATTTCCTTGATGTTGTTCGCCAAACGCATGGTGATGAACCATGGAAAATTTTTTGTCGTTTACTTGATCGCGACCATCTTTGGGGATCGTGCTTGTCTGAGTTTGAAATGTATTTTAATTTTGCATTTCTTAGATCAAATCAGTTTAGGATTAGACCACTTAAATTTATTAATACGGGAAATTTTGGGCAATTAGCTTATTTAAAAAGTCAAGGCTATGACTATGTGTCTTGTCATAGCTATCTTCGCGAATAATTATTAAGGAGCTGTGATTGTGGCGAAAGTCATAAATATTTTACTGGTTGTTTTTTTAGCTATACAGTTTTCAAGTACAATTGATTCAAAAAATCAGCAGTTTCGAACAAGTAGCGCTCCTTATATTTCAGGAGACTCGTTTAGAGCAATAGCAGATCATATTTTTGACGAAACTCAGTGGCCATCTCGATATGAAGTTAAGCAAGGAGATATTATCTTTGTTAAAACAGATTATCTTGATCGATTTTTTTCACAGGTTCATTCTAATATCAAAAATCAATATATTCTTATAACTCATAATTCAGATTATTCAGCACCAGATAAGTTTGAACCTTTTTTGGATGATGAAAAAATTATTGTTTGGTTTGGTCAAAATCCCACAATACAAGGCCACAGAAAATTCGTTGCCATACCTATTGGCATTGCGAATCAGTGCTGGCCGCATGGTGACGTGACACATTTTGATACAGTAATCAAAGGTAGTTTGCATGCCGAAAGAAAATATTTGTTAGGGATCAATTTCAGGCCTACTACAAACAAAGATGCTCGAATGTATGTGTATGAAATGTTTAACCATATATCGTGGTGTAAAAATATTGAAAATTTTAATCATATTAAATACTTGAAAAATATGACACAAGCCAAGTTTGTTTTGAGTCCGGCTGGAAATGGATTGGATTGTCATAGAACTTGGGAAACGCTTTTGGTTGGCGCATTTCCTGTTGTTAAAAGCTCTTGCTTGGATGAGTTATTAGTAGGCCTACCTGTGGTGATAATTGACGATTGGAGAAATATTTCGAGTGATTTTCTAAATGATGTGTACGATTACATGATTTGTCACATTGATCAATATTGTTATGAGAAATTATATTTTGATTACTGGAAAACCTTAATTTATAAGTACAAAAACCATGATACTTAAGAAGTGTGTGGGCGGAGAGAGGATTTTGAACGTGAGAAGAATGTGGGTAGGGCTTGTAGCGATATTGTGGTGTTCGCATATTATTGTTGCAAATCATTACTCGATAGTATTTGTACATCTTGGTACTCAGCTACCGTCTTATGTAAGATATGCATTGGAACAAGCGCGTCTTTTTAACCAAACAGCACCGATTTATTTAATCGCTAATCGTGAAGTTGTTGTTGATGCACAGAACAGACAGGCTATTAGCGACCAAAATGTTGACGTCATCTGGTGTGAAGATCTTGAGATAAGCGGGCACCATCGCGAATTTTTAAAATCTTCGTCTCTGGATAACAGCTCTCGTGATGGTTTTTGGCGCAAAGCAACCGAGCGGCTTTTTTATCTAGATGAATTTATGACACAATATGGCTTAAAAAATGTTTTTCATCTGGAGTATGATAATATGCTTTATGTTGACTTGAGCAGTTTGGTGCCCACCTTTGAGACATACGGCAATATTGCTGCTACCTTTGATAATGATCGTCGTTGCATATTAGGTTTTGTCTATATCGCTCATCCTTATGCATTGACTCATCTCATGAAATTTTTTGCTAAGCATGCTAATCGTGGATTCAATGACATGCAGATTCCTGTGTTATATTTGCAGGAGTTTGGTCGTGAGTATATTGATTATCTGCCTATTATTCCACCTAGCTATGCGCAGCACAATGTATTGCAGAGCAGCAGTGGGCATACTACGAGACATGCAGATCTGTATTTTAATAAATTTTGTTTATTCGATTCCATATTCGATGCCGCGGCATTGGGCCAATACCTGGGTGGTATAGACCCGAGAAATGATCCTCGAAATACGGTTGGATTTGTCAACGAGACCTGTTTGTTTAATCCATATTATTTTTCATATATATGGTTGGAGGATGATTTACAAAGAAAAGTTCCGCATATAGTATACAGAAATCAAGTGTTTAGGATTAACAACCTACACGTTCATTCAAAAAATTTATTGGCATTCAAAAGTTAAGGGCTAGTTATGAAAAAATCGTTATTATTTCTGTTTGTTTATGTAGTATGGGGTATCAATGCAAACATGGCTCCAGAAGGATTTGAGCGTTTCCCCAATTATTATTTTGTTGAAACAGGAACCTATGGAGGAGACGGCATAAGATTTGCGTTAAGGGCTGGCTTTAGTGAAATTCATTCGGTGGAAATCGATCATACTTTTTATAATAAGGCCAGGCAGAGTTTTGCGCGATTCCCGCATGTTCATCTCCATCTTGGAGATTCAGGTAAAATTTTATTTGATGTAATTAAGGATCTGAATAAACCAATTACGTTTTGGCTTGATGGCCATCGTGGCTGGCCTGATCCTAACGGTGGCAAGAATACTCCACTGTTAGAGGAGCTTGATCAGATCAAACAGCATTATATAAAAAATCATACAATTATTATTGATGATATGCATTGTTGCGAAACTATTTTATTTGATAATCTTACCCGAGCAGATATCGAGCAAAAAGTACGTGAAATAAATCCTGACTATTGCATTATATATGTGGCCGGTGGAGACGACGCGGAGTATCCTAATAATATTATGGTGGCATATATACCTGAGTAATAAAATTGCGTTTTGATACACTAGTCGGAATGTGAGTTTATCAATTATAAAAAACCTTTTTCTTTAATCTAGCCGGATATAGGATTACAAGGGATAGTGTGTGGAGCCGTTTAAGCATCGTAACAAGAAGACAGATGTATCTTTGCAGCAGTATTTTCATACGGATACGCGTATAGAAAGAAATGATGTTTTGCAAGCTAGCTATTCTCAGCGGCAAAGCATCAATTTTTTTACTTTCATGATTCCGCAAAATATGCGGGTGTTACAGATTGGTTGTAAGAATGGCTATCTTCTGAATGCCGTGCGGCCTCTGTATGGCGTTGGTATCGAGCCACATGAAGCAACACGAAATAAAGTGCAATCAACTTATCCACATCTAAATTTTGTGCATTCGTTTGATGGGCTGTCTCAGGATGCTCTTTTTGATTATGTAATATTAGATACGGCAACTGTAGATTTCCATGATGCACAAGAGTTGTTAGAGCGACTTCGCCTTGTATGCCATCCAGCTACGCGTATTATCGTGACAAAAAATACTTCTTTTAAAGAATGGATCCTATCAGCGTTGCGCATATTCAGGCGGTCTTCATTTCAACGCTGTAACAGTCGAATAAGCAAAAATGATCTGCGACATTTTTTATATCTTTCAGATTATGAATACATAACCGGAGGTAAACACACATTATTACCATTGTATCTACCACTTATTTCTGCACTGTGTAATAACATAGTAGCCCTTCTGCCAGGTATTAATTTTTTCTGTCTTCGCGAATGGATGACTGTTCGCCCAGCACCACAAGAATTGCAAGCGGGCGATTATACGGTTTCAATAGTTATTCCTTGTCGTAATGAGCGTGATAATATTGAAGCCGCAATTGTACGTACTCCCATGATGGGACGTAAAATGGAATTTATTTTTGTTGAAGGACATTCACAGGACGGTACTCTGGATGAAATTAGACGCGTTAGCGCGAAATATCCCGAAAAAAATATTTTGTGTTTAGTGCAGGATGGGAAAGGTAAGGGAGATGCAGTGCGCAAGGGATTTGCACATGCCCGGGGCGACATTCTGATGATTCTTGATGCTGATTTGACTATGCCGCCAGAGGAATTGCCTAAATTTTTGGAAGCATTGCTTCGTGGCAAAGGAGAGCTTATTAATGGCTCTCGATTGGTTTATGGTATGGAGCAACAAGCAATGCGGCCGCTCAATTTTATTGCCAACCACGGATTTTCTTTCCTTTTTACTTGGCTTTTGGGGCAACGCATTACTGATACTCTGTGTGGGACTAAAGTGCTTTTTAAAAAGGATTATCAGGATATAGTTCGTAATCGATCTTATTTTGGTGATTTTGATCCGTTTGGTGATTTCGATTTGCTGTTTGGAGCCGCCAAGCTTAACCGAAAAATTGTCGACATGCCAGTACACTATAAAAGTAGATCATACGGCACTTCACAAATTAGCAGATTCCGTGGCGGGTTTATGTTGTTGATGATGAGCATGGTGGCCTTTAAAAAATTTAAACTAAGAAAATGATTAATAAGAGCGCATGTTGAAATTCTGCTGACTATTTGCGATTGACATAGTAGTGCGCATGAGACTTTAAAGAGAGAAATATTATGAACAAATTTAGCTATGTAATGTTATTAATAACTTCGGTGCTTTTGGCAGATGATACGAGTCAGCATCGTACACGCATATTTGAGCATATCTATACCACTAATTGTTGGGGAAGTTTCGAAACGCGTTCTGGTACGGGATCAGAAATTTCACATACTCGCGAAATTCGTATGTTAGTTCCAGCAATACTCAAGGCTCTTCGAGTAAGAACGCTTCTTGATGCAGGCTGTGGTGAATGCAATTGGATTAAAGAGGCTAAAGATCTCGATCTTGACCTTTATATAGGTGCGGATGTCGTACAATCTATGGTAGAGATCAATAGGCAACGACTGGGTGATGATATGCATCGTTTTTTATATCTCGATATTGTGAGCGAAGAGTTGCCAAAAGTGGATGCCATTTTGTGCCGCGATTGTTTAGCTCACATGTCTCATGCAGATATTTTGGAATCTTTGCGCAATTTTAAGCGCAGCGGCGCAACATATTTAGTTGCCACTAATTATCCTAACATTAAAAAAAATACGGTAGATGTTGGCACCGGAGGTTATTATCCTATAAATCTATTGGTAGCGCCATTTAATTTACCACAGCCAATTATGTTATTTGCCGAACTTTCAGCGGAGCCTGATGCGAAACGAGCAGGAAAATGGCTCTGTGTCTGGCGTCTTGATGATATTCAAGTGAATTAGAGAATAGCGTATGTGCGGAATTGCCGGTTTTTTAAATATTTCACGATCAACTTTTTCTGTAGAGGATCATGTACTTGAGCGTATGCAGCAAAGCATTGCACATCGTGGTCCTGATGGTTATCGTATTTGGACTTCACAAGAACATGAGCTTGGGCTAACACATCGTAGGTTAAGCATTATGGATCTTTCAGAAGCTGGTTTTCAGCCCATGTTTGACCAAGAGCAAACCGTGCTTGTTGCATGTAATGGTGAAATCTATAATCATCCTTCATTACGCGCTGAACTAGAAAAATTGGGATACGTCTATCGTTCTAATTCTGATACTGAAACAATCATATATGCGTATAAACAGTGGGGCATCAAAGCGTTAGAGAAATTAGAGGGTATGTTTGCGCTGGTACTTTATGACTTTGTCACCCGTGAGTTATATTTGATTCGAGATCGTATGGGCATTAAGCCGCTTTATTTTTCATTACAAGGTGGCGTATTGAGTTTTGCTTCAGAGATTAAAGCATTGTGGTCTTTACCGTGGATTACCAGATCATTTAAATATGATGCGGCTTATCATTATCTTACCTATCTTGCAACACCAGCGCCCATGACTCTTTATGAAGGTATTTATAAGCTTCCTGCGAGTTTTTATCTAAAAATTGATGCGCACAAACACGTTACCTTTCATGAATGGTATACGCCACTAGTTCCTGAAACTATGTATTCGCGACAAGAGTTGTTGGATGAAGATTTTTGCATTGCGAAAATTAGAGATCTGCTGCGCAATTCTATTAAGCAGCAGATGATGTCTGATGTGCCTGTTGGTGTATTTTTGTCCGGTGGACTTGATTCAAGTTTGAATGTAGCGCTTATGTCGGAGTTTACGGATCAAGTCAATACATTTACGGTTGCTTTTTCCGATGGCCCTGAGTTTAACGAGCTTGAGTGGGCAAGAAAGGTTGCGCGTCATTTTGGTACACAACATCACGAAATTGTTATTTCAGAAAAAGAGGCGAGTGATTTCTTTGCCAAGATGGTGCATCACCAAGATGAACCGCTTGGTGACTGTGTCTGTGTGCCGCTCTATTATGTTGCTAAATTACTCAAAGAAAGTGGTGTAACGGTTGTTCAAGTTGGTGAAGGATCAGATGAGTTGTTTTGTGGATACAATCTTTATGCACGTTATTTAACTATTGAGAAGGCGTGGCACACATCACAGCGCTATGTACCTGCCGTTGCACGTAGAGGAGCATATCATCTTGCAACAAAATTTTTCCCTCAAAACATTGGTCGACTTGATGTAATGCATAACTGGGCATATGATCGATCATTATTTTGGAGTGGCGCAACAGTATTTTCTGAGGCATGGAAGCAGCAGTTGATGACTGCTAATCCAGTGCAACAGGATGCGATAGTAGAGGCGATATGTCCTGGATTCAACCAGATCCTTGATAGTCATAATGTGGTTGAATACCATCGTAGCAAATTAAATAACCATGATACGCAGGCAGATTTTTTAAAAACCATGACCTATTTGGAGCTTAAACACCGTCTTCCAGAACTGTTATTAATGCGTGTTGATAAGATGACAATGGCAGTTTCAGTAGAAGGTAGGGTGCCTTTCCTGGATCATAAATTAGTCGAATTTGCGCTACAAATTCCTCAAGAACTTAAATACGCACAAGGTCAAACAAAGTACATTCTTAAAAAAGCGTGCGAAGGAATTTTACCGCATGATATCATTTACCGCAAAAAAATTGGTTTTGCAGCACCGACAACGCGATGGTTTAAACAAGGAAAATATTTTCCTAATCATCTGAGAGATTTGCTACGTCAAGAAAAAAACCTTCTCTCTCAATGTTTTGATATTTCCTTCGTTGATCGTATGATGAGTGCTACCAAAACAGGGAGAGCGGATTATTCTTATCAACTCTGGGCGCTACAAAATCTATTGGCGTGTGGAACCGCAACTTGATGGTGCCAAAGGTGGTGGTGCGATGCAGCATAATATATATGAACATTATTATTCTCGCGATGTTCGCGATAGCCGTGTTCTAGTTATGGGACCCTTTTTACCACCCATTGGCGGTGTTTCTGTGCATGTAAGTAGGGTGATTGCGTCACTCAAGGCAAACAATAATACCGTATATCAGATAAAGACAGTTGCGGATTGTCGTTTTTGGTGTACTCCATATCATATTCTACGTTTTATGTGGATATGTTTCACTTATCGCCCACACATAATTCACTACCATCATTCCCATAAGAGTCATGATATGATCGAGATGATCATGGTGTGTTTTTTAAAGCGATTATGCAAGGCCTCGTGGATTCTTATTGACCATGATTGTCGACATCTTTACTTGCGTTCTAAGTGGTACAAGAAATTGTACAGCTTACTATTAACATCAGTTGATAAACTGGTTCCTATTGGTTTACCAACGCATAAGAGCTATCGCAATACCGGTGTTGTTGTGCCGGCGCATGTTTCGGTTGAAGGTGCTTTTTTACCACCGTATCAAAACAATGAGAGGCATATTTGGTCGACATACCCGAAAGATTTAGAATTTTTTTTACAAAACCATGACAAAATAATCCTAGCCAATGCATTTCAGTTGAGTCATGTTAATGGGCAAGATTTATACGGCATAGATTTATGTATAGAAACTTTTGAAGCAGTGCATAAGAAATACCCACATGTTGGTTTTGTGATTGCACTTGCGCAGATAGGGGATCATACGTATTTCGAAAGGCTAAATAGTGCGTTACGTGCAAAAAATCTTCATCAGCACTGGTATATGTTGACAGGTAATAGAGAATTATGGCCTCTCTTTAAAAGGGCGCATGTATTTGTGCGGCCGACACTGAGCGATGGAGCAAGCGTAAGTATTCAGGAAGCGCTATTTTTTGGTGTTCCTGTAATAGCGAGTGATGCATGTGAGCGACCAAATAAGGTAATACTCTTTAAAAATAGGGATATTTTCGATTTTACTGAAAAAGTGATGTGTGCGCTGGAGCGTAGCAGTACGAATCCAGGAATCAAGGGGGGACCATGAAAAACAGTCTTTTTTTTCTCACGCTGTTGCTCTGTGCAACTATTATGCAGGGGTATTGTAAATCGAATGAATTCGACCAAAGAGTGACGGCAGCTTGCCTATTAAGAATTCGATTTATTTCGTCAAAAGCAATGATGGCAACTTTGAGAAACTCTGAATCAATGTTAAATCAAGTAATTGGTTGTTTTAGGGATAAACGCAATATTATTGAATTGCATGATAATCTTCTTTCGATAGTGTTTAATAATACGAGTGAAGAAACTGCCACAGCATTTACTCAGCTTTTACTCCAACATGATGAATCAATTCAAAAAATTGCCATTAAAAAATGGGGATTACCATGCAAAAAGCGATAACAAGCAGCATTATTATTTGTACACGTAATCGGCCTAATGATTTACGCGTTTGTCTGGATTCAATTGCTGCACAAACGATGTTACCACAGGAATTGATCATCGTTGATAGCAGCGATGTTCCATTATCGGAACAACGAACCTTTAATGAGTGTTTTTCATCAGCACGCTTTCCAAATATTGCATTAATCTACACGCATACTAAGCCAGGATTAACGCATCAGCGTAATGTGGGAATTATGCGATCAACGGGAGATGTGCTTTATTTCTTCGATGATGATGTGAAGCTTGAAAATTCGTATCTAGATCAGATGAACACTATCTTTGCGCAACATCAACATTATGGAGGTGGCATGGGCGCAATTACTAATATTTCTCCGCGAGCATCTTATTGGCAGCGAGTGCTTCGAACCATTTTTCTATTACAGCAAGACTATAGCTCCGGTAGGTTTACTTGGTCTGGTATGCCTACACATGCTTATGGTCAACTATCATTTCGAGATGTTGAAGTATTGGGAGGGTGTTGTATGGCCTATAGAAGAGAATTTATGATTAAACATCGCTTTGATGAACATTTAACACGATATGCATTTATGGAAGATTGTGATGTTTCAAGACGTATTAGTTTAGATGCTCCACTTTTTTATAATCCTTATGCCCAATTGCAACATTTCAATAGTCCTCTAGCGCGAGATCGAGTCGTTGACAATCGAGCGATGTATATCAAAAATTATAGCTACCTGTTTTTTAAAAATTTTTATCCACGCCAAAAATTACGCATCATTGGCTATGTATGGAGCGTGATAGGGTTATTTGTGGAAGCTTTACTTGTTCGCAGAGCAGATTATATCAGAGGCTATATGGCAGGGCTATGGTCTTATTTCTATAAGCAAAACACTTAATGGTTAGAGTGAGCGACTGACGTATTGGTTATAGAAAAACATGAGTGCAAAGTAGCTACCGTAGGAAATTACTGTTGCGAGTACGCAACCCATTATTTGGTAATGCGGAATAAGTATTATGTTTAATGCGATATTAAGCAAAGCAGGAATGCATATAGCAGACGCCAAAAAAGTAGTTTTCTTCTTGAACTGGATGAGTGCTGCAGGGAAGTATGATGCAACCGATAAAAGATAGCCAAATAAAATGGGCCACAGATAAGGGATTGCTTCTTGGTATGATGGTGGCAAAAATCGATATACGATCGGTTTGGTCGTGAGATAGCCTAGACTGAATAATAGCGTTAATCCCGGTAAAAATAACCACATAATTTTTCTATTCCATTGCTCGATATCTATAAGATTGTGTCGATTTTCTGCAAATTTTTTCATCAAATAAGGCTGATACGCATTGCTAAAGGGAATAAGTATAGTCATGTAAAATAGTTGACCAAAAAGATCTGCCACACTATAGATACCTACGTCGTGTAAAGTCAGGTAGCGCGCCAAGAGTACGCGATCTCCAGCGGCAAGCACCCATGCGAGTAACATGCCAGGTACAAAGGGGAGCCCTTGAGCAAGGTATTTTGCGGCGGGTAATTGATATGCTCGTAGATTGATCGTGATTCGTCTAAAACTATACCATATACCTATGGCACTCACCGCTATGACACCAGCAAGTTGTCCTATAATGAGGCTTGCAACTCCATAGTTGCCATACCACAACAGAGCTATAGTTGTTGTTATGACTAGTGTAGTGAATCCTACTTGCAATGAAGTGAGAAGTAGTGATTGATTTTCATATTGTAAGATCTGATATATCAACTCGCTAAAAAAATAAGCGAAGACAAGACATAGGCAAAGAGTGATTAGCCCTGTTGATGATTGGTTTGAAAAATACCATCGATTGATCAAATCACGAAACAAAAAACTCGCTATAAGAAGTGGTGTTGCGCATAGTAGATAGAGTTTGAGGATATTGATAATACTTTCCTGTTTTTGTTCTGGAGAGCAGTGAAAATATTCCAGAAATAATGCCTGTCTTAAGCCTAAACCACAAACAACGCACGCGATGCTTACAAAACTGTTAAGAAGCGCAAGAAGACCGTAATGTTCTGGTGACAAAATGCTCATGGTAATCGGTGCCGTGAATGCGGATGATCCTCGCACAAGGAGCGCTCCTCCTGAGTACATGAAAAAATTTTTCAGTACCGGAAATAATTCGCGTAGAGAGTGTATATAGTGATTGAACATCCATCGCATTCTTATGGTAACGCGTATCATATTCGTCTCCTTGATCATCTTTAATTGCTTGTATACTAACAGACCAGTATCCTGTGGGAAAGTGGTTTATCGTATGATTCCTATATAGATGGGGTAACAATATGAAAATACGATTTAGTTGGTTGGCTCTTGTTATAGTTCTGTCTTTACAAGCAACAGGAGAGGAGATCGGTGCTGGCCACAAAATAGTCGCATTATGGCATCTTGCGGATAAAAAAAGGGAAAATTTTTCATCGAGTGTGCGCATTAGGCGTTTTAAGAAACTTGGCTTTTGTGACATAACTATGACAGTCAAATTATATGACATGTCCGATCGATTGTTCAAGGTAACTACGCAGAGATATTGCAAAAAAAATACATCTAAAAAACCTTGCTCTACACAAAAAACCATTCATTTACAGGATGAGTGGATAGATTGTAATAGCGAAGATGACTTACAAGAAAGTACTGAACAAATCGATCAGGCATTTAAGCTGGTTGATTGTGGCGATTATGCAGGAATCAAAACGCTTTTATCTCAGTATCAAATTCCAGTGAATTATCAGTCATCAGAGGGAGAAACTCTGCTGATGAGGGCTGTAAAAAATATTAAAAGTGATCATTGGGTTGATATGGTAAAACTTATTCTTGAGCATGGAGCAAGGTCAGATGTTACAGATACCGCGTTGAATACTGTGTTTGACGCTCCATCACTTAGACCAGATACTATCGCAGCTATGTTTCCAGATGATCGTTGTTCACAGAAATTTGCCGCTGCCGATGACATTTTGCAGATGCTTATTGATCAAGCAAATCAAGAATATGATAATTGATTAAACATGAGCGCGTTGAAAACTGTTCTTAATTTTTCAACGCGCTCATGTTATGTAATTATTTCACATCAAGCAATTCAACTTCAAAAATTAAATCAGCATTGGGTGGTATAACGCCTCCAGCACCGCGAGTTCCATAACCGAGTGATGATGGGATATAAAGCATGCGCTTTTCTCCAACCTTCATACCCATAACGCCTTCATCCCATCCTTTAATGACGTAGCCGACACCAATGACAAATTCAAATGGTTCATTGCGATCTTTACTACTGTCGAATTTTTTTCCTGGTTTTCCTTGATCATTGAGCCAGCCGGTATAGTGTACTTTTACTTTTTTACCGCGACTTGGTGAAATTCCATCTTGTGCTCCAGGAGTGATTATTTCGTAGCTCAATCCTGACGCGGTGGTTGCACGTTGAGACATGGTAGTTTCCTTCTTGATAGTTAGTTCTGGTATCGGTTTTTTATGTTCCGTTGGACTACTGCATCCGGTGAGTAATGGTATCAACAGAGCGGTAGAAAATATGTGCTGTGTATAATGAACCTTCATAGTATACTTCCTTACATGTTAAAATTAATGTTGGATTCAATAAATAGGGAATTTTAAACATAATTCCTCAACACGCTGTTTTATGCGTTGAAGATGTTGATCATTGTCATGACAGTGCAATGCCTCGTCTACGAGATGAGCAATCTCTACCGCTTCGGTTCTAGCCATGCCTCGTGTAGTGATGCTTGGCGTGCCAAGACGGATCCCACTGGTAATCCATGGTTTTGCAGGATCAAAGGGAATAGTGCTGCGACTTACCGTAATGCCAGCTTTTTCTAAGGCACTTTGTGCTTGCAATCCCGTGAGGTGTTTTGAGCGTAGATCGATAATGAATAAATGATTATCGGTGCCACCAGCTACAAGACGGTATCCGAGATCATCAAAAGTTTTTGCCATGATTTGTGCGTTATCAATAACCTGTTGTTGATATGTAACAAATGATGGTTCTTGAGCGAGTTTAAACGCAACCGCTTTTGCGGCGATGGTATGCATGAATGGACCACCTTGTGATCCTGGCATTATGGCACGATCGATACGTTCAGCAAGATTATTTTTGCTGAGTAAAAATGCTCCGCGTGGCCCACGCAATGTTTTATGTGTGGTGCTGGTAATAACATCTGCATAAGGAACTGGATCAGGATGTAGTTTAGCAGCAACTAATCCTGCAATATGCGCGATATCAGCAAGTAGGTAGGCACCTACACGTTGTGCAATCTGTGCGAAACGCGCGAAATCAATAGTGCGCGAATAGGCTGATGCACCAGCAATAATGAGTTTTGGTTTATGTTGGTGAGCTAATCGTTCAATTTCATCATAATCCAAAAGTTCAGTTTCTGGATGAACGCCATAGTGAACGACAGAATACAGTTTACCAGAAAAATTTACCGCATGACCGTGCGTCAAATGGCCGCCTTCGCTCAAACTCATGCCCATGATGGCATCACCAGGATTTAGTAATGCTAGGTACGCAGCCATATTTGCTTGGGATCCCGCATGAGATTGGACATTGGCGTGTTCTGCACCAAAAACTTCTTTACACCGAGTAATCGCAAGTGTCTCTATTTGATCAATCCAAGCACAACCAGCATAGTAACGTTTTCCAGGATAGCCTTCGGCATACTTATTGGTCATGATTGATCCGGTTGCTTCCAGTACCGCGCGTGAAACATAATTTTCCGATGCAATAAGATTGATAGTTGTTTCTTGCCGAAGAGCTTCATGCTGGATAATGTTCGATACCGATGGATCAACGCTGTTGAGGTCATGATCAAGCGGTGTTTGTGATAGTGATTTGGCGCGTAACAATAATTGCTTGTTAAGCATAGTAAACTCCTTGAAGAAAAATTATCATTGCCCAGGATAAATAAATAACGATAACAGCACAAGGCGATTACGTTTTGTTACGTGCAGATCAATTTTTTCATATTGAATTTTGTTAAGATCGCACCTTGTGTTTTGTCTTATTTTGTTTAATGCTATCAAGCCAGGTAATGAAGCAAAGTGTTCTCTAAGCAGTTGTCGATACTATTCTCGGAGTCTCATGAAGCCTTTGCTGTTCGCGTTACGAACTCGATCAAAAATTATTTTTTTTTCTCTTATTTCATTCATAGTCATCATATGGTGTAGTTGGCACTACGGATTAGTAGGCATAGCTCCTGCAGTCGCCTATGTGGCTGCAATTAGTGTGCAGATTCTGCAACATACGGTTGTCTTGGCTGGCACGCTGTTATTGTACGCAAGTCGTTATAAAGACGATTCTTTACTTGGCTTACAGATTGCTCAGACAGGGCAGCAACAAGTAAAGGTCGTGCATGATCAAGTGAGGCCTGTAGATGTTAATACTAAACCACAAGAGAATATTATCGCTGTCATCGAGACAATTGATGCAGCACGTCAGATGGTTGATCTTGAACAGAAGCTTGAGGCTACTGAGCCAGTTATATCAACCTTAGGTTATACGTTGCCTCTAGTGCAAATTGGCGAACATATTGAAACAATACATTGTCGTCCTGGCGTAAACGAATCATTGCAACGGTTAATAAAGCAGCAGCCCCAGGTTTCTACGACGGCAGCAAATAATATAACAAAAATAGCAAGCGCATCAGAAATTTCCCAAGCGATCGAGCGAGTATTAGGATCAAATTCATCACGTGCTATTGCTCGACATATTGAGCAGCGCATGACGCTTCAATCTCGACTCGGACTTATGAATTTTCACGGGGTGGTGCTATCCGCAGGAGAATCAGCTAATGGTCACGTTACCTATTACGTTGGCCTGAAAGAAAAGCGTTCAAGCGAACTGCACGCCGATGTACAAACGGCACGATGGTTAGCAAGACGGCAGGTCGAAGAATTATTGTCGACTGATCGTGAATATCGCTCATATGTGTATCAGCACTATTGCTCATCAATCAATACGATGCTGGCAACGAATGATGAAAATCCCATTAAACGCATTCGTGCACGATTGATGCTTCCCGCATTAATTTTTGAGGGTAATAATTACGAAGAATTTTACAAAACTGCGCACAAGATACAAACCCACTTCTTTACGCGTGATGGTGCGCTCTGTCCAGTTGGTCGTACTAATGTGGTACAACCACTGATGAAAGATCTGTTGGGCACAGTACGCAAGTCGTGGCCAGAAATCTACAGCGGTATTGATGTGGACAAGTTACGCCCAATTAGCGAAAGACATGCAGAAGATGTGTGGGCGTTATGGTTTGCTCCTGATGCCATAGAATTCAGCGAACGTTGTATTAAGAATCCTGAAAATAAATTGGTATTAAAGGCGCTTGATGCCTGTGAACAAGGTGATTTGAAGCTTGCACAATCATTATATGATCAGACAGTTAAACTACACATGTCACATGCTCCTATCCTTATTCAGGACATTATCAAAGAAACGCGCAATCTCTTATTTGATGAGTGGGGCATCTACAAAATAGCACAACAAGATCCACTGTATAAACGGATCAATTCGTATGAAAAAGAGTATTTGCAAAAAAATCACCAGGGATTGGAAAAGTTTAACGAAACACTTCTTTTACGACATCATCTTGTTGCGAAATGCAAACAAGCATGGGGTATACCAGATACTGCTACACCAGCGGTGCACGATGCACTCTATGCGATGCTCGATGATAATGCCCTTGCACTTACCAATGTTCCGCTGCTTATAGATAAGGCAATGTCGCTTACATCAGATTATCAACAGCCACAGCACAAACAGCTTCTTGATGCTCTATTCTTGCCTAATGGAGTGTTCAAAGATTTTGCGCATTATCCGCGTGCCAAGTTACTCAATATTCCTTCTGAAATTCTCAAGGTAGAACACATAATGATGCGGCGCATGCTTAACAATGCTTTATACATTGAGCATACCATCCCAAACACTGAGCATGCGCGTGCTGCTGCAGGAATTATACAGGCTATAGAATATCGTTTTACGGTTCCCGATACGGAACAAAAAACTTGTGATCGCTTTATACATAGAGCATACAAAGATCTGACGCAGCAAATGCCATCAAAAGCGCTTGTAGTGTTGCAAGAGATATTTGGTGGTGGCGATCAAGCTGCGCAGAATCAAGGCTGTGTGCATATGCCGATGCCTGATCCCAATGATCCGGAGCATATAAAAACCATAAATAAATACCTGCGGTTATTAGAGCAATCTAAGGAGCTTAAAGAGCTCAATAAGATTACTGCCGAACTTGAAAAGAAGCTCGATGATACCCAGATACGGGCTAAGATACGCAATGATACTGGCACGAATGAATATTATAAACTCGAGAATCAAGCTGAGCGTATTTGGGAGCAGGTTAGAAAGACGCCAACTGATATCGATAAAATTGCTGCCAACACACGAATTCCGCGAAAAATTCTTCAAAGAATTAAAAGCCACATGTTCTATGAGGATCATGTTCTGCATGATGGTACGCGTTCAGTTATTCAGAAATTTGACCCTGATATAGATATGGCTGAAGCGTGGGAGCGGTTAGTTGAGGGAAATTTTAAAAAAGCTGATTTGATGTTGTTGAAGCATGAGTACGCCGAAAGTTTAATCATGAGAGGCGTTCAAGTGTCTTATAGGGAGGCACATGATCTTATCGACAAGATCTATAATTGGAAAAAATTATTAATATGATAGGGGTTTTATGGCCATCTGTATAGATATAATAAAATGTTATGAAATTGGAAAGTTACATATTTATCATGTGCGTGAAATCGGTGAAGATCCATGTGAATTTTATGTAGCGCTATCAGCAGGGAAGAAAATTATCTCTTTTTATAGTGACCCAGAATTGAAAAATTTGCTAAAAGCAACAAATTTCGATGATCCTAATGAAACGATTGGCGTACCAGGCATACCCGCTAAGATAGTTGGCTGTGTACTACGCAAGTGCTTGAAAGCAATTGATAATAATCATTTTCCAGAAAGCATGGGGTATTATGCATAAGGATAAACAAAAGACGAAAATCACACCGCTCGCTCTGATTAATGATAATCAGAGTCAAAAATAATGCTTGCAGCAGGAAGGAATCATGAAAAACAATAAATTACGTATCGTTTTTATGTTATGTGTTACAGTCCTGTCGATAGGAAGATCTTGTCGCGGCATGACTGCAACTGAATCATCTGTAGAGGCACATATTAGTAGAAATCAGACATCTCATGCTATTTCATCCCTTGAGATGTATCATATAACCAGGCAGATGCCGGTAAATTTTCAAAAATTAACTGAAAATTCTACCCATGTACCATTTTTCCGTATCGAATCAATAGATGAAGTTGATGTGCAAAATGTGGTTCACCATCTAGCTGAAACAACTAACAGAATATTACTTGAATATGATGGTTATGGTGATATATGGGTAGGAGGCGCCACAAAATTTGAAGAGATATTTGCAAAAGCATGTGATATGGCTGACAAGAATAATAGAGATGTCATGATATTTCTCTCTCATGCTGATTTTCTCATTGATTGGACGGTGGCAAATAAAATTGATGACGGAAAGATGCTCTCAGCCTTTCATAAGATATTGTATAAATATAAAGATCGCCAAGACATACAATTAGTAGTTCATACAAAACTACTTGATGGTTATAGTGCAAGACCTTGGTGGTCAGGTGTAGAGCGCATAAAACTAGAATCCCCTAATGCTTGTGAACGTGAAGATCTCATTTTCAATGCTTTTAAGAAAGAAGGTATTTCGATGGGAAAGGAGATTTTTGATAGGGTTGTTGGGCACACGAATGGATGGACGTGGACCAAAATTCTTTTAGAAATCCGAAAAACTATCGTAAATGTAAAGAGCGATCAGGCTTGTGTAATTGTATTGCAATTACATGAAAGCATGTTGACGAAATCAATAAAGCAATGCAAGCAGAAAATTTATTCAATACGAAAGTTTTTTGAAGGATTTCCTTTTGAAGAGGTTATGTCTTTGGCAGCTGGAGTACTGATAGGTGGAGGCGCTCTTGCCATTAGCCCATCTAAGTACCAAGCAAGACCAAAAATATCTGAGAAAACCAATAAAGAGGCTTTTGTAGAAGAATCGTCGCATCAAGAGTTAGAAGAATTATCAACCAGTTCGTGCATTTTATAGTTGAGGTAATTTATGCGTCTATTTATCAAGAAAAATATACTACGCATCGGGTTAATCAATATCACTCTTTTGGTGAGTTCTGGTTTGAAGGCATGCGAATCACAATGTTTGCTTAAGGGAGACGATTTTGTGCGATTGTTGCCGATACGTTTATGTATCGTGATGGAGCAATTTGCTGCTTCCGTAGAAACAAAGCATAAAAACGTATTGATTTTAGGAGGTGATCCTGGAATAGGAAAATCAACAGTAGCCAGAGAATTTGTTAAACAAACGAAAAGTTTACCGATTATTATTAATACATCGATAATCTTTTCTTCTGGCACCATGGGTAGTGGTGTAAAAATTATTGAGGAGGCCTTTGATAAGGCAGAAAAACATATAAATAAAACAAGGCAGAGGGCGGTTATCATTTTTGAAGAGATTGACGCTATAGCTATACCTATACAAAATGCTTCTAATAATGAGGTAAAGAGCGCTTATCAGGCATTTGATGTATTAGTGGATAAATATAAAGAAAATAAAAAGTTATTTATTATAGGCACTACTAATAGGTTTGAGTTGTGTGCAAAAGAATTTAAAGATCGATGTGAATATATTCATATCGATCCGTTTTCTCGAGGTGAAGTCTATCTTGCTTTCAAAGCAATGTTGATGAATTGGCCATTGGGCAAGATAGAAAGAGCTGCGATAGCATTCGGCAAAGAAGCTGCCTCTTGGAGACAATTGGTTACATTGTCTGATGATGTGATCGCAGCCTTAGATGCTACAGACATTGACACTATTAAGATTGATGGCTTTATCCATGAAGGGAGAAGCATCCTTAAGACGCTTGATGATGAAAAAACTTTAGCCGGTTTTGAGCAAGTCATTAATGATCTTGAAGCATATTATCTTAATAATGATTTTCGCGATAAAAAGCATAAGTTGTCTGAGTTTAAGAAACAGAATGAGAGGTTGCGAAGAGAGTATGCAGCTACATCAGTCGACTTTGAAAAAATCCTAAACCATATGGTTTTCAAGATAAAGGGAATTAATCAAAAGAAAAAAGATGACGAAAGTATTAAAATAATTGATCAAGAGATAGCGAATTTATCAGAATTTCTTCGACATGAGACGAGCATTTTTTTAGCAGGGTGTGCAAAAATATCACGAACTGACTTGCATATACTAAGACAATATTATGATCTATGCTTTGATGACGCAAAAATAAAAGCGCTGCTCGCAGGACATGAAGATAAATCGATGAGGTTTTTTGATTCTTTGTTCTCAACGCTTGATTATTATATGGCACAATCTGATCTGACCGATCAAGCTATCATGACGATTAGATCCATTATGGAACAGTCCGATAATGGTATAAAGAAAGCCGAAAGTAGTAGCAAATTAGAAGATTCTCCTGTTGAATCGGGATTATTTAAGAATCCTTTTAATAACTTCAAGTACCGGGAAGCATGTCTCATTGTATTAACAGGGGCAGTATCGAACATAGGTAAAGTACCGTGGCCACTGGTGGGTCGCAAGACTTGGTCTTTATTAAGTAATTCAACGTTACCGTTGACAGTTATGGGCGATCATTTTGCGGATATAGTGGTTACCATTATAAGTTTTTTTGAAAAAAATACGGATTACCTTACGCCCGAAAATAGAGCATTATTTAATTTTTACAAACGAAAAGAAGTATTTCTTGATAAAATGGCATCTTTGCAATCAGACGAGAACCATAAAATGCATATGGAAGTACTGAAAAAAGATACTGAAAGAATTACACAAGAAACAAAAAGGATCAGAGAAGAGACAGAGCAGAGAGAGCAGCGGATGATCAAAGAGCTCAGTGAAGCGGAAAAGGTTCGTCTAGAACATAAAAAGATGCTCATTGCGTTAAAGAAAAAGCTCGCAGCTAGAATCGGCGATAAAGCGTCTTAAAATTTATAGCTATCTTTAAATTCCATTGAAAAAATAAAACTTTAATTATAAGGACTTCATTTATGAAAAAATATTTTATTATTGCCGTATTGATGGATTTACACCACATGTATGTGCCGTGGAACCAGTGACCATAGCAAGCGGTGTGATTATAGCAAGCTATCTTATCAAAGCGGGCAAATCTATTTGGGGTAAAAAAGAGGTTGATCCGAAAGATGATCCACGAGTGCAGGCGAAGCTTGTAGCGGAGAAAGAGGTAGACAACCTCCGAAAAAGCCTTGAACAAACGCAAGAGGAAATATCGCTGTTGCGTAAACAATTAGAAGAAGGAATAAATAAAAATAAAAGCTTAAATGATGAAAATGTAGAATTAAAGGCTAATTTACAAAAAAGAACCGACGAATTAATTACTCATAAAGAGATGAATGCTCAGAGTAGAAGTATGTATTTGTGCATATATGCGTGCCTGAACAATGCCCCTGAGTAAAGATTTCGAATGGCGTGACTCAGCTGCTCACTATCAAGAATGATCTTATATTCTCATATTCTTAAGCGGGGTAAAAATTGTTAATTCATTTATTTTTTCGAATGCGAAATTATTGGACTACGTTACGAATAATTTTATTGATCTGTTTTTCAGGTGGAGCAATAACTATTTTACCTGAACCCTCATGGCGTAAGATGTTACAGGGGAATGATTTGGCTAAAATTGTTCCGTGGATATTAATTGTAGGTGGATCATATGAATTATACTTACAATTGAGAGATTTATATCAAAACTCTGCTACACCCAAAATGGATGATTATTTAAGCGACTTGTCTCTATGCGAGTTTTATCGAAAAAAAAGAGCATTTCTTGATAAAATGACATCTTTGCAATCGACCGAAAATCATAAGGTATATCTCGAATTGTTACAAAGGGATACTGAAATAATTGCACAACAAGCAAAAGGAATTCGGGAAGAGTCGAGGCAAAGAACACAGAAAATTAATGAAGAATATGAAGATACTGCGAATAAGGTACTGGAAACAAAAAGACAGATAAGAGATTTACGACGTAAATTGGGAGCTAGATTTGGTGAAAGTGCTTAATACAGCGGCACTAAGGCTCTTATTAGAAATACCTGTAAGATGTTTTTATCAAAAGTCATATATTTAATTTTCAGACAAGCTCTAAAAAGCCGACTATTTTCAATGGTTTGAAAATAGTCGGCTTTTTAAGATATAGCTTATATTCATTTTACTGGCGACAGTCTCCACCAGCACATGGACCGGGACAGCCTTCTCCGGGGCACGTTTTGAGTTGTCCTGTTTTGTAAAGTTCATCGAGATCGATGCCTGCAAGTGTTCCGCCAACATGTGGTAAATGTCCAGATGCGGTGTAGGCATGTTCAGGTAGATTCTTCTTTTCTTCAACAGGAGGCTGCGGCTGAGGGATTGGCTTTGGTTGGTGAGAAATAATTGGTGAGATAATAGGCTTGAAAGGCTCAGGTCTTGGCTGCTGAGCATGCCAACTATTTCCTCCAGTTTCAATACGATTCAATTGTGTTTGATAGAATAATTGTCTTTCGGTTGGTGGGTTTAATTGTGCGGAGAGTGAGCGGTAATAGGTTTGCGAATCACCACAAGCACCATAGACGCCAGAGCTTCTATCTCCAAGTGAAGTTCCTCTAAGATGACAGGGAAGTTCGCCCCCTCCTGTTTGAATTTGAGCTGCAAACACAGCGATAGCCGTTAATGCGGTAAGTATCTGTTTCCCATAGGTTGGTGTTATACTAGATGAAGGCGAGAATTTTGGTGATTCCTCAATCTTTTTTTCTTTACGTGCAGCTTGAGTTTTAACAACTATATGAGTTTGCTGTGCTGTATTTTGTGATTTTTTATGTGGCGCAGGGCAGGTATTCTGGAATGATGATAAGCCTATGATCATAGTCATAAGAATATGCTTTATTTTTTGTTTATGCATAAAATCCTTAATTCTTGCTTTTGGGAATTTAGGTTATTCTAAGTGAATTATAGTATTACATTGGTATTGTGCGCTGTAAAGCCCGGTAGGGCCCCATATATCTTAGCTTATTGGTAGTAGCCGCGATCAGAGTAAAATTGCTTTTTGATCATACTTTTCTATACTGAATATAACCATTTAATTATTCCTAATTCATAAAGGACGCGGTGTGATTTCAACGTCTGATTTTAAAAAGGGTTCTAAGATTTTATTCAAGGATGAACCATATATGGTACTTGAATATCATCATGTTAAACCTGGTAAGGGTGGCGCTTTTGTGCGCACAAAGATGAAGAATATGATTACTGGGTTAGTGCACGAAGAGCTTTTCCGCTCTGGTGAAAAATTTCCTGAACCAGATCTCGATTATCGTGAAATGCAGTATCTCTATAAAGAAGATGATCTATACAATTTTATGGATCAAGAGTCTTTTGAGCAGATCGCTTTGAATGAAAATCAAATCAGTGATGTTTTGGACTTCCTTAAAGAACAGACCATTTATACCATTCTTTATTTTGGTACAAGGCCGATTGCCGTAACCCCACCTTTATTCATGGAGTTACAGGTTACTGAGGCTCCTCCTGGGGTCAAGGGAGACACGGCACAAGGTGGTGGAAGCAAGCAAGTTACTCTAGAAACGGGCCTTGTTCTTCAGGCGCCGCTATTTGTTGAAGCCGGTGATACCATCAAAGTTGATACACGCGATTCGAAATATATCGAGCGAGTTAAAAAATAATGACACAGTGGATATTTAACGTATGACTAATTCCAGAGATCCCCGCGATTTTTTTGAAACATCGGATTGTGGCGATGAGCCAATTTTATATACCAACTTATCCAGGCGCGATGTTCGTAGCCTTATGTTTCATCTTTTGTATGCTGCAGAATCATTTGATTATCAATCATCGCTCAATGCTATAGCAGAAAATTTGAGCCGAGGATTCAATATAGAGATTCCTTTACAAAGTGATGCTGTCTTACAAGCGGAACGAATCATGGAAGATCGAGAAAAACTTGATCAAGCTATGTTGCCTTTTTTGTCTAATTGGCGTCTCGAGCGTATTGGTGTATGTACTAAACTTGTCTTACGCATGGCACTTTGGGAATTACAGCAAGAGGAAACTCCGGCAACGGTGGTGATTAATGAGGCCATAGAGCTTGCTAAGTGCTTTGCAGAAAAGGATGCCTACAAGTTTGTAAATGGGGTACTTGATGAGTTTGCTAAAGCTCATAATTATTCGTTGGACAAGCAAGAAGTTGCTGAGGATGACCAGCAAGTATAAAATTTGTGATTAACATGAATAACAATAAAAGCCGCATCAATCGATGCGGCTTTTTTCATATATATGCAGATTAAATAAGCTCACAATTGCCAGCTACGCATGCCAATTCTAGATTTTGAGTAGTTTCATCTTGGGCTTCATATTCTAGTATTTTTGAAAAATCAATATGAGTCATTTTTTGTGCAAGTTCTTCGTAGTGCTTTTGGTTAATCTCCTCATAAGGTGCGAGCTGATATGCGTGATTGGTACGTGGTAAGAATGAAAGTCCGCCGATCATATCCCAATTCTTATATAACCAATGAGCGCATTCAATCCACTCGTCTTCGCCTATGTAAATAGTTACTGAAGGATTATGCTCGGTATAATGTTCCTTAACCATCTTCCAATATTCGAGTTGTTCTATGGCAGAAATCTGATCTTTGCATACGGCGCCAGCAGGTGATTGTACCGGAAACTCAAGCACGTATGTGGTTGCATTTTTTGCAGATTGACCTACTTCAGGGTGATAAGGAACACCTTGATCTTTAAGCATTTTAAAAAGTGCATCAGTCGATGCTATGCGGATCCTTTGGATGTAGTAGTGCGCAAATCGTGGATGAATTCCTGATGCGGTGTCGAATACTTTAGATACGGTACCGGATGGTTTTACACACGTAATGCTTGCTGATGGGTTGATGCCAAGACGACGCGCATAAGTTTGATTGTAATCAATCGCCTGTTTTTTGAGTTGTTGTAGCGTTTCTGGATTTCTTACTGCATTACAGTCCCATTGTCCAGTAATAGAGATGCCGAGTAGGCGTTCTTCTTCACAGTTTCGTTTCCACGTTTCAGATAAATAAGGAAAATTAGTAAGCGTTGATTGATATGTTCCTAACAGTGCGGCGACACGCATTTTGCGTAACAGTGAAGTCAAATTATCTTCTTCACGAGCGATAATTTCTGTGAGATTACAAAACTGCTTGGAGCGCAAAATAATCTCACCGCAAGGGTTCGTGCCAAATGTGTCGATGAATTGCTCTGAGTTTGTAAGGCGGCGTGTTGGAAGGGTTTTTTTAAGGCCACCACGATTAAAGATTCCTCGTTCACCGGTGCCGCTTTTCATGAGTGAAAGCCACTCTTGTAAAAATTCTTGGCTGCTTGGTTTTTCGTGGTAAGTGGCTGAATTATTGGCAAGAGAGCGTTGTGGCTCATTCAGATAAAAGGCGCCTTGTTTTGCATCTCGCAGTTCTTCGTCATGAAGGTCCGAAAGAGAGATCAACGCACTTCTTCGCACACCTCCTGCAACAACCACTTCACCGATTTTACAAATGATGTCATGAACATCGAGTGTTGAAAGAGCATGACCTTGTTTGCGGACTATTTTTTCTCGTGCAAATGAGAGAAGGTTTTTCAGGGGGTCTGGACCACTGCTTTTGCCACCCATGGTGCGTAGCCGAGCTCCTGCCGGTCTTAGTTGTGAAAAATCGAATTCGACATCCTCGCCATTAAACCATGCGCTTAGACCGATAGTTAGTGCATCACACCAACCCTCTCTGCTATCGGCAACTACGTGTTTGAATGGTTTGTTTGTTCCCTGAGTTTTAATGGTGGGAAGCTGTGAAACAAATTTACGCTCTACTGAAAAACCAACACCAGCTCCGCACATAAGCACGTACATAATTTCTGCAAAATCTTCCAAGGCGGTAGGCGCAACGAATGAGCAATTGTATGCGCATACATTGGTTGCCTCAGCTGCACGCCCAGCAAATTGCAGAAGGCGCATGGAAGGAACTACCTCTTGCCGTAAAATCGCCTCATAAACTTCTTGATATTCTTCCGGTGTAAGTGCATCACCAATATTTTTTTTCATAAAGTTGATGTAGCGCTCAACCGTTTCTATCCAGGTTTCGCGGCGTTGTTCGTGCTCAAGCCATCGCGAATAAGTGCGGTAATACACAAACTCACCTAGTGGGTTGCGGAAATGTTGTTTACTTTCTTGAGCAAGCTTGTAAACACGCTGGGCTTGGTTGTGGATGGTGAGGTCATCCTCTTGAGTGTGCATGCGCTGAGCGCCAATTATCATATCATTTGCCATGTTTTTTGCTCTTTTCGTAATGATGGTGACACTACAACTTCTTTTTGCATTACCGTTTCAAGATGGGGGCTTAATAGCGATGAGAACGTTACATTGGCAATAAGATGCATAATAGTAAAAGGAATTTGCCCAATACACGTTACGAACAATGACTGTCCAAATAGCCATGGTCCAAAAATGATGCCTGTCAGTATGTCATAGCTTAGCGTTGCTACAACAGCAGCGTATAGGTAGCGAGTGGTGAAAGTGGTGTTGATACATATTCGTATTAAATAAGCCAGCATGCCATAGCTGGTAGCGGTGATTAGTGTCCACCATCCCATAGAGCCAGTAATAAGATCAAAAGATATCATGTTTATGAATCCAAAAACAAAACCCATGACACCTCCCCATTGTCTACTCATAGGCATTTGCACAGCGAGTGTCAGTGATGTTTGTAGTGGGCGAAATGGCAATAGCCGAGCTAGTAGACATATCATTGAATAAGTGAAAAAAAGGGCCATGTGACGGGTTTTTGATGTGTTCATATAAGTTCCTTGGAAAGAGATGTGGTACCAAGTAGGGTAACAGGATCTGTTTCAAAAATCTAACGGTTAATACGGTATTTTTTTGCTGGATTGACTCCGAGCACTTATTAATTTTTTATTAAAAATCAAACATGCTCTATTGCTCGTTTTCCGGTAATAAAAATCGAGTCAATATCGGTTGGCGGGGCGCTTGCTCAGCTATGTGTTCTGCTTGATTAATGTAGCGGGCATAAGCATAAAAAAGGCTAGATATTCGATTCATAAAGGCTTGTGTGAATTGACTTACAAGGCTTGGTTCATGTATTAGTGCGCATACTAATGCACGTTCTGCTCTTCGCGCAACTGTACGTGTTACATCGAACAGAGCAGATAATTCCGAGCCTCCAGTAAGAATGAATGAAGTGATAGGACGTAATTCTTTTTCAATGTTAGCAACTATATTCTCTAGCGCATCGACATGTTGTTGAGAAAGCGTCTTGTGTGGCGCACCAGCTAATTCTGCTTGTACCACAAAAAGCATATGTTGTACTTCCTGCAATGGCTCTGCTAAGTCACTAAAGTTTCCATTGTGGTTGCGTTGTGACATAGCTGCGCAAAGGCCGATAAAAGAATTCAATTCATCTACGGTGCCAAGAACTTCTATGAGCTGGGTGCTTTTTGATATACGATCGCGAGATCGAAGCGTTGTGGTGGTGCCTTGATCGCCTTTTCTGGTATATAGCATAGATTCTCCTTATTTACTTTTAGTGATGCTCTTTGGTAAAGTCTTAAGAGAAAAAACCTCAAGATGGATAGTATACCTATAAAATTGAGGAATGAGAGATGAAGAGAGTGCGCAATGAAATATTTTGGATGCTTGGCGTTCTAGTATTATTGAGTTGGTGTATTGGATTTGTTCACAGTAATGGAGTCCAAACAGCAGCGATGAATTCTGAGAATAAAAATTCTGCCATTGCTCTGATCCCATCAGAAAAATTTTTAGACTACATTCAGCCCTATCTTCAATCTCGGAGTGTTGATCGTATCATCGATCTCTTAATCTCGCTGCCAGCACGCGAGGCCTTAAAACGAGCGCGTATCATTATCGAAGAGCAAGACCATGAATTGTTACGCGAAGATGAATTGCAGTTAATAGCTGCATTAGCGGATCATTATAAAAAAGACCAAGAAGTACAGGGAAAATTTTTTGAGCTGCTGCTTTTTGATCCAGTATATTATCAGAATAAGTCCGATGAAGAGCCATTTGGCTATGTTATTGCGCATCAAGGTCATGCAAGTATTTTGCCTAAGTTGTGGGAATGGGCCGGTAAATTTCATGTTACCGATGCATCTGGCAAGCGACCAGCAAGAAAACTCTTGGGAGATTTTATCCAGAACGCTCTACGTCGTGTGGTTGAAAAAGATGAGGATGCGCTATTGCATGCTATGCCTACAACTCATCTTTCGATTACAAAACATCAGGCAACAGCGTTTCTGATGCATGCAGCGCAATTGCCACGAAGCGTTGGTAGAGTCATTCCATGGCTAAAAAAACAAGGAGCAAACATCAATGCAATTGACGCTAACGGTAATACGCCGCTCATGTATGCGGTAAAAAATAATAATCGCGCATTTGTGCAAGCTTTATTAAAAGAAGGCGTAGATGTTAATCTTATGCCAAGTCTAGAAAAAGGTACTGCGCTTCAATTGGCCCGTTCACTGGGCAATACAGAACTTGAGTCGCTTTTGCGTGTACACGGGGCCAGAGATTAAAACAGCATTATAAGAGTGAGCGTATACAGCCGGCGAGAAGTGTTGCTGCTTGATAAGAACGGAGTACGGTTTGCGTGAGTGCACAAAACGTAAAGCCCTGCTGCGTGATATAATTTTTTTCTTCTTGCGTTAGATCACCTTCTGGCCCGATCATAAAGGCAAGATGATCTGGTCTGCGTGTTCGTAAGGTTTGCATGGTTTGCCAGAGTGGCTCCCCTTGCGGATCTGCGTAGAGCAGGGTGTCAAAATTGGTAGTTGATACAGCCTCTAGAGCAATTGGATTATGTACCAACGGAACTTTAAAATGCTTTGACTGTTCTGCTGCGGCGATAATGATTTTTTTAATACGCTCAGCTTCTTTGGTACCACCCCATGAGCGTTGAATTTTCTGCGTAATAAGTGGCTGGATTGTAGTTATGCCAAGTTCAGTAAGATTATAGCATACAAGTTCAAATGCCTCTCGTTTTAAAATGGGAATCAAAGCCGTTATGGTTGGTGCGAGTTGCAATGTATTTTCGCGAGTTAGTATGATAAATCGTCCTGTTTTTTTTCCTTGAATTGCTTCGAGTGAAACTTGAACATAGATGTCGTGATCAAAGAGAATGCATTGTTGGCCTGGCTCCAAGCGTATCACGTGTACGATGCGATGTATCAAGTCTTGATCAGTGATGGTTATTGTATCACCTATTGACAATTCCGCGATGAGCGAGGACAGAGTTTGGACAAAAAATGCAAATTCATGTTGCATGGCAGATCAGTGGGTTGATGGTCGAATAAATATGAGACACAATTTTTGCCATAAATTTTTAAGAAAATGAGAGCTCTTGTTTAAGTAAGTCTTGAGAGCCAAATATTTCATGAATAGCGATGCGGCTAGCTTACGTACTAACATTTCGGCTTTCGAAGGCTCGCGAATTTCTAGCGTGCGCTTTAAAAGCCCCATTTCTATAGCTTGTTCAAGATCTTCTTCATAATTATCAAAATCCTGAAATGATTCTACTGGTGCAGTGTGTATGGTGTCCTGAGTAGCATGTTGCGCGGGATCATTATAAGAAATTAATGAATTCATAGTTCCACAGAGTGCAAGTACCAAGATAATGTGTTTACGTATCATATCAATCCTCGAGCAATTGATGATCTAAATTTTAAGGCCTAAAATACTATTTTTACCGATATGTAGCATAACGAGGTAAAACCAAGTTGACAATAATTGTTTTATGATACAAAAATAATCGCACTTCTTTACACACCTTATGATCATCTAGTTGCAGAACATTGCAACGATTTGATCGTGTGATGAAAAGAAGTGCGATTATACTAATAACAAATCTATTTATTCCTGCGATGGTGTGGTATCAGAGAATAAAGAATCATCTTCTGTCGCCGCATTTTCAAAACTATTGAGAAGGTTTCTTGCTAAACCTAAACCGGCTGTCGTAGTTCTAGGTCTTCTCGTTAATCGCGCATTGGGTGTTGCAGGGGATGCTTGAGTATTTAAAGTATTTGCGCGCGAAGGAGTATGCGGCGAGCTATGAGGAGAATTATTGCTGCTGGCATTGATGACTATTTGTTGCAGGGTAGTCTGATCCATACTTGGTTGTGGTGTAACTAAATTTTCCAGAGCCTGTATAAGGGCAAGCGATAGGAAAGCCTCACCATCTGGTCTAGGTTGCTCTTCGATTGGCAAGTTAATTTCATTATGTGGAGGCATGTATAGGTAACTTATTTCTTGATCAGGTTCTAAGTTTCGCAAGTCGTTTTCTGAGAATTCAAACGATGGTTTAATTATTGTCGCTGTAGTGGCTATGAGTATAAAAAGGGTGGCGGTGAAATATTTGTTAACCATGCACGTTCCTTATCTTGATATTCTCTCATTATGTTTTTTTATTACTTCTTCCCACATCGGCTCATTGATCTGAAGCATATATTGTGTTGAGTGATTGATTCCTTGGTTGATTGCTTCATAAATCCACTCATCATCACTCGATGAGTCATCGTTGGATAATTGATTATTATGATCATCTGTGACTTCGTTAAATTGATCGAGCAAATTTGTCGTAACCAAATTTAGAATTTCAGGCTCGATGCGTCTTCGACGTGGGTTTGAAACAATTACAGAGGTTGCTGGTTGTTGTGTATTCGAATTATTTTGAAAACTTATCACACCGTTTTGAATGCTAAAACGCGTAGTATGTGTGTTTTGTGCAAGGCGTGTAAGATCGGTAAATCCTAGAGTGGGTTGCGGTGCTTGAGAACTGGGTGTCTGATTTGCCGTAGATGATTGTTGATTTACCTGATTTAAAAGTGCTGCTGCCCTTACAGCTGGTGAAGGATCTGGTTTTCCGATCACACTACAGAATCCAACAGCTAAAGTGATTGCAATAATATTTTTTTTCATGCCAAAACTCCACTTGATTTATACAAATTGAATTAATAAATATAAATTTTTACATAATCTCCATATTACACAAATTCACAAAAATTTCAATGAGAATTTTTATAAATTATTCATCTTTCTGTGGTAGGCGATGAATTGACTAACGAGCTCACAGCGTGGTTGGTTATTAGATAATCTCGAGTGAGTTTTCTAAGCGTTAAAAAAGGAAATTTATATGGCTTATCGTCCATGTTTGCTTGTTATTCTTGATGGCTTTGGCCATGCCGATCCAAGCCCATTCAATGCGATTTCTTTAGCAAATAAACCTAATTTTGACTATTGGTTAAGGCATTATCCACATACCTACCTGGAGGCTTCAGGTAAGGCGGTCGGTTTACCATCTGGTTTTATTGGTAATTCTGAGGTTGGCCATGAAACCATAGGGGCGGGTAGGATTATCAAACAGCCGCTAATAATCATGAACGAGGCAATAGATCGTGGAGCCTTAGCCAGAAACCCCTTGTTACAAGAATTGATGCAGCGTATTGCGGCACAAGATAAGGCATTGCATATCATGGGGTTACTATCCGATGCCGGAGTACATAGTTATCTTGAGCATCTTTTTTTCTTTCTTAAGCTTGCCAAGCAGTATGGCATTAAAAGGACTTATATTCACGCCTTTCTGGACGGTCGTGATGTGGCACCTAAGTCTGCGCAGTATTTTTTGCAAAGGCTTGATGACGTTATTATGCAAGAGCATTATGGGGCGGTTGCCTCAATACAGGGCAGATTTTACGCGATGGATCGGGATAATAATTGGGATCGCACCATAAAAAGCTTTCATGCCCTTACAGGGCATAATGATCCAAGTAAAGATCAGCGATTTACCACATGGCATGATGCTCTTGAGTATTACTATGCGCGAGGAATTACTGACGAATTTATCCCGCCTACTCGACTAGATGATGGTGCAGCCATAGCAGATGATGATGGCGTTCTAAGTATTAATTTTAGAGCAGACCGCATGCGACAGTTGGCTAGCTGCTTTTTGTGCCCTGAAAAACTTCCTATGTTGATCACTCCACCAAAGCTTTTCTATTTTATCACACCATTTCCGTATGCAAAATTTTTGCCAACACAGGTGCTTTTTACGATGCCCTCTGTAGAAAATACCCTAAAAGAAGTTTTATCGGCTCATGGAAAGAGTATATTCACGATTGCTGAAACCGAAAAATATGCTCATGTTACCTACTTTTTTAATGGAGAAAAGGAGGATGTGCTTGCGCATGAACATCGAGAACTTATTTCATCCATCAAGGCGAAAACATATGTTGAGCATCCTTGTATGTCAGCGCCACACATAACGAGCTCTGTTGTGCAGGCGTTACAAGAAGAGTATTATGATTTTTTTCTGATTAATTATGCCAA
Source organism: Candidatus Dependentiae bacterium UBA6230 (assembly GCA_002441565.1). GTDB lineage: Bacteria > Babelota > Babeliae > Babelales > Vermiphilaceae > UBA6230. The sequence goes on from DJWM01000001.1 coordinate 299,069, forward strand.
TGCAGATATGGTGGGACATTCTGGCTCTATTCCGGCAACCATTAAAGCGGTTGAATGCCTTGATAAACAGCTTGGTGCATTATATAAAATCGCGGTAAAACATTATCATGGAACCATGTTAGTGACTGCAGATCATGGGAATGCTGAAATGATGTGGGATCCGGTGACACAGCAGCCACACACGGCGCATACCACGAGTCCCGTTCCGTGTATTATTCTTGACGAGCGTTTATTTGATGGTCACAGGCAGCTATCGCTTAAAGGTTTATCCGATATTGCTCCCTATCTATTGTATATGATGGGGATAACTCCTCCGGATGTAATGAGGCATGAATAGTGTAGTAGTGATCAATGCTCTACTGGCAGAGTGAGATACACAAAATCTTGGTCTCTGCGTATTTCTTTAAAACCTAATTTATTGCGGTATAGATTAAGCGCGCGTTCATTACTAGGTCTCGTGACAAGTTCTATAGTGGTCATCCCTTGTGATGATAAATCCTTAATGGCGTGACGCGCAAGCTGTTCTCCATAACCTTTGCGACGTGCGGTGTCTTTGACTGATAGGAAGAGGATGAACCCAGTTTGAGGATTTTTTTTGTAATAAGCCACAAATCCCTTGAACGCATTTTGCTCTCGTAAAACCTTGAGCGTGATGGCCCCTATACTATCAAATGCATGTTTACGCGCTCGATACCGTAAAATAAAATCAACATCATACTGTTCGGGGGTTGCAGCAACAAGCCAATACCAATTTTGCCGAAAAAGTGCATGTACTTCTTGTGCATCACGAGCATAGTCAAAATCAACAATTATTTGAGTAGATCTCGCGATCCATAACCAAACGCCAATGGCGGCGAGTATGCATCCGAATACGATAGTCATACGATGATGGCGCTTAAGACGTGCACGTAGGATCATTATTACTCCTTATGGTAGATAACTTGATAAAGCATGAGCCCTTTTGCTGGTGCAGTGGGAAATAATTGCTCCGGATTTTTCTCATCAAGTGCTTTGAGAAGAATACTTGGTGATAGGTGTGTTTTGCAAGCAACGTAAAGCGACGCACCAACAATGCGACGTATCATGTAACGCAGAAATTTTGGGCCATGAACACTTATGCGATAGGCCTGATAGTCTGGTGCCCAGGATAGCGTGATGCGATGTATCGTTCGTATAGTATTTTCGTGTTCGTCGCCGGTACAAAAAGATCTAAAATCATGTGTTCCGACGAATGTCTGGAGACAATCATGTAGCAATGCTAGGTCTACGGGACGATAAATATGCCAACCATAGCGCTGCACAAAAGGTAGTGGCCGCGTAGCGAAAAAATGATAGTGATATATTTTCTCCAGGATGTGTGCATGAGGATTAAAATCGGGAGAAACAACATCAATGTTGCGTATGGAAATGGTAAGGGGGAGGCGGGCAGACCATGCGTGTAACATGACTTGAGGATCTATATTAAGATCTGTTTTGAACACGGCAACTTGCCCCAGAGCGTGCACTCCCGCATCAGTGCGCGACACTCCACGCAAAATCAGAGGTCTATGAAAGACCTCTGAAAATGTGTTTTGTAGTTGTTGAGCCACTGACAGACGAGTGAGCTGAACTTGCCATCCGGCATAATCTGTGCCGTCGTAAGCGACTATTATTTTATAGTTCCGCATCATCTATAGTTATTCACTAAAACGTTTGCGTTCAACAGCCTTTAGGTACTTTTTGCGTAATCGAATGTGATTTGGTGTTACTTCAATCAACTCATCAGGGCGAATCCATTCCATACAAACTTCAAGATCCATAATACGCGGTGGCGCTAGTTTTACGGTATCATCGCTACCAGAGGCTCGCATATTAGTGAGTTTTTTTGCTTTGCAAGGATTAACGTCCATATCATTGTCGCGACTATTTTCACCTACAATGATTCCTTCGTAAACTTCATTCCCCGGACTTACAAAGAGTACGCCACGTTCTTGAAGATTATCAAGGGCGTGTGCAGTAACTATGCCATTTTCCATAGAAACCATTGCACCCTTCGTGCGGGTAGGGATTTCTCCCTTATATGGTTCATAGCCATAAAAGCTATAGCTTGCTACACCGGTACCGCGAGTGTCTGTTAAGAATTGTCCCCTAAAACCGATAAGCCCTCGAGATGGAACTTTGAATTCTAGACGTACGCGTCCATTATCATAGGTGACCATGTTAAGCATTTCTGCTTTTCGACGTCCAAGAGACTCCATGATGACCCCTTGATGGCCTGCGTCAATATCCAAGATCAGCAATTCGATTGGCTCGTTTCGTACGCCATCGATATTTTTATAAATTACTTCTGGTGCAGAAAGTTGAAGTTCAAAGCCTTCGCGACGCATGTTTTCAACAAGCACACCAAGATGAAGTTGACCTCTACCAGATACCTTAAATGAATCTGGTGAATCGGTTGGCTCTACGCGTAACGCAACGTTGGTACGTAATTCTTTTTCAAGACGATCTTTAATTTGGCGAGAAGTTAACAATTTGCCATCTCTACCATTGAATGGCGAGTTGTTGACTGAAAAATAGATTGCCAATGTTGGCTCATCAATTTTTACATAGGCATGTGGTAATGGATTGCCAACTTCGCAGAGCGTTGTGCCAATAGTTGGTGGTGCATCAAATCCTGTTACTGTGACGATGTCACCATAACAAGCTTCATCAACTTCGTATTTGTGTAAGCCGAGAAATTTGAAAATTTTAGTGATTTTAAGTGGCGAGCTAACTGTTGTGTCCTTGCAGCATATTACTTGCTGTCCGAGTTTTATGGAACCACTAAAAATACGACCGATTGCTATAGGCCCCAAAAAATCTGAGTGATCAAGGCTGGTTACGAGAAATTGTAATCCAGATTCTTTAGATTTTGGTGCAGGAATATGCTCGACGATTGCCTGAAAAAGCGGAGTCATATCGTTAGATTGTACGTTTAAGTCGGTGGTAGCAAAGCCTGATCGACCAGATCCATACAGCAGCGGAAATTCAAGTTGGGATTCATCGTGAGCAAGATCTAAGAATAAATCATGTATTGAGGACTCAACCACTGCAATATTTGCGTCTTTACGATCAATTTTATTGATGAGCACAATTGGTTTAAGGCCGAGTTGGAGCGCTTTTTGAAGTACGAAACGAGTTCCTGGCAATACGCCTTCGGCTGCATCTACCAGCAACAAGAAGCCTTCAACCATTTGTAGGGTTCGTTCAACTTCTCCACCAAAATCTGCGTGACCGGGAGTGTCGACGATGTTGATGGCAAAATCATTCCAACGAATTCCGGTGTTCTTTGCCAAAATAGTAATACCACGTTCTCGTTCAATTACGTTTGAATCCATGACGCGTTCAACTTCATCGCCTTTGAGCGTTCCTGATTGGCGTAATAATTGATCAACGAGAGTGGTTTTACCGTGGTCAACGTGAGCAATAATAGCTATATTTCTTAATTTTGATTGTTTGTTTTCCATTGATTTACTTTTGTAATTATTTTATAAAAATGATTTAAACTATAGTTACTTTGTAATGGTGTAATTGTTGCATGATGTGTGATTGGATGAGAGAGCATTAGTTTAATAACTGACTTATAATCTCTCATAAACATAGATGCCCATGCGTATATGATGCATGGGCACAAGTTGTTTTCTACGAATTCACCACAACGTTTGTTGTTTATATGTGAGGAGCGCAGTAAGGTAGTAATCCCATGGTACGAGCTTTGCGTATTTCACGCGCAAGTATGCGTTGATATTTGCTGCAGTTACCAGAGATACGTGCAGGTAATATCTTACCGCGTTCAGTTAAAAATGAACGAAGAAAAGTTGCGTTTTTATAATCGATAAGAGATACCATTTCAGGATTGTTGGTAAAGCGGCAATGCTTTGCGCCACCTTGAGCATGTCTACGTAGTCTTTTTTTTGCTAGACGTGCGCTCATTTTTAATTTAACATTTTTACCTTTTGACATACCTTATTCCTTACGCAATTTCATGTTCTTGTTCTTGAGCTTCACCATTTTCTTCTGCGCTATGGCGCTCTTCTGAATGAGGTCTTTCTTCATCGCGACCTCTTCTTTGATAACCGTCATTAAAGAATCCTCGCTCTCTTGAGAAGGGGCTTGCGCTTTTGGCAGGAGCTTCTTCTAGAGAAAGTGGTCTTTGATAGGTTAGCGGTGCATTTGGATCGAGCTGGGTTATGACAAAACGCATAACAGAATCTTCCAGTTTAACACCAAGAAGCATGTGCACATCCTTAAGTGTCGCGTCTTTGGCAGGTGTTTCAAGGCGAGCCAAGCAATATACGCCATACTCATGTTTTCTAATAGGATATGCCAGGCGGTATTTGCCCCAGCGCTCAAAGGAGATCAAGGTCCCTTTGTGTTGTTGGATAACATTCGCGAGTTGAGACTCGGTAGCAGCCACCTCATCCTTGGTGATCTCAGGAATGGTGAGCATTAAAACTTCGTAACGGAACATCAAAAAACCCTTTTGGTTATACTAATTGGAAGAAGTTTTTGTAAACCTATAAAGATAAGACTCTTTATTTAGTACAAAAAGGACACTTTTTATAAATAAATACTTAAAAATTAAAATACCAGAAAAAGGCAAAAATGCTAGTTTCTGGTATTTTAAGACATTTTTTATGTTAAAGAGGGATCGTTGTTATAGCAATCGTCTACGACACTCAATAACACGACCGATGATTCTGAAGTGATCCTTTCCGCGAACCAAAGCAATAGGTGATTGCTTATGATTTACTGATTCAAGGACAATAAAATCTTCGGTATATGTAACTTGTACAATCGCTTTAATAGGCGCTTCATTGCCATATTCAACTGCAGCGATGTCGCCGGATCGAGTCCACACTTCAGGAGAAATGATTAAAAAATCTCCTTTTACAAAAGTTGGAGCAAGTAAATTGTTCTCTACGCATAACGCGAACATATTTTTATCTGCCGAATTAAGCGCAGGAATAAAAATATCTTTATATCCAGAAGTAACTTGCATTAATTGATTATTGTAGGGAGATGGATTGGAAGGAATTTCGCCAACAATAGGTACTACCTGTACTTTAAGTTGAAGATCAGAGTTTTCTGGCATGCTCACGTTGCTATCAATGTTATCAGTACGTTGACGGCGTTGAGCAAACAGTTCTATTGGGCTGATTTCGAATGCATTGGCGAGCTTTCTAAGGGAATCTTCATTCCAGCGTCTTGTTCCATTTTTGATATGGGTTAAATAGCTTTCTGACATGCCGGTTTTTTCAGCCAGAACCTTGGTGGTCCAGCCTTTTTCCCGCAAAAGCTCCTTAACGCGCAACTCTGTCGAAGAGTTCATGGGTATACTCCTTCTGCTTACGTTTTTTGAAAACCTTAGGTATAGTTAAAACAACTGCCTTATTTCTAATTGTACTCAGGTTAAATATCTTGTCAAATGGAAAACCTTGAACACAAAAAAGCTTCGCATAAAGCCATTATTTAAAAAAAATTTTTATGAAGATGCCGCATGGCAAAACAATCGAACGGTGTGCGGTATTGATGAAGTTGGCAGGGGGTGTTTGGCGGGGCCGCTGGTGACTGCAGCGGTGATATTACCTCCCTTTAAAAAGCATAGACTTTTGCTTGATTCAAAAATCCTGACTGTCAAGGAACGTGAGCAGGCATGTCGCTGGATTATTAAGCATTGTTCTTATGGAATTGGTATTGTATCGCCTCAGATTATTGATATCCATAATATCTGGCAGGCAACCTTGCTAGCGATGAAGAAAGCGGTTATTCATGCAATAGTGCGCGCCGATGATATACCGAGCGCGTTATTGGTTGACGCTATGCCGCTTTCGGTTCATGATACTGGCTATGCATCGATTCCGGTTTATCATTTTATCAAGGGCGAAAGTAAATCGAGTTCAATAGCTGCAGCTTCGATTATTGCCAAGGTCACCCGTGATAGGCTTATGAGTGATTTTGAATCATTATTCCCGGGTTATGGATTTTCTGAACATAAGGGGTATGCTACACAGAAGCATAAAAAAGCAGTGGTCGCGCTAGGAAATACGATAATACACAGAGTTAGCTTTTTGGGTAATACAAAGACCTCTGTTATGGAACTTGAACGTTTAGAGCAGAAACACTATGAACAACAATCACTTTGCTGAGATAATAGAAAGTTCACTTCACTCATTTAAAGCTCAGTGTTGGCAGTGGGATCAACCACCAACATTTGGTTCTTTGGTTGCTATTCAAGATGGCACAAAAACCATTTTTGCGCTTGTTGCTCAGTCCGAAATGGGATCCATGGATCCGGTTCATTATCCGTTTCCTTATCAAAAAACTCAAGAAGAGCTGCGTAGAGATCAACCGCAAATTTTTGAGTTTCTTAAAACAACTTTTTCCGGATTAATTGTTGGCTATAGAGAAAAAGGGCGCATAGCCTATTTGGCCCCTAGTGCTCCACCAAAAATTCATGCGTTTGTAAGTATTGTTTCCGGTGACTTTGCACGTGAATTTTTTGCAAATTCTGCATATCTTCATCTTATTTTTGCCTCTGCGCAGCATATGGTCTCTGTGGATGAGTTTTTATTAGCCGTGCTTCATCATCATGTTGATGCTTGTTTATTGTCAGAGCAATCATTACATGAATTCTTAGAAACATTCTCTTTGCTTACGGGCAATGATTATCGTCGCCTTAAATTGTTTTTACAACGAATCCAACCACTCTACGAGAGCAAATCCTTATAATATGCGCTTGATAAATGCCAGCCATGGGAGTATTTCATGTTTAGTTTTTTAAAAAATAAATTGCAAAAAATTTACGGCTCGGTGACATCTCGAGTGGCAATTCTCTTTGGATACAAGACAATTGATGAAGCAGTTTTGCGGGAGCTCGAGGCAATCCTATTGAGTGCTGACACTGGAGTAAAGACAACTAAAAAAATTATGGCTCATCTTCGTCATCAGTGGGAATCTGGAACCATTAAAGCGGGGGCAGATCTTAAAAAGGCTCTTGAGCAAGAACTTATCGCGTTGTTACCACAATCAGACCTTACAGAGCAGTCAATTGTAATGGTTGTTGGCGTAAATGGGAGTGGCAAAACGACATTTGTGGGCAAATTGGCCAATTATTACAAACAACAGGGCAAGCGCGTTTTATTAGTTGGAGCCGATACGTTCCGAGCAGCGGCCATGGAACAGCTTGATCTGTGGGCAAAGCGATTTGCCATTGAAATTATAGTGGGCAAGCCGGGACAAGACCCCGCTTCGGTGGTGTTTCAGGGTTGTGAGGAGTATAAGCGAGGCAATTTTGATGTACTGATCATTGATACCGCAGGAAGGTTACAGACCAAAATTGGCTTGATGAAGGAGTTGGAAAAGATAAAGAAAACGGTTGCACGTCATTTTCCAGATCAAGAGATTAGTACGCTGTTAACTGTAGATGCTATGTTAGGACAGAACTCATTCGAACAAGCGCGCTTATTTCATGAAAGCACTGATCTTAGGGGTATCGTATTAACCAAAATGGATGGGACAGGCAAGGGAGGAATTGTTTTTGCCATAGTTCAGGAATTGGGCATTCCTATCGTGTATATCTCGTATGGTGAGCAACCGGAGAACATGAAAAAATTTGATAAGCAGGAATATATAGCAGATCTTTTATCACTTTGAGGTATAAACCCATAAGGAAATTACTATGAACATACGTTCAATATTTTTCGTATTATTGATAAGCATATCTTCTGGATTGTATGCGGCCATTCATCGCATAGAATCGCTCAATGAGGTATCTAAGCATGTTGCCACGCAACAAGAAACTATAGTGGCATTTGATTTAGATAATACGTTGGTACATCCTGCTGGCAAGACTATTGGCAGTGATCAGTGGGTTGATTATGCATGTACTAAGATGCCATTTGCCCAGTTGGAGCCATTATATTTTGCTATTCAGCATCGTACGAGTTTGCAGCTAACTGAATGTTATGCAGCGAATATCATCAAGCAATTAAAAGGGGAAAGCATTCGTGTGGTAGGTCTGACATCTCGTTCTACACCACTTGCCGACAGAACCCACGAGCAACTCAAAGCACTGGGGATTCATTTTGATGAAAATCCACTTTACGATAACGATATTCATTTTGACGAGGCGGGGCGGGTAAAATACGTCCGCGGTATTATCTTCTGTTCTGGTAGCTCTAAAGGGAATGCTCTGCGCGCATTCCTACAACACACTTTTATGCGGCCGCAGAACATAGTCTTTGTTGATGACAAAGATAAGTATTTGCGTGATGTTGAGGAAAAATTGAAAGGTCTATCGATTGCTGTTGCTGGTCTCCATTATACCTATATGCAACGTCATATCGAGGGATTTGATGCACAAGCCTCCTATAGTGAGCTTGTGAAATTTTTGGAAGAACATCATATACCAAATAAAGAACAATATCTTAATCAATTAGCGTTATCTTAAAGTATCTAAAAAGATAAGCAGGAGCCGGATTAATATTCGGCTCCTGCTTATCTTTTTTAGTGGCCTGCTTTTGTATCGAAAATATGCCATTCGTTAATTTAATTGAATAGTAAGCTGCGTTTTTGTTAAATTTATAGTTGAGCATTTGATTGCTATACCATTATCAACATTAGTTTTTTGCAATAAATCAGGTGTGAGGGGATGTGGATAATTAGACGTTAGGGCAAAAGGAATTGTATGAAAAAGAGAGTAAAGTTTGCGATATTACTGAGCAGCGTATTTTATCTGCAAAATAATGATGCTCGTGTTAAAGTTACCAATCTTTTGGGTTATCCGGTATTACTTGAATACCACTGGACACCAGCGACACCTTATGTTGATGAATCGGACAAAGTTCTCGGCGTATTTCCAAAAACTAAATTAAGATCATCGCTTCAATTTGAAGTGTTACCGATTTCGTGGCCACGTGGGCGCAGTCCTTTTGGAGGAGCTGGCTTAGGTGGTGGGATACCTGAGATGCGAGATGCCGAGTTATTAAATCCTAAAACGCGATATATAGTGCGAAATCAGGAGGGAGTGTTGCTGTATGACAAGGTGTTAGATTCGCACGAGTATGGCAACCGTGCGCTGATTATCAAGAAAAATGATCAAGGAAATATTGTCGTAGAATCATCCGCCGATTGGTCATTGTGATGGAGTATTCTAAACTGTTGCGAAATACAAACTATGCTATCATATCTATTCTATGCGGTTAATTGATGAATTTGCATCATGAGCAATAAGTTATGAACACATTTACCTCACATCAAATAATAGATCGAATTGCGCAATTACTGAGCGGATTATACTACGATCGTGAAACATGTTATCAGCATGCCTGGTGGCTACTTGAAGCGTTAACGCAAAAAACGAAAACAGCGCTGATAACACATAAAACAATCATGCTTTCAGATGCTGATGTAAAAAAGCTTGATGAGTGGATTCACCAGCTCATACATGAACATAAACCTATGCAATATATTTTGGGTACGGTGCCTTTTTTAAATCTTAATCTTTTTGTTGAGCCTCCCATTCTCATTCCACGTCCTGAGACGGAGGAGTGGGTAAGTGTTTTGTTGCAGTACTTAGATTCTCTCAAGCATCATGCATTGCGCATAGCGGATATTGGCATGGGAACTGGTTGCATTGCACTTGCCTTGGGCAAGGCGTTGCCACGTGCTGAAATTATCGCCTGTGATATCAATCCGCAGGCGCTTAGTTTAGCAGCACGCAATGCGGCACATAATAATGTTACTAATGTACAACTTGTACTATCAGATCTTTTCGATCATGTTTCCGGAAAATTTGACATCATTGTTTCCAATCCGCCATACATTGCACCACAAGAATATGAACAGCTTGATCCAAGTGTAGCGCAATGGGAAGACCATCGAGCACTTGTCGCTTCGGATCAGGGACTTGCTGTTATTAAAAAACTAATCACTCAAGCAAAAAATCATCTTCGTTATCACAAAGAATTGACGACTAGTGCCATTCCACAGCTTTGGATAGAAATAGGTTACAAACAAGCTGATAGCGTGTTAGAGCTAATGCATCAGGCTGGTTATGCGCGGACTTTGTTATTCCGCGATGCTTTTGGTAATGATCGCTGTGTGCAGGGGATGCTTGAGTGATATCATATTCATGTTTGAGTAAGCATGATCAAGTAGTTGCAGTGTTTTATGAAGATCAGTTGTTGTTGTATTGGCTACAAAACAACGGTGAAGGCATTGTGCTTAAAGCGCGTAAAGCGATTCCCTGGTGTTATGCTGAAATTGTTGGCGGGATTATGTGCAATATGCCTCGTATAGGTCAAGAAATTACTACTTTTTTGCGAACATATCATCTGACTCAAAGCCCTTTCGCGGTATGTCTTGAAGGTTCCGCTGTGTATGAAAATTTTCTTAAGACAGCCAATACCACCCTTGCGACATCTGACGTTGGTAAACACGTGTCTTCATGCGTTTGGCAGGCCAACTATCTGTGTCCTTCGGTGCAACCGCATATTTTCTGGCATTATGTATGTGGTATTAAACGTGAAGTAATATTCTCTTTTCATCTGTTGAGCATTATGATGGGGCGTCCTATTGATGTATTAACAACCGTATCGGCATCGCTTTTATTGCTCTATTACCACCGTCCTCAGGTAACATTTAGGCAAGGGGATTTGAGCGTAGATCTTGAGCGTTGCAGTGGTGCGATGGAACAACTTTTTTCTCCTGAGATACTTGCACGCTACATTAAGTTTTCTTCTGACAATGCGCCACAGACTACGTTAGAGCTTAGAGCCATGGGAGCTGCTTTAGGGGTATTTTTATCAAGGATAGCTGGCAATGAATAGCATCAATTTTATGGATAAAACGATAGCAAGACGCTATGACATAACGTGGTGGTTGTGGTTGTCAATTATACTTGGCATTCTGATCGTGATAGGTATAGGGTATTTGCAGACCAACGTTCAACGTGAAATCAAAGCGCTGCAAGCAGAACATAAGCATCATATGGCGGTGCGGGACCAGTTAACTGAGTTAGAGCACACACTGCAACGTGTACAAGATGACGCGCGTAAAGAAGAAGGGCAAAAACAAGTGCGCGATGAAATCGTACAGTATCATGACATAATAAATGGATTTTTTAGTTCATTATTTTCTCTCGTACGAGAAAAAAAGATAACCATAAAAACAGTTTCTATTGATCAGCGGCGCATCGAATGTTTAATACGAGCAGCTACCATTCCGCAGGTATATAGTGTTTTACAAGATCTTAATAGTACGTTTTCTACAAATACCTTAGCTCTTTCTCATATAAAACAAATAAATGATCATGTAGAAGCAACCATCAATGGGACTCTGATTACACGTGTCAATGCAACGTGAAAAGTTTTTATATTTTAACAAAGTGAAAATTCTGCTTTCCCCATGGAAAATTATCTCTTAATTGTTACACAGGTCTTTTCAATTAAGACAAAAAATGCTATTAATTCTTACCATATTGTCGGTTAGATGTATACGTTAATTGTTTTCTGGGAATCTACTATCATGATGAACAAAATAATTTTATTGTTGTTAGCAACAACCATATGTACAAAAAGCGTTGCTCACCATGTCAATCCAGATAAAGTCGCACGTGAGCTCGATAAAATGACTTTTTCTCTACTTGTATCTGTTCTTGAGAATCCGGAAGCGCAAAGATTATTACAAAATTGCGCAAGCGATTTTCAGCAAGGCGGCGCCCACCTAAGAATAAGGACCTGCACGTTCACTGATATTAAAGGAAGCATTGACGGAGATATTATTGGGAAGCTTGATCCTATTTTGTGCTATTGGCTTAAGTTTGCACAACACAAATTCAAACATGTTTCAGATCAACCGCTACGCAATCATTTGTTATTATATGGCCCTACAGGAAATGGCAAAACATTTATTGCAGACAAATTAACAAAATTATCGGGGTGGAAGAAGGTTCATCGATTTGGATCATCGATTGCTGGAGAATACATAGGGACGGCGCAAGCAAATATTAATAATATGTTTAATGAAGCCGATGACCATCTTAAAGCAGATCCTGATAGTGGCGTTGTGATTATTATCGACGGAATCGAGCACATTGCTGGTGATAATGAGCATGAAGCAAAATTTGATCATAATGCAGGATGTGCTGAATTATGGCAGAGACTTGACCAGTATGCGCAGCATCCGAGAGTACTATTTATTGCAATTACTAATCACTATGAAAAACTTGATGCGATTTTCCTTAATCGATTCAATAACGTCAATAAAGTTTTTTTAGATAATCCAGATGCAGCGTCGAGACAAGAAATTTTCATTAAAACATTCTCCACCGTCCATGCGACTATAAAACCAACAGATCCACAATTACAGAAACTAGTTGATATGACAGACGGGCTGAGTATTAGAATGCTGCAAGGCATCGTAGGCTCGGTTAAGGTGGTTGCTGATCTTGACCATGATGGCAAAATATCATGGGATCTTATCATGGAGACAGCAACATGTGTTGTTGAAGATCACAAAAAGATGTTGTTACACAAACAGGCAGAGGATCTTGCACGACAGGCTGAAGAATATCAAAAAAGACTCAATATATTTTTACAGATCCACCAAGCCATTCTTATAGATTTTATAAACGAAGGTATTAAGAAAAATGGTTCTATGAGCAATGAAGAAAAACTTGGCTATATTAAAACTGCTTGGAGTGCAGCGCGGGCAATTAGTGGATGGTTTTTCTGACGAATCATTTCTAGTCCCATTGCGTAAATATGGCCCCTAGCTACGTAGTGATAATAATGGGATACTTGATACATTACGTTAAGAATTAACATCATCTTTCTGATCGCCGAACTTATGTCAAAAATAAAACGATTACCATTACATGAAGCGCAAAAAATTGCTGCCGGAGAGGTAGTCGATCGTCCAGCCAATGTGGTTAAGGAGTTGGTTGAAAATGCTCTTGACGCAGGATCTACGCAGATCACCGTATATATAGAGCAAGCCGGCAAAAAATTGATACGCGTGGTAGATAATGGTTCCGGTATGGATCCAGAAGATGCGCGTATGTGTTTTGAGCAACATGCAACCAGTAAAATTTCTTCAGTTGAAGAATTGCAACAGATCATTACCTTTGGATTTCGTGGTGAGGCGCTCTCAAGTATTTCTGCAGTAAGTGCCGTGACTTTAGTGACTAAGACGGAACAAGCAGAACATGGTATCAAGCTATTTTTAGTGCATGGCGAAACGCGTGAAGAAAATATAGCTGCCTGCACTACTGGTACGGATATTAGCGTTGCTCATCTTTTTGACAATGTGCCAGCGCGTAAAAAATTTCTCAAAAAAGATGAAACGGAGTGGCGTGCTATTACCCAGGTAATGCATGCCTTTTGTTTAGATTATACGAATGTGCAATTTAAACTTGTCCATGATGGCAGACAGATTTTTCTGTGTCATCGAACTGAAACACTGGAACAACGGATTGCTCAGTTATGGGACATGTCTCTTGCGCAGAGTATGTTATCTTTTCAAGACTCGAGTGCTGATTGCAGTGTATCAATACATGGTGTTATTTCGCATCATCAAAATTATCGCTATGATCGCAGTATGATTTATCTTTTTGTAAATAGGCGATGGGTTAAAAATCATCAGTTGTCACAGGCGCTTATTAAAGGATATCAACATATTTTGCCTCCGGGGCGTTATCCGGCAGCCTGTCTTTTTGTTGATGTTGAGGCTACGCAGGTTGATATCAATATTCACCCACGCAAAGAAGAAGTTCTTTTTTTACATCCTGTAAAAGTAACTAATCTTGTGCAATCAGCAGTAAAAAAGCGGCTTGAAGAGCAGCTTTCTGCACATCTTAAAAAACCAATTGAACTTGCATCAGTTCAAACACAAAACACCATGGTACACCAAAGCAGATGGATGGATTCGCGGAAAGCTTTTTCATTTAACCGCATTACTCCAGAATCTTCATCATTAAATGTGTCAAATTCCATTCAGCCCGCAGTTGTCAATTCAAAGATACAGGCGATTGACAGAATACCGCATGATGGAAGTGGGGAAAAAAATGCGTACTCGTCACCAATTCATGGTGAGGATGAATCAGCAATAAATCAAAACACTTCTGTTCAGCAACAGGTATTCACCGGGCCATTATTACAGCAGTACAGCATAATTGGTCAATATAATAAAACGTATATTTTAGTTGATCATCTTGAAGGGCTTTTTGTTGTTGATCAGCATGCGGCCCACGAGCGCATTCTGTATGAGCAGTTTGGTAAACGTTTTCATGATGCTGACACCATCAAAGTGCTGTTTCCTCATATTATGACCTTTACTGAACATGAGGCAGATATTCTTGAACGCTATGTATGGTTATTTCAACAGTATGGTATTGGTGTTTCACGATTTGGTTCTCATCAAATGGTTCTCGAATCAACTCCTGTCTACACTCAGAACGTCTCCTTGGAAGAGGTGCTAAGGCAAGTAGTGGGCTGGGTTGAAGAGCTCAATCATGTTGATGAAGCACACGTGCACAAGGCTCTACATGAGCGGTTGAGAGCACAGATGGCATGCAAAGCAGCGGTAAAGGCAGGTGATGAATTAACTCACGAACACATGAAAAAATTGTTACAAGATCTTGATGCAACCAATAATCGACTGACGTGTCCGCATGGTAGGCCTACAGGATGGTTACTCTCGCTCTATGACCTAGAAAAAAAATTTAAGCGTCGAATGTAATCAAAAAATTAAGGGATGGTTTGTGATGACCATCCCTTAGATGTCTTTTAGTGCTTGATGCTATTTAACCGGTGCATAGGTTTGTGTGTTAAGCGTGCGATACACATAAACGGAAGCTGCCCATACTGCAAGTTGCAAATATACATAAATAAGTTGATAAGCAATTTGAGCGATAACAAAAGAAACGCCGTACAAATAAGAAATACCTATTTTAATTAATGTTAGCGGAAGACCAGTGCATAGGATTGCTATAATAATTAGTAAAAAGATGCGCCATCTTGCACCGTGAGTGATCCGAGCGCTCATGCGTAAAGATTCGATGATTCCGGCATTTTTATCAACAATTGCATAGACAAACATATAAAAAGTAATTATTGCCATGATTCCTGGCACAATTAAAGCGACCATGCCCAGCGTAACCATTATGATAAATAGAAACCACGCTACAAACCCCGTAATGATCAGTCGTGGATGTACGAAGAGAGCACGGAATGAACCTTTTTTATAATCGTATATATGTAACAATGCATTGTGCCAACCGAGTGCGGTATAAATTGCTATAAAGGTAAAAACAAGTAAGCCAACAAGAAAAAGTGTTATATGCAAAGTAAAGTTTGTAGAAAAAATGTCCGCAATACATTTATTAAATTCTACGCTATTGAGCATTGTTCCTTGGGTCATAAACTCACACGAACCCGATAATTTAGATAGGACTAATGCTATTGTTGGCCAATTGATTCCTAAGAACGCTAGAATTCCTAAAACAAAAAAAGCAAAAAATAGTGCGAATGTACCAATAAAAAATCCTAAGTGTTTATATGGTGTTGTTATACCATACAACAATGTTTGTTTAATGGAGATATTTTTCATGTGGGAAGCTTCCTCTAAAAAATGATATTCGAGATATGTTGATTATAGTTTAGTTTAACGTTAAAAAACGTACAGACATACTGCAAAATATCTAAGAGGTAGACATATTCATGCCTCTGAATGCATATTGCAGAAAAGTTTAAAGTGTGTCCTTTAGCGCGTCAGGTTATTTAACCGGTGCATAGGTTTGAGCATTAAGTGTGCGATATGCATAAACGCTTATCATAGTAACGGTAAAAAATAGATAAACTCTCAATAATGTACCTATTGCCAGGAGGCTGTAGGTTAATATCTGTGGCAGCCCCCAGAGCCGTAGAAGCACTGCATTATCGATCGGTTCCAGCAGCAGGGAGATGAGCATTATGATACTCATTAACAAAAATAAACGCCATTTGGCTCCGTATGTGATATGTGCACTTGTGCGAAAAGATTCGATAATACCAGCTTTTTTATCAACGATGACATATCCGAACATTATGAACATAAGTGCAAAAATAACTCCGGGAGCAATAAATGCGATGGCACCCAGTGATATTATGATGCCGTAGAGAACCGATGCAGTCGCAAAGGTAAATAGTAGACGAGGATGAGCAAAAAGAGCACGAAAAGATCCTTTTTTGTAATCATACAAATGTAGAAGGACCTTAAACCAACCAAGTGAAAGATAACAAAGTACGAGAAAAATGATTAATAATCCAAGTGCGAATATCATGGTGTACAGAAACCAATGATCTGAAAAAAGATTCAGTAAAGCCGTGAGGCATGTAGCGATTTCTTGGTTGTCGAGGAGTATACCACTTCTTATGAATTCACAGACTTCTGGTAGCCGTGAAATAAGAATTAGAGAGATAGAGCCAAACACCACTGATGCGACCAAGGAAGTAATTATAGCAACAATTGCCGTTACACCAATAAGAAAAAAGAAATGCCGAAATGACGACTTAAAGCCATAAAGCAGCGCTTGTTTAATTGAAAAAACTTTCATGATCAATTCCCCCTATAATCATATTTTTGATATTTGCACAATCAAGTATAGTCAGAAGGCGATTTTGCGCGCAAGTATCGTTATTAGTAACGTGTTGGAAATTGAGCGTCTTATTTTTGGTTTACCGCATTATTTGTTTGTGTATCAAGTATGCGATAAATATAAGTATTAGCGTTGATGGTTACAAATGAGAACAGTAGATGTAGCAACGCGCCAATAGCGAGTAAAGCAAAAAACAGGATGGGAGTTTTAGAAAACATTGGTACTATCCTGTTGATGAATAGCTGTATCGGAATAGCAATGCCTATCATGATAATTCCCATCAGGAATAGACGCCATTTCGCTCCATGAGTAATGCGTTCACTTTTGTAAAAAGATTCGATGATGCCCGCTTTTTTATCGACAATAACATATCCAAACATGATGAACATTATTGCGACAATAATCCCAGGAACAATAAGTGTAATCATTCCAAGTGACACAACGATAATGTATAGAAACGATGAAATGGTGAAAGTAGGCAGTAATCGAGGGTGGGCGAAAAATGCTTTATAGGATCTTTTTTTATGATCATGTAAATAAAGCAAACTATTGAGCCAGCAAATTGATAAATAATAAGTAATCAAAAAAATAACTAAAAACACAAAAGCAAATAATAACCAACGTGTTGAAAAAAAATCCAGTATGGTTGAGTAACAGACAGAAACATTTTGGCCACTAGATGTAATTTCTGATATTAATTCGCATGCTAACGGGCTTGTGAATAGATATGCGCTTATAAGCCCCATTGGAATTCCTAGAGTAGTTGCAAGTCCAATAGAAATGCCCAAAATTGTTAGAATAGATATAGTAATTATCGATGCACCAAGCAGGAAGGGCAAATGGTGGGTGGTAGTCTGTATGCCATACCAAAGTGCTTGTTTAATTGAAAAATTTTTCATGAATTATTTCCTTGTTTGAGACGTGCATGCGATGCATGAGGTTTTATTATTAGAACCGACCACGGAAAAAGAGAATTTGCAGTCGTTGCCACAAAGTAGGCATGCGTAGTAATTTTAATCCATAGTTAATGAGCATGAGTCCAATAATTAACAGTGCGAGGTTTATCAGTATTGGTAAGACAATCATAACGAGTACAATACCACATACGATAGATATAACGCCAAGTGTCTTTGATTGCATAATAGTTCCAGATAATATTGTTTTTGATATAACTAATTTCTTCTATCTGACAAACGCAGTAACTTTAATCCATAGGCAATAAGTAAGAGTCCTATGATGAATGGTAGTAAATATATAATAATTGGAGGGATAGATAATGCCAATATTAGGCATGAAATAGTTACTAGGAAACTCATAGTTTTGAGTACTGGGCGCAGAACAAAAATTATAAGAAGAAGGCCTGAGCCAATTACCAGAATCCCAATAGTTTTAGGTTTCACGTAATTTTCCAGGGATTATTTTTTGATTTGCTGATTTTTCCTATTGACAACACCATGCCCTATTCATTTACACTCTAGGTATTGTTTATGATTGTTATATCAAATAATTGAGGAGAGCAAAAGCCATGCCTTATAGTGTTAAATCAAAAAAAAGCGGTAAAAATTATTTTCTACATACCAAAGAAGTAAAACTCAAGGGTGATCGCAAACAAAGAATCTATTATTTTGCAGGTGAAGTTGGCGTTGGTGTGCTTGATGAATTGCCTGCTGGTTATGAAGTATTTGAAAATGCGCGTACCGGTCTTCCTATGTTACGCAAAAAGAAAAAGTAATCAATTGCGTAAGTTTGTGCATTAAAAATTACAATATCCTTTTGCACTCTAAGTATTTGCTTAGATGGCAAAAGGATATTTTTTGTTAAAATGTTGGCTGTAACATTTGTTCTGGTACCAATGAAGGATCTATATCCATTTGATCATGATCAAATCGGTACCAAAGTTTTTTGTAGGACGCTTAAAGTGTTTTGTCAAAATTTATTTGGAAATTGTTTGATAATCCCATCGGCGAATCCTTGACCCATCATACGAATTTGTTCAATAATCAGATCATAATTTTCTATATCCGCTTCCCAGTCACTTTTTAATCTAAACATGAGTTCTTGTGTAGTGAGGTTAAGATACTCATTTAACATGGCGATGAGTGCTTTTGTGTCAAAATAAGGATTTGCCGAGTTTAAGAACGTGGCTATATCAACTGCGTTAGCTTGCCATTGTGTGTTCAATGAATTAACTTTTTCAGCATCTTGTGCTTTAGCAGTCTTAACGATATCGGCTGCTATGCTAATATGTTCTCTGAGTAATTGTGCCAGCGCTTTACCAGCCTCTTCTCCGTAAAATGGAATAATGGCATCGCCGATTTCATCTTGATTTTTGAACAGACGTTGTGCTGTTAATTCTACATCTTCAAGTTCGGCCGTAGCAGCTATAATAAATTGACGTGTAAAAAACGCATGCTCCATCCAAAGTTTATCCATAGTACGCCGCAATGCGCATTCTGAGTTTGCTACCTTTGTCGTGGATGATAATCTCATCGAGCGATTTATATAGTGTGTACTATAATAACCAATAACCATTCCCGCGATTAACGTAATCGACAGAATAATAGCTTGTTTATTCATCGTACCTCCTGATTATATGAAAGAAATGAAATCGATTATTATATGGTCCAGAGTAACGGATGCAGTATTTTACATGCAATCAATTTGGTCATGTAGTATGCGCACATGCGCTACAATACGATTTGAATTGGGCACAGGTTGTTTGTTGTGCGCTATGTTAGTGGTTTATTTACTGGGAAAAGATTAAAATCTCTTCCTGCTGAGCGTTCCAAATGTGCCAATTCTTTAAGTGCATGGTAATATTTGTCAAGCAACTGTGCAGTATTTTCATATAATTTCATCTCTGATTCCAGGGCGATCACCATATTTAGCTGCATAGATTCTGTGTAGTGGTAAGCATAGTCAACTATTTTTTGTTGCGATGGCAATACTATATTTTCATATTGAGCTATCTCTTGTCTCAGTGCCTGCAGTGAGTAATAGGATGTATGTAATTCTGTTAAAATAGTGATTTTTTCTTCGATTAATTTCTGTTCAGCTTGTTTAAGAAGAAATTCAGCTCTTGCGATTTGCGCATGGTTATCATCAAAAATAGGTAGACTTATATTAAAATAGGGGCCCCATCCTGCAAAGGGCTTTTCAAAATCCTGTTTATACACAATACCAGCCTCTACTACCTTAACTATTTTTGCTTTTTCTGCGCGTATCTGATCTTGGTACTGCTTGATCTTCATGTGGGCTATCTGTATTTCTGGCCTATGTTCAATCGCACATGTTTCGATTACTTCAAATTCCGGTATTGTCAGTGCAGTATCAAATTGGTCAACAACTTTTATAGATGATGTTGATGGCCTTAATCCCATAAGCTGTTTTAATTTGAGATACGCTTGTACAACATAAGCTTCTTGTTTCTTTACCTCTGCTTCTAACATACCAACTCTTGCGTCGCTCGCGTCTTTGTCCCAGTCAGAGGTATAGCCATACCCTTGTCGATAATAGATTTCATCTTGCAGTTCACGTGCAGCTTGCAAGAGGCCTTTGGTATTTTGTGCCCTAAGGTTTGCGATTACACACGTTTCGTAGGCAATTTTTGTGTCTTCGACGATGGTAAGGATTGTCGAAAGTATGCGCAAGGAAACAATTTCTAACACATCTTCAGCAATATGTTTTGAGAGGGGCACTTGCCATAAATCTGATAATCGCATAGTGGCCATAGCCTCTATGTTTGTTTGTGTTGTTCCAGGGCCACGATCATCCGTTGCAAAGCAAAAAACACTCTTGATTTTAGGGTTTGTGTAAAGACCTGCTTGCACTAAATCAGCTTTTGCAATGCCTAAATTCTGAAAATCTGCCTGCAGACCAGGATTATTGAGCAGTGCCAAGCGTATTGCTTCAGTCTTTGAAATAACGTAATCGAAAGCATCTTGAGCACCCAGCAGATTCTCTAGATTAGTGTGCGATGTGTTGTCGAGTACAATCGATGCATTGATTGCCAATTGTGTTTTGTGTTGTAGTTTTGCAAAATCAGACTTGATGCGTACCTTTGTACATCCAGAAAGGAACGGCAATAACGAATAGATAAGCATAAAGTGATATGTTTTCACGTCATGGTCTTTCTTTCTTACTGGTGTTGCTTGGATAGACTACGCTTTCCTTGTGTTCACGGGGATGTTGCCATGGAGCCTTAGGATTCTTTGGAATGACGTGTACGATGGTAAACATACCGCCATGTGGCATGACTCCTAAGGGAACATCAGCATGTGCATTTACCACATGATGCACTTTATGGCAATGGAAGAACCATATACCTGGATTCCAGGCCACAAATTCAACATCGCGTGCTCCGCCAGGAGGAACATCAACAGTATTGCCGGGCCACTGAGCTGATTTAGGAATTGGACCACCCTCTGTGCCAACAGTCCACCATGTATGGCCATGCATATGAATGGGATGATTATCCATGCTGGAATTTATGAGTCGTATGCGAACGCGATCTCCTTGATTCACGGTGATAGCTGGTATGTTTGGGGCTGATCTCCCATTAAACGTGAACCAATTAAAATCTGTGCTTACTAAATTAGGATCTACATTGCCTGGCAAAATGCGCCATTCTTGCATAGTAATGACGAATTGTTTATCAATAGGGTATTCATATTTTTTAGGATGAATGATAATGGCTCCTACAAGACCATAACTTGTCGCTTTCATCAGGTTGAATTCACCATGGTAAAATGCAGTGCCAGATTGATAGAGCGTATATTCGTAGTTCCTCGTTTCTCCTGGCATGATTACGGGTTCTGCAAATCCACCAGCGCCATCTTGGTTGTTGGGAAGCTCAATACCGTGAGAATGAACCGACAGGGGTTCTGGAAGCTCATTTTTAATGACAAGTCTAATCCTATCTCCTTCATAGGCTTCGATAGTTGGCCCCGGTGTTGTACCATTAAATCCCCATGCACGAATTTTTTGGGTGATGGGATGATGGTGTAAAATAGTGGATGAAACTTTATTTTTGGTTGGTATTAAGTTGTCATATTCGGCTTCTTTACCGTCGGTAATATATTGTTCTACGGGTTGCGCGTATAATCTAAAGACTTTTACTTTTCCATCCATTTCAAAACCAAGAGGCTCTATGCCGGGAGTGGCTACTACGCCCATTTGTTTGCCGGTAAGTGGTGGTTTGAGAGATGGGGGAATGTTGGGGTTTGACCAAGAGTAGGGCAAGCGTGGGGGTATTTTAACATGCGGGTTGCGATGTTCATTGACGCGTAATACTTGATGGTTAGTTGTCTTGCCATGGTTTGAGGCATCTGCATAGAGTGTTAGAACAATGAGCGTGAAAAGCAAGATAATAAGTGAACGTTGCGGAGTTATTTTATGGATGTATTGATATGAAATAGAATGAATGAATCGATTTGTCATAACTTCTGCCACGTCCTTTTTTAATCATCTTCTTGATGAGGTATCTTATGTACGATTCCTCCCATAGTTTGGTTCTTTTGTCAAAAATATTGCTTTGGAGTTTCGCTATGGCCCTTAATAATCGAATCAGTTATTTTTACCTATAACTTGTTTCACTGGTACACCAAATCGTTTCTCGGTATGAGCGGTTGTTGGCATCTGAAGAGGAAGGCATATTCTTGTTTTTTGTGGCTAATTTACGCTATTTTTAATAAAAACAGCACGCTTTATACAAGATCGCAAATCAGAGAGGTAGAGTAATGAGTATGCAAATAAAAAATCTTGTTATATGCCTGGTGCTACTAACCGGTATCAGTAATCTCAGCAAGGCAACAGAGACTATAGAGGCTGGCAAGGGATTGAGTGTTATCGTGGATGATAATGTTAAGAATCATTGTAGCCAGTGTAGAGCTGGCGTTATTCATGACGAATCGGGGGGCTACTTTTTGATACTTTCATGCTATTGCGATGATCATAAAAAAGACAAGCAAATAATGCGTTTTCTAAAGCTGTATCCACCTCAAACAACCCCGCAAAAACTTGAATTCTTAGATCCAATTCTTGATCCGCTACAGAAATTCATAGAAAAAATAAGTCCAAGGTGCTATGGAAACAAAGCTACTGCAATACATAGACAAGGTAAGACAGGACTATTAGGACTTGAAGAAGAGGATAATTGGGATTTAGCGTGCGATAGGGAGTAAGACGTACTTTTTAATATTAATCAATGATGATAACGCTAATTTGAATCAATAATAATTACCATAGGCTTTTGAAAAACTGGCGTCCCTTAGTGGACTATTTTAGAACTTATTTTACACAAGATACGGCTAACTCATCGATTTATGATCAATATATTTTGAGCCATCTATGACCCCAATTAATAACAAGAGCTTTTTCATAACGTTTTTAAATCTCCTTTTACTGTATATATTAACTTCGGGCGTAAGCATTAACGTACTTATAGCCTTTGCTGGGCTTATAGTATCCGCTGGTTGTTTTCACTTTGATTTTGCCAGTTGTTTTACTTGTCTTGCCATAGCCTGCATAAGGGGATTTTTTCGTATAGCTCTTTTTTGTTGAGCACGTTTTGCAAGAAGTGGCGCGTTTGGCGTCCATTGTTGCTGAAAAGCTAAGACTTACTACAGCTAGTATCAATAAAAACTTTTTCATTAGTGATCCTTGATTATGAGATAAACGGTTAGTTTCGAACAAAGAAGGCCTTAATCGCCTGGAATAACCATATAATGGCGCTAAGAAAAAATAAAAACGTAGCTATTAACACCTTTTCAGCAAAGGCGCCCAATTTTCTTTGACGACCTGATCGTGTTAAAGGCACACCAATTGATCGCGATATTTTTGCCTTGAACGCATAGATACCAAAAAAACGCCTCCAGGAGAAACCACCTCTGTTCATTGTTTTCCTTGTACTATCAAAAACTTTAGGCTCTATTATAATTTTCAAATTCGAGATATCGATTTAAGTCAGCTTTGGTTAGGGAGGGTTTAATTCGAGATGTTTCCTCTGTTAATAGTGCCATATTAATTAAGGCGTTATTCTGTAAAGCCTTAAGAGAGGCATTATTAGTTATTAACTTCAAATCAGAAGAGATTAGTCCCTCAGTTAGCCTGGCTAACTCTTCAAAATTAATATCACCATCTACAGGCCTTTCTTCTAAAAGAAGATGAAATAGCTCACATCTTGCATCTTTAACGTAGATCCAGTAATGGGTTCCTTTTTTTCCTGTGGGAAGAGTTAAAATGAACTTTCCATTTCTAATTAAGATTTCTTCAGAAGTAAAAGCACCATCAGACGATACAAATTGAATAGAGTATGGCAATGAAGCTTCTGTAAAACTTACAACCTTACCGGTAACAGTTTGTTCATCGTCAGATGACACAGGATTGTAATTTACTTCGAGTTGGCACAAAGTATTTGATAAATCGATGTTTTCTTCTTTGGTTGCACAGGTCATCATTGTTTGATTACCAAACATTGCAGCACCTTTTGCAACAACAGTAAGAGGATCTAGACCGCCATCGATCTGTATACGCAAGGAGTCTTCCAAAAAACTTTGTAAAATAGGCATTTGAGTTGGTCCCCCAACAAGGACAATCTTTTTAACTGTTGTCGGGTCAACTTTTGCGTCACTAATTGTTTTTTTACAAAGATCGACCGTTTTATTGAGCAAATACTGACAGCTCTTTAGAAGATCTGCTCGCGATATTTCTATAGAATGTTGAATTGATGTTTGATTTACTTGAGTATCAATATCAATAGTCGTTCTATCATTTACTGTAAGCTCAATTTTCGCAGATTCAGCAAGGTCTTTTAAATAACTGAAAACTTGAGTGTGAGTTTCCTTGTCCAAAACAATGCCTTTATCCGCAAGGGAAGGTAGGATCAAACCCTGTATTATTGCAGAATCAAAGTCTTTTCCGCCGAGAAAATTATCTCCAGCATGGGCAAGTACAGTAAGAGCTTCATCGCGAGATGCTACAAGAGCAACATCAAAAGTACCACCACCTAAGTCATATACAAGCCAATTTTCATTTTTCTGATTAAGAAAGCCATAGGCTATTGCAGCAGCGATAGGTTCTTGAAGAAGAACTATTTGGTTAAATCCTGCTAAAGAACCTGCTCTTTTCGTTGCTTCTGATTGAACAGTGGAAAAATAAGCAGGAACCGTAATAATAGCTGCATTCAATAGCATGTCGGGATATTTTCTTTTGACATCGCCTCTTAGTGTTTTTAGAATTTCTGCTGAAATTTCTTCAGGAAGCATTTTTTTATTAAGATTGGGGAATGAAACAGTTTCCGCTGTTCCCATCAGGCGCTTGATTTCGGATTTACTATTTTGTAGATTTTCTTTCGAATTATTCATAATTCGTTTTGCTCTCGACCCGACTACAATATTTCCATTTCTATCCGCGTAGACGACGGAAGGAGTACTGTCTTCGCCAGCAGTATTTTTAAGGATTTGTACCTCGTTTTGCTGGATAACGGCAACAGAAGAGTTTGTTGTTCCTAAATCGATTCCAATTTTAATAGTAGACATAGTATCCCCCATTTGTTCTTACTTAATTTTTTCGTGAATTTTTAACTATTTCTTCCCAATGCGCTGCGTAAATGGCATCTAAAGAAGTAATATCTTCAATTTTTAAACTTAAATTTTCTTTATCTATAGCATTTTTAAATTTGTCTTGGTTTTTCAAAATGATGTTGTATTTTTCTGATGCGGCCTTCTCTATTTCATTTTGAATGTGAGACGAGCCAAGGGATTCTTTCAAATCGTTCATAAGCTTATGATAGCCCATGACTAGCTCGGGATGTCCAAAGGCTATCGTTAAATTAACGTAAACCATGGCAAGGAAAGGATTAGGTGTATCTTCCATATACATTGATCTAATCTTATCTAATGCCGGAGCAAAGCCGAGAGATGCTGATTTTGCAAAAAGCGTGTTAGCCATATTTACATCTACAGGTATTCCATTACCAGTAAGAAACGTAAAACCAACCATATAAAGAGCACCCCTATCACCATTCATAGCTTCAATTGTAGCTAAATTGAAATCTTGGTACTCGCTTTTCAACCATTCTGCATTTTCTGATTCTTTTGCTACAAACCCTTTTGCTGTGGAAGTTGTAGAAGAATCTTTGTCTGTATAGACAGCCTGCTTTTCTACATGCTTCTTAAAAAAGAACCACGCAGTAGTGCTTAAGGCTAAAACGCCTAAAATTGCGATTAAAAGTCTTTTAATTGTCTTCATATCTAAAACGCCTCCATTAAACACTATATAACTCGATAACTTAATTCTAATAGTTAAGATTTTTAAGTCAAAGACCCTACCAAAGAAGGCTTTAAGTGCTTAGATCGCAAAAACAAACCCCTTTTAGAGGAAAATCTACCTTTACTCAAAAGCCTTTTGCAAACTTCAAAAATCAACAGATCAATTTTAGTCGAAAATAACCTCTATATCGCTATAATGATAGATTTTCACATAAAGTGATTTACACTATTTTTGTGTGATAGCCTGGATATTTCGATAAAGGAGAAAATATGACGCATTGGGGCTGGTATTGGCGGATTAAACGTAACTATAAGCCCAAAGCAATTTGCTCTAAGTGGCGCGAAATCGATTCATTCGATATGTTCAAGCATCAGGAATCGATAAGGTACGTGAAAGAAAGCGAAAATCGGATTATTTTCAGTACGGCGCAATACAACCTAAAGGCCACAATTCAGGATGATAATAGCCTTGAGGTGCATTTTGATGGCGGCCATTACGTTATTCCTATGGAGCAAAAAACGTGTAATTACGGCGGTTTTTACTGGTTTTTTCATTGCCCTAAGTGTAAAACTCGTATAAGAAAGCTTTATTGCATCCAAGGGAGGTATATTTGCAGAAAGTGTGCCCGTTTAGGGTATTATACACAACGATTAAGGCCATCAACACGCAACATGGTTATGTCGATCAAAATTAAAGATTATATGAAAAAACATGGTGGAACTTTAGACAGAAAACCACCCTGGATGAAACAACATACCTTTCAAAGACTGAGACTTAAATATATCAAATATGATAGACAGGGGTTTTATGCTACTAATAAGGAGTTATTAGAGTGGTATGGCTCAAAAATCGAACCTCATCTTGAATCATACTATTTTAGTTCTGATCGATTAGAAGGTTATTCTGATTAGGATTAATTATTTTCAGCAGCCACTCTCTGACATCTAACCCATGTTCTATTGCTTCACCTATATCTTTTCCTTGAGCCTGAAGCGTTGGGCAAGGCTTTGCATGAGAATAAAGCTTTTGCCACTTTTTAAGCATAGCCTTCCCTGCTTCATCATTATCATGGCAAATAAGTAGATTCGGGGCATTCTTTGCCAAGGAATCAGTTATATTATCAGGATTCTTAATATTGCTTCCAACGGCCACAGCACAGGCAAGGTCTCCTACAGCATAATTAAGAGCATAAGCATCTAGTTCAGACTCGACTACAATTACTGTGTTGCATTTCAAAGAGCCTATTATACTCAAACCATTCATACTTCCTGATATAGCAACGTACTTGGGCAACTTCTCTCCTCTTTTCCAATCAGTGCGCCGCACTTTCAGGCGAAGTACTCTGCTGCTTGATTCAATAAATGGTATTACTATCCCTCTCGGTATCCACACGATGCGTTTTTTGCCGTCTTTTGTTTCTTCAGGCAATCCCCACAAGGTCCGGCTTTCAAAAAAATCTTGGTCAGACCATCCAATCTTATATTGCTGCACTGCATCTAACAAAAGCCCTCGAGAGGCAAGATCGTCAAGTAAATCATTCCTTTGCAGAAGATTTTCATACGCATTATTAACGAACTCTTGAGCTCGTGTTGACCAAGCCAAAGAAGGGACTTGCAGTGTTATTGGCTTAAAGGCTTGAGATTTTTTAAACAAGCAAAGGCCAACCTCCTTAGGAAGTATTGCATCTGCAGCCAATACCGCTTCTTGAAAAGAACAATTTAAAAATTGGCGAGCGAATTCTATAGTATCTCCGTGAATCTCACATCTACGACAACCATAAGACCCAACACAATTTTTCATTTGCCTATGTGGTTGCATAAAAAAACGGTCAGTTCCTCCGCAACTAGGGCACGATGAATGATACTCTCCTCCGGCAGTGCCTGCTACCCATTTAGGATGTATTCCAGTTTGCTGAGCTAGTTCAAGAATGGTCATAAAAAGCTCCTCAGGTCCATGATTGGTCCACGTAGTATTATTTTAAAACATTGATCTAGTCGTCATTGTCCACGACGGCCACGTAGTCCGAGTCATTTTACTGCCAAAGTTTTTAGCTATCTTAGCTTGCATTACTTAGTTGCTAACTTTGCAGCAACCAGGACAACGTGGACAGTATGGACTAACCTCCATAGCAAGGTATTTTTAGTATCGGTTATTATGGACCATTGTCTGGACCTGCGTAATTTCGGAGACCAAAAGCTCCTCGTAATTATCAAAGATTCTTTCAGGCTTTTCCTTAAAAGCTTTGCTAAAATCCTCCAGTGCCTGTTGCAGCGTTGGAAACTTGTAACATCGTTGTCGTGGAAATGTACTACCTGGACGAGTATCTTCAACGGAGATAATCAGTTTTTTCACAGCCCGACCGAAATTTTCTTTTGATAAAGTATCTTCGCCGTTAGTGGTACACCATGTTGCATAATCGCCATACACAAAATCTTTGGGAACAGACCCTTCAAAATCATACCCAGAGTTAAAGAAACATCCATTAGAAAGCATCTCATATAAGTACCTGTAAGCTGAGTTTGCACTACGCATTTTTATAGCGAAAGAGTCAGCATTAGAAGGTAATCTTCGAGGGTTAAAGTCGCCCATATCTTCGTGTAATAAGTCATACAGAAGGGCTTCATAACCACCATTTTTCAATTCTTCCTGAATAGCCTTAAAATACTCAGTGTCTTCTTTGTGCTTCTCTGAAACACGTAACACGAAAAAACGACGATCGTCTGCATCTAAGTGTACGGGCCAATCTTCATTGCTACTCAGGATTACGTGTTTAAAATTTCTTACGCGTATTTGATCTTTCCCTTTGCTCTCTATGAGGCATAGTGAGTCGGTGATCATTGCTTTGACAGTTCCAATGTCTTTCTTGTTTCCACCCCACAATGCTTCGTTTGCATGTATTAATACTGCGTTTTTGAGATGAGAATTAAAATTTGAAACCAATTGCGAAATATTGCTGAGAGGCGCGTAATGAGGTCCTAACAAAAAACCTAGCGGTTCAACAAAACTGTTTTTACCAACACCTTGAGAACCACATAAGACCAGGGCTGTATGTATGTAATCTGGATGTTGAAAAATGCACGCTAACCATTTACGCAGATAAAGATTCGCTTCTTCATCACCGTTACAGATGTTATCTTTTACATGCGCCCAATATCTTGAGCAGTTTCCTTGCAGAGGAGTTAAAGTAAAGCCCTGCCAAAGGTTATAATAATCTTGTATATGACCTTTTACGCTAGGCTCAAACACAATACCTTTATACTTGCGTCGCCTAGAGCTTTTGAGCCAAATATCTGCTTTGCATCGTTCTACGCCGTCAAAGCAGACCATCATTTCATCCTCATAGTAAATTCTGAAGGATTGACGACTTTCAAGAGAAAAATCTTGCTCACCAAAGCTATTAATTTTTTCAGTAAGGATATAGGTTTGATCGATACTTACAACGGCATGAGTCTTATTAAATTCATCAATGACTCTATCTTCAGCCCACAACTCATCCTTAAGTTCTTTTAGTTCCCTGTAGCGATTTTGCAACTCAACAACTTTTGATTGTGTTTCAGTATCAATCTTGTCACTAAGAGGGATTTGCAAAAAAGCATCCCAAGAGAACTCTTTGAAGATTGTGGCATCTTTTTCTTGAGCTAGTTGTTCATCCTCAACATGCCACTGTTTTTGAGCAGCATCAATTTGTTGACGCCTGCTCAGTTTTCGTTGTTTAGAGGCTTTTTCCGTGATATTCTTAGTCATAACAAATTCCTTTTTTTATACGCCATCGGTTCACGCCGGTGGCTTTTTTATTTGTTAAATTTTTTCTCTTTCTGGGGACGTGTATGAATATTGAAGTGATTCGTTCAACAAGCCGTATGTGCAGCTGAGTATAGGGCTGATAAAACCACCAGGATAAGGCATTGCAACGTAGAAGGCCTCATCATCCTTTCCGCTTTTATGAACAAAAAACGTATGTCTTAGGTTATCTGCAATGATCGGTTCTTCAGGGCACAGTTGATCTTTCTTCATCTGTGTTCTTAAAACTTGTACTTCTGCCTCAAGGTTAGTCATGTGACCCCGCCTTCTTTATTTCGTCTAATTTTATACTGTTACACCAAACCTGAACTTAAGCTGAACAACGCTTAAGCCTTACAGGCCCTGCACTCTCTCAAATTTAGCTATCACGGCGCGCTCTATTTGCTCTCCAGCTTCTCTGTTTATGGGATGAAAAACATTTGTCCCTCCAGCCTTTTTGGTTGGATAAGTCAAGCGATACCCACCAAGAGGTTTCGTGTATATTCCAAGCGAGCCAAGGTATAAACAATCATCAAAAACTAAGCTCGCCAATCCTACTAAACCATTTTGCGGTTTCACGGGAATTACTTGTACATCACTTATTCGCATCTGAGCACTCCTTCGTTACATCTGTTTGTTGATCTATTTCGTACAAAAGTAAGAAGAAGGCAGTAAGAGCCTGTCGCTCTTCTGGGGACCAGGAACGATCGTTACCCGTTGAATATGAATTTTGAATATTTGGCTTTGTGCCTTCGCATACTTTCATACTGAGTAGTATGCAGACACTATTGTTTCCGCTTCGAGGTGTTTCCCGAGGTCGGAAGTCAAAAAAGCGCTTTAAAATAGATGCTTATATAAAATTATTTTATGAATTTTTTGAGCTCTTTGTTAATTCCATGCGAGTATCCTTTTGAATCTATCAAGTCAAACTCACCAAAGACAAAACCATACTCTCTCCACATGTCAGCTACTCTTCTATTCATCGCAGCACACTCTTTATTGAAGTTTTCAGTTCGCTCGCTGAGAGGCTTTTTTTGTAGCAAAGAAGAAAATTTGAATTCTTCAGTGTCGAGACTTATACCACATTTTAAAAACATCTTATGAAGGTTTTGCGCTCGCAATCCAGTAAATCTGATCGGCGTACCACCATTAATAGTGAGAACGAGCGATGAACTTTGAGGTGTTTTACCTCGTGTATATATATAAGAAATACTGATAATCGGCAACGCCCTTAATACTTGGCTCAAACGTCCCGCAAATAATAACATGGAACAGGTATCCTGAATTATTTTTTTTAACATGTCTAAATAATCAATTGAATATTCACCTTTATTCAAATAAGCGTCTAATTCTTCAAGGTCATGCTTTAATAATGCTGTCAAGTAACTCAGATCCTCTAAAACATCCGATCCTGACTGACCACTTTTCTGATCTTCCATCATTTTAGTAAGACAATTACTCCGCTCCTTAATCAGTTCGTAACGTCTTTTGTATTCATCTATTTGCAACTGGATACTCGCATTTATCTTATCTATAGCAAAAGGATTTTTATATTTTTTCAGATGTCTGACATTTTTTAAAAACTGTTGAAATTTTTCTAGATCTAACCTTTCTTGCTCCAAGTTCTTTACGTTATCCGTATTGAAACGCGCATCAAGTTTTTTTCGAAGTTCAACTTCCCATTGAGCCTCAGACAAATAGAAAGAAAAATTCCTAAGAATATCCGGTTTTTTAGTAGTTTGTATCTTTTCACGGCTAAGCCTTATATAGACAGTGATTAATGATTCTTTCCTTCTCTCTGGGAAATTTTTTAGATGTTCTGTTTCATTTATAAGCAGTCGCCTTGCCTTTGGCGTATTAAACTCTTCTGTCATTTCTTGAGCAATATCCTCGTAATCGTCGGCAATTAGACAATTAATGCCCTGAATTGTTTCATTAATCTGTTTAATTTGATTTTGAACCCAAGTAATAACTTGCTTGGGAAACGACTCATCAAGAATATTATTAATCTTAACCAAACAACTTTTTAGCTCAGAAACTTTGCACAGTTCTTTTACTTCTTTCAAGAGCTCTTCTATTTTTTTAATAAGTTTTTGATCAAACACCATATCAACACCTCTTTATTAATCAATTCTGTATTTCAGTAATTATGGCACATGTAGTATAATAAAAATACTTTAAATAGGAGCAATTTATGTCTCAAAAAAACAAACTAGTACGCATTACTGTAGACTTACCTGCAGACTTACAAAAAAAAATCAAAATGATTGCAGCACTTCAAGGAAAAAGCATGCGAGAAGTAATCATCGAAGCAATTGAACAAGAATTACATGCAAACAAAAACACAACACAACAATCACTAAAAAATCTCGATCTATAGTTTATGGAAAACACGATCATTTACGCGCGCGTATCATCAAAGGAGCAGGAATCTGAAGGCTATTCGATCCCTGCACAGTTAAAGCTTTTGCACGAATACGCCACCAAAAACAACTACGTGGTTATAAAAGAATTCATAGATATCGAGACAGCTAAAAAATCTGGGCGCACGCAGTTTAATAAAATGCTGACCTACATTGATGAACAAAAAACGGTTAAGTGCATTCTGGTTGAAAAAACCGACCGATTATTGCGGAATATTCCCGATTACGCTCTTCTCGATAAGGTCATTGAACACTCCGACATAGTAGTCCATCTCGTTAAAGAAAACGTTATCTTGAGCCGTAACTCACGCTCAAATGACAAGTTCATTTTCGGTATCAAAGCGCTTATGTCCAAGAACTATATCGATAATCTATCGGAGGAAAGCAGAAAAGGTATGATCGAAAAAGCCGAACAAGGAACCTATCCTTCTCGCGCTCCCTATGGCTATATGAATGTAACTGAAAATGGAAGAAAAGTTCTTGCAACAGATCCTAATGCAGCTCCCTATGTTAAAAAGATGTATGAGCTCTATGCAACCGGACAACACTCTTTATTCTCCCTTCGAAAAAAAATGATTGCCGACGGTATGGTGTATCGAAATGGCAAAAACTTTCACAGAAGAAATGTAGAAATCATTCTCAAAAATGAATTTTACACAGGAGTGTTCTATTGGCGAGGTAAAAGATACGAGAATGCCTCACACGAGCCGCTTATTAGCAAAGAACTTTTTGCTCAGGTACAGAAAGTTATGCTGCGACCCAACAAAAACAAGTCGCGAAAAGATTTGTTCGCTTACACCAACTTTATGCATTGCGGTATTTGCGGATGCTCCATAACAGCAGAGATAAAAAAAGGAAAATATGTTTACTATCACTGCTCTGGCTACAAGGGTAACTGCAAACA
Organism: Candidatus Dependentiae bacterium UBA6230; assembly: GCA_002441565.1. Taxonomy (GTDB): domain Bacteria; phylum Babelota; class Babeliae; order Babelales; family Vermiphilaceae; genus UBA6230. The sequence goes on from DJWM01000001.1 coordinate 332,103, forward strand.
GCTTTATGTTCGTGAAGAAGTCATAGAAGAACAAATATCATCACTTCTTAATACCTTAAAAGTCACTGATAATATTCAAGAAATGATCTTGAGCGGCATGAGAGAAAGCCTCAAGGATAAAATCGAGTATCACAACTCTTGCGTGCAACAAATAGAGAGACAAATCAAGGTTTTACAAAATCGCATCGACCAAGCATACCTTGATAAGCTCGACAAAAAGATTAGCGAAGAATTTTGGCTCACACAAAGTCGTAAATGGCTTTCGGAGAAAGAAAATTTAGCGATCAAACTGGTCTGCTACCAAAAGGCCGACACCCATTACCTTGAACAGGCAACATTAATCCTAGAACTCGCCAAAAAGGCCCCTGTATTGTTCAAACGAGCAAATGTCGAACAAAAGCGTAAATTTGTTGGCTTGTTATTTTCGAACTGTTTCTTGAAAGACGGATCGATCGATCTACAGCTTAAATCGCCGTTCGATAGGATCCTAGATTCATCAAAATCTGGAAATTGGCGTCCCCAAAGGGATTCGAACCCTTGTTTCCGCCGTGAAAGGGCGATGTCCTAGACCGGGCTAGACGATGGGGACGCAAAAACTATGGTGAGCCGCGTTGGAATCGAACCAACGACCCACAGCTTAAAAGGCTGTTGCTCTACCGACTGAGCTAGCGGCTCAAGAAGAATTTCAAAGGAAAGTACGAGTAAAATGGTATAAATCTGTGCTGCTTTTGTCAAGAAAATTACTCATTTTGTGAAAAAAAACGATAAAGTTCTTGGACTAAAGCGCTATTATGATGATTTATACTGATGGAATGGAGCTTTTTTACTTATGCGTTGTATTGATAGTAGAATAACAAATATTGTTCTTATAACTCAAAAGGAAATTCCATGATCAAGAAATTTACCCATGTTACTGTTCTAGTCAAAGATATTGATGAAGCCTTGCACTTTTATACTAATCAGCTTGGGCTTAAGAAGCATACAGATGTTACCATGCCGGGTGGGTTTCGGTGGACAACGGTCTGTGCGCAAGGGCAAGAAGATTTTGAACTGGTATTAACTCAAGCCAGCACTGATCAAGAGCGCGCTATGATTGGCGCAGCTTCTAGCGTGGGAGGACTTGAAACGGATGATTGTCGTAAAACTTTTGCTGAATTAAAAAAACGCGGCGTAAAGTTTATAGGTGAACCGGTCGAAGAGGTTTGGGGTGTTGGAGTAATGTTTGAAGATTTGTACGGTAATAAATTTTATCTGAATCAACCAAAACATTAATGTCTAAATTGGCCTAAAATCAGCTTAATATCAATTTAGCTACGTAACAATATACTAAAATGCCTAATATATCCATGAGCGTTGCAAGGAATGGCCCTGCGGAGAAAGCAGGGTCAATGTTAAGACGCTTAAGGAGTATAGGAATAAAACTACCTAAAGATACTGCAAAAAGTACCACAAGAGCTACGGAGCAGCTAATGGCGAAACTTTCCGCTAAAGAGTGATAAGTGAAATAAACACGTAAAAATGCTGCGATTCCCAAAATAATGGAGAGAGCCAAGGCTGTTAACAATTCGCGTTTGAGAAATTTTCGTATAGTTCCTGCATGAATCTCTCCAGTCGCCATACCCTGAATCACTACGGCCGAAGTTTGCCCGCTTGTATTGCCTCCAGTGCTGATGAGCATTGGAATAAAGAACATCAATATGCCACATAACGTTTCTTCATATGCTCTTAAAATGGTGCCTGAAAATGATTCTGCTACAAGAAGGCCGATCAGAATATAGGCACGGTTATAAAGAAGTCTAAAAAATGAAGTTTGGAAGTAAGCTTGTTTCATGGGTGTTAGAGCGGACATTTTCTGCACGTCCTCGGTGGCTTCTTGCACCAAAATATCAATCAGCGTTTCGCTAGGAATAACACCTAAAAAATAGTTTTCATCGCCAACAACAGGAGCAGAGGTCAATTCATAACGCATCATCTGTTTTGCGACCTCTTCGCGGTCTTGATCTACGTGAACGATAAGTTCGTTTTTGTTAAGAAATGAAGAAATTCTAGTTTCTGGCGGGTTGAGTACTAAATCTTCAAGGGATACATATCCCATAAGTTGATGTTGTCTATTGGTGACATAAATTTGATGATGAATCTCTTTCCTAGGTTTAAGACGTTGCAGCATCTTAATGCTCTTTTCTACGGTAAAGTCTTGCATGAGTGTCAGGACTTCTGTTTCCATGATTCCGCCAGCCGATTCTGGATCAAACTGCAAGAGTGATATGACTTTTTCTCGGGCTTTTCGATGCAGAAGATTAAGATATTTTTTCAGATCGCTATCAGAAACATGGTCAAATAAATCGGCTAGATCGTCAACACCTAAAGAATAAAGCATTTCTGCTTTTTCGTGTTCACTTAAAAAATTTAGACATGTAGCCTGCATATGGAATGAAGATATTTTAAAAACCTCAGTGCGAAATTCTTTAGGAAGCATTAAAAAAAGGTGCTGAGCTTGGTCTCTATCGAGCTCAGAAATCAAGCTTGCGACGTCAGCTGGGTGTTGTTCCAGGAGCATGCGCCATAGTGATCTGCCAAGCGGTGAATCTTGAGAGATTACTGCTTCAATATTGTCTTGAATTTCCTGGATAATTTTTGGCTGATTCATGAAACACTCTCAGGGTTTTGTTTTTTTGCTCCTATTCATTTTTTAGCGTAACGCAACGCTCTCTAATTGTCCATTTGACTTAATGCCCATATCATTTAAGGTTGTTTTTGTCAGGTATTTAACGAGTAGTTTTTCATTAAGAAAAAGATAGCGAGTGGCGTATGGGGACAAGACTTCTTATCAAACCCAATACTTCCTATGAATTAAGTGTCGAGTCGCATGAAGTAGCTATGCGTCTTGATATGTTTTTAGTATCCCGTTTTCCAGATTTGTCGCGTAATTTTTTTCAACGGCTTATTGAAACGAACTTCGTTCAGATCAATAAGCGACAAGTAACAAAACAGGGAGTGAAAGTTAAACTCGGTGACCAAGTCAGCATAACCGTTCCAGCTGAAAAAAAACGAAATTCACAGATGCTTACCGACTCAATTGCCGTCGAGGTGATATATGAGCATGAACATTTTATGATTATCAACAAGCCAGCCGGTCTCAATGTTCACCCACCAAGGCCGGAGCATGAAGAACCGTCTCTTGTTGATTGGCTGCTCAATCATTACGCTTCAATCGCAGAAGTAGGTTATAATGATCGGCCAGGCATCGTACATCGTCTGGACAAAGATACAAGTGGTATCATGATTGTTGCGCGTACTGCCTACGCGCATGCGTATTTAGAACGCCAATTCAGGTTAAGAACTATAAAAAAAACGTACTTGGCGATTACGCAAGGTCATCCGAATCAATCTGGTACTATTAACCTTATGATAGGCCGTCATCCGGCTGAGCGATGCAAAATGATTTATGTGCGGCCGGAAAAAGTAGAGATACGGCATGATGCAACTACTGGATACTTGCAGGTGGCAGGTATTGGGAGAGTGCGGCATGCACTATCCCATTATCGCGTTCTTGAATATTTTGAACGCACTGCCTTGATCGAAGTTCATCCGGTCACAGGTAGAACTCATCAAATTCGCGTTCATTGTGCAGGAATTGGGCATCCTTTGATGGGTGATTTTTTATATGGCGCTAAAACGCCGCACATAGCTAGACAGGCGCTACATGCAGCGTCGTTGGCGTTTGTTTTTGATGGTAAGGAATATGAATTTAGCGCTGATTTGCCAGCAGATTTTTTAAAATTATTGAATCAATTGAGAACGAGAAGCTAACAAAACTGCTTGCTTTTTTCTGTAATCTTAATAGCCTGAACACGAGCTAAGAAGGAATTGTAGTAATGAAGCGTACTCGTCACGATATCCCAACAGTTCTTAGCTCTCGCCAATATCATTTTGATCAAGTAACTATTTTTCTGCGCGAACGCTTGGCATGAGCCACATGTTTGCGTTTTTTTTGTTGAAACGGCTTTCGTGCTGAAGGAAACCTGGATGGCTGGTGATAATTCGTTACGGTAGTTTTTTGGCAGCGTTGCTTGAGAATTTCAAAATGCTTGGTGAATTGTCGAATTGTAGGCATATCGCTCATAACGACCACGTTTTCCTGATTATTTTGTTGCGCCGAATGGGTAACGTTGAATGATCCAGTCCAAATCAGCGGGCTATTCTGGATGTTTTTTTCAAAAATAATAAATTTATGATGCATAATATCTGATATTTTAGCGATCTCAGAGTGTCCTGAATAAACGTAGATCGGCATCTTATGGCGCTTAAGAAGTGCGATTGCGCCAGATTCGCTTTTTGAACAAAAGTTATCGGTAATGATTTCTATCCGTACTCCGCGATTGTGTGCGTCAACAAGAGCCTGAGCTACCGTTTTTTGCGTAATCATATAAATAGCCATTTTAATGCTCTGCTGTTCATGTTTTATGCAATCGATGAGTAAATTGATGATGTTGTCGTCAGGTGAAAAAAATACACACGGCATGCTTGCCTCAACAAGCTGTGTGATGGGTATTGTTCGCGGTTTTGTGCGGATTGGCTTACGTGCAGCTTGAGAGCGTAAATCCTTTTCGGTAGCACCGATGATGAATTGTGTTTTCCCATAGTTTTGGGGCAGATGGATGGCTAAACAGGACGACAGTTGCCAAACGAGTATTGGTATTTTAAAAGACCATGACCATTGCTTCATTTTGATCACCTTTTCAAGTCGAATTTGAGCACATTCTACTTATGTGAATACAGATACTATAGCGCAACAGGGATAAAATCACACGAGGTATGGATTTTTGTAAGATTTAGTGGCGATAGAGCATGAATCTTTGATTCTTATATAAAAAATTTGCTATCTTAAAATAAAAAAGGAGAGTGGTGATGAAAAGATATTATTTTTTCTTATTAGCGGTGGTAATGAGTGGTGTTTTAATGATTGCTCAGAATAAACCAGAAAAAACGCTTGCGAACCATCGTGTTGTTGTGACCATTCCTGCACTACATGGTGATCGAGTGGTGGATTATATGATGTACTTGCAAAAGTTTTTCACCATATTGGCATTTGATAAAGATGCCTTTGATGGTCAGAGTATAGTGGCCGAGCAGGCCATGTCTGTAGCACATGAGCTTTGGAGCATATGTCGCTATTATGGGCAATATGGCGCCGCGAATTTGGATTTGGTAAAAGAAAAAATAGAAACGATAGTTAGTCAGCTGCCGCAAAAGGCTGCCTTATTTAAAGATCCGGGTTTTGTGGCGCGCAGGCAAGAAATCAATCAAGTGTTTCATGAGCTTATTGCGCTATTGCGTTTCAGGATGGAAGGAAATCGCTAGAATTTCCACCGCATTTCCACTTCTGCTCCGATATCGCCACGTTCATTACGCATTCCTTTTAGACGTATCTCATCCGACAACGTGTAGTCAATTTCTATGCGTGTATCTTCGGTGAGTGAAAAATTTTTTTGTAAGTATGCACGCAATCGGTCGGTAACTTCTACTTCTAAGGCACCACGTACGCCTCCGCGTCCTGATTGGTCGGTATATCCTGGTAGAACATGGATGGATCTGAGTGGCTTGAGTAATCGATGCATATAGTGATCAAGAGATGGCAGTGTTTGATCTGCACTGAACAGAAGATTTTTAAGATTATTGGCGATGACTGCAGGTACTGCAAGTCCGAGTGAGTGGTGCTCAGTGCCTATGAGCAACAGAGAGAAAATTTGCATTTCGCTTAAATGCGGCGATGCTTCAAGGAATAATTTAGGATTGTTAAGTGATCCAGTGATTAATAGATTGATGTAATGATTTTTTATGACATTTTGAGCAGAAAGATAGATTGCTGGGTCATCATGACGAGGAGAAAATAAAATCGATCCTTTTGAGATATAGAGTGGTTTATAGGGAAATATAAATTCTCCAGAAAGTAGCTCTATCGATCCAAGAAGCGATGGTTTGTGGAGAGATCCAGTAAGTTTTAGTGTCAGTTTTACGTCAGTTTCTAAAAATACTGTTTTTACTCGTAGCGGATCTTTGGTGTGGATGGTGAGATTACACGATGTATCGAATAATTGATGTTTGGCTGGCAATGAATTTGTGCCAAATAAGTGTTGTGATAGTTGTGAAGAAAAGAGATTGTATTTAAGTTGTGCTTTGTCGATAAAAAGCGTTCCAGCAATGTGAGGAATTGCATCATGATTCCAAGAGGCAACGATATATCCAGAAAGAATGGCAAATAAGTCTTTAGTGTAGTGTACAAAGCAACGATCGAATTCAATTGGTGCATGGAGATGATCAACCATATATCGTGTATTCCAGCCGAGCGTTGCGCGGGAGCATGTCATAGTACCGCGATGTAAGACGCATGACAAATCACGGATAGTTATGCTGCGATGTGGGTAATCGATAACGGCGCGTGCGCTCATTTGTTTTATAATATTATGTAGCTGTGTAAAACGTAGAGCTCCATGGTGTAAACTACATGCTGCATAAAGACAATTATGTTTCCAGAGTCCTTCAATTTCCAGCGTTCCTTCGGTTTGTATGGTGTTCTGGTTTAGCAGTGGTACATAAGGCGCGCAGTGAGAGAGATGCAAAGTGGCATGAAATCGTGTTGGATCGGATGCGTAGAGATTAATGCATGGTTTTGTCGCGGAATTTACGGTGAGTGCTTGCAAGTAACTACGAGGTGCATGTTGGATGCGTGCTGTATACTGAAGATCATCGCACGATCCTTCCAGATCAATATGCGTTTGGTTGGTAGTTACTGTTCCTTGGATACATTTAATCTCTTTTTTTGTCTGCTGCTCAATGTCGGCTTGATAAGTGGTAGTCAGCTGCTCAAGATTACCTGTGGTGGTGATATGAACAGAGCTTGGGTCTAGATGCCATTGATCAGATAGGGCAATGGGTGCATGTGAAGTCCCCTTAAGAGATGCGGTAAGATGTGATTGAGCAAAATTATAACACCAAGATCCTTCAGCAGTAGTGTTGGTTGGATGAGCTAATAAAGCAGTTCCCGAGCAGATATTGGTATCAGTAGAAAAATTTGCAGCAATGCGATGAGCAAGAGGATTGTTGTTATAACAAAGATCATGAGCTTCGATCCATCCAGACGCCTTGAGTGTAGGAAACGGGGATCCGGTTGCTTTTGTAACAATTTTACCAGAACAATTTTTGAGATATTTATTCGGAATATAAGCACTGAGAACTGATAAGGGAAGTATGCTTTCTAGCGTTGATGAAAACATATTTGTGTTATGTCGCTGTGCTTTTACTACTATGCTACACATGTTATCAGTGCTCTTAGTACAAAATATACCTTGTGTACCATCCCAAGATGCGGTAAGTGTGCAGCCTGCATGTGGATAAGCATTTAGAAGATATTGGTAATCAATCGAACAGGCTACTTCTGGCCCGCCAATGCGCAAAGCGATAGTCCCTTTTCCTTCGGTAATTTCATGGTGATGGCGATGCGATAGTGTGGTATCGCGCAGATGAAATATCGCTTTGAGATATTTGCCAATCTTTTTAAAGTTACCAGAGAGAGAATTCGTAAGCTTCAGATGATATTTAGGATCGCGAAGAACCATGTGCCCATGGCGAATGTTGAGTGATTTGAGTACGACGAGCAATTTAATGGGTGGTGCTTTATAAATCGCTTCAATAAATGAGCTCAAAGCAACAGTGCCGCCATGCCATAGGGAATCTATACGACAAGTATCAACATTAAGGTAGAGTGGAAGTGTTTTATGGAAAATAATATCAAGCCATGACGTGGTTATGCGCAGGCGATGTGCTTGCCAAGTCCATTGATCGTTATGAGCTCGCGCACAGACATTTTCATAAACAATAGCTGGCGGAAACAGTGTGAGTGATGTGGTATCTCCTTCCATGCGACAGTCACATGTTTTTTGCATAGTTTGCATGAGCAGATTACCGATATACTGCTTAGTGTGTGCATCGTATTGCAAGAACCAAATCGTAAAAAGCATACCGAGGCATAGTGCCATCAGGCATTGTTTGACCATGAATTTCCGTTATAGTAGCGCTTGCCATGTGTCGCGATATACATAAAGGCGCAGATGTGATACGTCTGCAACTGCATTACTCAAGGCGTAAACGGTTGATCGTTTATCGTCAGTTAAGTATAAGGTTCCTGAATTAATAATGCCATTGGCTGAGCATACAATTTTTTGATCTGCAAAAGTACAACACGTCGAAACAAGCTCTCGTGGGTGTGCTGGCGGCCCCTTAGTTCCCCCTTTTACGCCAAAGCGAATGCCAGCAGAAAGAGAGAACGTGTTGCTGTTATAGCTGAACGTATTATGGTGTATATCAATACTGATGACTTGTGGTTTATGTGTGTTTAGTGCGCGTTGTTGTGCTGATAGACAGACTGTTTGCAACAATTCAAGATCAGTTCTGATTACATTGGTGGTAAAACAAGAAAAATTTACCCACGTCAGCGTGAATATTACGAAACATAATGCACATACCGTGCAGCATTCTAAGAGGGTAAAGCCCAGTTTTTTCATACATTATTCATCTAACAAGACCTTAGATTTCTTCAGTTTCTTGTTCTATGGCAGCGACAGAAAGAACTTCTTCTATAGTGGTGAGCCCCTGTTTTATTTTACGTACGCCATCTTCTATAAGGAGAATCATTCCGTCTTGAACTGCTTGTTTGCGCAGGAGTGTTGTGTCAGAGCGTGCCATGGTGAGCTTGGCAATTTCCGGTGAAATTTCCATGATTTCAAAAATAGCCATACGTCCTTTGTATCCAGTATTATTGCATTCTTCGCATCCAACTGCTTGATAAAAAGTTATTGCTCGGGCGGCGTCTGCAGTAAGTCCAATATTGCGTAATAGTTCTAATGATGGTTGATACGGTTGTTTGCATTTGACGCAAAGTTTACGGACCAATCGTTGTGCACAAATCGAAACTACTGATGATGCAATCAAAAATGGTTCAAGCCCCATGTCGATTAAACGCGTAATAGACGCTGGAGCGCTATTGGTATGTAGTGTACTTAGAACAAGGTGCCCAGTTAATGCGGCTTGGATTGCAATTTGTGCTGTCTCTTGATCTCGTGTTTCACCGATCATCACGATATCAGGATCTTGTCGTAAAATAGAGCGCAACGCAGATGCGAAGGTGAGCCCAACTTTTTCACGTACTTGCACCTGACCAATTCCCGGCATTTGGTATTCTACAGGATCTTCTACGGTAACAATATTTACGTCAGGCGTATTGAGCTCATAAAGAATCGAATACAACGTGGTAGTTTTACCTGATCCGGTTGGCCCTGTGATGTAAAAAATACCATTGGGGCGTGCTATTGTTTTTTTAACGATGTGTAAATCGCGTTCGCTCATGCCAATTTCTTCTATGCGTGCAAAACTTCTGGTTTTATCAAGTAAACGCATAACGATGCGCTCGCCAAACACAACCGGTAATACGGATACACGAATATCGATTGCTTTATCGGCTATTTTGATCTCAATTCTTCCATCTTGCGGGATTCGTTTTTCAGCGATGTTGAGGCCAGCCATAATTTTTACGCGTGAGACAAGCGCTCCCTGAATTCGTTTTGGTGGATTCATGACATGGTACATGATGCCATCAATACGATAACGTATACTCAGTTCTTTTTCGAATGGTTCTATGTGAATATCCGATGCGCCTCGCTTGGCTGCCTGGAAAAGTACGTGATTTACGAGCTTTATGATAGGAGCCTCTGTTTCCATGGTGAGCAGATCGCGCTCATCGATCGCTTCAAAGGCCACACCTTCTTCGGCTCGTTCTTCTTCAAGATCCTCAATAACCTGTTTAGTGCCCTCAAGGGGATAGTAGCGATTGGTAGCTTCTATAATAATTTTTTCTGTAGATATGGCAGTTACAAGATTGCCTCCAAGTAATAGATTTATTTCATCGATTGGTTGAAATTGTAAAGGTCGCGCTGTCAGAATGGTGGGCTGCGCTTCGTAGATGATGGGTATGATGGCATGTTCGCGTAAAAAACGTAGAGGAACTTTGGCAAGAAGTGCAAGATCGATCATCTTCTCAGAAATAGAATCAAGATAGGGGAAATTAGTAAATATGGCGAGCTGTTGCGCCAATAGCTCTGGTGAAAGATATTCCTTGGCCAACAGGCAATCTTCGAATGAGGTGCCGGTTTGTTTGCTCTCTTGTGAACATTCATGCGCTTGTTGTACCGTGATGTGTCCAGCGTTCATTAAAAAATCGGCGAACGATTGCTTAGCCATAGCAAGATTCCTCTAATGTCTATTTATTGCTGCAATTGATAGTCATAGCAGTATAAAAATTACCCAGTGTTGTGTGTATATTGAGTATTGTTAAGAAGTATTACGTAGCCTTAGTAAAATAGCAATGATGTACACACTCGTGTGCTGCTGTGGCGCAGCTTGTTCATTTTTTTGCCCTATGTTAGGGTGTATGATAAGCATCATAAATATTACAGAGCATTAGTATACAGGGTTACCGGGATAAGGCGTGAAAACAATTACACAGCACATCAAAATAGGAGCGTTGATACTGCTTAGTACGCTTCCTTTTAACAGTTTTGCTGCCAAGCGTTTCCATAAAAAACGTAAAAATCAACAGAAGACTGAGCAGGTAGTGGCAGGGTCCAAAAAAACCATTAAGAACATGAGTTATGAGGAGCTCGAGGCCACTAAAAATAGTCTTTTAGCCGCAGGCGATAAAGAACGAGCCGCTAAATATTTGCAAAAGATGCGTGCGCTGACTACTGATGGACACCAGATGGCACAAATCATGCTTGATTTAGCGGATATTTATTTTGAACTTGGTAAGCTGGAAAAAGCAGAAGTTCTTTATCAAGAATATGTCCGCTTGTATCTAGGTAGTCCCCACGTTGAATATGCGTGTTATCGCGCCATTTTGTGTGGTTTTTATAGTATCTTGGATGCCGATCGCGATCAGAGTAAGACCAAGAGTACGATAGCACTGTGCGAACAATTTCTTACTCGATCTTCTGTGTTTCGTGAGTTTAAAAAAGAAGTAGAAGATTTACTAGCTCGTTGTCAAGAGCACTTGTTCACCAGTGAATTGCGCATTGCTCGTCATTATGCAGGCCAAGGTAAAATGGCCACAGCACAACATCGCCTTACAATTGTCGAAAAAGATTTTGATGGCAAAATCCCTCAAATAAAACCGAAACTTTTACTTGCCGAATCAGAATGGGCCCGCTGGAATGGTGATTTGCTTACCGCTCAAAAAAGAGCCACTGAATTAGCGCAAAATTTTCCTGATTTCAAGTCAGAAAAATCTTTTAAATTATCCAGAAATGTGCCGGTGAAGCAGTATTCTGGAGCAAAGAAAAGTACTATCATCGCAAGCGAAACCCCCAAGCGTGATTTTGTAGCAACTTTTTAAGGTGACGGGTGTAATGATGAGTTCCTATGCCAAGCAGTATGGTTCTAGCGGAGAAGAACGCGTATGCCACATATTGCAAGATCAAGGATTCACCATTTTGGCGCGTAATTATCTAACGCGCGGTGGTGAACTTGATGTTATCGCTCGTAAGCATGATTTGGTGGTGTTTGTGGAGGTCAAAACACGTGCCAAATCGTTGTTTGATCTGAGCACGGTGATTACTCATGCTAAACAACACAAAATGATACAAACTGCGGAACAATTTTTAGTTTCACATCGTCTTGAGGATGTCGAATGCCGTTTTGATGTTGCACTGTTAGAATCAGATGAATATGGAACATCACATTTGACTTACTTATCGGATGCATTTCAACGTGAGTGGTAGATCTTGTTGCAATCTTCCTGATACACTACATGCATGTAGTTTTATATCCAGATAGAAAGCTTGCTCTATGCGGAATCTAGTAACCCGTTTTTTGACCGGGATTATAATTGGTGGTTTATTTTGGCTTGCATTTGCATCATTACCATCTTTTTATTTTTCGCTTATTCTCTTGGGTATTCTTATTTGCATAATTGTATTCGAGTGGAAGCGTCTTTTTAAGGTGACAAAACCATTATTTTGGTTAATTATGCCATTTTATCCAATTCTACCGTTTGCGCTTCTGATCTACATGAATCAACAACCGGAATATCACGATCTTCTTTTTTATCTTTTTATTTTAGTGTTTAGCTTTGATACCGGTAGTTATTTAGTGGGAAGTTTGATTGGTAAACATAAAATTGCACCACATATTAGTCCTGGAAAAACATGGGAAGGTCTTTTTGGCGGTTACTTATTCGCCATCATAGGTTTCAGGCTTATGTTGTGGGAGCAGGGCGTTTCACGCAAAATTCCCTTCATTTTGTGGTACGCAATCATCTTAAGCACCCTGTCGCTGGCAGGTGATCTTTTTGAGTCTTGGCTTAAGCGTCGTGCGAGAATTAAAGATTCAGGAAGCTTTTTACCCGGCCATGGTGGCTTTCTTGATCGCTTTGATGGCATCATGTTCGTGGTGTTTTTCTTTTATTTCTGGCGAAACTATCTGATTAAAATTTTCGATATCTCGTGACTTTATATATCTGCAGGTGTTTTGTACCGATCCATCTGATAACACTTTCATTATAATATTTTCAGTTGCTGGGAGTAGTGGCTGGCTTGTTATTTTGTTCTGCTTATTATGTAAATTATTCCTTTACTATAGTGATATAATATATCCTTATTTTTATCGATACAAAGCTGAAAACAAGGTGAAATAGTTTATTTACAAGGTAAAGATTTGAATTGGACTAATTTTTGATGAAAAGGGTCGTGAGGTATGAAAAGTTGTACATTATCATTCTTTACTTACTGGTCAATAATGCTATCCCTGTGCTCGGTTGCGCGAGTAGATGCACAAGAGCTTGTTACTATTGATAAAGTGGTGGGTATTATAGATAAAAAGAGTGCTTGCGAAGTAAATAGATGGCGCGGAGAAGAAAATCAGTGTAAATGTTGCTTAGTTCGTGAAGCAATAAGTTCTCCCGGTGATTTTGATACGGTAGTAAGTCGTTGCAAAAGTTTTGGCCTTTGTTCTGATAAATCTCTTGAAACCATTAAAAAAAGCTTAAAGATATCCAATGATTCTGATCTTGCAAAAAGAATTTTCGATGAAGCTGTTGTTGTTAAGTCCTCGGAGTGCCCCATTTTCTTGAAAGATGATGGTACGTTTGATGCCGATGGACTCATAAATTTCTTAGCGTGTGCTCATCAAGGTGGTCAGCTAAAGAATGCTGCATTTTCTGGGAAAGATTGTTTGAGAGCAGAAATGTTAGGCGGCCAAAAAGGTGTACAAACCATTCAACTTTTTAGAGTTATTTCCACGTGTTCTAAGCCGGAAGGTGAACAAAAGTTTATCGTCAAAGAATGGCCTCGCGGCAAGGGATTTAGTGAACCACAACGGTTGGAAACCACTCGATTAGTTCCCGGCATGTCAGAGATATTGTGGCCAAATATGTTGCCAGGATATCCAACTATTAACGTGCCGATAGCCTATCTAAAATATCAAGATAAGGGCAATAAAACTCGATATCTTTCCATAATGAGAGAAGCTCCAGGTAAACCTTTAAAATCTTATGTAAATGAATATCTCGCAAATAGGGCTTCTTATGGAAGTCAGCTTGATAAAATTTATTTTGAACTTGGAAAGGCTGTTGCAAATTTCCATAGAAGATTTATGGATAAGCCATCTACGGGGAAAATTTTAGGCAAAACGATAATTCATCACGATTTACATGTCAATAACGTATTTGTCTCATTGGAAGGTGATAGTGTTATAGTGAGCTTCATCGACAATGAGATGATGGGTAATTATGTTACTAATCATCAAGAAGTCACTCACGATCTCACTGAATTGTGGTTTCAATTAACTCAATGGCACAGAATACAGTTTGAAAAAGAAGATTATCTGCGTACTTTATCTAATTTTATTCGTGGATATGCTTCTGCCTTTCCACCAGATCAACGCAGACAGGTATTGGTAGAAATTGACGAACTGTTTGCTAAAGCCGGTAGCCCATGGAAACGTGATCCAGCGATTACTAAAGAGCAGGTAGCCATAGTTATAGACCAGTTGTTGAATGAAGGTACTGGGAAATAATTTTTCTTTAAGACGAAGGAAAGGCGGTGATTAGCCGCCTTTCCGCTTACCATGAGCTTTGTGTAGTTATTGCATTATTGTCCACATTCTGGATGCCATTTGGCATTCAGTTGCTCTAAAATGTATTCTAGCGAGATTTCGCCCATTGCCTCTGCGCCCTTATAGGTAAATGTGTCATCAACAATTTTGCCCTTATGTGCTATAAATACAACGCCGTCTGCGGTGTCCAGTTCAAATTTTACGGCGCCATCTTGTGCTACCCGAGATGCTATAACGGTGTCTGGCGAGGATTGTAGGGCATAGGTATAATTTTCTCCGGAGAAATCTAATTTTTTGGCTGCATCAAGATTAAAATCTCCTGCGATTATAGTATAATCTGCATCTAACGTTTTACCGAGATCAATTATTAAGTTCAAATCATGTATGGTTTGTTGACGCATATCTTCATTAGCGACATAAAGTAAATGCACATTATTTACCAAAAATTTGGTTCCAGATTCTTTATTTTGAAAAAGGCTTATAGTAAAGCGTGGTCCAGTAGGATGGTATTTACGTTTTTGTAGTTGTATATTTTGCTCTATATCCTGTAAAAGAGCATTATCAATTTTTATCTCTTGCAGGACCTTTGTGTTGTATAAAGTGACACTATCATTAGCCTCAGAAGTAATAGTAGCTACTGATAGGTTGGAATTGCTTTCTTTCAGCGCTCGATCAAGTTGTTCCATAAAGAGTGTTCTATTTTTTTCTTTACCCATATCAGGATACAATTCTTGCAATAACACTAAATTGGTGCCTTTTTCCATGGCGCTTACAACATGCCTCGCTATATTAAACGCTCTAGCTTTTGTATCTTCTTGAGATTCATGTGCGATGGCAAATCCATTAGTATACCATAGTGGTCGACCTGTATTGGGATCGACTTCTCTGCTCATTTTTATCATAAGCACGTTCCAGAGCATCACGTCACCGATATCTTTTACGGTAAAATGTACTGGTAAGTGATCGGAATAAAGTGTTTCGAGCATTTCTCTATTGAAGCATTTTTTCTGTTGTTCTTGAGCTGGTGGAATGGAATGAATCAAGGTGCCACTGGCCATCAAGGCTGAAAGTGTTAACAGCGACAATTTTAAATGCATTTTTTTCATGATCATTTCCTTTTTTAAAAATAATTAATACTATGCATTTTAAATGCTAGCATAATCAAGATAGGAAATGATAGATTTTGCCCTAAAATATAAGGTTTTCTAATTTCTGCCACTACTGGTGGCAGTTTTTCATGACCGCTGTGTGACGTGTAGAAATCGTGCATTTTCCATGGATTTCTTACAAAGAACTTTCGCATGCATTGTTTGTTGGCATATTTGCGGTACAGACGACGTTTTCTAGCGGACTTGCTGCCAAAGTGCTGTAACAGGAATAGCAAAAAGATTATCACCAAACGGTATAACAGTTGATCCCGTGTACAATACGATTTTGAAAGCATCGCACTAAGTTTTTACGAAATTGTACAATTCTGTAAATGCATTTTGCCAAGTGGTAGAATTTATACCACGTAGTGGCATATTTTACACCACCACCGCTAAAATATTGGCAGAAAATTCTATTGGTAGGCCAGACGATTGGACAATACCTTGCATGCGCCAGGTTAATTTATTTCTTCAGGAATTTTACCACTTCACTTTGTGCCAAATGCGTATCTTCACCGGTAATCATATTTTTAACCGATACCGTCTTGGTTGCTTGTTCCTCTGAACCTATAATCAGGCTGTAGGCTGCGCCAAGTTTGTTGGCTTTACGCATCATGCTTTTAGCCGAATCACCTTCCAATAATATTTCTACGCAAAAATCTGCTGCTTGTAGGGTATCGGCAAGCAAAAGTGCAAGTGCGTGTTGCTCAGTAGCCAAGGGGATGATGACGTGGAGCGCCGGTAATTGTTCAAGTGCTAAGCTATCTTTGTGGAGTTCTAACATAAGCATAAGTCGCTCAATGCCAATCGCGGCACCGATTGATGGCTGATCTTGTGTAGCTCCGAGGTCTTTTATGAGGTGATCGTAGCGCCCGCCGCCACAAAAAGTGTTTTGTGCTCCTAAATCGTTGCTGACGAATTCAAAAACTGTTTTTTGATAATAATCGAGTCCACGTACCAAGGTTGGCTTGTGTGCATAAGAGACGCTCAGAAGATGTAATTGAAGCTGAAGAGTTTTCCATTCGCTATCGCACTCATCGCATAGAAAATCGGTAATGTATGGAGCTTTTGTGTACAAGGTTTGGCAATCCTGATTTTTACAATCAAAGATTCGCAGAATATTTTTATCTTTACGCTCAGTGCATGTTGAGCAGATGATTGCGCTGTTTTTTTCCAAGAAGGTTGTCAGCGCTATCTTCATGCGATCACGATCTTGCTGGCAGCCAAGAAAATTGATGAGCACTGCGTAATTGTTCAGGTGTAATGTTTCATGAAAATAGCGATCAAGCATTTTGATAAAGTGGGCATCTTGGGCGATTGATGCGGATCCGATAATTTCCATGCTCACCTGATTAAATTCGCGGAAACGACCTTTTTGTGGTCGTTCATAGCGGAACATTGGTCCCCAGGTCCACACTTTCCATGGCGTGGTCTGTATGCCATTCTCTACGAATGCACGTGCAATAGAAGCAGTAGCTTCCGGGCGCAGGCACATGCCGTCATCATCCTGTGAGCGGGTTTCTAGCGTGAACATCTCTTTGCTGACCACGTCAGTTTGTTGCCCCAACGAGCGTTTGAAAAGTTCTGTGTGTTCGATGATAGGGGTAGTAATATGCGTAAAATGATAGCGCGAGAGGTGGCGTGAGATAGTGGTGATGATAAAATCGAACAGCGTGAGATCTAAAAAGTCCTGAGTGCCTTTGACGCGTCTTATCATGAAATTTCCTAAGCTTCTGTTTGTGTATAGGTTAAATTCTTTGTTTCCAGCTTTTTTTGCGTGCCTGTATGCGCGGTGAACTGGAAGATGCTTTAGGTTGTTTTATGAGGGTTGCTTTTTGGGTTGGAGCATCTACCGTGATATGTGCAGCTTTTTTTGATCTCTTTTTTGGCGTGACGTGAATCGTTATGTCTTGATCCAATATATTCAAAAAACGGAATAATCTTTCTAATGAAAATCCTGAAAGTTTACCAGTGCTTAAAGCTGAAATTTTAGGTTGATCAATACCCAGTAATTCTGCTGCTGCAGCTTGCGTTAATTTTTTTGCTTTAATTATAGTATTAATTTGTATTGCAAGGTTTGCCTTGGCGAGTCTTTCTTCCGGATTGGGAAGGCTAAGATCAGCAAATACATTGCCTGAGCTTATTTCGTATCCATTATCTTTTTTCATTTTTGATATCTTTCCTTGTAAATTTGTTGCGCTTGTTTAAGCCTACTTTCTACAAGATCCATTTCCTTTTTTGGTGTCTTGATTCCCTGTTTAGATTTTTTTTGAAATATATGCAAAACGAATACGACTTCTGCCATTTTGACCGTGTACACGGTGCGGTAGGTACCTGATTCATCACAGGAGATAATCTCTAATACACCAGCACTGCCAAATCCTTTGAGTACTTTGGCGTTGTTGGGTTGTTCACCTTGTTGTACCTTACGAAGGGCATAACCCATTTCATCTTTGATGTCTTCGGGACAATCTTTAAGATCATTTTTACTAGAGCCGACCCAAATGAGTTCTTTTTGCTTCATGATAATCTCGTTTTTTATTATGCCAAATTTAGTATATTTTAGCAAAAGATTACAACAATATATTTAATTTCGCCATTCACTCAATTTTTATATTTTACGGATAGTATCTCTCTCATTAACGCTAGTGTACACCAGCCGCTCTTTTGCGCAAAATAATCAAAATGCGTTATAAGTCTTATAAATCGTGGTTAGGCATTCAAGATGTCATGACTTATGAAAATAAAAAATTGATTTTTGTCATCCTGATATGGTAGTGATCAGATAAGTTCTTACATAGCATTTGTAATTGTATTATATCCAAAAAAGGAGAGGCGATATGAAAAAAACGTTAGGTATAGCGGTGCTCATGGCACAAGCGGTTGTGTCATCGGGTATACAAGCAGATTCCTGTGATTGTACTGTGACAAGTCACACCTTCTTTTCAGCACGGCCACTCTATCAATCTGCCTCACCTGAGCGCGTAAGTTTGTTCCATCGGCCCATGGTCAAAGAAGACGGCCATGGCGGAGCCATGCAATTTGTATTGTTTGGTGGAAAAACAAGGCGCAATGACGATCTTGCTAAGTTTTTTACCCCGTTTTGCAAAACTAAGTTGTTGGTCTTGGAAGATGAGGTTCAGGATGATGCTGACCTGATCGCGCACAATTTTAATATTTTTACATCACAGAGCAATTTTGAAAGTACCATTACCATAGAACCACGCCAAAACGTTTTTGGCCTTGGATTTACCTACCGTCAGAATTTAAGCCAACTATTTTGGGATGATGCAGACTGTGAGTATCCATGGTGGTTTGAAATTTCAACACCATTAATGCGTATTGAAAATCGTGTTGATCTAGGTGAGGCCATAGAGCATGATGGCGGTGGCGCTGCACAGGTTACTGGTTTGCCAGAAGAGCAAGTGTTATTTGATTCTATGAAAGCTGCATTCAATCAGAAACTCTGGAAATATGGCAAAATCAATGATGGCAATAAAATGAAAAAAACTAGACTTGCTGATATTGAGCTTAAGCTTGGCTATCAATGGGTCAACACTGAATGCTGCGGTGCAGAATCATATATTGGTCTTCATATACCTACCGGTAATAGGCCAAATGCTGAATATCTTTTTGAGCCGGTGGTTGGTGCAAATCAACACTGGGGTATCATGTGGGGAACTTCCGCATACTTTGATGTATGGCAAAATGATTGTGTAGCATTCAATTTTTACATCGATCTTGCTGCTAAATATATGTTCAGTGGCAGAGAACGTCGCTCATTCGATCTTAAGTATAAGCCATGGAGCCGTTATCTTTCTGTGTATGAGAGTTTTGAACAAGCAACCTTGGCAAGTGTTAATGCAGAAACGTTTGGCATTTATCTAGCTTCTCCAGGTATTAACTTCTTTACTCAAGATCTTAACGTAAAACCAGGATTTACGCATACCATCAACAGCGCCATAGAACTTGTATCAGAATGCTTTAATATTGAACTTGGGCTTAATGTCTTTATGCGACAAGCTGAATGTGTAAGATTACGCGAAAGCTTCCCATCAGGTATTGCTATTCGTTCTTCTGAAGGTCAGGGTAAGACCAATATCTACAAGACAATCAATGAAGATTTTGATCAGTTGGATGTAGCATATGGTCAATCAAATTATGAATCTACGGTGATTACAGAATCAGATATTGATCTTAATTCTGCAGCGCACCCAGCAATGATTACCCATACCCTCTACGGAGCCCTCGGATACAAATTTGAAGATTGCTGTTGTTATCCTATGTTTGTAGGACTAGGCGGTTCCTATGAAATGTCTCGCGACAATGCTGGTATGCATCGCTGGACGCTATGGGGTAAATTTGGGTTTTCGTTTTAATTGATTTACTGACGTAAAGTTAGGTCATAGATAAAAAACAAGCGGAGTGATGTTTTGTGCGTCACTCCGCTTGTTTTTTGTATTTGGAATCACATAAGTTATAAAACCATTTACTTCTGTTACATTAATTTAATATTATTTCAAATAGGAATACAATTTAATGTAATGTGAAGGAGTAATTATGGTAAAAATGAAAAATATGCTCTTCCCCCTGCTTATGGTCATGGGGATTGGTAGTGCACCAACTATGCAGGCGCTTTCTGGCGCAGAGCGTGCAAAAATTAAGCTTCAGCTTGATAAAGCATTTACGGCTAATAAGTTTTCTCAGGTAAAACAATTAATAGAAACCCTTCGTCGTGGTGGTGAAGAACGGATTGCCGATGAATTTGAATTAAAGCTTAATGACAGGTTGCATGTTTTATTGAATAACCTAGGTGAAAGTGTAAATGATATTTGGAATATGTGGAATAAGGTATACGCTGCTGGAAACGTTCCTAATGCTGATCCAGGAGCCGGTAATGCTGATGGGCACCGAAAATTTTTAGCCAAGCGGTACCTCAGTGACTTAGGATCCCGTTTACACGCTCAAACGCAAAATTTAATGCAATATTTGCGCAAACCAGAAGCTCGAGATTCACTAATATTAGATCTATGGGCTCCAGCGGTACAAACGGTAATCAATGCTGGAGCACTGTATACTTATTTGGCACCAGCGATTACCAAAGTAGATGACAGAAGAGTCGTTGGTGAGATGACTGCTATAGTAGGTCAAGAAGCAGCGCTTGAGGCACTTCGAAATGCTTTAACAGTTGCAATAAATCATGATGATTACGGGTTAAAGGGCACGATAGAGGCAGCCGATTTGGCGGCACGTAGAACAAAAGCGGCTGCCTCTTTAAGAAGTTTGCTCGCGACGGATGCAGCGATCGGGGCAGCTAAAAGAGCTATTGATACAGAAGTAGGTGGTGCTGGTATCCAACCATAACCTCCTTAAAATGTAATAATAAGAAGAAGAGCTTAGATCATTGGGATTCTAGCTCTTCTCTTTTACTATGCAATAACAAGGTTTAATTCCTACATCCGACAATTCTTTGACAATCTCTATCCGTGTGCTTTAGTGGAATGCAAAAGATTATGAAAAATTATCAAGGGAGATAATGCTTACTATGCACACGATTCTCGTCACAGGAGGAGCGGGTTACATCGGCTCTCATACGGCGTTGTTACTACACCAGCAGGGGCATCAAATCATCATCCTTGACTCACTTGTTTACAACCAGTCATTCGATTTCCCCTGGGCAATCTGTATCAAGGGTGATGTGGGCGATCGACATCTTTTAGAGACCATTTTTACGCAGTATCCTATCACGGCAGTCATGCATTTTGCCGCGTTTATAGAAGTAGGACGCTCGGTGACTAATCCAGATCTTTGTTATCACAATAATGTGGTTAATACTCTTACCCTTCTTAATGCCATGCGTGATCATGGTGTTTCTACACTCATTTTTTCATCAAGCTGTGCGGTGTATGGTGAACCGCAGCGGCTACCACTTACGGAAGATCATTCACATAATCCTCTCAGCCCATATGGGGATAGCAAGCATATGGCAGAATGCATCATGCATCGTTACGCCGATGCCTATGGTCTGCGATTTGTTGCACTGCGCTATTTTAATGCGGCCGGTGCTCTGCCTGAACATAACCTTGGTGAACGTCATGAACCGGAAACACATATCATGCCACTCCTGCTACGCGCGGCGATGCACAAAAAAGTATTTACCATTTTCGGTACGAATCATGCGACACCCGATGGGACCTGTATTCGTGATTATGTCCATGTACTGGACATTGCCGATGCACACATAAAAGCGTATGCATACCTGCAAGCTGGTAATCAATCAACAGCATTCAACCTCGGAACGGGTCATGGATTTTCTGTGCGTGAAGTGATAGGTGCTGTTCAGGAGGTAACTGGTTTATCGTTACCCATTGCCTGCGCAGGAAGGCGAGCCGGTGATCCAGCGATTTTAGTCGCTGATGCAACCAAAGCGCGTGAAGTGTTGGAGTGGCAGCCGCGTCATTCTGAGTTGCATGCCATGGTGCGTAGCGCGTATCAATTTGCATTACTACAACAGGAAAAGCCTGTTTCTGGAATACGCGAAGTGAAGCAAAAGCAAGTATAGTTCTTGGGTTTAAGAAAAAACTTGCTTGATGATGGTGTCGATCTCACGCCAACTGACCAGCGTCGCGGGCTCTCTTTTTTGGGTTTGATCTCCAGCGTATACCACAAATGCGTCGCGCATTCCCGTAAGCTGTTGCCAAAATGTAATTCCCGTAAAGAAATCAGAAACCACCGTTTTTCCGGCCTTAATTTCTAGGGGAACCAGTGTATCTGCACGTTCTAGGATGCAGTCGATTTCATGCCCGACACTGTCACGCCAGAAATAAAGTTGATTGTTGCGTCCGCGGTTAAGGAGCTGTTTGTACAGATCTGACATCACATAAGATTCTACAATGCTGCCACGTGAATAATGAGTGCCGAGCTGTGAAGCGGTCTCAATACCTAACAGGGTACACAGGAGTGCCGTGTCATAAAAATACAATTTAGGTGTTTTAACAAGCCGTTTATTAAAATTTCTGAAATGCGGCTGTACCAAAAAAATGAGATAGCTTGCTTGTAAAACTGAGAGCCATTGTTTGGCTGTAGGCACGGTAATGCCAGATTCAGTAGCAAGAGAAGAAAGATTAAGTAACTGACCGACTCTTCCAGCACAGAGCTGCACAAACCGCTTGAAGGTACTGAGATCAATGATGTTTTTTACTAATCGCACATCACGTTCTAGATAAGTCATAATGTAGTCTTGGCACCAATCAGACGGATCAAGGTTATGTACGAGCGGTCGTGGGTATGAACCGCGCAGGATTGCTTCATCAAGAGTAGGAGCGAGCAGATTGGCGTGACTCAATTCTGAAGTTGAGCATGGCAAGAGTGTGCACAAAGCTACTCGACCAGCAAGGGTTTGTGAAACGGCTTCCATCATCAAAAAGTTTTGTGAGCCGGTAAGAATAAAATAGCCTTTAAGATCATGCGTATCGACGTACGTTTGAATATACGAAAGCAGTGAAGGAACGCGCTGAAATTCATCAAGAATAATGCCATGCGGATTTTGGTATAGTTCAAGAAATCTTCGCGGGTCCTCAGTTGCAAAGCGCTGTGTATCGAGTTCTTCAAGGGAAACATAGCGGTGATTGTTAAAAAGTGTGCGCGCTAAGGTTGTTTTTCCTGATTGCCTTGGACCCAAGATAGCAACGACAGGGAGTTGGGTGGCTCTTTTGGCTACCAGGGCGCTGATTTCTCTTTGGATCAAAATATGCTCCTTACAATTTTAAATTCTGACTTTAAGATTGTAATAAAAATGTCATCAAGTGCAACAGTTGGCTGAAAATTGCTTTTTTTAGCAATAATTTTTAACGTCCTCTATGAAGTGCGGCAACTTGTGCGGCTGCAAGAGTGCCCTATACTTGAATCATCAAAGGATCTTTTAGCAGAAGGTGAGTTGCATGAAAAAGCTGCCGATAGGAATTAGCGATTTTAAGCATAACTAGAGTAGGTCGGTAAAATATCCGAACAATGTATTGAATTTAAAAATAGGATATTATAGGGTACTAATATCGCATTCTAATGATCGGTAATATCAGGTGAAGTGATTTCATGAGCCCAACAATCTTTAGATACAAAAAATATAGATTTTTTTTCTTTTCCCGTGAGGAGTCAAGGATGCATATACATATCCTGTCTCCAGCAGGGGAAGCCAAATTCTGGATTGAGCCGATGATCGCACTTGCTGATTATAGCGGATATTCAGATAGGAAACTTAAGCAACTTGCAAAGGTGGTTGAAGATCATGCAGAAGAAATTAAGAAGGCCTGGAAAAAGCACTTTAGCATCAGCTGAAGTACAGAACATATCTACACAGGGTTTATGGATACTAGTAGATGATCAAGAGTTTTGGATTCCATTTGAGGATTTTCCTTGGTTTCTCAAAGCAACAATTGGGCAGATTTATAATTTAGAGTATTCCCATGGAAAATATCTTCATTGGCCAGAATTAGATGTTGATATTGAATTAGCTTCACTCGCACATCCTGATGCCTACCCGCTGAAATATTCGTAGCGTTCTTTAATATTGGCCGATTAATAAAGCCGTTTAGTTAAAAAGTGAACACATGAAAAAGCTACCGATAGGAATTAGTGATTTTAAGCATATCGTAGAAGGACATTACTGGTATGCAGACAAAACTTTGCTGGTCAGAGAATTGTTGGAACGTGGTGCCGGCGTAACACTCTTGCCACGTCCACGACGTTTTGGTAAAACACTAAACCTTTCTATGCTTAACTATTTTTTTAGCAGCTCTGCGCAAGCTCGACACTTGTTTGACAACACTGCCATAGCAAGTGATCCGACGAGTATGGCGCATCAGGGACAGTATCCGGTTATCTTTCTTACTTTTAAAGATGTAAAAACTGCAACATGGCCTGAGGCGCTAGAATACATTGCTGTGTTGGTAGGCAGGGAATTTGCTAAGCATGAACATGTTATTTGGTCTTATCTGAATGCAAAGGAGCAAGTTTTTTATTCAGCCATAACCGAATGTACCTCAACCAAGGTACAGCTAGAAGCGAGTCTGATGTGGCTTAGTGATGTGTTATTCAGGGTTCATAAAAAAAAGATCGTCATCCTTCTGGATGAATATGATGCGCCCATACATGCGGCATTTCATCACGGTTATTACCAAGAGATGGTTGGCTTTATTCGCAACTTTTTAAGTGGCGCACTTAAGGACAACGTGGCACTACAACTTGGGGTTCTTACCGGCATACTGCGTACGGCCAAGGAAGGAATCTTTTCTGGTCTTAATAATTTGACGGTGCATACCATAGTAGACGAGCCATTTTCTACTCGTTTTGGTTTTACAGAATCTGAAGTTGAACAATTGCTTGCCGATTACCACTTACAGGAAAAACGTGCAGAGGTAAAAGAGTGGTACAACGGCTATCGCTTTGCAGGAACGACTATCTATAATCCCTGGTCGCTGCTCAACTGCGTCCAGAATAAAGGAAGTTTACAGCCATACTGGGCAAACACGAGCGATAATGCATTGATCATGGAAGTTATTGCCCTAGCTGATGCAACTACCAAACATGCGCTGGAATTATTGATGATGCGTCAGGTTGTTTATAAAGAAGTGGATGCATCATTTGTATTTTCTGATGTAGAGCACCATGCGGTTGCCTTGTGGAGTTTGCTCCTGTTTGCGGGGTATTTAACACCTCAAACCCAAGAAGTAATAGAAGGTAGATGGAAATGTAATCTTACCATACCGAACAAAGAAATTTACGTGCTCTATAAACAGCTCATCGAACGCTCATTTGACCAGGCACTTTCCTACACTGGCGTCAAACAGATGCAGTACGCCTTAACACAGGGAGAAGGCGATCTTTTTGAAGAAATGATACAAAAATATCTGCTCAATAGCATGAGTATGTTTGATTTACCCAGCGATGAACCAGAGAAGAGTTACTATCTGTTTGTTCTAGGGCTTTTGGTAACGCTGAGTGATGTGTATGAGGTGATTTCTAATCGAGAAAGTGGGTATGGCCGCTATGACATCATGCTGGTACCCAAGGACGTAAAAAAGCGCGGTATTGTGATTGAATTTAAGCGCGTTGCAAAAAAAGAATCGCTTGAACAAGCCGCAGAGGCTGCCGTCGAACAAATTAGTGAAAAGCAGTATGCGCATGAACTTAAGCGCCGCGGTATCTCTACTATTACTGGGTTTGGCATAGCATTCAAGGGCAAAGAGGTTTTGCTTAAGCAGATCGAGTTGTAAATAATGTCTGTAAGCTGAGCATCAATTAATCTCCAGGTCGTGGTAGCGAATTAAAATAGCATTGTCTAGTCTAACCCCAAGCGTGTCAACCATGTTGTCCTATACTTGATCATTGGGCTATCAAGTATTTGAAGGGCTATGTTTTTGAACATTTTTCTGTTGTGAAGTAAGCGATGTGAGTAATTGTCCCGTATGTTGCCAGCTCATCACAGGAGCTTGAGGCCAATGATGGTCTTCATCCCCCGCATATATGACCCGATAGTCTGTGGTTTCGGGTGCAATTGAACGGAAATATTCAATATTGTTAAAATAATCAGCATTGACAGTGCGACCCGCCTTGATCTCAAGAGCGCTCAGAAAAGTACCATGCTCTAGAACGAGGTCAATTTCTCGTCCCTGAGTATCACGCCAAAAATAAAGAGCAGGACGTTCATTGCTATTGTAATATTGTTTAAGAACGTCTGCGATAATATAGGATTCTACGATAGAGCCGCGAAGATAATGTTCCATGAGTTCAAGTGATGTTTTAATTCTTAAAAGTGTGCAAAGAATACCTGTGTCAATGAAATATAGTTTCGGAGATTTTATGATTCGCTTGCCGTAATTTTTATAGTAAGGATACAGAAGAAAAACAATATAACTTGCCTCCAACACAGAAATCCAAGCACGTGCTGTTTTATGATCGATGCCACAATCATTACCCAAAGAAGTTAAATTAAGAATTTGTCCCGTCCTTCCTGCACAAAGTTGTAGAAATCGCTGAAAGGTATTGAGATCACCAACCTGTTTCAAGCTTCGTACATCGCGTTCTACATAGGTTCTGAGGTAGTTGGCATAGAGGATTTCAGGAGTGATTCGCGTATCAGCAAAAAGTGCAGGATAAGAACCGCGAAGAGCAGCGATTTCTATAGTTTTTGGTAAAAGATTTTTTTGTTGTAATTCATGTAATGAAAGGGGCAGCAGTGTTACTATCGCTATTCTGCCTGCAAGCGATTGTGTTACTTTTTCATTGAGCAATAAATTTTGTGAACCAGTAATAATGAAAAACCCCTTTTTCTTTTCACGGTCGATGGTGGTTTGTATGTATGAAAGTAATTCGGGAACATGTTGCACTTCATCCAAAATAATGCCTTGTTCAGTTGGATATTCTTGTAAGAATGAACGCGGGTCTATTTGAGCACGTTGTCGGATATCGAGATCTTCTAATGAAAGATAACGATGTTGTGGAAAAAGATGTTGAACAAGAGTGGTTTTTCCGGACTGTCGAGGGCCAAATACCGCAACAGCGCTAAACTGTTTGGCAAGCGATAGGACTTCATTGCTTAGATCTCTCGTAATCATATGTTAGACCTTTCTTATGAAAATTGGGAATTTGATTCCCAATTTTCCAGGCTAAAGAAAATCGCTTTTTTTAGCAATAATTTTTAACGTCCGCTATAAAGTGTGGCAACTTGCGCGGCTGCTTTTGCATGCGTCAGCGGAACCCCTTATGCAACTTGAGTCGATATTACATGATATTCCCGTTCGTCAGCGTATCGAAGAAGCATTTGTCTTTCCTACCATGGAGAGCAAAGAGGTGATCGTGTGGAGTTTATTAATATTTTCAGGATATCTTACCCTACAGAGCCAAGAACTTGTTAGCGGTAGAGTTATGGATGATTTGGTTATTCCAAATCGAGAAGTGCGATTGATTTATGAGGATTTTCTGCAAGAACCGCTCAGGGTGAATAGCATACGTATTTTGCTTACCGCACTTCAGCAAGGTGATGGTCAGGTATTTGAAAAAATTATACGCGAATATTTGCTCAATAGCGTGAGCGTATTCGATCTGCCACGTTACGAACTTGAAAAAAGTTATCATTTGTTTGTCTTAGGGCTTCTGGTGACGCTGAGCGACGTGTATGAAGTAATTTCAAATCGAGAAAGCGGGTATGGTTGCTATGACATCATGCTGGTACCCAAGGACGTAAAAAAGCGCGGTATTGTGATTGAATTTAAGCGCGTTGCAAAAAAAGGAATAGCTTGAACAAGCGGCAAAAGCTGCTGCCGAACAAATTCGCGAAAAACAGTATGCGCATGAATTGAGACGTCGTGGTATTACCACTATTGCTGGGTTCGGCATAGCATTTCAGGGCAAAGAGGTTTTGCTTAAGCAAACAGAATTGTAATAAATGTGTGTGCTTAAGAGCTTTTTATCGTCCTCGTTGAAGTGCCGCAGCGTAATTGAAGTTAAAGAAGTAATTATACCAGATTTCGTCGGTTGTCTGATAAATATTGTCGTAGACAAAATGATCTACCAACGCCTCTCGCGTACGGACAACTTCGCGAAGCCGTTTTCTATTTTTGGGATCCGCTATGGTGAGGTCTATAAGTTCAAGCGCCCGCTCAAACGCAAGCCGACTTAGTTCTTGATTACCTTTTTGTTTCCAATTGATGGTGCGAATAACTTCGCTTCCGATATTGGCCAGTTGTTCAATGAGGGTAAATTGATTCCATCGACCGGCGGCAAGCTGCTTATGCATGATCATGATGTTACCTTGCTGATCACGAGAGCTATGATACGTTTTCGCATTTCTGGGTTATCTACTGAGCAAGTCTTATTTCCCCATGATGGTCTGAGGTTAATCATAGAGTCAAATTCTATAAAGTTTTCAGTGCCAAAATGTTCAGGGTGCAGGTTGATTCCCCATAAATTTTTTTGATCAGAACCTCGATCGAGTAGAAGTAACGCCTGATCGGCGTGAAGTTCGCCATCAACAACCATGATATTTTCTTCAATGTCAACAACGGCCTTGACGAGTTTTTGAAACATATGGTGCGACATATTTTCAAGTTCTTGGATAGTTATTGTATCGGTAACGAGCATCATAGTGGCCTCCTGTAATAAATTGGTGATGTATAAATAAGAGAATAACAAAGATATTACGAATTTGTATCACCATGATCGAAGTGTGTTAATTTGCAATAAAGTGTTTATTTTGAGTCTTCTTATTAGGTATAATTTTCAATTAGAGTTATTGCTTTGTGTGAAAATGTGAAGGAATGGTATGGTGCGTTATCTAGTCAAAAAGAATAGTGCTCTTTTTCTTAGTTTTTTAGTGAGTGCGATTTTTACTCCTGTGATTTGCCAGCCTCAAGGTCAGGAAAAAATTGAAAAAATGCGCCAAAAACGTGAGCAATTATCTAATGTTGAGCAAGAAATTCAACGAATTCAACAGGAAGAAGTTCTTAAACGTCTTCATTCTATCGAGCAAGAGCAAAGAATTCTCGAACAAATTCAGCGGCTTGATAAAGAAATTGAGGCATTGCGTATAAAAGAATCTGTACCGGAGCCCAGAAAAGCAATGCAACAAGATGAATTACTCGAGCTTGAAAAAACGGTGCGACGCCTACAACAACAAGTATTTGAAAAACGCCTACTACAAGGAACAAAAAAATCACCTAGAACATTCGATGAATTATATAACGCGGTGCATGAAACTACACCAAATGTATATTTACGTGAAAAATGGCCAAGTAAAATAGTAACGCTTGATGAGCTCGATGCATGTTTGGACAATTATTATGAAATAATGAGCAATAAATTAAAAAGTGCGTACTGGGTTAATAAAAAGCCGTCAGAGGATAGTTTTTTTTCAAAAATATACCAAATGAATCGTCATCATAATTATGAGCCGTTTGCAGAAAAGCGGATTATTCCTCCAGGGTCTCGCATCGCAATTCATGGCGATATGCATGGTGATGTAATATCGCTTATGACTTTTCTTAAATATCTGAAAGATAATGCGTATCTTGATAACAATTTCCGTGTCATAAAAAATAATTTTTATCTTCTTTTTTTGGGGGATTATACCGATCGCGGTAGATATGGCATTGAGTGTGTGTACACAATTTTAAGACTGCAGATAGCAAATCCTGATAATGTAATGTTGATTCGAGGAAATCATGAAGATACTTCTATGACTGCTACATATGGTTTTATGCAAGAACTTTTCATGAAGTATGGTGATCCTTTAGCAGTTCGTCAGACAGTTGAAAAGCTCGGTAATGACCCGGATTTTATGGTGAAGGTAAAAAAAGAGTATCCAGATAAATTTAAACAGGTGTTTGATCTTATAAAACGTGTGCATAGGATTTATGACCTTATGCCTGTTGTTTGTTATCTTGGTGTACGCGAAAATGCTGCATTGATAAATTACGTGCAGTGTTGTCACGGTGGACTTGAGCAAGGTTATAATCCGCATGATTTATTAGATAGTGAGGTTACACAGGCTTATGAGTTGTTGCCAGCGCTGTTAAAAGCAGATCAGATAGATTCTATATATGGCTTGCCTCAAAAACTGTACCAAGATTTTCATGCTGAACGGCCGATAAAAGGAAGATATTATAATGTCGGATTTATGTGGAATGATTTTGAGGTATCGTCGTCTGGAGATACTTCTTATAATCAATCCAGGGGGTGGAGGTTTGGCAAACAAACAACGGCGCAATTACTGTCTTTGCAATCAACGCCAACTTCCCGAATCCGCGGTGTTCTTCGTGGACATCAGCATGGAAGCATAGATGATCCTATGATGAAATCTATTTATGATACTGCGGGAAGAACACCGAATCACAAAGGTGTAAGTAAATTATGGCAACTTCCTGGAAGCCGATTGTTTAATTCGGACAGATTATGGGATCACATTGTAGCTACTTTTAGTGTGGGTCCTGATAATGCTCTTTTTAATCCCCGCTATAGCGATGGTAGCTATACGTTAGCTTTTCATGCATTCGGCATACTTACGGTGCAGCCTCGTTATGAAGATTGGAGGCTGGAAGTGATCAGGTTTAATTTCCCTGAACATATTGTACCTGAACGGTGGAAAGTTACGAAAAAAAAGTAACTATGAACAAAATGAAAACCCCAGTGTTGAGCTGGGGTTTTTTGATGATCAGTGGAGTGTGTAGCAAGCTATCTGTTCGTTATTCGGTTGCACCATGACATTTTTTGAACTTCTTACCCGATCCACAAGGGCATGGTTCATTTCTACCTATTCGCTCGGCGCCACCTTCTGTTGATTGGCGAGTTGTTTCATCAGTGGTATCAGTAGGTGCACTGAAATTGAGTTGTTCAAGTTCGCGTTCACGGCGTACTTCCAGCGCATGTTGATCAAATCGTTCGAGATTCAAGTGGAAGATGTGATGAACAATATCTAACTTTATGGTTGCCATAACATCGCGGAACATGTCGAAAGCTTCGCGTTTATATTCTATGAGTGGATTTTTTTGCCCCCAACTACGCAACCCAATACCCTCACGTAGATGATCAAGGTTGAGCATGTGTTGTTTCCATGAATTGTCTATGGTTTCTAACATAAGCCATTTTTCGGCTTGTTTTATAAGATCGGATTTTTGTTGATTACGATATAACTCGTATTGTTCTAAGAGATAGTTGGTAAGGTCTTTTTCAAGCTGCTCATGATTTGCTTTATCAAATTTTTGTGCTTGTAACTTTTCTAATGGAAGGCCAGTCATTTTTGCGGTAAACGCGATGAGCTCGTCAGCTTGCGCAGGTGTTACGGTACGTTGAGGACAAAAACGTAAAGTAATTTCCTGTATTGCGGATGTTACTAAATCACGTACTAGCTCAAAGATTTGCTCGGAGCCTTCAAGTACAGAACGACGATATTCGTAGATTACGCGACGTTGTTGATTGAGTACATCGTCATATTCCAGTGTGTGGCGACGAATTTCAAAATTCTGTTTTTCAACTTTTTCTTGAGCGCGTTCGATATTTTTTGACACCAAGCTTGATTCAATGACTTCATCTTCCTGCATGCCAAATCGTTGCATGCTGCGCTTCATGTTTTCGCCACCAAAGCGACGAATCAGATCATCTTCGAGCGAAATATAAAAACGTGATTCTCCAGGATCACCTTGTCGGCCAGATCGTCCACGCAGCTGATTGTCAATACGTCTGCTTTCGTGTCGCTCAGTACCCAAAATGTACAAGCCGCCAACTGATCGTGATTCAGGAGTTAGCTTAATGTCTGTACCGCGACCAGCCATATTCGTTGCTATAGTAACGCGCCCTGGCTCTCCCGCATGTTCAACAATCTCCGCCTCACGAGCGTGATTCTTGGCGTTAAGTACCTCATGGGGAACGCCGTGCATGGTAAGCACTTGGCTGAGTAGTTCAGAGGTTTCCACCGCAACGGTACCAATGAGTACCGGTTGTTTGCGTGTATAACGCTCTTTAACGTCTTCTACGATGGCATTGAATTTTGCTCGTTGTGTAAGAAAAATAAAATCTGGCTTGTCTGCACGAATCATTGGCTGATTGGTTGGAATCGTGATAACACCAAGTTTGTAAATGCGATAAAATTCTTCTGATT
Organism: Candidatus Dependentiae bacterium UBA6230; assembly: GCA_002441565.1. Classification (GTDB taxonomy): domain Bacteria; phylum Babelota; class Babeliae; order Babelales; family Vermiphilaceae; genus UBA6230. The sequence goes on from DJWM01000001.1 coordinate 364,059, forward strand.
CAGTTGCGGCAGTACCTGTCATACCGGCAAGTTTTTTGTAGAGGCGGAAATAATTTTGCAATGTGATCGTTGCAAGTGTTTGTGTTTCGCGCTCAATTTCAACGCCTTCTTTTGCTTCAAGCGCTTGGTGCAATCCATCGCTGTAACGACGCCCTTGCAAGATGCGGCCAGTAAATTCGTCAACGATAAGCACTTGGTTGTCTTGTACCACATAATCAACATCGCGACGGAAAATAGCATGTGCTCGCAGTGCTTGCATGATGTGATGTAAAAGTGTCAAATGATCGATTGCATAGAGATTTTTGATAGAAAAGGCTTGCTCAACTTTGTCGATCCCAGCTTCTGTGAGTTGTGCAGTACGTTCTTTTTCATCAACTTGATAATCGATATCTTTTTTGAATCTACGCACTACGACATCAGCTTTAGCGTATAAGTCGCCGCTTTCTTGAGCAGAACCGGAAATGATGAGTGGTGTTCGTGCTTCGTCAATCAAGATTGAATCGACTTCATCGACGATAGCGAAATTAAGATCGCGTTGTACATAATCTTCGAGCCTGAATTTCATGTTATCGCGCAAATAATCGAATCCGAGTTCGTTATTGGTGGCATACAGAATATCGTTGTTATATGCCTGTTTACGCGCTGCGTCTTCCATATTGTTTTGCAATATGCCAACTGATAGTCCTAAGAAATGATAGATGGGAGACATCCATTCAGCATCACGGCGCGCAAGATAATCATTAACGGTTACTAAGTGTGCGCCCTTGCCAGGTAATGCATTGAGATACATGGCGAGTGTTGCGGTGAGCGTTTTACCTTCACCAGTCTTCATTTCAGCGATATTGCCCTTGTGCAGTGCGATACCGCCAATGAGCTGGACGTCATAATGTCGTTGATGTAAAACACGTTTACTTGTTTCACGTACCACCGCAAATGCTTCTGGCAGAATATCATCAAGTGATCGTCCACGTGATAGTTGTTCGCGGAATTCATTAGTTTTTGCAGAAAGCTCTGCATCAGAAAGCGCACTTATTGCTGCTTCAAGATAGTTGATTCGATCAACTAATGGTTGAATGCGCTTGAGTTGGCGTGTATTGTTTGTTCCCAGAAGCTTTGCTAGTAATCGTGCAATCATCGTATCCTCGCACCATCGTTATATGTTCTACGGTATCTAACATGATACGTGTATGGGATAAATTGATAAGAAATATTATGTATTGTGTTCAAGGAAACATGATGAGTGTGTATTAAAAGTCTGATCTAATCGTTGCATTATCGCCATGATACGTATGGTGTTTAATGTAGCATAATGACAACGAATTAACAATAACTATGCCAACCACACGATACTTATCTGTCTTCCTGAAGCGGTTCCCTGGCGGCGATACGAACAATATGATGTGTTACATATGGTGCATACATGATGTTGGTGTAGGATATTTTGTTGTGTAACACCAAGCTCCTGGAGCTGCAGTACAACAAGCATTCCAAGATCAAAAAAGACACCCTCTGGTCTATGGTGCAATGCGTTGTAATGTGTAGTTTGTTCAACTGCATCAATAACCTCGTGACCGACGCGATAACAGCAAGCCCGTGCACTTGGTCCAAGTAGCACATGCAGCTGATCAATGCGTGTCGCGTAGTGATGTTGCAATGAAGCGATTACTTGTTTGATAATACCGTGCACAGCGCCTCGCCAGCCAGCATGGGCAATAGCGATAACGCGGTGCTCTGGATCATAAAAAATTACGGGAAGACAATCTGCGGTCATAACGCCAATACCAAAAGAAGTGAGTGCAGTTACAAGGAAATCTCCTGGCAGGCTAAATGGTATATAAGACTGCGCAATAGTTTTATCGGTGAACGTAACGCCATCAATGCTGTGCGTTTGCCTGAGAGTAAGCAGGTGATGTATACGATGTTGTTGGCGCAGTGAAGCAAAGGCTGAAATATGATAAAAATCCTCGACTGTATTCACCGAGCTATAATGTGTTGGAAAAATGCCATCTGCGGCTGAGCCCAAATAACACATAATGTCGAGATAAGAAAAAGATTTTGTGTGCACAGCATAGCCTTACTATATTTTTTCATAAATCTCTTTTATGTGTTCACATGATTTAAGTAATGCCACGAGCTCTTTGGTAAGTTGTGGATAACGTGGTTGAGCTAATGCGATAGCAACTTTTATGCGTTCGATTGTTACGGCAATATCACTGCAATAATTGCGCGTTGCATTGCTGCGCAGATGGGTAGCAAGAGTGACAAGTTCTCTATTTTTGAGAAGTGAAAATTCTTGTGCGAACGAACTTTGAACGGTGATAAGTTGTTGTATGCAGTGATGATAAAAACGGTGATGTTGCATGATACCGTGAATGTATATGAGTGCTTTACGTAACGAACTCACACCGGGTTTTAGTGCACGCACTTCTTGGGGGGAGGTGTCGAGCATCTGCTCAAGATTGCTAAGCACCTGGATATCAAGCTCGAGCTGTGCAAGGTAGTCATCCAGTGATCGAGTGGATGAATTTTTACATACTTCTTCAAAAAAAGTTTCGAGTGTTTGTTCGCAAGCTGAATAGCTATCGGAATTTGGCTGTTCTGAAGTGGGAATGTGCCAATGTGTCTCAACTAGTTGAAGTACGCGGCGGTAATGTTCTGTGAGGCCCTTATAGGTTCGTGCAGGCATATAGCGCGCAGCTAAGGCAGGTGCAACAGGTTTGATTGACTGCAAGGCGTGTACGGATGATGTGTTAAAGGAATATAAGATCAAGACTATAGACCAGACATTCGTTACGAATAGACGAAAATTCATGATAATTCCTCCATGTTTCGAGCTTACTAGGCGGTGGGTACGGGTGAAAAAGCCTGTTGTGTAGATCTGTTCACCTACCTTATACTATATCCATATTTTTATATGATCACAAAAGCTCTCGATAGCAGTAGATTGGGGACACCATGCCAATTATAGGCGTAGGAATTGATGCAGTGCAGATAAGTCGCTTTGAAGAGTGGCGCCAAAAAAGCATGAAATCCCTGAAGAGAGTGTTGAGTGAACAGGAGATACAGTATTGTTTGCAGGAGCCAAGCAAGAGCGCCGAGCGCTTTGCGGTTAGATTTGCGGCACGAGAAGCGCTCCTTAAGGCATTACAACCATTACTCATTTGTTCATTGCCGCTTTTGGCTTTATGTCGCAACTTAAAAATAAGTCGGCAGGTTAGCGGGATGCCCGAGATTCAGATCGATTGGAGCGGGTTAAATGGCTATATTAAGAAACCAGGTGACGTTGATCTGCTTATCCATTCGAGCTTTACGCATACTAATGCATGTGCGCATGCAATTGTTGTGTTAGAACAACTTTAGGTTTTTTGAAATTTATTTGACAATGAGTCCAGATGTTATAATCTAAAGATAAGCTTTTTATAGTATCTTACGCTTTTCGAACTAAAAAATCACATTTATCAAGTAATGAATCGCGGGGTAGAGCAGTCTGGTAGCTCGTTGGGCTCATAACCCAAAGGTCGCTGGTTCAAATCCAGCCCCCGCAACCAAAAAATATTAAAACCCCCGGATCCTTCAAAAAACGTCCGGGGGTTATTCTTTAGTAATTCGTCAGGGTTGCTTGTTGTCTGGGGTATTTGCGTTATTGGCATCATTCGTGCTAATAGCTTTGTTCCAGGTAAATTGAAGCCCTACATGACCGGCCAACTGCGTGAATTCTCTTCCAACGAAATAGGCTGCGGTAGAAGCAAGCGCATTACCGGTAACAGCTCCGGTTGCGTAGATAAATTTTGTGAAGGAAAATGCTTTCTTATTAATCCCTATTTTAGCTTGTGTATCATTTTCCTCGGTGAATATCACACTTGTTTTGTCCGAAGAATTTTTCATAGCGTCAATGCTCTGAAAGCTAGTCGACATGGCTGCTGCTCCGCCGATTTTGAGGATAGTTTTTTTATTTAAATCGTTTTGACTATCGACAGTTCCCACCAAAAGACCTATAGCAGCATTTTTTGATAGCACTCCTGATTTCAAGCCTTTTTCAAAGGCTGCCCAAAGAGATTTTAGAGATGATGGTGTATTATTTGTTTGAGCATCTGATTTTTCGGTTATTTTTTCAATTGTTATAGCGTCATCTATATCCGTTGCTACCATGCTCAGAGGTAGTGTCAGTGACATAAGTCCTGCAAAGATGTGTCGTGTATTAAAAACCATAAAGGTCCTTTCATAAATGAATGATAAAAAGAGTTATTGTATATTCTTGTTTAAAAATGTGTGTACGTCATCGAGTAATGTTTTTGCATTGGCATAGGTAAGTTTTTGGCAAGCTTCCTGATAAGGCAGCCAGATAAAATCCTGGTGCTCGTGCGAGAGTGTTATGTGGTTGGATTGTGTTTCACCGACAAAAAAATATACCGTTTTTTTGGCAAGCAATCCGTCATAATCATGAAACACATAAGAAAACGTGTGTTCAAATCCTGGCATTATGGTGCTGGTGATACCAGCTTCTTCAGATAATTCTCGGAGTGCTGCTTCTTGATGAGATTCTCCAGATTCAACTTTTCCTTTTGGAAAATCCCAATGGCCGGCTTGGTAATGGAGCAGAAGATATTTCCGTATGTTGTTATGAATGCGGTAGATCACTATTCCTGCTGAATTAACCTGTTTCATGAATATTTCCTGCATGTGCAATTAGTTGAGAAAATAGATGCTGACATTAAAACGCTTTCTTGTGGCATAAAGAAGCCATGCAGCTATTCCTACAAGCGGTCCCACCCAAAGCCAAAATAAAACAGTTCCAAGTGCATAATGAATTGCCGATGGAGATCCTAAATAATGAATGAGATTTGTGATGCCTTGATACACCACAAAAAGTGGAGCCAAGACAACAAACATTTGTATGCTAAAGTTTCTTGCAAAGATCATGAAGGGTTGTAGATAAATTTTAACGTTAAAATATCGTTGCAGGAACCATACATAGAGTATTGTTTGCAGAATATTAGAAATTGTAGTTGCTGAAGCAATTCCAACTGCTTTGAACCAATACATAAGAGCGAAGTTAAGTATGATGTTTGCCGCAGTCGCTATGGCTGCTATGGTTGCGGGCTTAGTGGTATTGTGTAGAGCGTAATATATATTCATCAGATTTTTATTAAGTGAAATAAAAAATAATCCAAGGAGAAATGCTATTAAGATAAGACGAGCTTCAGACACTTGTTCGAGTGAGAAATTTTTAGAATAAAATAAGGTATAGAAAATTTTATCAGCAAAGAAACCCATGATAAGTGTAGTTGGCGCAGTAATCCAAAATATCAATTTGGTGATTTCTAGTAAATAGAAGCTAAAGCGCCTTGGGGCATAAAGCCCTATATGAGAGAGATGTGGCAATAATACCGTTGATAATGATGTCGCAAAAACTCCCGGGATTCCCATGAAGCGGTTGCCATAATAAATCAGAGTTACGGATCCTTGAGCTAGGAATGAGGCAAAACTAGTATCCAGAAATAAACCGACTTCTGCGGCGCTCATACTAAGAAGACAGGGGAAGAATTTGCGCAATACGTGCCTGCATTCTTTCCAGGTGTTTTTGTTAAAAAGTTCAAATGAGAACCCAAGCTTACGATAAGTGATAACGTGAGTAGCTAATTGAACGGCCCCTCCTAGAAGGATAAAATAGCATAATACATTGACTGAAGTGCCAAATGAGAGACCGAGTATAATACCACTAATAAAAAATATATTGAGGATAACTGATGATATAGCTGGTACAAAAAAATGTTTTGCTGCCTGCAATGCTCCCGCAAGTAATGCGCTGCTCGATACAAAGAAAATAAAAGGCATAAGAATGCGTAAAAACGGGGTGGCATATGCAATTTGTTCTGCTGAAAATCCTGGTGCGACAATAGTTATTACTTGTCGTGCAAAGATCATAGCAATTGCGCATAATAAGATTACGATGCCTTCAAATATCAAAAAAGCTAGTGTGAGAAGTTGATTAATGCCATGTTGCCCATGATTTTTCTTGGATAGTCCTACCAAGGATGGAATGAGCGCGGAAGAAAGTGCGCCCTCGGCAAAAATTTTTCGTAATGAATTAGGAATCTTAAATGCAGTAACAAATGCATCTGAAATTGCTCCTACGCCAAGATAACGCACCATAAGCAATTCACGAATGATGCCTAGAAAGCGGCTTAATAAAGTGAAATTACCTACTTCAATAGTTTTATTAATAACATGATTTTTATGTGCCATAAAACCGTTGCTCCTGGCATTCGATGAAAGAAAAGTAAAACGCGAAATTAGTGTAGCACGAGTGGTTTTTTTGAATAGTCATTGAGGTTGTTGTGTGTGATGAGTCAAGGAACCCATTTTCAAAATTAATCTATGGTGCATTTTTTGTATAACGTGTTCATCGTGCGAGCAAATGATGAGCCCCATGTTCCAGATATGTTGGCAAGAGAGCAAAAAATCGATAGTTGCTTTTCCGGTTTGGGCATCAAGATTTCCGGTTGGTTCGTCTGCAAGGAGTATGGCGGGTTGATTAAATAAAGCACGTAAAATAGCAATACGTTGTTGTTGGCCACCGGACAATGTTGATGGCATGACGTGTGCTTTGTCGACTAATCCTACTGCATCGAGCATTTCTAATACTCTTTTTTGACGCGATGGTAGAGGCTGTCCTGCAATAAGACCTTTGAGCATGACATTTTCAAGAACACTGAGTTCATTGATGAGGTGAGGTTGTTGAAAAACGATACCAAGCTGGGGAGTATACTGGCGTGCGTACTCTTTGGAAGAGATACTAGTGCCGTTCTGATCATTGATGGTCACGGTACCATGGTCGGGTGTTTCCAGTCCTGCGATGATGTGCAGTAAGGTTGATTTGCCTGAACCTGAACTTCCGGTAATTGCGTAGGTGTCACCTTGCACAAATTTTGCATCAATATTATTTAGTACAGAAATGAATGATGTTCCTTGCTGATATGTTTTTGTCACACCACTTAGCGTGATTGATAGAGGATTCATAGAAGGCTTTCGTAGATGGTTGAAGCTCACACTTTGTTGCTCAGTATAAGTGGGCATATAAAAAAAATAAGAGCCATGAGTAAGTTGAAGGGTTTTATGACTGCCTGAGTTTAAATATTGTCTTTTATTTCTAGGCTTTCTTACACTTAAGTTATTAGGGACCAATGATCTTAGGTGAGCAAGCACGCCTACAGCCTATAAAATACAAGGGGGAGTAATGAAGACACTATTACACAAAAATGCGCAAGATCATGTGCCGGAGGTATTGCCGGTTATTCCAACAATGGATGTTGTGGTATTTCCACAAACCATTGTGCCATTGTTGGTGCTTGATGAGCGCATTATCAAGGGTATCAATCGTACTTTAGAGGAATCTAAATTAGTGTTACTGTTGGCTGCCAAGAAGCAGGTTGATAGTCAGGGTGCGATTGGCACTAAAGATCTTTATACTACCGGAACGATCGCGACGGTGATGCGACTTATTAAGATTCCAGAGGGCGGTATAAAAATATTGGTACAAGGACTTTGCAAGGCACGAGTACAGCATCTTTCTACTGAAGAAGATGTGTTAACGGCGATGATTGAGCGTGTGCCGCAAGAAGTAGCTTCAGAAGAGCCAGAACTTATTGCACAAGTAAAAAACATAAAAGCTCTATCTGAAAAAATGGCCGCATCAGGCCATAGTTTTAGCCCAGATTTTCACGTGATTCTTTCCAAAATGCAAACTTCAGATAAGATTGCCGATTTTATCCTCTCGCATCTTAATCTTTCTGTGGAGCTTGCTCAGGAGTTGCTGGAGACTGAAAATCAGAAAGAGCTTCTTGAAAAACTCTATAATTTGATGACCAAAGAGATAGAAGTTGCACAAATGCAGGAAAAAATTCGCGCACGCGCACGCGAATCAATGAATGATTCACAAAAAGAATATTATTTACGCGAGCAACTTAAGGCGATCAAAAAAGAGCTTGGTGATGACGATGTGGAAGACATAGAGCAGATGTACGCGAAGCTTGAAAATTTGCAAACTGATGAGGAAATCAAAAAAGAAGTGCGCAGGCAGATTGGTCGATTAGAACGCACATCGCCTGACTCCATGGAAGCCGCAGTGATACGTAATTATTTGGAATGGATGTTTGCATTACCGTGGGGACATGAAACTGAGGACAATCTTGATATTGCACATGCGCAAAAAATTTTAGACGAAGATCATTATGGGTTGCGCGAAATTAAGGATCGCATTCTAGATTTTATTTCGGTTCGCAATCTCAAGCAGGATGGCTATGCACCGATTATCTGTTTTGTTGGACCTCCTGGTACCGGTAAAACGTCACTAGGGCAATCCATTGCTCGGGCGCTTGGCAGAACGTCATTCAGGGTTTCATTGGGTGGTGTTAAGGATGAAGCAGAGATTCGTGGCCATCGGCGTACTTATGTTGGTGCTATGCCGGGAAGATTAATTCAAGGTATGCGCAAGGCTGGTTCTTGTAATCCGGTTATCATCATTGATGAACTTGATAAAATTGGTTCTGATTTTCGTGGTGATCCATCAGCAGCGATGTTGGAAGTTCTCGATCCGCAACAAAATAAAACATTTTATGACAATTATTTAGGTGTTCCTTTTGATTTATCTAAAGTGCTATTCATAGCTACAGCTAACACGCTAGAAACCATTTCTGAGCCATTACGTGATCGCATGGAAATTATCCAATTGTCCGGCTATACGCTTGATGAAAAATTGAATATAGCAAAAGAACATATTTTTTCGCGCGCCATTGCTACCATGGGGTTGGAAGGGCAAAATATTACCGTTGCGGACGAAGTGCTTAGCGACATTATCACCAATTACACCAAGGAAGCTGGCGTACGTCAGCTGAATCGTATTCTGCAAAAATTGTGCTCTAAAGCAGCGCGCGCGTTGGTGGAGACACATATTATACCGCCTTTTACACGAGATACACTTGAAGCGTATCTTGGGCCGCGATCGTTTGTTGAAGATGATGAATTTCACATAGATATGGTTGGTATCACCAATGGACTTGCTTGGACAGCATATGGCGGAGAAATGATTAAAGTTGAAGCCATTTTGATGCCAGGAAAAGGTAAGCTCATGTTGACTGGTCAGCTTGGTAATGTGATGAAAGAATCGGCTCAAGCTGCCTTAAGTTATGCACGTGCTCATGCAAAAGAATTTGGTATCGAAGACCGTATGTTTACGCATTATGATCTACATATCCATGTTCCTGCAGGTGGTATTCCCAAAGATGGGCCATCAGCAGGGGTGACTATGCTGACTTCAATTCTTTCGGCTCTTACGCAGCGACCAATTAACGCACAGTATGCAATGACCGGAGAATTAAATTTACGTGGTGATGTTATGCCAATTGGGGGAGTTAAAGAAAAAGTACTTGCTGCAAAGCGTAACAAAATGCGTTTTGTTATTTTGCCTTCAAAAAATAAGAAAGATATTTTAGGTACCGAGGAAGCATTAAAGGGGATAGATGTTATTTGGGTAGCGCATGCCGATGAGATTCTACGACATGTGCTCTTACCATCGGAGAGTAAGAAACGTGTCCGAAATTAAAAAAGTAATGACCATCGGTGGAGCAACGCAGGATATTTTTATTCATCATGAGACACCAGACATGCTGGATATGCGTGTTGATGCTAAGAAGAAATCCTATCTTTTGCTTGAAGAGGGCAAAAAAATTGATATTTCAACATTGGAATATCATACAGGCGGCGGAGCGACAAACTCCGCCGTGGTGTTCCGGTTGCTTGATTTTGATGTGCGTACATTTTTTAAATTGGGCCCCGATAAAGCTGCAGAATTTGTGTTGCAGCGCATGGCACAGGATGGTATTGATACTCGTTTTATTGTTCAAGATACTCAGGTGCAGACAGGGACGTCGTTTATTATTCCCTGTGCTGGTGGTGATCGAGTGGTTTTTGCGTATCGTGGCGCAAATGCACAGTTGCACGCTGATGAATTTCCACTCAAAGAAATCGCACATGCCGATCAACTTTATATAACGTCTTTGACAGGAAAATCTTCCGCCTTATTGCTCCCCATTGCGCGTCATGCCAAAGAACATGGTGTTGCCGTGGCGACAAATCCGGGAAGCAGTCAACTTGTTGTTGGTGATCTAGTGTTGCGCCAATCATTACCCTATATTGATATTCTCATCCTTAATGCGTTGGAAGCGAGTGTGTTAATGCGCACCTTTGCGCATACGATAGATCGCTTGAAATGTTTGCTGTACCAGGAAGCAGAGCAAGACGGGAATAGAAAAAAAGATTTACCGCGATTGTTACGTGGATCTATAGTATATAAAGATGTGTGTTTTGATGTTCGGGATTTTTTTAAAGAAGTGCTGCAGCAAGGTCCACGTGTGGTAGTGGTGACTAACGGGGCAGAGGGTGTCTACGTGGCTACACACGATGGCATTTTGTTTCATCCGAGCCTGCCCACTACCGTGGTTAGTACGCTTGGAGCAGGAGATGCGTTTGGTGCTACTTTTGTGGGTAGTCTATTGCACGGCATGTTGCTCGAAGAAGCGCTTGTACGTGGCATCATTAATAGTGCTAGTGTGATTACCAAAATGGGAACTAAAAATGGGCTCCTTTCATTGCAAGAATTGAATAAACAATTTAAGATGACCACAACAAAAAAAGTACAACGATTTGGGTGGTAATACCGCCAAGCATAAAGGAGCTGAAAACATGACCAAGATAATGCGAACAATATATGCCATACCAGCATTGTCCTTGTTAACGATTGTTGTAGGGACGAATGCCAAAGTTTCACCCTTTTGGGATTCTATCAAACAAAAAATGGCTGATTATGCGCAGAATCATCTAGGTGATTTGTCGAGCTCTTCAGTGCCTTGTCCATGTACACCAGAAGAATTTGCTCAAATAATAAATAACAACAAAAAATTGGAACGAGATAGAGAACTACTTGTCAAAGAAAACGGTTCTTTAAGAAGCAGCAATGCCGTTCTTTCGAAAGAAGCAGAATATCAAAGAAAAATGAGTGAATTAGCAGGTGCCAATACTGCTCAATGTATGGAAAACAACAGGGTCTTTGAGGGTAACATCGCAGACCTACAACAACAAAATACTGAGCTGCAACAACAGCTACAAGAAAAACAAGAAGCAATGAAAGAGTTTGCTGAACAAGAGAAATTAAATATTATGATAAAAAAACAGTTAGCGGTTGAGCAAGGCAATCTTAAATTACATTATGAACTTTTAAAAAGTAATAAACTTTCGACTAAAGATAAACAAACTGTGCAGCGGCAAATTGGGTATTTAAAGCAAAACATTGCTGAATTCTTAAAGGACGCAAAAAAATCACTTAGTGTCAAAATGTTGATTGAGCTAGGTTTTGATCCCAAAGACAGAAACGACATTATTAGTATGATCGACCAGGATCCGATCACGGGGTTACAACCGCTTGTGATTGGCACTGGAGCAGCGACGCTTGCAGTAATAGCATTCCTTGCGGGCCGAGCTACCAGGTAATAATTCTTGCATGTAAAAAGAGGCGTGTTAAGCGCCTTTTTTTGTTGAATTGCTTTACAACGATAGGCCATTTCATTAGGTTGATAGTAATACCAAAGCTTCCTGTATTTTTTGCGCGAGGAATCTGATAATGACTTCTTTAACTCAGCAATCATCGTCTTCTCCTGTAATTGGCCGCGTGTTGCGTGTTGGCGGTACTACCGTTGATGTCCAATTTGATCGTGAGCACGTGCCACCTATTTTGCATGAATTACACGTTATTATTCCCCAGAATGGGTCTGAGCGAAGAGCAAGCCTAGAAATTGCGCAACAACTTGGTGATGGTGTGGTGCGTTGTATCGCAATCGAGACCATTTTTGGCATATGTCGTGGTCTTGAAGTAGTGGATACAGGGTCGCCGATTACCGTGCCGGTTGGCGATCAGGTTTTGGGAAGAATTTTCAATGTTCTAGGTGATACCATTGATGATAAACCATCTCTGGAAGTGAAGCATCGATGGTCAATTTACCGTTCAGCGCCACAGCTTGTCGAACAAAAAGTTACCAATGAAATTCAAGAAACAGGTATTAAGGTCATAGATCTTATTTGCCCTTACGTAAAAGGATCAAAAATTGGTCTTTTTGGCGGTGCCGGCGTGGGTAAAACCATTATTGTGCAAGAGCTTATTCGCAATATAGCAACAGAGCATGGTGGCGTTTCGGTGTTTACCGGTATCGGTGAACGAACTCGCGAAGGAAACGAGCTCTGGTTAGAAATGAAAAAAACAGGTGTTATCGACAAAACGGCATTGGTTTTTGGACAGATGGGAGAAATGCCTGGAGCTCGTCTACGTGTGGGGCTGACTGGCCTTACCATGGCTGAATATTTCCGCGATGTTGAAAAAAAAGATGTTCTTCTTTTTATAGATAATATTTTCCGCTTTGTACAAGCGGGTTCAGAAGTTTCTGCATTACTGGGGCGTATGCCTTCTGCCGTTGGTTACCAACCAACACTGGCAACTGAAATGGGGGCATTTCAGGAACGAATTGCGAACACGATTAATGGTTCCATCACATCTGTGCAAGCGGTATATGTTCCCGCAGACGATATCACTGATCCAGCACCAGCTACAACTTTTATGCACTTGGATGCAAGTACGGTTCTTTCTCGTAAGCTGGTTGAACTTGGTCTTTATCCGGCCATTGATCCGTTACAGTCGAACTCTAAAGGGTTATCGGCTGAAGTGGTAGGCGAACGGCATTACCGCGTAGCCCGTGCGGTACAAATCATGTTGCAACGTTACAAGGAGTTACAAGATATCATAGCGATTCTGGGGCTTGATGAGTTATCTGAAGAAGACAAAGTCCTAGTAAAACGTGCTAAAAAAATACAAAAATTTCTCACACAACCACTTTTCACCGCCGAATTTGCAACCGGGCTTTCTGGGCGTTATGTGACCAAAGAAAAAACCATTAGCGATTTTGAACGTATCTTGCGCGGTGAATGTGACGAGCTGCCTGAGCAGGCATTTTATATGGTAGGTACACTGGAAGAAGTATATGAAAAAGCAAAGACACTGTGATGATGAAGTTAATCATAGCAAGTCCCGAACATCGCCAGGAGATACCTGTTAACTGGGTTGAACTTAATTCACCGGTAGGGAATTTTGTGATATTACCGGGACACGCTCCCATGATTATTACTCTAACGTTGAACGCTCCCGTTGTTTATTGTTTGGCTAATGGGCATCAAAAATCATTCGATGCACCTGGCGGGATTGCGCAGATTTCGCGCACTGAAGTCACATTGCTACTACCGCAAAAACCATGAATAAGAAAAAATTAGGTGTAATTGTCTCAGGGTCTTTAACGCAGGGGTTTGCCATGCGTATTGATCCTGATGCAGATTTAGAAGAAATAAAAACGGGAAAATTTGTATGTATCGCGGGCTCTCGCTATAAATTTTTCTCACTTATCACCGATCTTGCTATCGAAGTTTCTCATCCAGATATCCTACTTTTTCCTCCTACGCCACAAGAAACACTCTTGACCACGATGCTTAAGCGCAAAGATGTGTATGCGACGGCGGTGCTTAAGCCGATGCTTATGCTTGATCATGAAGATCAGCCTATGCCAGTAAAAACTATACCATCGCATTTTGCAGCAGTGCACGAAGCAAGTAAGCGCGATGTGGCACTCATTTTTGGTGATGAAGCAGATCCAAGTAAGAAATTTTTTAATATTGGTTGCCCTTTAGACATGCATACACCAGTCTGCCTGAATTTGGAAAAATTGACCGAACGCAGTAATGGTATTTTTGGTAAAACAGGAACTGGTAAAACGTTTTTAACTCGCCTTGTGCTCGCAGGTCTGATTAAACATGATAAGGCGGTTAATTTAATTTTTGATATGCATTCAGAATATGGGTTACAAGCGCGTCAAGAAGGAACAACGCGGGCGTTTGTTAAGGGTCTTAAAACATTATTTCCTGACAAAGTAGTCATCTTTTCTCTCGATCCAGCTTCTACGCGACGTCGTGGTGGCATGCCTGATGTGGAGCTTGTGCTTTCGTATCAATCAGTGACGGTAGAAGACATTTTATCGTTACAACAGGAACTCAATTTGCACGCTACGGCTCTTGAAGCGGCTTATCTTATTGCAGCAAAATATAAACAACAGTGGCTCGAGGTATTATTGCGTCAGGGAGAATCATTAAAAGAATTTGCGCAAGAACTTGGCGCACATCCTGAGTCCATCGCAGCGCTGTATCGCAAGCTTAAGCGTATTGAGCGTCTACCATTTTTTAAATCAACGCAGCAGACAGGAGCGTACAAGGATGTTTCAGTTATCGACCAGATGATTGAATATATTGATCGCGGTAAAAGCATTATTGTGGAATTTGGCAATTACACATCCACCTTTGTGTATTTGCTGATTGCCAATATGATTTCTCGTCGGATTCATGCGCTATATATTGAAAAAACAGAAAAATTTTTGGGGTCGCAGCGTACAGAAGATGAACCCAAAAAGTTGATGATTACGATTGAAGAGGCTCATAAATTTTTGAATGCACATACGGCTCGGCAAACAATTTTTGGTATAATTGCGCGTGAAATGCGCAAGTACTATGTTGCTCTGCTTGTGGTTGATCAGCGGCCTTCCGAGATTGATGAAGAAATTATCTCACAAATAGGCACCAAAATTGTAGCGCAGCTTAATGATGAAAAAGATATTCAAGCCGTGCTCACCGGAGTAAGCGGTGCTCAAAATTTGCGTACTATTTTGGCAAGCCTTGATACTAAAAAACAGGCTCTTTTATTGGGGCATGCGCTTACAATGCCGGTTGTAGTACAAACGCGCGAATATGATGAAGCGTTTTACCGAGCAATGGGCGACATGATTACGCAAGAGCAGGTTGATGTGTTGATTAAAGAAATTTTTTAAGATGCGTTGTTATTTGTTCAGCCATAGTCGATAGGCAGCATAGCAAGAAATTAAACCGATCGTAGTGAGATCGACACCGTTTCTTATCCATCGTTTCTTTTTTGCTTCTTGTTGTATCTTTTCTTCAAGTTCTTCGAGTTTTGGTTGAGATGGATATTTTTTTGTTTTAGTAAATTGCGTTGTCGGTGATGCTGTTTGATCGACGTTTTCTTGACTTGTCGAGCGGGCTTGCGAATTTTGGCTTGGTTCTGATGGTAAAATCGTACGCAATTCTTCTAGTATTGTTTTTGCTTGTCCAGCAACTACTGTGCGTTTTTCTAAATTCAAATTGCGTGCTGGCGACAGCACATTGATGTGTTTCTCACCATTATCAATTTCAAAAATGTGAGTATTTTCATGCTTTTCACGCAAGATGGTATAGAGCTTTCTCGCATCATTTATTGAGACGATTTTGTCGCCCTTATTATGCAGAATAATGATAGGAGCGTCGTCTGGAATCTTATTTAATTTACATGCTGATGTAAGCGTTTGTATTCCTAGTGGATTGTAGGTGGGGAATCGTAACTTAAGTGCCCAAGGGAGCCAGTATTGCATAAATGGGATTGGTAACGGTAAAGACAGCTTGCGGAATATGGTAAGATAGTTATCAACACAATGTATAGCGGTACTATTTGCACTTACCAGTGGTCCTTCCAGGATAAGTGCAGCCACCTTTTCCTGCATGTTTTTATTTTCTGCAAGCCAGTTGATTAGCGTTGCAGCTCCTTGGGACACACCGTAAAAGGTGAATTTTTGATTTTCGGCAATCGGGTCAATCTCTTTAGTAAACTTTTCATGAAAGACCTTAATACAATTTTCTTGGCCAAGATCTGTTCTTATTTTTTCCAATAATAATGCAAGCGAATAAGCTGATGTTTGTGAATCGTATCCTATGGAATCAATGCTTTTTACGGGGTTATTTGGCGCTAAAATACTTGAGCTTGTTTGCAATTTAGCAGGGATACAACCAAAAGTTCTACTGCCTTTGTTATAAAGACCAGGTGCAAAGATAATATGATTCATTTGGGCTGTATTAGGATCGGCGTGTAGATCTAAGCTTGAAAAACCAACCAAAAAAGTAATGGCAGTTGCTACAAACGGGCGAATTAGAATCGATTTAAATACATGACTTTGCACGGTTCTTTACCCTGTACGCTATAGGTTTATTAACCTGATATTTAATGACTAAGTTAAGATATAATTTCTATTATAAATCACTTATTAAGAATCACAAACGGCTTACATCTTTCCCATAAGGCAGATATTGGAAAAGATTGGCTGTTTTTTTTTGAAATATCTGAAGAGTTCGAAACTACCTAATGATTTTGGGTGTTTCTATGCATTGTTTTATATAGCAAATAGCCAACCCCAACTGGCGGGCATAGGCATGTTATATCGATGATATTTTGGATGTTTTTTCTTTTTGCTTCAGGGCTTGTTTGAATTCTTTTTGATACTTCTTCTGATGATGGTTTATAAAATTCGATATTGTTGCTTGTTGTGTCATATGTATATTTTAAAGGAAAGGGGATGTCTAATTCGTCATAAATACGCAGTATTCCGTTTAAGAGATCCTTTTGTTTGTCGGAATAGAGTAATTCAAGATGCCGTTCAATAGATACTTCAAAAAGATAAACATTTTGATGGCCGTTTTTAATCAGTGCCTGGTAAAATTTACGCGTTGTATTAACCGGTACTTCAGGATCGCCAATAGCATGTAAAAGGATCACGGGAATATTTTTGGGTATTTTATCACTCATACTGATTGCTTGTTTGCCGAGAGGATAGTAAGCGGGAAGTTGTGTTTTTGCTATCCAAGGCAACCAGATACGAGAAAATGGTATGTAGCTCAGTACTGGGAACCTGTTTGCCACGGTGTGACGTATTGCTTCATTGCCGTTAATTACTGGTCCTTCAAGCACAATTGCTGTAATGTGTTGCTTTTCCTCTTCACTAAGCGTGGCTAGGTAATTCAGAACAGTTGCTCCTCCCTGTGATGCTCCAAAGCAAAGAACTTTATTATTGTTGAATAGATGAGAAGTGCTGACAAATTCGGCTAGTTGTTGAACGCACCTATGTTGTCCTAAATCACAATGTCTTCTGGCAAGTGGTGGTATCAAATATCGTCGAGCGCCCGCTGGATGAATAAGCTCAAAACTGTCTACTCCACCACCTCCTACACCGGGAACGATAAGAGCGACGGTCGAAAGATTAGTGTAGGTATTTGGCTTAGAAAGCTCTGTCGCGTGCATGCCGCAGCTATACTGCACGAAGGAAAGACATATGATAAAGCTGTAGAGTAGCTTGATTAACACGTGATTCATAGATGTGCCTTCATGAAAATCTGGTCAACGTTATATGATGGACTGAGTATAGCAAAGTGGGAACGTAAGGTGAAAAAACTAAAGACTTATTGACTAACGCTTTTTATAGCCTTTATAACGAGATCTGGAAAATCTGAGCATATGTCGATTTCAAGAGTGCTTCTATCTAAATAATCGAAGAGTATTTTCCGGTTCATAACCGCAAGCACCGCGATGGCCAATACATAATGGGTATGTTTGCATAGTGATTCCGCGTGTTAATACTGTTGGGTGATCTTGGCAGGTATATCGTACACTTTTTAATGTCCTGGTCCAGATCCTTGTGGATAGAGTATTATTTTGCGTAGAATCTTCGCATTATTACATGGTATAAGGAGAGTGTATGTGTTTTTGTGCTTCGGCGAGTTTTGGTGCGGCTGCGCTACTGGGAGGGATGGGCATCTGGTCACTGAGCGTAGTGCGCAAAAAAAATTGGATCCCGTTTGCCGCTATTCCGGTGTTATTTGCGATTCAACAATTCATTGAGGGATTGTTATGGCTTTATCTGGTTAATCCCAATAATGTCATACTGAGGACTTTGCAAAAAGTGTATCTCTTTCCCCATGTGCATTCGGACGAACGCAGTGCTTTTTTGTTTCTTATCATAGCATTTGTGGTATGGCCAACATGGATACCATTTTCTGTACGCGCGATTGAACCGTACGGTAAAACACGGCAAGGTCTTACGTGGTTGATGCGTTACGGGATGCTTATTTCTGGATATGCTCTTTATGTATTACTCTGGCATGGTGTTTCGGTTACGGTAATTCATGACAGTATTGCGTATTATGTTGCCATCAAGCCAACGTTGATGCATGTATTTTTGTATGTAGGAGCAACGGCAGTACCACTTTTAGTGAGCAGTATACGTGCGGTGCGTTTTTTGGGTTTACTTCTTGTTGCGTCGTGCCTGTTTAGTTACTGGTATTGGATTAAAACATTCATTTCGGTTTGGTGTTTTTTTGCCGCATTGCTTAGTGGTTTGATTATTTTCATAGTTAAAAGAAATCAGTAACTCCTTTCAGAAAGTGTGCACGGGCATGGATTGTTAAAAATCTTGTATTTTGCATCAATTTGAATTAATATTCAAGTATGGACGAATATTAATTCAAATTTAGTGGAAAAACATGCAAAAACGAGAGCACCGTTTGCGTGCGATACGCGAATTAATTCAAAAATATCCCATTGAAGATCAGATTGAATTGGTTGATAAACTGCAAAAATTATATGGTATTGATACTACGCAATCAATTATTTCTCGCGATTTGCGTGTGTTGAATATAGGAAAACGTAGTGATCAAGGACGCATGATATACGATGTGCTCGATAAAGATGTGCAAAGTGATATTTTACGTAACGCGATTATTGATATCACCTACAATGAAACGCTCATTGTAATAAAAACTATGCCTGCGTTAGCAGATTTTGCTGCTGAGTATATTGATCAACAAGAATGGCCGGAGGTTCTTGGCACTATGGCAGGTGAAAATACTGTTTTTGTGGTGCCTGCTTCAGTTAAGCGTATAAAAGAGCTTTATGAGCTTATGTGTCAAAAATTATTTTTTAAAATCAGGGACGAAGTATTATGAAAAAATGGTTTATACCTCTTTTGGCTTTAGGTGTTTTAGCTCCAGTTGCTTGGTATTTTACTGAGCGTAAGCACGTTGATCTTGATCCTCTTAAGCAAGATACGATCATTGTAGGAACAAATGCTGAGTATCCGCCATTTAGCTTTATTCAAAATGGTAAGTTGATTGGATTCGATATTGACGTGGCTCGCGAAGTGGTACATCGCTTGGACAAAAAAATTGAGTTTAAAGACATGGCTTTCACGACACTTATCCCTGAACTTCAGCGAGGTAGAGTTCATCTTATTGCTGCCGGAATGACGCCTACACCAGAACGCGCAAAGCGTATTGCATTTACAGAGCCACATTTGACCGGTGATATCTTGGTTATTGTCGCAAGATCGTCCCATGGTGAAATGTCGCTTGAAAATTTGCGTGGAAAGGAGGTGGTGGTGAATGAAGGATATGCTGCCGATGGATTTATGACTGAATGGGGAGGGGCATTATTGACACGCCTTAATACTCCTGCAGATGCCTTTTTGGCACTCAAGAGCGGTAGGGCGATTGCCTATGTTGATGCTCGTGATGCTGTATTGCCATTCTTTAAGCAGTATGGCTATGAACAGTTCTCTATGTCGCCTATCCCTGGATCAGAACAAGTAACTGCAACGTCCCTAGGGATTTCTACCAACTATCCGGTATTTCAACAAGAGGTACAACGTATTCTAACGCAGATGCATGATGATGGCACGCTCGAACAACTTAAAAAGAAGTGGGGTATTTAATGATTGATATTTCGTTATTACAGAATTCATTGCCGCGCCTGATTGAAGGCGCGAAAGTTTCATTGCAAATTGCGGCTTTGGGTTGTGGAATTGGATTAGCATTTGGTTCATTGTTGGGGGTTTTGCATTCGGGATCGCAAGCAATCCTGCGTGTTCTGGTTTCACTTTACGTTACGCTTTTTCGTGGAACGCCTATGCTTGTGCAGATCGCATTTATATATTTCGTATTGCCAGAAATTGGGATTGCTGTCCCTGCATTTTGGACGGCAGTTATTGCAATTGGATTAAATAGCAGTGCGTATATTAGCCAGATTGTACGTTCAGGGATCTCTTCAGTAGGTAAAGGGCAGATTGAAGCGGGGAGAGTCCTCGGTTTGAATAACCGCGATATTATGATTTATATTGTGTTGCCTCAGGCACTACGCGTTGTTATTCCTGCTCTTGGCAATGAATTTGTGACGCTCATCAAAGATTCGAGTTTGGCATCAACGATTGGTGTTGCGGAGCTTGCCAAAGAAGGTTCCATCATTAGAAGCCAAACATTTGATGTGGTGACCACCTATTTTGGCGTGGCACTTATGTATCTCATAATGACCACAACGCTTTCAATGGCAGTAAATTTCTTAGAACGAAGGATGAATCGACATGTTAAGCATTAAGAGTCTTACCAAATCATTTGGTGATAAAAAAATTCTCGATTCGGTAAATCTTGATGTTCGAAGAGGTGAAATAGCAGTTCTTTTGGGGGCATCAGGTGTTGGAAAATCAACGTTGCTGCGCGTACTTAATAATCTTGAAATTGCTGATGCTGGAGAAATTAGACTTGGTGATGAATTAATAGATTTATCGACTATTAATCAACGGCATCTTTCCGGTATGGTATTCCAACAATTTAATCTTTTTGAACATCTTACTGCTGAGCAAAACATACGCATAGGTCTTGAAAAGGGAGCTGGATTCCCTTCTAGGGAAGCCCAAGAAGTTGCCCAGCGATTGCTCCGTGAATATGGCTTGGCAGATAAAGCAAAATCATATGTTTCTCAGTTATCTGGTGGTCAAAAGCAGCGCTTAGCTATTGCACGCGCACTGGCACTAAGGCCGCAGATTATATGTCTTGATGAACCAACCTCGGCGCTTGATCCATTGCTTACTAACTATGTTGCGGAGATGATTCAAGCGCTAGCGCGTCAGGGTTATATTGTGCTCGTCGCTACTCATGATACTACATTGCTGGAACGACTTTCGTGTACCATTTATTTGATGAGTAATGGGAAGATTATCGAAAGCGCTTCATCTAGGGAATTTTACGCACATAAGGAAAACTTCCCTCAAATTGCTCGCTTTGTATCTGGTCAAAAATAGCGTTTTATTCAAATTGGATTTTTGTGGGATTGGATTTGTTGGGCAGGGTCACTCGATAGTCAGTGGTGGGCGACTCAAAATAAATATTGAAAAATAAGAAAAACCTATGCATCATATACGGTGAGTATGTTTCCTCAATTCGCAAAAGGAATTTATGCCCGACGCTCATGCTCGCCATGCAGTAGTCTCTGATGCCGGTGAGCCGCCTTCTCGATACTATCAATATTCTTGGCTAGAGGCGTTGACAACAGCCTTTATTGATGGTGACTCTTCGTATCTTTTTCTTCTCTTCGGTAGTTATACGCGATTTCCCTTTGAAATCCTTATATTGTGCCATGGAATAGTTTTTGCTTTGATGACTTGGTATGGAGACGCATTGAGCGCTTGTCTTAATGATGAATCGGTTCTTAGTACGAGTGTCGCAGGTATGACAGTGCTCGGTTCACTCTTCATTCAAGGCATTGGATATGGAATTGCAGAAATAGCGCATGTTGCCTTATCAAAATGGATTACTGCGCTGAAGATTGATGTGAATGCGGTGGGTACTATTCTTGTTAAAAATGGTGCTTTGTTATTAGCGGTTTTATACGCGCGGAAAGCGGTAAGTGGTGCGCTGTGTGTTGATCTCGTTGAAGGGGCATTGTATGCATTTGTCGTATCAGCAATTCATGAATTTGTTTTTGGCACTCCTTATCTAAAAAAAATGGTATCCTACGGTGCGCTTTACTCTGTCACATACTCTTTGTGTTATGAATCTATTTTAGGATCATCTGGATATCGGAGTATTTTTTCATATGGTGTTCTTTGTGCTATGGCCATATCAACGGTACAAGAAATGATCGTTAGAATGCCGCGAGTCATTGGCTGGATTGATGAGTTGCAGCGATATGTGCAGTCGATTATTGCCAGTGTTGGTTCAGCGATTCGCCATAAGCCAGATGCTGCAGTGCGTTTTGCGGGATATATAGGTTTGGCTTTTGTAGGATTTCTCACGAGTGGAGCGTATGCCACGTCGGTCGATATGATTGTAAATCTTGTGCCATCGATTGTAATAGCCATAGTTACGTTACTGGGTGCTTTGGAACAGGCGCTTATGTATGAATATTCATATCGAATTACCTATATTGTGTATCAATATTTGCATGGCATGTGCCGTAAACAGTCTGAAGAAAAATTGAGTATTCCTATACAAATATCTCCTGTGGTAAGAAAAATGCGGTTTATTCAGTCTTTTTTTTGATCTTGACAACCAAGGTGGACGTTGTTAGGATCATCACACGTTCTTCTATGAAGAATAAAAGAGTCCCTAAATGAACAATGCTTCATGTGTTGTTCACCCCCCTAACCCTTCAGCTTTTTCTACAAAGTTGAAGGGATTCTATTTGATATCAATATGATGCTGATGATGTTCGGCCACGCATCTGTATGCGTTCTTCAGTAAGCCAGGTAAGAGTAAGATGTTCCATAGTTAAGACTTCGCTGGAAGTCAGCATGTGTTGAATGTAGTCGGATATTTGATTAATCGAGCCTTCAAGTTCCCAAGTACAAAGACCATGTGTCGTTTTATCATGATGATCGATATTGCATTCACGTAACCCAAGATGACAATCCTGTGCTCGCGAAACAACCAACTCCAATAGACGTTGCTTTGAGCATGGCTTTGTTACGCGTGTGTTATATGAGTGCTGCGTGGTGGTCTGCATGATGTGTAAAGTTTTTTGTTGTTGCTCCAGCATGCTACTCCAAGAAGAATATTGTTGTGCGGTCACTCGTAGCTGTTGAAGATGTGCAAGCGAAGGCATGTACCACCACAAGAGCCAGATGCCTACTATTCCTATGAGTATGACACTTGTTAAGCACCAACGAAATAATGGAGGTTGTGTGATTAACGACCCTTTAATTCTTGCACAAAGTAGACGTACGTGCATATATTTTTCTCCCATGATGCATTGGTGGATGTGTTAGACAAACCCACCATGCAGGATGGGTTTAGAAGTTTTGCTTGGTCCACTGTAGTGGATCTACCGGAATATTATTGATGCGCATTTCCCAATGTAAATGATATCCAGTTGCATAGCCGGTTTTACCAAGTGTTCCTATAGGATTTCCTTTAGCAATTTTTTGTCCAACATTAATGTTTGCAAATGAATCAAGATGGAAGAACAGAGATAATACGCCCCATCCGTGATCGATTACTACGGTATTTCCACTGTTAGCATAGCGAGTTTTTACGACCACGACACCATCTTGTGTTGCCCATACCACGCTCTTTGGCATGTTGATAACATCAAGAGCTCGATGGATATAGCGTCCTTTTTCTTTGGTGGTTCTGACAGTGCCGTATTCACAAGTTATTTTGGCAATGTCGATTGGTGCGCAAAAGTTACCGCGCCACAATTTTTCTCGAGGAGATTGTTTTGCGAGATTTGCCAAAAGTTCTTCGAGGCTCGACATATCATCTGCTAAACGGCGTTCTTCTTCGAGCTTATCTTGGCTTACTTGGAGGAACTGTTTTTTAAAGGGAAACATGACCACCTGAAATCTATTTTCCAAGTGCAGCTCATTGCCTACTCGATCTTTAAGTTCAACAGTGAGCAAGTATTCATTGGGGGTTTCTTCACAAGAAATAGGAATGAAGCATTCATAGATAGGTGAATTTTTGGATTCTGGGAAACATTCATAATCTTGGGATAATGCATGAACTTTGGCTTCTTTAACTTCTTTATTTACCTGAAATTGTAGATGTAGCGTGCGACCTTGCAGAACTTTGTAATCATTTTCTGTACGCACAAATGCAGCTTGTAGAGGGATATTGTCAACCAAAAACGAGCGATCTAGAGATTTTTTATTTTTGTGGTAGGTGTTGTCGATGAATTCTATTTTGAGATCATGTTTGCCATTGGAGATAGTTTTAGTAGGAACGGTGAAAGGATATTCTTGATTTTTTGAGCGCACAGAAAAATTGCTCACCAGCGGTGTTCCGTCGAGCCACACGGATAATTCACCACATTTATCGCTGGCGACGCAACATGCTATATCGCCGCAATAATAGGTGTCTTGTTCTATACCGGTAATAAGTAAGCTTGGGATGGTAGCATCAAAAAAATAGCTATATGTATACCAACCTACCCAGCCAACCAAAGCAAAACCCAATAATAGTGCGATAGAGCGCATCTTTAGCATGCTAAGCCTTCCTAAAATCAACGAGAAAAATTACAAAATGATACCTTAAGATTATAATTTTTTTAGCCTTAAAGGTAAATTCAGTTCAAAAAAGGAATTCTATGAATGTTCATTCGTTGCCCAAGGGACCGGGAGTCTATTTTTTCAAGGATGCCCGGGGTGTGGTGTTATACATCGGTAAGGCTAAATCGCTACAAAAGCGTGTGAGCTCTTATTTTCAAAAACAATCAAGTGATTGGAAAGTGAAGGCATTAATCGAGGAGCACGCAACCATTGATTATGTGGTAACACATAATGAAACCGAAGCACTTTTGCTTGAAGCCCAACTTATACGCGAACATAAGCCTAAATATAATGTGTTGCTTAAAAGTGGTCAGCCATTTGTATATATCATGCTTACCAAGCCGGAGCGTGGAGAATTGCCCACTTTTGAATTAGTGCGCAATAAAAAACACAAGGGGTTATATGTGGGACCGTTTTTGCATAAGATGCATGCACGCAAGGTACACGCTTTTTTGATAACTATGTTTAGGCTTTATGTGTGTAACAAATCAATTCCCAATGGGTGCTTGGATTACCATCTAGGCCGTTGTGCCGGAAGTTGCATGACAGATTTTGATCGCGATGGTTATTTGGTTCGCTTAAATTTAGCATTTTTTGCGCTCAAAGATGATCAAAAAAATTTTATTGATGCTCTTAAGACACAGATTGCCCACTACAACGCGCAGTTAGAATTTGAGAAAGCAAAAAATCTTTACGGATATCTTGAGCACTTGGATGTTATTTTTCACACGATTCGCACTAAGTTTTCTGAAGAAAAGTATGCAGAGGAAGTGTTTGCGGTAACTGAGCCAACAAGTTATTTGCGTGAAATAGGAGAAAAAGCAGGTAGTGTTCTTCAGCATCTATTACATCTTGATTATCCAGTACACACTATAGATTGTTTTGATATTTCTCATTTTCAAAGTAGTTATCTAGTTGGAGCATGCGTGCGTTTTGTACGCGGAGAGCCAGACCGAAGCAATTTTCGCCGATTTAAGATAAAATCGCTACAGCGACAGAATGATTATGCAGCGTTACAAGAAATAGTGCAGCGGCGCTATAAAGATCCTCGTTTGATACCAGATTTGATTCTGATCGATGGCGGGAAAGGGCAATTGAGTGCCATAAAACAGGTTATGCCTAACGCGAATGTCATAAGTTTGGCCAAGCGTGAAGAGATGATTTTTGGTGAACATTTTGAGGATGGTATTAAGCTTGATATTCATACTGATTTAGGAAAATTGCTCATCGCATTGCGTGATTACACCCACCATTTTGCGATTAGTTATCATAGATTGCGTAGGCAACGAGAGTTTATATAAGTACACGATGTATGCATGATAGGGTTCTCATGATAGATGAGTTGTTAGATTTGGTAGATAGTAATGATGCTGTAGTTGGATGTGCTTTGCGTTCAGAAGTATACGCAGATAAGTTAAATAATTTTCGCGTGGTTAATGTATTAATCGAAAATACTGCGGGCCAGTTATGGATTCCACGGCGTTCTTCGACTAAAAGAATATATCCACTGAGTCTGGACACGAGTATGGGGGGACATGTAATGCACGGTGAGACATATGACCAATCGCTGGCGCGAGAGCTCAAAGAAGAGCTCAACATTGATATCTCAGGTGTAACATGCCAATTTCTCGGCCATTTGACGCCTCATCAACATGACGTATCTGCTTTTATGCAGGTGTACAAGATCGCGCAAGATACTGTCCCAGATTACAATCGAGAAGATTTTGTAGAATATTATTGGCTTAGTCCGCGCGAACTATCAGCTCGCTTAAAGTGTGGCGATACAGCAAAATCAGATTTGCCGAAAATAGTCAATTATTTCCTTGGTATTTAGATCATGGAGTCATAATTTTTTCTTCAGCGAATGAGTCTTCAAGGGCTAAATACAAATCCATGTACTAGGGCATGGCTTTTGGCCCACTAGTAACTGCCTTTTTCTGCGACAAGGGTGCGAAATTACCTAGTTTAGAGGTGTGATGTTTTGTTAGCCAATCTCAAACTGGCAGCCTCTTTAGCAACAAATCACTCAGAATATCTATCTTAATTGACAATCTGAAAATAAAATAAGTAAGATTATGGGAGAAGGGCTATAATTTTTTATTTTTAGGTGTAATGGGAAATTTTCATATGGAAAAGTTATTAACTCGCCAAAGAAATTTTTTGGTGTTGTTTCTTATTTTTAACAGTTTCATGTGCATAAAAGCAGAGCTTTCACCCCAGGAGCAGGGAATTGTTGAGGTAATAAAACGTATAAGTGAGCGTGGAAAAAATGCTTTTAAATTACTTCAGGAGCAACGGCTATTGCATGAAGACCTTACCACAGGAACCATAAATCAAGCAGCTTTCGTGGAAGTAGCTAAAAAAATTGCTGATGATATAAAATTACCCATAGGACAAGATGTTCTTGCTCTTGTGAAAATGATCCCAGAAAACCCATCTTCAGAATTATTTTTAGCGATTCGTAACGAGGGAAGCTATTTCTATAGAGACACATTTTTATCTTCCGAGTATCAAGTAACGTCTAGATCTCCACTCATCATCCTCCGGGTGATAACTGAAATCTTGCAAACAATATATAGTCGCCTTTCCGAATCAGAGCAGGCAGCTATTGCAAAAAATATATCGCGAGAAGTAAGTAAGTATTCAGAGATTATGAAAAATTTGCATCATGCTATTTTACAAGCGATTGAAAAGAATCAAAATCATTATGCTGATTATGATCAGTACATTTATAATGGCCCTCTTTTCAAACAATTATCACTTTTAATTGACCGATTTAAAAATGCAACTAACGATCCCAATAAACTGTATCTTTCTCTAGGTCAATCGTTATCATATCAAACTATTATCACCCAATTACTATATACAGCACGTGCCAATAACTATATTTTGTTTCCATTTTCGAAAGGGGTTTCCAAAAATTGGAATGAGTTAGCTAAAAAAGAGACGGTTGAAGCGATGATAGACTATCTATTTAGTCAAGAAGTTTCTTATGCAAATTTCAATAATATTACGTCACTTGAAAAATCTATTTTAGGCGATCTAATTAAAGATTTTGGCATGAGAGAAAAAAATTTAGTTATTTGCGATCAGGTTGAAACTATGAGCTCACTGCGAAGATTTTATGATTTTATAACAGCCGGTGATACGATTCCTTTAAAAAATATGCGTACAGGAGAATCACCTCGCTATCTCTGGCAAGTTTTTATGTCTCCATTAGAAGAAGAGAGAGTTGGGAGTCATGCGCTACAAAAAAATGCTACGCAATATATGCAACATCCCTGGTACAAAGAATTAACTGAACAAAACAGGTACTCAATATTTTCTGCGATCTATTCAAAAGGAGATACAGTCAGAGAGATACAAGATAGAGTAGCGGCAAATAAATTTTTGACCGCAGAAGGTAATGAGTCTTATCGAATTGCTCCATCTATGTCACCCGAGTGTTTGCTCTTTGCTATACCGCTGATCGCTCAAGATGGGTATTTACCTTCGCAAAAAGCACTAACGCTGGTTAACGGGCTATATCGGGAGCTTGCACCGAAAAAAGGAGAGGAATATCCACAACTATCAATAAGTGATTGATGAAAAAGCCATTGAATAAATGTTGATGTATAATCTTTAAGTAACGATTCCTGTCATATGATTTTTTGCAATCGCATGACAGGAATCACTGTTTTGAGCAGGTATGGTAGATTTGTTAAAAATCTTTTTGTTTTATAACAATAATAGAGGTCTCCAAGGTGAGCAGTGGCATTATTCTGATTCTATTGTTGTATGTTATCGAGTTTTCTATGGTACAGGCGCATCTCGACAATGGTTATTTAGCTTAGAGAACCAGTAATGTGGTATCGTAGGAAAAGTGGTATATGGGACATTATTATGGTTTCATAAAAGAGGTATCCATGAATCAAGAACAATTTACCCATGCGAGCTATGAACTTTTAAGTGCAGCTGCACAACGTGCAACGAGGCACAAGAATCCTTCAGTAACCGTAATGCATCTTATTTCTGCAAGTTTAGAAAATGATTTTTGTAGATCATTTTTTTCTGCGCTCGGAGTGCCATTAACAGAATTGCAGCAACTGGTGCAGCAAGCTCTTGTCACATTACCTGTGGTTGAGGGCGGTCAGCTGTCATTGAACCAATCATTAGAACGTTTTTTGCAGGAGTGTAAGCAGGAAGCAGATCAATTAGGTGATCACTATATCAGTCTCGAACATTATCTGCTTGGTTTTGCGCACGGTACTTATGTACCTCAAGAAATCAAAAAGTTTTTGCAGAAGTATACATTTTCCAAGCAGCAAGTATTGGAATACATGCAGACATTGAGGAAAGGAAAAAAAGTGGCTGACAAAACGGCAGAAAATAAGTATCAGGTATTGGAGCGGTACTGCCAAAATATTACTGATCTGGCAAAAAAAGGTAAGTTGGATCCGGTCATCGGAAGGCATGAAGAAATAAGACGGGTAATTCAAATACTTTCCCGGCGTACCAAAAATAATCCGGTGCTTATAGGTGAACCAGGTGTAGGTAAAACCGCCATTATTGAAGGCATAGCGCAGCGTATTGTTAATAACGATGTGCCAGAAAGCCTCAAAAATAAAAAAATTTATGCTTTAGATCTTGGGCTGCTTATTGCTGGTGCCAAATATCAAGGAGAATTTGAAGATCGCTTAAAAAGTGTGCTGAAAGAAATCGAAGAGAGTGGGGATTCTATTATTCTCTTTATTGATGAATTACACATGTTAGTGGGAGCTGGCTCAACCGGTGGCGGTATGGATGCTTCGAATCTGCTCAAGCCTGCATTAGCACGAGGAACGTTGCATTGCATTGGTGCGACAACACTTAAAGAGTACAAGAAATATATAGAGAAAGATGCGGCGTTAGAGCGCAGGTTTCAGAAAGTGCTGGTGGAAGAACCAAGTATTGAAGACGCTATTTCCATTTTACGTGGACTTAAAGAACGCTATGAACTGCACCACGGCATTCGTATAAAAGATCAGGCATTAGTTGATGCTGTGACTCTTTCGGCAAAATATATTCCTGATCGATTTTTACCAGACAAAGCAATTGATTTGATTGATGAAGCAGCAGCCAAAGTAAAAATGGCAATCGATTCTCACCCTGAAGAACTTGATAAACTTGAAAGAACGATTCGGCAATTAGAAATTGAAAAAGTTGCGCTTACCAAAGAAAAAGATGATGCGCTGGCAAAAGCTCGACTGACAGAGCTTGAGAAAGAGTTGGCAAATATCAAGGAGCAGCATGCAGCCCTTTTAAGTAGGTGGAAATCAGAAAAAGCGCCGCTTGAGCGGATCAATAAGATTCAAGAGGAACTTGAGCAAGCTCAACAACGCTATGCTCAGGCAGAGCGCGATGGCGACTATGCAAAAGCATCAGAGATAAAATATGGAACACTCGCCCGTCTTGAGCGCGAGGTAGTGGAGCAACAAGAAAAACTCAAAGAATTAAAAGTTTCATTAATCAAGCAGCAAGTCGACGAACATGATATTGCCCATGTACTTGCTCGATGGACAAAAATTCCAGTAGAAAAATTGCAAGAAGGCGAGACGCAGAAGTTATTGCGCATGCAGGAAATTCTCAGACAGCGTGTGGTAGGGCAGGAAGAAGCGTTGGAAAAGGTAACGCATGCAATCCAAATGCATCGTGCCGGGCTTGCGGATCCCAATAAACCTATCGGATCATTTTTATTTTTGGGGCCGACAGGGGTAGGCAAAACAGAGGTTGCCAAGACGTTAGCGGATTTTCTCTTTAACGATCCTAAAAAAATGGTACGCATTGATATGTCCGAGTACATGGAGAAACACGCCGTTGCGCGATTGATTGGTGCTCCTCCGGGGTATGTTGGCTATGAAGAAGGCGGTCAGCTCACCGAACAGGTACGCCGGAATCCGTACTGTGTTTTACTTTTTGATGAAATCGAAAAAGCTCATCCTGATGTTTTTAATATTTTTTTACAAATCCTTGATGAAGGCCATTTAACCGATGGACAAGGGCGTGTTGTGTCATTCAAGAATTGTGTCATTATCATGACTTCTAATATAGGATCTCCGCTCATTTTAGCAGCCAAGGAGTTGACGGATACCGTTAAGGAACAGGTAGAGCGTGAACTTCACAAAACATTTCGTCCCGAATTTCTTAACCGCATAGATGCTATAGTATTTTTCAAATCGTTGACCTCACAAGACGTAGAACGTATTGCGCGTATTCAGATTGAGCGGTTAAAGCAACGGCTACAGGAACAAAACGTGGTGCTGCAGGTAGGAGATGAAATAATCAAGGAGCTTGCCGAACGTGGTTACGAAAGGGAATTTGGTGCACGGCCACTTACTCGGATTATTCAGCGGGATGTCATGGTACCGATATCACAGTATCTGCTCAGGCATCCAGGCATTCAACGTGTGCATCTTCTGTTAAAACAGGGAGGAATTGAAGTGGCGCAAGATTAATGATAAAAATTTATGAAAAAATCAGGTTTAATGCGCCAGTTTGAGTGATATTTTAAAATAACTTGAATTTTTTGTTGATTTTTCGACATCAAATATTTTAAGGTATGTATAAGAAGATTCTTTGAAATAAATCTCACTAAACCATCCAACAAGGTGGTTGAGAGAAAGCTTATGGGGGCGTTAAGGAAATTAACGTATTGTTGTAAGCTTTGAGAGCATGTCGAGCTTAGCCTTGAGTACTCGTAAAACAGCAAGGTGCTATCGTCAAGATCCCGGTTAACGCCGTGGTTTTGCCAATCAGGTCGTTTCTATCTGGCGGATTGGATTAAATCGGTAGCAGATAGTATCCATACACAACGTTTTCTAGGTTTTTCAGTGTATGGGAAAGTAACAATCTAGGATGTTTAGCCATATGCGGTCATTGGCGTAGCTAAGCAGAAAGTACGATGACAGAACATGCGTATCTTAAGGTTTACTACAGCAATACGGATTATTTTCTGTTGCCCCCACCTGATTGGTACCTGGAAGAGCCTGCGAATATTTTTTGCAGGCTCTTTTGTTTTTTTGGGGGGCTTTTGACTTTTATTACACTATCGTGAATCATTAATACAAATGGGCTTATGTTTAAGTGGAGGATTCTATGAAAAAAATTTGGTTGATGACCGTTTTAATGATTCTTTCAGGAATTATCAAGTTGGAAGCCTCCATAGGAGTTCCTGCTGGTTTTTGGTTTCCTGATAAAGTTGTAACGTATCTCTCTGTTCCAGACGATAAATATCGGTGTGGCGGTTTTTGGGGCTTTTTGGGCTATAAACCATCGCCAGTCGCTATAAAAACATTCGCAGAATATGTAGTTGCTGCACAGGAACAGCGTAATCTTAGGCAGCAGATCATTCAGCAAGATGAAATTGTCTTATCTAATACAAGTGTCGCAAAATCTGTCCTTGATCATAATCAGGAATTAAAGGAGCACATGGAAGCATGTGCAAACAATTATGCACAAGATCATGATCCCTATAAGTTGGAGCGGTGTAATAACGAAACCTATCGTATGCTTACAAATGCGGTTCAAATAGCGCTTAATAGTGCCAATAAGGCCGCGCTGCAGGCGTGGAATAATAGGACGAAGTTCACCTCATTGCATGAAGGTATTAAGCGATTCGAAGAATATTCTGAACAAAAAACACCTGGCAATGTCTCTAAGCTTAGAAGTCAAGTCAGAACAGTTATTGAAAATGCAGCAGCATTTTCTGAGCGACTAATTAAACAGCAGCTTGGTGAACACTATAACATTTCGCACACTAAAAATAGTGAATCATCGACTACCGCGTAACGGTCAAATCAATTACATGATTTAGGTTAATATCATGGGGGCAAGATTTTGCCCCCTATTTGTTATAGAAACATTGCATTTAACTTTAGTAAATGAGTATCATAGCACTGTACTCTGATAGTGCAGTTACAAAATACCATGCGGCAAGTGCTTAAAGATCTTCTACGTGAAGGGGAGTGGGGTGAACACAAGCGGGGACAAGCACTTGCCGCATATTTTTTGTGCAAAAAATAAAGAAGGTAACTTCTTACGTAAATACGCATGTAGCAGTACTCCTACATAAAATGTATTCATCCAAGCCGTTACTATACGGTGTGCTTTAATGATAATTTACTGTCGCGAACGCTATTTTTTCAATTCCTCGATAAGTTGATCAATCTCCTGAGGATCATAATCACATGACCAGTATTGCAATTCCCATCCATGGTCATTATGCGTCTCGAAAGGCATGATAAAATCATAACAACTTTGCATGGTGTACTCTTTTTCTTTAAGCATTTTTATATATTCATCTGCATAGAAAACGCGTGATTGAAATAGAACTTTACTATTAAGTACTTTAAAAATATCTACCGTACTAATTGCTGGAAATCCTCTATTTGTTTTATCGTTATAGCAGATTACAAGACATGTTGTTTTGTATGTTCTAAGTCTTTCTAACGCCTCAATCCACTGTTTTTTATAATCGCACAAATTCCATGTTTTAAATATCAATGTTGCTTGTTCAATAAGCTCCCCCTTAACAAACAATTTGAATACTGTTTCTCTTGCGATTTTTTGTACGATAATATTCAGGCATTTGCCCACAATCATCCTCTTATTTTTTCAAGCACATCATCAACTGTTGCAATACGCTTAAATGATTTACCATCCTTCATGAATCGTTTCCATACGCCACCACCATGGCCGGTACGGTCATAGCTATAAAATTTACCCTCACGAGTCTTCCACAACTTCTGATTCGAAACATCAGCATCATGGTTTTAATTTCCTCCCATCCTCTCTCTTGTGCGATCTTGCGGATCTCTTTCGGAGTGTAACGCACATCAGGACGCTTGTAGCGCTCTTTATCTTTATCGTCATCCGGTCCCTAATGGCGACGAGGATCGCGAAAACTATTTCTTCAGCTCTGCAATGAGCTGATCAATTTCTTGAGGATCATAATCACATGACCAGTAATCTAACTCCCAGCCGTGCTTATTGTGTGTTTTAAACGGCATAATAAAATCATAGCAGCTGCGTTCGTTATATTCTTTGGCTTTAAGCATTTTTATATATTCATCGGAAAAAAATATTCGCGATTGAAATAAGAGCTTACTATTGATTACTTTAAAAATATCTATGGTGTTAACTCCAGGAAAATCACCCTTAGCAACATTGTTATTGTAACAGATGACCAAACAAGTTGTTTTGTGCGTTCTAAGCCTTTCAAGAGCTTCAGCCCATTGTTGTTTATAGTCACGAAGATGCCAACTTTCGAACAATAATTGCCGTTCATGAGCAACTTTTCCATTAATAATTAGATTAAAATTGAAGGTATCAAAACTATCTCCTTCATATCGCTCTTTTGTCACCTGTATAGAAAGATTTTTATGCATATTAATTCCTAATTTTTTCAAGTGCTTCATCCAGCGTCGCAATACGTTTGAATGATTTGCCAATTTTCGCAAATTCTTTCCACACACCACCACCGTGGGCAGTTCGATCGTAGCTGTAAAATTTGCCGTCAGGAGTCTTCCACAACTTTTGATTCGAAGTATCAGCATCATGATTTTTAATTTCCTCCAACCTCATGCGTAAGCAATGTGGTGTATCTGTGCTGGGGTGTAGCGCTTTTATCCTCGTCATCAGGCCTTAATGACGACGAGGATCGTGAAAATTATTTTTTCAGCTCCGCAATAAGCTGATCAATTTCCTGAGGGTCATAGTTACATGACCATACAAGAAGTTCTTGACCATATTCATTGTGAGTTCGTATGGGAGTAATAAACTCATAACATGTTTGGATATTAAACTCTTTTTCCCTGAGCAATCTTTGATCGCTATCAGACATTAATGCTTTATATTATATGTATAACGTCAAGCCACTCCTGAACAGGGTAAACATCGTAATACCAGTATAATTTGAACTTAAAATGTGCACATATGCTTGAACAATACACGATATATCCTCAGTTCTTAATCGCTGTAGAGCATTTATCCACTGCTCTCTATATTCGCGTATTGTCCAAGTACCAAGAACCATATTATTTGCGAATATAATTTTGTTTTTTATCTTTAATGTAAAAACATAGACATCTTTCCCATATTCATCTTTCTTGATCGGCGTACTTATGAAAAAATTCTTGTGCACTGCTAACCTCTAATCGGATCAAAAAATTCATTAGTTGTTGCAAATCTGACAAATCGCTTACCATCTTTCGTAAATTGCTTCCATACACCGCCACCGTGGGCAGTTCGATCGTAGCTATAAAATTTGCCTTCTGGAGTCTTCCACAACTTCTGATTCGAAACATCAGCATCATGGTTTTTAATTTCCTCCCATCCTCTCTCTTGTGCGATCTTGCGGATCTCTTCCGGAGTGTAACGCACATCAGGACGATTGTAGCGCTCTTTATCCTCGTCATCAGGCTCCAATGACGACGAGGATCGTGGAAATTATTTTTTCAGCTCTGCAATGAGCTGGTCAATTTCTTGAGGATCATAATCGCATGACCAGTATTGTAATTCCCACCCATGATCATCGTGTGTTTCGAAGGGCATGATAAAATCGTAACAACTTTGCATGTTATATTCTTTTTCTTTCAGCATTTTTATGTATTCATCAGAAGAAAAATTGCGCGGCTGAAACAGAAGCTTACTGTTGATCACTTTAAAAATATCTATTGTATCTACTCCGGGAAAGCCTCTCTTGATAACATGATTATTGTAGAAGGTTACCAGACACGTTGTTTTGTGCGTTTGAAGTCTTTCCAATGCCTCAATCCATTGGTGCTTATAGTCACTAAGAGACCAGCCTTTAAATGGCAGCGGAAATTCACGAATCACTTTACCATTAATAACTAGATTAAACTTTAAGGTATCAAAATTGTCACCCTCAAATCGTTCTTTTGTGACTTGGATAGAAAAATTCCTATGCACAATTACCCTCTGATTTCTTTAAACAGATCATTGAGCGTTGCAAAACGCTTAAATGATTTGCCATCTTTCACAAACTGCTTCCATACACCACCGCCATGGCCGGTACGATCATAGCTATAAAATTTGTCGTCGGGAGTCTTCCACAACTTCTGGTTCGAAACATCTGCATCATGGTTTTTGATTTCCTCCCATCCCCTCTCCTGTGCGATCTTGCGGATCTCTTCCGGAGTGTAACGGACATTAGGGCGTTTGTAGCGCTCTTTATCTTTGTCATCATCTGGCCCCAATGACGACGAGGAGGCGCGAGAACTATTTTTTCAGCTCCGCAATAAGCTGATCAACTTCTTGAGGGTCATAATCACATGACCAGTAAGCAAGTTCCCATCCATGATCATTATGCGTTTCAAAGGGCATGATAAAATCGTAACAACTTTGCATATTATATTCTTTTTCTTTAAGCATTTTTATATATTCATCAGAAGAAAAATTACGTGGTTGAAACAGAAGCTTGCTATTGATTACTTTGAAGATATCTATTGTATTGACTCCAGGAAAATCACCTTCAGCAACATTGTTATTGTAACAAGTTACTAAACATGTTGTTTTGTGCGTTCTAAGTCTTTCGAGGGCTTCAGCCCATTGTTGCTTATAGTCACGAAGATGCCAGCTACCAAATAATAACGGACGTTGGCGAACTACTTTACTATTTATAATCAGATTAAACTCAAAAGTGTAAAAATTATCGCCTTCATATCGTTCTCTTGTAACTTGAATGGAAAAATTTTTACACATATCTTAGCCCCTAATTTCTTTAAGTGCATCGTCTAGCGTTGCAATGCGCTTGAATGATTTACCAGCTTTTTTAAATTCTTTCCATACGCCTCCACCGTGGGCAGTTCGATCGTAGCTGTAGTAACGATTCTCTTTTGGACAGTGCCACAACTTCTGGTTCGAAACATCTGCATCATGGTTTTTGATTTCCTCCCATCCTCTCTCTTGTGCGATCTTGCGGATCTCTTCCGGAGTGTAACGCACATCAGGACGTTTGTAGCGCTCTTTATCTTTGTCGTCATCTGGGCCCTTAGGATGGGATACGCGAGCAACCGCGTGTTTAAGAGCTAATTTACGCGCAAGTTCTTTCTTGGTTGATTTATGATCTTTAAGATGAACAAGCGATTGCTTTTCACGAAATTCAGTGGCAAAACGCGTGTAGTAACACTTCTGCATGAAATGCTACTACACGCTGTACTCGAATGACGATTTATTATCGCGAACGCTATTTTTTTAATTCTGCAATAAGCTGGTCAATTTCTTGAGGATTATAATCGCATGACCAGTAATCTAGTTCCCAACCATACTCGTTATGCGTTTCGAACGGCATGATAAAATCATAACAACTTTGCATGTTGTATTCTTTTTCTTTAAGTATTTTTATATACATATCAGACGAAAAATCACGCAATTGAAATAATAACTTAGAATTAAGCACCTTGAAAACATCTATAGTAATTACACCAGGAAACCCTCTCTTGGTTATATTATTATAGCAGATGACTAAACATGAAGTTTTATTCGCTTTGAGTCGCTCAAGAGCCCCCATCCATTGTTGCTTATAGTCATTAAGCGCCCAACTGTCCAACACGATAGGATATTCATAAACAATTTTTCCAAGGACAGAAATGCTAAATACAAATGTATCAAAACTATCTCCCGCATATCGCTCTTTTGTCACCTGTATAGAAAGATTTTTATGCATATTAATTCCTAATTTTTCCGAGCATTTCGTCCAATGTTGCAATGCGTTTAAATGATTTACCATCCTTTACGAATTGCTTCCACACGCCACCACCATGACCAGTGCGATCATAACTGTAGTAGGACTTTGTTTCTGGGTTATACCACAACTTCTGATTCGAAACATCTGCATCATGGTTTTTAATTTCCTCCCATCCTCTCTCTTGTGCGATCTTGCGGATCTCTTCCGGAGTGTAACGCACATCAGGACGTTTGTAGCGCTCTTTATCTTTGTCGTCATCTGGGCCCTTAGGATGGGATACGCGAGCAACCGCGTGTTTAAGAGCTAATTTACGCGCAAGTTCTTTCTTGATTGATTTATGATCTTTAAGATGAACAAGCGATTGCTTTTCACGAAATTCAGTGGCCTCAGCAATAATATTTTCACCGATAGCTCTATTTTCTGTCTTCGCGGCTATATAGGCTTCTTGTTGCTGTTGAAGCCTGATAAGATGCTGTAAATAGTAGTTGCTAGTTAACCTAATGATATTAGGTGGGGTTTCATTAGATGCTTTAATGCTCTCTTGTACTATTTTTTTTACTATGCGGTAGGTAATATATGTTCCTCCAACCGCAAGTCCTATCGGAACAGCATTTTGTCCGATGAAAGTGGCTCCTTGTGCCGCATTCTGATAGGCGAAGTTCGCTCCATACTGCGCTCCATGATAAAGAGCTTTGGTTCCATGCGACAAGCCCTTATAAGCAACACCAGTGCCACGAGAAGTTAATTGCCATGCGTACTTTGCTTTCAAGATTGCTGTGTTAAGGACCCAGTTCCCATGCTTAGCAACCTTTGG